>NZ_JBIAHS010000004.1:0-599244 GCF_042870755.1 Streptomyces sp. NPDC006365
TCAGGCCGCCACCCTGCGCGTACCGCATACCACCGGCCTACCGCAGGGATCACCACACGTCACCACCCCCCGACAACAATCCGAAGGGCTCAGTAATTCCTTGTTAACGGTGCTGCGGGGAGCCATGAACCTCGCCGTGCTGTTCGAGGGCTGGACCGTGACGTCTAAACGTTGCCTGGCGACTGACGCCTCGCATCAGAGCGGCGGACGATTCGGCGTATGTCGTGGTGGCGGTCGCGTGGGCGCCGGGCGGATGCCTTCGCTCAACCCGGCGTGAACGCCTCAGCGAAGAGCGGCGACGTTCGGCGTCTTCGTGACCGCCACCACCTCCTGCACGGCCAGGACCGCGTAGGTGGTGCGCCAGCTCAAGTGCTCGGCGAGCGGGGCGAAGACGGTGGAGACGAACAGTGACTGACGCGGCGTGGACCTGGCTCAAGCACCGGCGGCCACACGGGAGTTGCTTGATCGGAGCGCCACCAACGCGGCGACCCGTTCCGCGTCACTGTGATGCTCCACCAGAGCCGCGAGTCGCTGCCGCTTGGTGCCGGGTGGCTTGATACCCAGGACCGCCAGCATGCCGCGCAGTTCCTCCTGGGTGATGCCAGCCAACAGCTCTTCGGCGTGCTCCACACCTGCCGCAAGGGCGTAGGCATGCGGAGTGCCTCGTTGCGTGCCACATGCCTCGCGCCGGGCAGCCGTAAATTCAGCGCATTTTGGCCTACTGCTCCGCACGGCGACGTCCTGGTCCAGGCCGGCATCCGCGGTGGGGCTGTCCGAATGGCCGAGGCGTCCGCGGGATCGGCCGAATGGCCGAGGAGCCCGGCCCGGAAGCGTGACCGTTCGGCCGAGGCGGGCGGCGGTGTCCGCGGGCGAGGCTTGAGCCACTTCCTCCGCCCCGGGGCCGGGGCGGAGGAAGTGGCTCCACCCTCGCCCGCGGCCACGAGCGCGCGCCTCGGCCATTCGGCCAGGGTTCGGGCGGTGCCCCTCGACCGTTCGACCGATACCGCCGCGGTTGGCGCCGCCCGGCGTGAGCGGCATGACGTGGGCCAGGGCTTCGTCGCGTGATGCCCGGTTCTTGATGATCTGCGCCGACCTGGCAGGAGTCGTCGTCACCAGCGACGCCATGCACACCCAGCGCGATCACGCCATCTACCTCCTCGGCCGGGCCGCTCACCTTCCCAAGCTGAGAGCGCGAGTTCGATTCTCGTCAAGGAGTTCCTCGGCGAACGAGGAGCGGGACGCGGTCCTCGGTGCGCCGGAACCGTCGGGAACACGGGAGGGCTGACGCCGGGCGTCAGGAAACACCCACCTCTTGAGGAGAACGCCCTCTGAGGAGACCGGGCCGCGCGGCATCACGTCGCGCTGCGCTCGCTCGCCTCTCTCATGTCCCGCTCCACGGCCCGGTTCTGCGCGGTGTCCGGCTGTCCCGCCGCGCTGCCCGGACGTCCGGCGCGGAGCAGTCCGCTCCAGGTCTCCCGGCTCCAGTCGGCCGGGCCGGTGGTACTCGTGAACTCCTCGACGAGGGAGAGGAACCGCGCGGGGTCGGTGTGGAACGGGAAGTGCCCGGCCCCCTCGAAGATCTCCAGGCGGCTGCCGGGCATCGCCTCGTGCGCCCCGTACGCGTGCCGTACGGGCACCACGCTGTCCCGGTCGCCCCATATCAGCATCGTGGGCATGCCCTCGGTGAGGTAGCAGCGGTCGAGCATGGTCACCACCTGGCCGCGCCAGTCGACCACGGCGCGCAGGGTACGGATGAAGGCGCTGCGCGAGGTCTCGTCGGGAAGCGCGTCCACGAGGGTGAGCAACTCCGGTGCGTCCTGGCCCAGATCGGTGTTGAGGAGTCGCATCAGGTGGGCGAACAGGCGTGCTTGCACACCCATGCCGGGCAAGCGCAGCGCGGAGAGCATCAGATGGGCGCCGGGCAGCGACACCGCCCGCAGGACCGGATTCACCTCGCCGCCCACGCCGCCCGCACTGACCAGGATCAGCCGCTCCGTGCGCTCCGGGAACTGGTACGCGAACTGCATGGCGACGCCGCCGCCGAGCGAGTGCCCGACCAGCGTGGCCTGTTCGATGTCGAGCGTGGACAGCAGGTCGCGCACCCCGTTCGCGTACGCGGCGACCGAGTAGTCGGCCCGGGGCTTGTCCGAGGCGCCGTGGCCGAGCAGGTCAGGGGCGATCACCGTGTGGGTGCGGGCGAGGTCGGGGATGAGCTCGGCCCAGGTCGCCGAGGAGTCGCCGATGCCGTGGATCAGGACGAGTACCGGGCCCTGGCCGGCCATGCGGTAGGCACGGCGGTAGCCGTGCACGACGCGGTGGTGCAGCCGTAGTTCTCCGTCGCCCACCGGGCGCAGCCGCTTGATGCGCCGCGGGCGCTGTCGTGGGACGTCGACCACCGGCTCACCTCCCGTTCCGGGCCGCAGAAAATGCGGCTCCAAGCGCTCGGTTCCAGCGTAGGGCCCTTGTCCCACAAGGGATTTCCGTGAGGTTTCGCCTCCGCTAACCGGACGAACCGACACGTACGGAAGGGGCATTGTCAGTGGCGGACGGCAAGCTGGATCCAGCGCCATCGCTGTGCGGCGGCGTGGAACCGCTGACCCTTGTGGCGCTGTAGCGCCGCAGCCGAGCCGAACCGGGAGAGCCGTCCGTGCCGACCGCATCGGCTGGTCCGAACTGGGTCCCACCTTCGAGTGGGTCGCCACCCGCTTCACCGAATGCGCGTCGCTGGAGTACGAGCTCCTCGCGGCCGGCGCAAGCGGCGACCTCGCATACCTCGTCGCCATCGAGCGGATCACCGCCACGGTCAACGGCACCCCGACGTCGTACGCCTTGCGAGCGACCACGATCTTCCGCCGGGAAGACGGCGTCTGGAAGGCCGTCCACCGCCACGGCGATCCGTATCGACAGGACGACGCAAAGCCCCACGCCCAAGACTGAGTTACAACCCTTCTCTACTGGTTCGAGTCGGCTCGCTCCGCTCGCCGTAGAAGGGGTACGTCGTGGCTTGGGCGGTCGGCTCCACAGCTTTGACGGAGCCACTTCGGCGCGAGCCTCGAAGATCATGGCCCCAACGTCGTGCTTTGCCAGGCAGGTCCACAGTGTGCACATATGGATCCAGCGGCAGCCCCAGCGCTGCGTCAGTCGGTGGAGGCCGACGTGAAGGGGCCGTGCACCGAGTACGTTTCGCCGTCCGCCGTGGCGGTGGCCACATACGAGTCGCCGCCGACGTCCCGGTTGCCGGTCTCGTGGTTGTACTGTCCCGCGAACATGTGCTCACCGGCCGGCACCGTCCGCCCGTCCTTGAGTGTCCAGCGGTAGACGAGGAAGCCGTCTGTCTTCACCACGTTGACGGTGAAGTCCTCTTCGGGCCGGGTCCGCCAGGAGCCGGTCGAGGAGACACCGCCGGTCTGTGCGACACGCAGCTCGACGGTGAGCGACGTCAGGGTCTCAGTCGTCCTGACCGTGATATCGCTCTGCGCCCAGTACTCATTGCTGCCCGGGTCGATCGTTCCGTCCGACCACAGTGGCCCGTACTCGGTCTCCGCCGCCGGGGGCGCCTGCAGGGTGCTCTCCGTGGGACGGGGCGTGGAGGTAGCTGCGGTCTCGGACGATGAAGGCGACGGAGAGGAGACCCCCGGCATGATTTCCGTCCTTGCGTGATGGGTGGACCGATCCGTCTCGCCGCGCATCCAGTCGACCATGATCACCGTGCATGACACGATGGCGACGACGGCCGCTGTCGCGGCGAGCCACCGCGCTCTTCTGTTCCGGAGCCGGAGGCCCTTGGCGACTCCGGCCGATCTGCGCCGGATCCCGGCGAGCGGCTTCCCGGCGGGCGGCACGGATGTCCCCGGTCCGGCGGCCGTGCGACGGGCTGGGACTGCCGCGCCTGCGGCTGTCGACTGCGGTGCCTGGAGCATCCGCTCCACATCCTCGACGGTCAGCCGCCCGCCGGGGTCCTTGACCAGCAGCCCTTCGATCAGCGGAGCCAAGCGCCCGGCGGCGGGCGCGGACGGCACCGGCGTCCACACGATGGCGTACGCCGTCTCGATCCCGGTCTCCCGGCGGAACGGTGGCTCGCCCTCCACCGCCTCGTAGAGCAGCACGCCGAGCGCCCACAGGTCGGACTCCGGGCCCGGCGTGCCGCCGCCGAGCCGTTCCGGCGAGCAGTAGTCGATGGAACCGATGAGCTGGCCGGTCATGGTGAGCGGGGAGGTATCCGGGGCCACGGCGATGCCGAAATCCGTCAGCACCACGCGGTCGTCACTTCCGAGCAGGACATTGCCGGGCTTGATGTCGCGGTGCACCACCCCGGCGTCATGAGCGGCGCGCAGCGCGGCGATCACCCCGCTTGCGATGCGGGCGGCCTCCTCCGGCGGGACCGGCCCGAGCTTCCTGATCACCTCGGCGAGGGTGACGGACGGCACGTATTCCATGACGATCGCGGGCGATCCCCCGTCGTCCACGACGTCATGCACCACGACGACGTTGGGGTGGCTGAGCCGGGCGGCGAGGCGCGCCTCGTGGCGTGTGCGCTCAAGGAGCCTGTCGACGTCGTCGTCCAGAGAGGAGTGGTGGAGCCTCTTGACCGCTACCTCGCGGTTGAGCAACTCGTCCCGGGCACGCCACACGGTACCCATGCCGCCCCGGCCTATGCGCTCCACCAGCCGGTACCTGCCGGCCCCCAGCCATCCTTGCTCAGACACGAACGCCGCACTCCCCACAGCCGTGAGGCTGACGGCGTCGCCCACGCAATATCCGACCGGCGTGAGCCGGGTGGGATCTTCGGCGAGTTCCGCGGGCGGGCAGCAGGGCGGGACCGGAGCCTGCCTGCCCGTAGGGCAACCGGACGCAGTCGTCGACAGGTGCGTGAGGCATGTTGATTCCGTGGTTCGTGACCTACGGCGACGGGTGTCCGTCGCACGTTGTACGGCCCCACCGCGACCAACTGGTCAATCCGGTCGCAGAGCCCGAGGTCGTGCAGTACCACCTCGGTGCCCACTCCGATCGAGTGAGCGGGTATCCCCCATCGATATCGGTGTTGCGAACAATCACGCGATCGGACCGGCCAGCCGGCCGCTCGCCCTGAGCAACTCTACGCCTGCGTTCGGGCCGTGCCTGAGCGCCCAACACCCTCCAGGCTTCTGGACTGGTGCACCAGGCGTTTCATCCGGTCGGGACGGCGAGCGGTTGAGCACTCCGCGAGTGCGGGGGCGAGGCCAACATGGCCCCGTCCGACACAGGATCGTCCGACACAGGACAGACCCTCGATACACAGGCGACCGGGGAGCCGGGCGCGATGGCGGGAACGCGGCTGCATCCGCAGCGAGAAGAGCATCCTCTGGGGCGGACGCCCTCTCAAAACCGCAGCCTGAGCCGGCCCGGCGAACCTCTGCGGTCACCACACCTGGTTGCTGAGCGGCACTCCGTGCTCGTCCGCGAAAGCCCTTCGGCATAAGCCATGGCAGAAGCCGTACAGAGTCCCCTGGTGCACCAAGGTGAGCGTGGAGGCGTTGAGATCCACGCTCATGCCGCAGATCGGGTCGATCAGTTTGCCCTGCGGCGGCTTGGGTGCCGGGTGGATGCTGGTGTTGTCGCGGTACGGCCGGCTGATGAGTTCCGTGAGGTCCAGGCTGCTCATGGCGTTTCCGTGGATGCCGATGCCTCCCTCGGAGATGCCATCCACGAGAATCACGGCGTGGGGTTCGCGCCGTACCCGCTCGGGGTCACGGTCGGCGGCACGCTCGGTCTCGGCCAGGACATCGGTAAGGATCTCCACGACGTGGCTGCTCATTTCCTTGCGCCACGAGGCCGGAACGGTGACCCGCACGAGATACCGCGGCGGGTTTGCGGGGTCGGCCGTCGGCCTCTGGCCGAGAACCCACGTGCTGGGCTCGTGCACGAGCACCTGCGTGATCGCGCGCTGGGCGTTGATGATGTCCATGGCGTGGCTGTCGTCCTCGACCATGAGCCGGTCGATGGCCCGGTGCCCCAGCGCTTCCCGCTCCTCTTCGCTCAAAGCGTCCCTGGGCACGAAGAACTCGATCAGCAGCATCCCGTCCTCCTGTCCTGTGAGCGGCTGTCGCCGTGCCGTCCACCATGCCCCTGAGGGGTATGCAGGGCATCCGTCGGGTGGAGGATCTGTGCCCTACTCCGAGGGAAGTAGCCACAGTCAAGCGGGCATCAGAGCATGGAGCCGATTCTGTGAGGTGCTTCGTGATGCCGACCGGGCAGTTGCAGAGCCACGAACACCAACCGGCGAGGTTTCCAGTCACGGCACTAATAACATGATCCCATCTGCATTGCTCTCTATCTGTTTCAGCATCAACTGCCCGAGTTGCAGTAGGTCAACCTCCGCCGGGACCTTGGAGAATTGCTCCAGCTTTTCCTTAACCTGTTCCCAGTCGCGAGTAGAGCGGTTGTCAGCCATGAGGGACCAGGTAGCTTGTCCGCGCTCAACTCGGATAGCCGCGTAGGCAGATGTGCGCTGCCCCAGGCGGCCTGACCCCCCGGCGCCGGCAGGGGCCTGCCGCGGCGCCTCGCCGGCACAGCCGTGATCATGTACGCACCCCGCGGGAACCGACCCCGCCCCGGACCCTCAGATGCCGGCCCGGTCCAGGGCGCTCTGCAGCGACTGTCTGTAGCCCGCGCTGGTGTACGTGGCGCCTGACACCGTGTCGATGTCCGCGCTCTGTGCCTGCAGCGTCTCCTGGTTGAGTTTGGGGACGGCCGTGGAGTTGATGTCCCTGCTCCGCGCCGTCTCGTCGGGCGACTGGACGGCGGTCGCCCCGGTGATTCTGCTACCGGTGAGAGTGACCCGTACCTGGACCGGGCCGTACTTCGTCTCGGCGGTGGCCCCGGTGACGGTGCGGGTGGTGGGGGTGGGGGCTGGGGCGGGTGCGGCCACAGTGGTCTGTGGTGCGGAGGGGGCGCTGCTGGTTCTCGTCGGGGCGGCTGAAGTGGTGCGCGACGGTTGCGCGCTCGTCGAGGGAGCGGCCGGTGTGTGCTTCCTCTGGGGCGTCTTCGACGGCGAGGGTGACGCGGACGGGGAACGCGCGGACGCCGACGGGGAAGCGGGCGCGGCGGCGCTCGACGTGATCGCGGGCTCGGCCTGCGCGAGCGAAGGGTCCGTGGTCGGCTTGAGCGCCAGCAGCAGCACGATGCCGGAGACGGTGCCGACCGTGGCCAGCAGGGCGTGGCGGAACGGGTGCTTCTTCCTCACGGAAGCACCAGCGCATCAGCAGTACGAAGTGTCACGGCTGTCACGGCCCGCCTCAGAACTCGTCAGCGGTACGAAGTGTCACGGTCGGCCTCAGAACTCGAAGGACTCGTGGTGGATGCGGCGGTGCGGGACACCTGCCTCGCGAAGGGCGGCGTACGACTCCTCGGCCAGCCCCGGGGGCCCGCACAGGTACACGTCGTGACGCGCGATGTCCGGCAGGATCCTGCGCAGCACCTTCGCGGTGATCGCAGGCCGTCGCCCGTCAGGACTGTTGACCGCGTACAGCAGCTGGGCCCCGCGCTCGTCCGCGATCGCCTCCAGTTCGTCCCGCAGCGCCAGTTCCTCCGCGGTACGGGCGCGGTAGAGCAGCGTCAGGTCCCCGGGTGCGCCGGGCAGCGTCTCGAACAGGGCGCGAAGCGGGGTGATGCCTGCCCCTCCCGCGAGCAGCAGTACCTTGCCTCGACTGCGGCGGGCGGCGGTCATCGCCCCGTACGGCCCTTCCGCCCACACGCGTGTGCCCGGCCGCAGTCCGGCCAGCGCCGCGCTGTGCCCGCCGACGGCCTTGACGGTGATCCGCAGCAGGTCGGGGCGGGGCGGCGCCGACAGCGAGTACGGGTTGACACTCCACCGCAGCCCCTTGGTGAGGAACCGCCAGCGGAAGAACTGCCCCGCCTCGGCGCCCAGACGGTGCAGCCGCCGACCCCGGATCAGCACGGAGACCACACCCGGCGCCTCCTGCACGACCGACTCGACCCGCATGCGGTGCCGGAGGTTGAGCCGTACCGGGGTGAGCACGCGGTACCACAGCAGCAGGGCGCCGACCGTGACGTACAGGGCGTACCAGGCGGCGCGTGCGGTGGTGTTGCCGATGAACTCATTGCCCGTGGCGAGTTGGTGCCAGAAGGCGAAGTAGACCGCGGCGTAGGTGAGCAGGTGCAGGTAGTACCAGAGCTCATAGCGCATACGGCGGCGTACGGCGCCGGCGGAGACGAAGCCGACCAGGAGCAGCAGCGCCATGCCGATGGCGGCTTCGATCATCCTCGGGTACTCGGTGACGACGGAGACCGTCTGCGCCACGATGCCGGTGTCCGCCTGCAGCGCGTATCCGTACAGGATCAGCACGACGTGGGCGAGGGTCAGGCTCAGCGCGTAGCGGCCGCTTCGCCCGTGCCAGCGCACCACACGGTCGGACCCGACCCGGCGTTCCAGGGCCGGCACGCGCGCCATCTGGGCGATCACCAGGGCGATCACATAACCGGCGAGCAGTCCGGTGATCCGGCCCGCGTTCACCAGCCGGTCGGCGGTGGTCGCGGCGACGGCGGGGGTGCCCCGCCACCACAGCCACAGCACGGCGGCGGCGCCCGTCCAGGCCAGCACCAGCAGGGGTGCCGCGGGGGAACGCCGGGGCCGGATCCGACGCATGGCCTGCCGTCTTCCCGCCCGGCTGTGCTGGATCGTCGTCAACGCCGTTCTTTCCCTCTGCTTGCCCGGCATGCGTGCGGACGCACTTCCCCGCAGCCACCTTGTCCAGCGAACCGGCAGGCCCGAGCGTCACAGGCTCCGTGGCGCGGTGGCCGACCACCCGTTTCGGGCACACCCGCGGCATCGCCCAAGGCTGCACTCGCCGCACGTACGACAGCTCGACGCCTCCCGCCGGTTCATGCGTCGGTGAGGGTGGGGTAGTCGGTGTAGCCGCGGTGGTCCCCGCCGTAGAAGGTGGTGGCGTCGGGCTGGTTGAGGGGGGAGTTGTCCTGCCAGCGCCGTACCAGGTCGGGGTTGGCGATGAAGGCTCTGCCGACGGCGGCGAGGTCGGCCTGGCCCGTTTCGACGAGGCCACGTGCGATGGTGGCGTCCGTGACGGGGTCCCAGCCGTTGCTGACGATGCGCGGGCCGCCGAAGCGGGTGGTGAGGTCCTTCAGGAGCGGGCTGGTCGGGTCTCCGATGGTGTGCAGGTAGGCCAACCCCATCGGCGCGAGGGCGTCGATCATTGCCTGGTAGGTGGCGGCGGTCTCGGCCGGGTCGTTCTCCAGGGCTCCATGGAGATTGATCCCGGGAGAGATCCGGATGCCGACTCGTTCGCTGCCGATCGTCTCGGCGAGGGCCTCGGCGACCTCGATGACGAATCGGGCGCGGGCCCGGGCGGTGCCGCCGTGGGCGTCGGTGCGCTCGTTGGTGGTGGGGGCGAGGAACTGGTGGGGCAGGTAGCCGTTGGCGGCGTGCAGTTCGACACCGTCGAGGCCCGCGTCGAGGGCCGCCCGAGCCGCCAGCGCGAACTCCTCCACGATGGCGGGGATTTCATCGGTCCGCAGAGCGCGGGGCGTGGGGTGGGGCCGAGGTCCGTTGGGGGTGAATATGTCGCCGGGGAAGGCGAGGGCACTGGGGGCGACGGTTTCCGCGCCGCGCTTGTTGTCCGGGTGTCCGATGCGCCCGGCGTGCATGAGCTGGGCGACGATGCGGCCGCCTCTGCTGTGTACGGCGTCGGCGACCCTGCGCCATCCCTCGATCTGCTGGAAGGTGTGCAGGCCAGGGGAGTTCATGTAGCCCTGGCCTGCCGCGCTGGGCTGAACGCCCTCGGTGATGATCAGGCCCGCGGTGGCCCGCTGCCCGTAGTACGTCGCCATGATGTCCGTGGGCACGCCGTCGGCGGTGGCCCGGTTGCGTGTCATGGGCGCCATGACGATGCGGTTGTTGAGCGTCCACTTGCCGACGGTCACCGGGTCGAACAGGCCTGGCATGGAAGATGTCTCCTTGTGCGGGTGCTGTGCCGCACCACGGTTGTGGTGCGGCGTTTCATGTGACGGGTGCGGGGTCAGCCGGTGCGGCGCACGGCGATGACGGTGTCGGTCACGGTGGCGGTCTGCCCGCCCGGGCCGGTGGCTTCGCGCCGGGGCCGGTCGAGGCGTTCGGGCGTCCACCCCGCGGGGTCGAGGGCGAGGCCGTCGTAGATGTCCTCCGGGGTGGGGAAATGGGTGTCCGGGTCGGGGTTCCATGCCCAGGGACGTACCGAGCCGTGATCGACGATGAGCAGGAGCCCGCCCGGGGAGAGAGCGTGGGCGGCCCGGCGCAGGACGTCGGCGCGGGGCAGGTCGAACGGGGTGTGCAGGTATTGGGCGGAGACGAGGTGGAAGGTCCCGTCGGGGAAGGTGGCGGCGAGGTCGTGCCGCTCGGTGGTGACGCGGTCGGCGACACCGGCTTCGGCGGCGTGGCGTGCGGTGCGTGCCAGGGCGGTGGGTGCGATGTCGACGGCTGTGACCTGCCAGCCCTGGGTGGCCAGCCAGATGGCGTCGCCTCCTTCACCGCAGCCGAGGTCCAGGGCCCTGCCGCGAGTCAGCCGGCCGGCGGTGTCGGCGAGCAGCGGGTTGGGGGTGCCCTTCCACACTCTGTCGTGGCCGCTGTAGTGGTTCTCCCAGAACCGTGCGGCTTCGCCGACGGCGTCGTGGTCGTGGATGTTGTCGCTCATGGCCTGGGGCTCCGTTCAGATCATCGGATGTGGCGACTGGGCCCGGGACGCGGGCACCCGGGGGGGGCGGCGCCCGTGAGGCCAGGAGAGTGCGACCGCGTCCGCTCCGATTGCAAGGAATCATGCTGATTCGGCAAGATGTGGGGGTGGACGAGCTCAACGACGTGCTGGCGGCAGTGGGCCCCAGGCTGCGGGAACTGCGCCGCGAGCGCGGCATCACCCTGGCCGCCCTGGCCGCGACCACCGGCATCTCGGAGAGCACGCTCTCCCGGCTGGAGAGCGGTGGACGCAAACCCCACCTGGAGCTGTTGCTCCCGCTCGCCCGCTCCTACGGTGTGCCCCTGGACGAACTCGTCGGCGCTCCGCAAACCGGCGATCCCCGCGTGCACCTGCGCCCCGTAACGCGCGGCGGCATGACGTACGTGCCGCTCACCCGCCGCGCCGCAGGCCTGCACGCCCATAAACTCGTCATCCGGCCCAGCGTCGGCGAACCCGAACTGAAGACGCACGAGGGCTATGAGTGGGTCTACGTCCTCAACGGCCGCCTGCGCCTCCTCCTCGGCGACCGCTCCCTCGTCCTCGCCCCCGGCGAGGCGGCGGAGTTCGACACCCACCTCCCGCACTGGCTCGCTCCCGACGACGACAAGCCGGTGGAACTCCTCGTCATCTTCGGGCAGCAGGGCGAGCGCGCCCATCTGCGCGCCCGCCCCAGCTGATCTCCAGCAGCCCGCGCCAGGACAGGCTGCCCCACCGCTACGGCCGCGCGGGTTCCTCGGAGTGCAGCAGCGAGTCGAGACCGTGACGGCGTTCGTCCAGGACCCGCGCGCAGACCTCGGCTTCACCGGCCGGACCGAACACGCCTCCGGAGGCGGCTGCCCTGCGGCGGGCCACGGCGGCATCGGTGTCCGCGTTGACCAGGTCCGCGTTGATCGCCGCCGCAGCCTGCAGCCCGGCCGCCTGCGCGACAGGGACAGGGGCCATCAAGTCGGTGACGTTGCCCGCCACCCACACCCCGGCCACCTCGGTCAGCCCGCTCGGGTCCGACGGCACATACGTCCCCACCCCCATGGGGTGCTCCACCGAGCCCAGGCCGAGACCGGAGAGCAGCTCACTGCGCGCCGCCAACCGCGGTGCAACCGCCAGCGCCTCCGCCGGCACCTCCCGGCCTGAGGCCAGCCGGACTCCGGTCAGACGGTCCTCCACCACGGTCAGACCGGTCACCTCGCCGTCGATCACCGCGATCCCGCGCGCCGCCAGACGTTCCCACTGCTCCTCGGCCAAGTCCTCGCCGGTGTGCAGGAACAACGTCACCTCCGGCGACCACTGTCGAAACAGCAGCGCCTGGTGCACGGACATCGGGCTGCCACCGAGCACGCCGATCGGCCTGTCGCGAACCTCCCAGCCATGGCAGTACGGGCAGTGCAGTACATCGCGTGCCCACCGCTCCCGCAGCCCCGGCACCTCGGGCAGCTCATCGACCAGACCTGTCGTCACCAGCAGACGTCGCGCCCTGAAGCTGCGACCGCTCCCGGTCTCGACGACGAAGCCGCCCTCCACGCGCCGGGCGGACACCGCCCGGTCGGACACGATCTGCCCGCCATAGCCGACAACCTCCGCCCGGCCGAGTCGCAACAGCTCAAGCGGCGGAATGCCGTCCCGGGACAGCAGACCGTGCCCCGCCGCGGCGGGCGCGTTGCGCGGTTCACCGGAATCCACGACCAGTACGGAGCGACGGGCGCGCGCCAGAGTCAGCGCACCCGACAGCCCGGCGACTCCCCCTCCCACCACCAGGACGTCCAGTTCCTCAGAAGCCTTCTGTGCAGTCATGCGCACACCGTGCGCCACGCCCGCCAAGGACGCCATTTCTCTTGCCGATCCGGCAATCACGGTCGCGAGGGGCTCGACGCCCTCAGCGCTCGATTCACCAACGATCCCGGCAGTCAGGCCACCGGCGGCACTCGGGGAAGGCCTCGCCACGACATGACCGGACGCCGCGACGCCCTGGCGGGGAGCGTCTCCTACCGCCCCTCCAGGCACACGGCACTGACCGTTCCCCCAACCTCCGCTGTAACACACCTTGTTGGGCGCCACTCGCGTACATAACATTGCCGACAAGAGATTTGAATCGTTTCAAGCACAGTTTCGTTGTCCGCGACGACACAGCGAGCGAGGAACGCATGGGCCAGTCCTGGAACCGAAGACTCTTCCTGAAAGGTACGACCGCGGGCGCGGGTGCCGGGTTAACCGCGTTGTCGGCCGCCCCGGCGACGGCCGCCGGCCCAGCGGAGCCGGAGGCGGAGGGCGACCGCGCCGGAGCACTCCGCGTCGAGCGCACCACCGTCGAGTACACCGAGCGGCTCCTGGGCACCGACGTCGAACACCCCCGCCTCGGCTGGGAGTTGTCCGCTCCGGGGCGCGGCGCCCGGCAGAGCGCGTACCAGATCCAGGTGGCCCTCGGCCCCGGGGAGCCGGCGAAAGGCGCCTGGGCCGGGGCCGGGCTGGCCTGGGACTCGGGGAAGGTGGCGTCCGACCGCAGCGTGGGCGTCCCCTACGAGGGGCCCGAGCTGCGCCCCCGTACCCGCTACCACTGGCGGGTGCGGGTCTGGGACGGTGCCGGGCGGGCTTCGCGCTGGAGCGGGACCGGCTGGTGGGAGACAACGTTGTCGGACGCCGACTGGCAGGCCGCGGGCGCCCGCTGGATCGGCGCGGATCCGCCGCCGCAGCCACCCGCCCTCTCCGGGGCCTCATGGATTTGGTCGCGAGACGCCAACTCCTCCGACGCCCCCGTGGGGCCGTGCTGGTTCCGGGCGGGACTGCGACTGCCCGAGGGCACGGCAGTGCGGCGGGCCACGGTGGTCGCCACCGCCGACGACGACTTCACTCTCCATCTCGACGGCCGGCAGGTGCTGCACGCACCGGAGCAGCAGGACGGCTGGCGCACCGGCCGTGCGGCCGACGTCACCGAGGAGGTCCGTGCCGCCGGTGGTCTCGTGGTGCTCGCCGCCCGTGCCACCAACCGCCCCGGCGCCTCCGTGAATCCCGGAGGCCTGCTGGTCCGGCTGGTCGTCGAGACGGAGGACGGCGGCCCGCACGAACTGGTCACCGGGCCCGGCTGGCGCGTCTCCGTGGACGAGCCCCAAGAGGGCTGGCAGCACCCGGAGTTCGACGACGCGGCCTGGGCCGAGGCCGCCGTGCTCGCCCCGTACGGGCAGGGGCCCTGGGGCAGCGGAGTGAGCGTCGCCGTGCCGGAGCAGCCCGCGCCGCTGCTGCGCCGTGCCTTCACCGTGCGGCGGCGGATCTCCCGGGCCCGCCTCTACATCAGCGGACTCGCCTACTACGAGGCCGAGATCAACGGACGCAGGGTCGGCCGGCAGGTGCTCGACCCCGCCTTCACGGACTACGACGAGACCGTGCTGTACGCCGTCCACGATGTCACCGAACTGCTCAGGCGCGGCGAGAACGCCATCGGCGTCACCCTCGGCCGCGGCTTCTTCGGCATGACCACGCCCAACGTCTGGAACTGGCACCGCCCGCCGTGGCACGGCGAGCCCCGGCTGCTGGCCCAGCTGGAGATCGACCACCCCGACGGCTCCCGCACCACCGTCGCCTCGGACGGCGAGTGGCGGATCACCGAGGGGCCGACCCTGTCCAACTCCCTCTACGCGGGCGAGACATACGACGCTCGCCGGGCCCCGCGCGCCTGGTCCCGTCCCGGCTTCGACGACAGCGGCTGGCGGACGGCGGGTGTGCAGCAGGCTCCCCGGGGCGCGCTCAGGGCGCAGCCGCACGATCCGATCGAGATCGCCGAGACGGTACGGCCGACGGGCATCTCCGAGCTCCGCCCCGGGGTGTACGTGGTGGACATGGGCCGCACCATGGCGGGCTGGACCCGCCTCACCGTCCGCGGCGCCAAGGCGGGCACCGCCGTCCGCCTCGTCCACGGCGAGAAGTTGAAGGCCGACGGAAGCGTGCAAGCCGAGACCGGCCATGTCCCCGGCCGCTTCCAGACCGACGAGTACATCTGCGCGGGCGGCGGAGAGGATGAGGTCTGGGAGCCGAAGTTCTCGTACAAGGGCTTCCGTTATGTGGAGATCCACGGCCTGCCCGCACGCCCGTCCCCGAAGCAGGTACTGGGGCGGCTGGTGCACACCCGTGTCGAGGAGGTCAGCTCCTTCGCCTGCTCGGAGCCGTTCTACGAGTGGCTGGACGGTGCCATGCGCCGCACGCTCCTCAACAACCTGCACGGCATCCCGACCGACACCCCCATGTACGAGAAGAACGGCTGGACCGGCGACGCCCAGGTCGGGGCGCCGGTGATGGCGTACGCCTTCGGGGTGCACCGCTTCCTGTCCAAGTGGCTGGGCGATCTGGCGGACAGCCAGAACGGCGAGGGGCAGCTGCCGGTGATCGTGCCGAGCGGCGGCTGGGGATACCAGGAGCTGGCCCCCTCCCCCGAGTGGACGACCGTCCACCCGTTCGTCGTGCGTGAGTTGTACCGGGTGTACGGGGACGAGCGTGCCGCCCGCGAGCACTGGGCGACGCTGACCCGGTATCTGGACTGGGAGCTGGCCCGGCTGCGGGACGGGCTGGCGGTCACGGCGCTCGGCGACTGGGTGGCGCCCGGTTACGAGATTCCCCCGGAGGACACCCGGCTGACCGCGACCGCGTACCTCCACCGGGCGCTGCTGAACGCCGCCGAACTGGGCGAAGTGCTGGGTGACGGCGAGGCCGTGAAGCGGTACCGGGAGGCGGCCGAGAAGCTGAAGACCGCGTTCAATGAGGCGTTCCTGAGTCCGGAGGGCCACTACCGTACGGCGAAGGACCCCGGCTACCGGCAGACGTCCAACGCGATTCCGCTGGCCTTCGGCCTCGTACCGGCCGGCGCCCGCGCCTCCGTGGTGGACAGCCTGGTCGCGGACATCGAGGCGCGCGGCAACCATCTGAACACCGGCTGCCTGGGCACGAGTGTGCTGCTGAGGGTGCTGTGTGCCCACGGTCGCCCCGACGTGGCACACGCCGTCGCGACGCAGCGGACCTATCCGAGCTGGGGGTACTGGCAGGCCAACGGCGCCGACACCATGTGGGAGATGTGGCCGCTGGACTCCCGCTCCCGCGACCACTACTTCCTGGGCACGGTCGCGCAGTGGCTGTACGAGAACGTGGCCGGGCTGCGTCCCGGGGACGCCGGCTACCGCACCTTCTCGGTGCGCCCCGACGCCCGTACGGGAGTGAACTGGGCCCGTACCTCGATCCGTACGGTGCGCGGAGAGGCCGCCGTGTCCTGGTCACGGCTGGACCGGGAGCTGCGGCTGTCGGTGCGGGTGCCGGTGGGCTCGACGGCCGAGGTACATGTGCCGGGAGGGGCGCGCGCCCGGGTGGCCGCGCCGGATGGCGCGGAGTTCCTGCGCAGCGACCCCGCGTTCGTCGTCTTCCGTGTCGGGCACGGGGAGTGGGCCTTCACGGGCCCGGTGTGACCGATCCGACGGCGTCGCGGACGGTGCCCGGTCTCGAACCACCGCGGGCGAGGGCCTCGGTGGCACGTCACTGGACGTTGCACAGTGAACGGGCACGGCCCGACCGCACTCGGGGCCGCGGCCACCGGCCGCCGACGCCGTCGCCGTCGCCGTCGCCGTCGCCAAGGGGCTGCCGCCCGCGCGGACACCTGCGATCCGTCCGCGAGACATCTCCACGTCCGCGCCGCAGTTCCCCTCGTCGTCCTTTTGTCTGTCGCAGGCACTGGAGAGGAACTCGGCGCGCTGCACGGCCGTCGGGCCGAGGTGTGCGCGCCGAGGTGTGCGCGGCCGAGCATGTGACGGGGATCACGTAAAGGGGAAAACCGACAGTCCGGGCCCGGCGTCTAGCGGGTGTGAGATCAGTCAGGAAGGCACCGGGCGAGCTGGACGAGGAGCGTCTCGTCCAGCTGGTGGCCACGGGTGACCGCGCGGCGTTCGAGGAGCTGTACCGGCGCACCGCGCCGTGGATGGCGGTGCGCCTGCGCCGTCGCTGTGCAGACGAGCAGATCGTCGCCGAGGTCATGCAGGAGACGTATCTGGCGGTGTGGCGCGCGGCGGGCGCGTTCGCGGGGGCCTCGGTGGGCGGGACGGCCGTCGGATGGCTGTGGACGATCGCGGCTCGCCGCCTCGTCGACGCCTTCCGGCGCAGGGCCCACCATGCCGAGCCGCCGCCGGCCGCCGCTCTCCCCGACGCGGCGCCCGCCGCCGAGGAGGAGGCGCTCGCGGCGACCGTCGACGGGGACGTCGGTGACGCGCTGCGGCGCCTGGCACCGGAACTCAGGCAGGTACTGCAGGCCATGGTGCTCGACGGGTTGTCCGTCCGGGAGACCGCGGTCCTGCTCGGGCTGCCCGAGGGCACGGTCAAGACCCGTGCCCGCCGGGCACGGATCGCGATGCGGAGGGCGCTGGCATGAGTGTTGAACACGCATCGATGCGGGTCATCGAGGGTTACGCGCGCGGCGGCACGGACCTCGCCACCGACGAGGTGTGGGCCGTAGAGGCTCATCTGGAGACGTGCCGGGTGTGCCGTGACCGGCTGTCTGCCGCTGTCGGTGCGGAGGTGCCGGCCGTGGCGTCGCTGGTCGACACCGTGTGGTCCGGCCTCGAACCCCAGCTGGCGGTCACCGCCACGATGCCGCGCGAACGGCGCTGGTCGGCGCGGCTGTCGAGGTGGATGACGCCCACGATGGTGCCGTGGCTGGCCATGGTCGTGGGCGTGACGCTGCTGGCGCTGCTGCTCGACTTGGTCGACACCGGTTCCGGCGAGGTGTCGCTGGTGCTGCTGTTCGCGCCGGTCCTGCCCGTGCTCGGCGTGGCGGTGTCGTGGTCGCGCGGTCTGGACCCGGCGTATGAGTTGACGGCCTCGGTGCCCAGGGCCGGGCTCTATCTGGTCCTGCGGCGCACGGCGTCCGTGCTCGGTGTGGTGGTCCCCGCGCTGCTGGTCGGTGGATGGGCGACGGGGGTGATGGTGGCCCAGTGGCTGCTGCCCTGTCTGGCCTTCACCGCGACCACCCTGGCGCTCGGCGGTGTCGTCGGTATTACCCGCGCCGCCGTCGTGCTGGCCGCCGTGTGGGCCGCCGTGGTCGTGGCGCCGACCCTGGCCGCCAGCCGTATGACCTTCGCCCTGCAGACGGGGGTTCTGCCTGTGTGGGGGCTGATCCTCGGGCTCGGCGTCGGTGTCGTGGTCGCCCGCAGGGGCGCGTACTGCGTGCTGGGAGCCCATCGATGACCGTCGGAAAGGAACACCACATGACATCCGCGGTGAACGCGGCCGACATCGCACCGACGACCTACGCCTCGGAGATCCAGGCCACCGGGCTGAAGGTCAGGGTCGGCAGGAAACGGATGGCCGTCGACGGGCTCGACCTGTCGCTGGGCACCGGCGTACACGGTCTGCTCGGACCCAACGGGGCGGGCAAGACCACTCTCATCCGGGCCCTGGCCACCGTGCTGCGCCCCGCCGCGGGCACCCTGGAGCTGCTCGGCGAGTCCGCGGGCGGCATGGGCGACCATCGTGCGCTGCGCCGCCGGATCGGCTATCTGCCGCAGGAGTTCGGTTACTACAAGCGCTTCACGGTGCGCGAGTTCGTCGAGTACATGGCATGGCTGAAGGAGGTGCCCAAGGCGGACATACCGGCGGCGGTACAGCGCGCCGTGGAGCGGGTGGGTCTGGCGGACCGCGCCGACGACCGGATGAAGTCGCTGTCGGGCGGCATGGTGCGGCGGGTGGGCATCGCTCAGGCCATCGTCAACGATCCGTCGATCCTGCTGCTGGACGAACCGACGGTCGGCCTCGATCCCGCGCAGCGGCTGCGCTTCCGCGAGCTGCTGCTGGAGCTGGGTACGGACACCTGCGTGGTCGTCTCGACCCATCTGGTCGAGGACGTCGCCGCCGCCTGCACCGACGTGGTCCTCCTCGCCGAGGGGCGGCTGGTCTTCCAGGGCCCGCCGGACGAACTGGCCTCGGTGGGCGGCCCGGAGCACGAGGGTGGCAGCCCGCTGGAGCGCGGCTATTCGGCCATGCTGCTCAACCCCAAGCAGGGAAGGGGCACTTGGTGAACGTCCGTGTTCTGCGCATCGAGCTGAGACGCTCCGTCGCCCCATGGGCGGGCACCGTGGTCCTGACGAGCGCACTGGCTTTCCTGTACCTGGTGAACGCCGAGTGGTGGAGGGGCACCACGGCGTGGACGGCCCAGTGGACGTCCATGGCCCTGTGGACCCGCTCCCTGCTGTTCTACCTGTGGCCGCTCGCCGTGGGGCTCGGGGCGCTGCAGGGCCTGCGCGACCACCGCTCGAAGATGTCCGAGCTGCTGGCGAGCACGCCCCGGCCCGCCCGGCACCGCGCGGCCGCGCTGGCGGGCACGACGGCGGTCACGCTGGCCTCGGCCTTTGCGCTCCTCGTCCTCGTGGGCGCGGTCCAGGTGCCCGCCAACACCGAGTACACGCACCTCGGGTGGCTGCCGATCTCGCTGGTGGGGGCACTCTCACTCGTCGCGGGGGCCGTGCTGGGCATGGGGGCCGGGCGGGCCCTGCCGTCCGTGCTCACACCGCCCGCGCTGGCCATCAGCGCCTTCGTGTTCACGGCCCTCATGCACATGTCGTTGGGCCGGACGGAGACGGACACGGCGATGGGGATCCCGAGGACGGAGCCGAACCAGGTCTCGCTGCTGTCACCGGAGGTGGAGGTACCCCATGTGCTCGTCACCCTCTCCGCCTCCGTGCACGTCGGGCAGACGATCTGGCTGCTCGGCATGGCCGCGACCGGTTTCGCGCTGCTGGTCGCCGCGACCTCGCGCGCCCGGCTGATCGCCCTGGCGCCCGTCCTGGCGGGCGCGACGCTCGCCCTGCTCGTCCTCCCCTCCGACCCACGCCGGATGTATGTCGTCGACGAGGCCGCCGCGGAGTTGGTGTGCGACGGGCCGGTGTGCGTGACCAAGGCGCAGCAGGCGCGACTCGCCGACCTGGCGGATCCCGGTAAGGAGGCGCTGCGCCTGCTGCACGGCGCACTGGGCGGCCGGGCGCCGGTCTCGGTCCGGGAGAACTCCGCCGTACTGCCGGAAGGCTCCACGCCTCAGTGGTCCCGCAGGACCGTGCTCTTCGACTTCGACGACGACATCATCGCCGCCGCGAAGGGCGAGGAGCTGACCTGGGCCCTGATCGCCAAAGGCATGGTGCCAGGGTGCACCCCCGTCGGCTGGTTCGGCGCGGGAGACGGCGTAGCGCAGACCGTCGCGGTGGGCTGGGTCGTCGGGGACCTCAGGTCGCTGCCCGGCACACAGTCGGCAAGCCCGGGCCGCGAGGTCGACGCCGAGGCCCGCCCGATCTGGAAGGAACTCAAGGCGCTGCCGCGGGCCGAACAGCTCTCGCGGATCAACGCGATGCGCGCCGCCGCGCTCTCCTGCAAGGGCGACGTGTACGACGCGCTGAAAGACGGTGCGTCCGGGTGAGATGGCTGATGCTGTACGCGCGATCGCGTCAGGTACCCGCCTCGCTCGCCGCGGTGGTGATCAGCACGCTGGCGGCGTGGGCACTCGCCTGGGACGGGGGCGAGGGAGCCGGTGATCCGCTGCTGCCCGTACTCGTCCTCACTACGGGGGCGATGGCAGCCTCGATCGGGCTCAGCGGGCAGGACCTCGCGCTGGACCGGACGGCCGCGATCTGCTGGGTGACCCGCAGGGCGGCGCACGTGCTGCTCGCCGGCGCGGTCGTCGCCGCCGTGCTACTGACGGCGCAGACGATGGGGAAGGACATGGCCACCACCGCGTTCGTCGTCCGGGACAGCGCGGGTCTGATGGGACTGGTCGCCCTGGGCGCGGCGCTGTCGGACGGCCAGTACGCATGGACGCTGCCGTTCGCCTGGCTCTCGTTCTCGGCCTTCGCCCCGCCCCCGACGAGTGCGCCGATGCAGGTGGCGACCTGGATGCTGCTGCCACCCGGCACGGCAGCGGGCACCTGGACGGCCCTGGTCCTCACGGTCGCCGGCACCGCGGCCTACGCCTTCGCGGGACCAAGGCGGTAGCCGGACCGCCTACCGCGTGAAAGCGCGAGGCCGGCTGGACCGGTGGGCCAGTCGTGCACCACAACCGCACCGTTGGCTTCCGGCCTCCTCCCTGTGGTGCGGCTCGGGCTCCGAGATGACGGAGGCGCCGTTCGCAGGAGCCGACCGGTTGGTGGCGTGACGGGAGCTGGGGAAGTGGTGGGAAGGGTGGCAGGGGACACCCGCCACGATCACTCGCACCAAGCGTCCGAGGACGCCCGCGCCCCCACGGTCTTCCATGCGGCGCAGGGCGGGAACGTGATGACCGACGACGGCGGAAGCCCACGGCACCCGAACCCGTCAGCGCCGTGGGCGTCTTCACTCCTGCTGGTCGGCCGGAGGGCTGATCAGTGGACCTGCGACTTTCCACCGCGCGTCAGGGGAGGTGGCAGGTGACCACGGCGCGGGCGGGGACTCAGGTCGTTGTCCAGTCCTGTTCGGGCCGTTCCGCCTTGCTCCGGCCGCGCAAGCGGCACTCACACGGGAGTGGCACTCCGGCTGCCGCATGGTCCGAAGCACCCGCGGCCTCCTTCGCACCCGGTCGTTACCGGGCACGAAGGGATCCCGCGGTCAGCGGGCGGCGACGGCGGCGATGAGGCGCTGTTCGGCGTCCTCGCCCGCCGCCACCTTGGGCAGCCGCCACATGAAGAACGCGCCGACCAGCCACCACACGCCGACGATCACCCACTCCGAGGGCCAGATGAGGGCCGCGGGCATACCGGGCAGGTAGAGCACGCCGAGCCCCAGGCTGCACACCAGCGCGGCGACACCGACGGCCGGTCCGGCCGGGGTGCGGAACGGGCGCTCCATGCCCGGCTCCCGGCGGCGCAGCACCAGGAAGGACAGCACGACGACGACGTAGGCGACGACGATGTTGATGCCGCCCGCGTCGACCAGCCAGACCAGCATCGGCCGTCCGAAGAACGGGGCCAGTACCGAGAGAGCGCCGATGAAGAGCACGGCGTTGGCCGGGGTGCGGTACTTCGGGTGCATCTTGCCGAACCAGGCAGGGATCATGCGGGACTCGGCCATGGCGTACAGCAGTCGGCTGCCGCCGATGAGGAAGGCGTTCCAGCTCGTCAGGATGCCCGCGATGCCACCGATGACCAGGACGTTGCCCATGGCCTGGCTGTTCCACAGGGCGGCCATGGCGTCGGCGGCGGCGAGGTTGGACTCGGCGAGGGCGGAGGCGCTGAGACCGGAGCCCACGGTCAGCATGATCATGACGTACCACGCGGTCGCACAGAGCACGGAGATCACCAGGAGCCTGCCCACCTGGCGGTACGGGAGCTTGATCTCGCCGGCTGACTGCGGAATCACGTCGAAGCCCACGAAGAGGAACGGCACGGCGACCAGCACCGTGAAGATCCCGTCCATGCCCCCGCTGACCATCGGCTCCATGTTGTCGGCGGAACCGCCCTTGAGGGCTCCGACGAGCAGCGCGGCGCCCGCGCAGAGCAGGAACAGCACGGCGATGGTCTGGAACACCGCCGCGGGACGTATGCCGATGTAGTTCACGGCCGTGATCGCGATCGCGGCGATCACGCCGACGGCGACCCAGCTCGCGTAGACGTCGTAGTCGGCGATCGTCCACATGCGGCCCACGAGCATGTCGGGGAAGAGGTTGACCATGCTGTGCGGCAGCGCGACGGCCTCGAACGCGGCGACCGACACATAGCCGAGGACCATGGCCCAGGAGGCCAGGAAGGCGCCCCGGCCACCGAGCGCGCGCAGCGCGTAGTGGTGCTCCCCGCCGGCGTGCGGCATGGCCGAGACCAGCTCCGCGTACGCCAGCCCGACGAGCGTGACGACCACGCCGCCGATGGTGATGGCGATCGCCGCGCCCACCGGCCCCGCGTCACTGATGAAGCCGGAGGTGAGAACGATCCAGCCGAAACCGATCATGGCCCCGAAGGCCAGTGCCAGAACGTCTCCTCTGCCGAGCACTCTGAGGAATCCGCCGTTGTTGTCCGTCATTCGCCGATCCTGCCTCTCCGGGGGTTTCACGCGTCGCGAGAGACAGCAGTGCACCGGGTGCAGGACAAAAGGACCAGCTTCAGGATGTATAACTTTGATCGTATACTTATCCGGTTCGATGAAATTCCTGGTCAGCAGCTCGGTGCCCATGAGTGAGCCGCACACCGGAAACCCCACGGACCCGTTTCGGTAACCGCGCAAGACTCGGTGAACCGGGCTCCACGACGGACCCGATCCCGGCAGTGTTGCGGGCCGGAACGCTGCCGCACACCGCACAAGCAGGTGCACGACATAACCCGTAACTGTTAGAGACCCATGACCCGCACCTTCAGGGTGCGCACTACTCCCCTGGAGCCGGCGACGGTGCCCGGTGGTGAAGGCGAGTGCGAGCCGGGGAAAGGGCGGTGGGGTACCGGATTCCAGGCGTACCACCCATTCGGGCATGCGGCACGCGCTCCGAGCCCGTACCGTGCCCCGGATGTCCTTGAACTCGTAGGCGCCCCACTTCGTACCGGTGAAGGGTTCGACGGTGCCCACCGGTGTTCCGTCGAAAGCCAGCAGCGTGTAGTGGCCGGGCGAGTCCTTGTCGGCGCTGCGGATGACGTGACCGTTACCGGAAGGGTCCCAGACCACCAGCTCCGGCACGGATTTCCCGGCGCGGCGCTTCTCGACCCGGAACATGGGCTGTCCTGCAGGGGAGCGGACCTCCCAACATGTCACCTTCACTCCTGCAGCCTGACCAACCCGTGACGCGGCATGCGCGGCAAAGCGTCCCTCAGCCTTCCCGAGGTTCGACTGGGCAGGCTTTCCGGGCACCTGAATCCTTGCGTGCCGCGAGCAGGAACAGGACCGCCGCGGCGGCGGTGAAGCCGAAGCCGACGTTCATGCAGACCATGACCGTCTCGATGGAGGCGTCGGCGATCCGGGGGATGCCGTTGACGAGCATGAGGGCGTAGATGCACAGAAGGCCGTAGGCGCGAAGCCGCAGCCCGCCCTGTCGCTGCCGCATCCACGGCGGTGTCCACCCTGCCAGTATCGCCACCGACAACGGCAGCACGAGCGCCGTGGACACTGCCAGCGCTATCCAGTGGTACAGCGGATTGCCGTTCACCCCGCCCCCTTCGTAGGCGATCACCAGCCTACGGAGGATCGGCGAGGCCCGTCCATGCCGAACACCGCGAGCTTACGGCGAACCCATCCGGTCAGAGCACTGGCGCACGGCTCCTTCGGTTTCCGGATACGCAGACAGGCCCGACCGTGAGCAGACGGGCCTGTCGGGAAGTGGACGGTCAGTCGGCGAAGTTGTGGCCGAACTGCGGGGCCCCGCTGGCCGAGATGCCCACGGTGGAGGTGTAGATGCCGCTGGAGGCGGACAGGGAGCCGTCGGCGCCGGAGCGCAGGGCGTAGACCGCGCCGTTGCCGCCGTTCTCGCCCAACGCGCCGACGACCACGTCCGCGCGGCCGTCGCCGTCGAGGTCGGTGAGGCGGACGTCGGAGCCGAAGAGGTCGTTCGTCTCGTTGGAGTTGGGTACGCCCGGGGTGTCCTGGCTGAGGAACCTCGCGCCCTGGCCGGTGATGCCGGAACCGTCGGCCGCGCCGTACAGGACGGTGGCCGCGCCGGTGTCGGCCACCCCCGCGAGGTTCTCGCCCGGGGCGCCGACGACCAGGTCGAGGTGGCCGTCGCCGTTGATGTCGCCGAGGTCGATCTCGTCGGCGAAGGAGTCGCCGGACTCGCTCGCGCCCGGGACGCCCGCGCTGTCCTGCGTGAACGTCCGCGTGTCGCCGTAGGCCGGGCCGTCGGCGGTGCCGTGCACAATGTGCGCCGTGCCGCCCGTGTTGGCGCCCGCGACACCCTCGTCCCAGCGGATGCCGATGACAATGTCGCCGTAGCCGTCCTCGTCGGTGTCACCGATGTCGGTGATGATGCCGGCGGGCAGCCTCTGCGCGCCGTTCCCTGTGGCGCCGCTCGCGCCGCCGGGCAGCCAGTAGTTGGCGTTGTAGTCGTCGTCGGTGGCATAGCCGTTGACGATCAGGTCGTCGGTGCCGTCTCCGTTGATGTCGCCGGAGTGCAGGTTGAGCGGGCCGCCCCCGTCGGCGGCACCGGCGTAGATGGGTGCCTGTGCGGTGTAGCGCCCGCCCGTGGTGCCACTGGTGCGGCCGAAGCCGCCACGGTGAATGTCGATGGTCGAGCCACTGGAGCCGAGGGCGATGTCGTCCTTGCCGTCGCCGTCGAAATCGCCGGCCTCCAGCGTGCGGCCGAAGTAGTCGTGCTTGGTCGGACGCGGGTCGGTGAGGGTGGTGCCGCCCTCCAGGCCGCTCGCCGAGCCCCAGAGAATCGCCGCGGTGCCGCCGTCGGTGTCCCCGCCGACGTCCTCGCCCGGGGCGCCCACGGCCAGGTCGTCGTAGCCGTCGCCGTCGAAGTCTCCGTACGCGGTGTCCGCTCCGAAGTAGTCGCCCTGCTCGGCGGTGCCCGGGACGCCGGAGGTGTTCTGACTGATGGTGGCGTAGCGGTTGCCGGAGGCACCACCGTAGACGACCGTGACCGTTCCGGCTCCCGACCGGCCGTTGACATGGGCGGGCCCGGCGGAGACGGCCACGTCACCGTAGCCGTCGGCGTTGAAGTCGGCCTGGGCGATGGTCCGGGTGTCGGCCGCCGAGGCCGTGCCCGTGGCGGTCACGGCCAGTCCGCCCGTGAGGGCGGCGACCGTGGCCACGGCCAGAGCGGTACGGATGCGTCTGTGCATGCGGGTTCTCCTGGGGCAGGCGGGTATCGCGGTCGATGAAGCGGCACACCGTCCACATATGCCTGGGATTTACCTGGGGTTTGCGAACAGTTGGCTTTCAGGAGACTCGCGGTGGGGGCGAAGGGTTGCATGTGAGTTCTGGAATCTGCGGGGTCTGAAGGAGCGGGCAGCAGCGCTGTGTGGGGCCGGGCCACGGTTGACGAAACGGAGGTCTCTTCAGGGGCAGTCGTACGTGAAGTGGGTGGTGACCGTGTGGTGGGTGGGGGACTGGATCCGTAGTTCGACCTCTGCCGTGTAGTGGCCCTTGCCCTGGAAGGTCCACAGCAGGTGCAGACGTGCCTGTCTCTGGCCCCGGACCACCACTTCGCGCAGGACGCCCGAGGCGGTGCCGTCACTTCGGGTCCAGCGGTAGGAGAGCGTGCCCGGCCGGCCGTTCGTGGCGACGAGGGCGACTATGTCCGCTGTGCCGCCGCATCCCAGATCCGTCGGCCGGGCCGTGACCGCCGCCGTATGCACCGCGACGGAGGGCCCGAGGCGCTGCCAGGCGAGGAAGGCGATGACGGCGATCAGTACGAGCGCGGGCAGAGCGTGTCTTCGCAGACGTCGGCGCGGGGGCACGCGAGGCGGCGGCACCGCGGGCAGCGTCCTGTGAGTACGGTGCGCGACGGCGGCTGTCACCCCCGGGCCGAAACGCAGCACGGTGCCCTCGGCACGGTCGGGCAGTGTCGGCGGCGGCAGGATCCCCGTGGAGGGCGGCCCGACAGGGGTGGTGTCCGGCTCGGGCCTCTGGATCCAGTGGCTGGCCAGCACCGTGGCGCTGTACTCGGCGTCGGCGGAGCCTGGTTCGTCGCTCGGGGCGTGTTCGTCGGTGGGGCCGAGGTGGAGGGTGGAGGTGTGATCGTCGGCCGGGTCGAGCACCCGGGTTTCGTCGGCGGAGCCGAACACCTGGGTGGGCTCCCAGTCCTCGGCAGACGACGCGGGAGTTCGGTCGTTGTGAGCGCTCATCGGAGGACACACCGCCTGGTCAGAAGCTGCTGCGAGGCGCCGCCGTCGGCGGAGGCCGGAGTGGTCGTGGCCTGCACCGTCCAGTAACAGCCGTTGCCCTGGAAGGTGTGGTCGACGGTGAGCGTGTACTGGGTGGCGCCGCTGCGCTCGAACGTCTGGGACGCACCGTCCGGGGTGCCGAGCTGTCCCCCGGTGTCGCCCGTGGACCACGAGACGGTGATGGAGAGCGGTCCGGTGCCGTCCGTGGTGATGTCGATCGTTGCCGAGGCGGTCGTCGGACCCGTCTGCTGGAAGCCCGACACCGCGACGTCCTTGACGGCGGGAGCGGCCGGCGCAGCGGGGGCAGTCGGCGCGGTGGGGGCGGCCGGCGCGGTGGGGGCGGCCGGCGCGGTGGGGGCGGCCGGCGCAGTGGGGGTCGTCGTCGGCGTCGCCTCGGTGGTCGCCGCGCCGGGTGTCGTCGTCCCGGGGTCCGGGTCCGTGGTGGCCGCGGATGCCGAGGGCTCGCCGGTGCCGGCCGTCGCCGAGTCCGAGGGCGACAGACTGGGGGACACGGTGGACGTCGGGGGCGTCGGGGACGAGTTCGCCGACGCGCTCGGCGGAGCGATGAGCTCTCCCGACTCCACACCGGGCTGGGCTCTGGTGGTGGCCAGGGCCTGCGCCGCCTGCTGCGGATCCGCTCCCAGCGGGGTGTGCTGGATGCCGTAGGTCAGGACGACAGCCAGAAGCGCGGCCGCACCGGCCACCAGCATCCCTGGCCGGCCGGGACGCCACGACTGCGCCCAGCCGAGGCCCGGTTCACGGCTCAGGACCGTGCGTGCGGTGTCCGTCGTGGTACGTGGGGCACTACGGGCCGAGGGCAGCAGCAGAGGCAGCAGGGCCACCAGCGCGGCGAGCCGACCGCGGCCGCGTTCCTCCCAGTCGGGCCCGTAGGCGGCGCCGGCCACTGCCTCCAGTTCCGTGACGAACTCCTCGGCGTGTAGGGGCCGTTCCCCCGGGGCCTTGGCCAGACCACGCCGGACCAGCTCCCGCACCGCCTCGGGGACCTCCTCGGCGGGGACGGGCGCGTCGACGTGCTGCAGCGCGAGTTCGGCGAGGTTGTCACCCGAGTACGGCTTGTGGCCCGTCAGGCACTCGAAGAAGGTGGCCGTGGCCGCGTACACGTCGGCTGCGGGAGAGGCGGGCGCGCCGGTCCACTGCTCCGGGGCCATGTAGGCGGGGGTTCCCGCCACGCCGACGCTGGTGCCGGCGTCCACCGCGATCCCGAAGTCGACCAGCTTGGACGATCCGTCCGGTACGACCAGGACGTTCGCCGGTTTGTAGTCGCGGTGGACGACGCCGATGCGGTGCGCGTCGGCCAGGCCGAGCAACGACCCCTTGAGGACCACGAGCGCGGCCTCGGGACCGAGCGGACTCTCCCTGGTCAGCAGGGTCCGCAGCGAGACACCGTCCACCAGCTCCATCACGATGGCGGCGCCGTCCGGGCTCTCGACGTACTCGTACAACCCGGTGACGTACGGGCTCTCCAGGCCGCCGAGCAGCCGCGCCTCCGCCCTGAAGTCGCGTACGAAGCCCGGCCGGGTGCGCAGTGACTCGCTGAGGTACTTCACCGCGACCGGCACGCCCGTCTCCTCGTGCACGGCCAGGACGACCCGCCCGCTCGCCCCTGATCCGAGCTCCTGTGACTCGGTGTATCCGGGCACTCCCCATGTGTTCATCCCAGCCCCCCAAGGCCGCACGTGCTACCGGAAACTCACCCGCTCCGGAGCTTCGGCCACGCATCCAAAGACACGTTTTCAGCCACTGCGGTTGCGGTGCGGCATCCGGTACCCCCGTTCCGGACACCGGCAGCCGGGATCGAAGGGAGCACCACTGGATAGTGCCTCAGAGCCTGTACAGATCGGCCCGGAACGCCGGTAACAGTCCGGTGCACGGCCCGCGTCCCACGCGGGTGCGCGACCGGTTCGACCCGTTTCCTGCCGCTTTTGCCGCGGCTGCGGAGTGAATCGTGGATGACTGAAAAGATCACACGTGAGACCGATACTCGCCTTCCGGCGGGGGGCCGGACAGCACCTGGCCGTGTCGATCTTCGGCGCGTCCAGGTCGACGTTGGTGCAGGAGAGGCGGGTGTCGGTGAACTGGGCGCGCAGAGTGAGCGGCTTGTTCCTTGGTACCGCCCGGCGTCCCCGACTGTGCCGGCATCGACCCGAAGCATCCGCCGCCGGGGGCCCTGGCCGCTCCGTACGCGAAGCGGCCCTGAGCGGGAGCGAGTAGGCCCGTCTCCGGGTCAGACCCGTTGTCGAAGAGTGTCGTTGCGGTCTCGGGCTGACCTTCCCGGGATGTCCGCCCGAGGCTCATCGGACGTGTTTCGCCAGTTTGGTGGCGCCGTTGAGCAGGTACTCCAGGGGTCCGCGGCGGAAGAAGCGGGACCGGATCGCCGCGAACAGGGTGGCCCCGACGATGAACCAGAGCAGCAGCGCGGCGGAGGCGGACTGCGGCGGGGTGGCCGCTTCGCCGGGCAGGGCGAGGATGACCAGGCTGTGGCCAACGTGTCCGGTCAGGGCTTCAGGAGGGTCTTGATGGCGCGGGCCTCGTCCATTGCCTTGCAGCCCCCGGCCGGTGGATCGGGCCGGTGATCTGGGTCAGGGGCAGGCCGGTGCCCTGGTTGGCCTGGACGATGATCTCCGCGGTGATGGAGACGGCCGTCTCCTCGGGCGTGTGAGCTCCGAGGTCGAGGCCGATCGGGGAACGCAGCCGCGCCAACCGGTCCTCCGTCACGCCCTCCTCGCGCAGGAGCCGCAGGCGCTCGTCGTGGGTGCGCCGGGAGCCCATCGCCCCCACGTAGGCGACGGGCAGTTCGAGGGCCAGTCGCAGCAGGGGGACGTCGAACTTGGCGTCGTGGGTGAGGACGCATACGGCGGTACGTTCGTCCACCTCGGTGCGTTCCAGGTAGCGGTGGGGCCAGTCGACCACCACCTCGTCCGCGTGAGGGAAGCGTGCTGTCGTGGCGAAGACGGGGCGGGCGTCGCAGACGGTGACGTGGTAGCCGAGGAAGCGGCCGGCCTGGCTGAGGGCTGCGGCGAAGTCGACCGCTCCGAAGACCAGCAGGCGCGGCCGGGGCGCGTGCACGTGGACGAGGACGGACAGCCGTTCGGGGCATTCGTCCCCTGTCCCGCCGATGTCGACGCGGGCGGTGCGGCCGGCCCGCAGCAGGGCCTTGGCCTGGTCTGCGACCACCCGGTCTGCCGGGCCGTCGTCCACGCGCCCGTAGGTGGCATGGCCACCGCCGAGCACGCTCAGCGTGGAGCCGAGGAGGCGCTCCGGGCCGTCCGCGACCTGTGCCACGGCGACCGGTCGCCCTTGAGTGATCTCGGAGAGGGCCGTGGCCAGGTGCGGCTGGGCTGCGGGATCGATGCGCTGGACGAGGACGTCGAGTTCGCCGCCACAGGTGAGGCCGACGGCGAAGGCGTCGTCGTCGGAGTAGCCGAACCAGGCCCGCTGCGGAGCGCCCCGGTCGCGGAGCACCTGTTGGCACAGTTCGTAGACCGCGCCCTCGACGCAGCCGCCGGAGATGCTGCCGATCGCGGTGCCGTCCTCGTCCACCGCGACCGACGTACCGACCGGCAGGGGTGCGCTGCCGTGCACGTCGACGACGGTGGCCAGGGCAAAGGGGCGTGCTTCACGGCACCAGAGGTGCAGTGTGTCCGCGATGTTGAGCATGGCAGTTCTCCACGGCAGGACCAGGATCGGAAGTGAGCGGGCCGCCGCCACGACGCCGGGGAAAGCGTCATGCGGCGGCGGCCCTGGGAGGTCCGGCGGCCGGACGAGGCGCGAGCTGCCGGACGAGCGGTGTGCACTGCGCCGGACCGAAGCGCATGGGTCAGAGCAAGGCCTCGGCGGTGATGGGCAGTTCGCGGATGCGGCGACCGGTGGCGTTGAAGACCGCGTTGCCGATCGCGGCCGCCACACCCACCTGTACGACCTCGCCGAGCCCCTTGACGCCGAGCGCGTTGCCGTCGTTGTCCTCGCCGTCCAGGTAGATCGCCCTGACGTCGGGGACGTCGGCGTTGACGGGGACGAGGTAGTCGGCGAGGTTGGCGTTGACGATCCGGCCGTCGCGGTGGTCGGTGGCCGTGTGTTCCAGCAGGGCCGTGCCGATGCCGCCCACGATGCCGCCGATCGCCTGGCTGTCGGCGAGCTTGGGGCTGATGATGCGGCCCGCGTCGTACACGCCGAGCATGCGCCTGACCCGTACGAGGCCCAGGGTCGCGTCGACGGCGACCTCGGCGAAGGTGGCGTTGTAGGCGTGGTAGGAATGCCGCTCGGGACTGGGCGGCCCGGTGTAGGAGCCGCCCGCTTCGAGGTGGGTGCGGTCGTTGCGGGCCAGTAGCGTCCGGTACGTCTCGCCGCGGGTCGGGTTGCCCTGCTCGTGCAGCCGGCCGCCGCGTACGACCACGTCGTCCGCCTTCACCCCGTACAGCGGTGACTCGCGGTCCTCGACGGCCAGCTTGATCGCCTGCCGCCGCACCTGGTTGCAGGCGTCGTGGACGGCGGTGCCGACGCTGGCCATGGTCGCCGAGCCGCCGTGCGGCGAGGTCGGCGGGTAGAGGGAGTCGCCGAGCCGGAAGGTGACCGTACGCATGGTCAGCCCGAGGGCGTCGGCCGCGACCTGGGTCTGGGAGGTGTAGGTGCCCGGCCCCATGTCGCTGGTGGCCGCCTCGACCACGGCGGTGCCGTCGGCATCGAGGCGGGCCCGGGCCTGTGCGGGGTAACGCCCCGGGTCGTAGACACCGGCGGCCATACCCAGGCCGATCAGCCAGTCGCCCTCGCGCCTCGAACGTGGCCGGGCGGAGCGGCGCTGCCAGCCGAACTCGCGGGCGCCGACGGTGTAGCACTCGCGCAGCCGACGGGTGGAGAACGGCAGGTTGTTCGACTCGTCCTCGTTCGGTTCGTTGCGCCGGCGCAGCTCGATCGGGTCGACGCCCAGCTTGTGCGCGAGTTCGTCCATGGCCGACTCGATCACGAACGACGCCGAGGCGAAGCCGGGGCCACGCATCCAGATCGGGGTGTTCACGTCCAGGGGGGCCGTCCGGTACGCCTGGCTGACGTTCGGCATGCTGTAGAGCATCTGCCCCGCGCCCATGACGGCCTCGGTGAACGTCTCGTACGAGGAGGTCTCGGCGTCGATCTCGTGGATCGCGGCGGTCAGCCGGCCGCGCCGGTCGCTGCCGAGGCGCAGCCGGTACGCGTACGACGGCCGGAAGCCGGTTCCGAAGTACATCTGTTTGCGGCTCAGCACCAGCTTGACCGGACGCTTCGTCTCCCGCGCGGCCAGGGCGGCGACGACGCTGTGCGGCCAGCAGCGCAACCCGCTGCCGAAGCCGCCGCCGACGAACGGGTTGATGACGCGCACCGACTCCGCGGGCAGGTCGAACACGGCCGCGAGCTCGTCATGCGTGCCCATCACCCACTGCGTCTTGTCCCACACGGTCAGCTCGTCGCCGTCCCAGCGGGCGATGGTGGCGTGCGGCTCCATCGGATTGTGGTGGTTGCGCGCCAGCTCGTACGTCAGATCCAGCCGTACGGGAGAGCCGCGCAGGCCCGCTTCCGCATCGCCGCGCGCGTAGTCCGTCGGCTTGTCCCGTTCCGCCTCGTGCAGGTCGGTCGAGGGCCGTTCGGCGTCGTACTCGACCTTCACCAGACTCGCGCCGTGCTGCGCGGCCTCCAGGGTGGTGGCGACCACGACGGCGACCGGCTGGCCGTGGAAGAGCACCCGGTCGTCCTGGAAGACCCGCTGCCGCCGGCCCGGCGGGTTGTTCGACCCGGCGTTGTCACGGTACGGCAGCTTCGGTGCGTTGTCGTGGTGGATCACCCGCAGCACGCCCGGCTGGGCTTCGGCGGTGTCGGTGTCGATCGATGTGATGCGGCCGCGGCCGATGCTCGCATCCACGATGACGGCGTGCACCGCCCCGTCGACATCGAATTCGGCGGCGTACTGCGCCTTGCCCGTGACCTTCAGCCGGCCGTCCACCCGGGACAGCGGCGCACCCACGGCTGCCTGCGGCTGGGGGCTCACTTCGTACCTCCTACGATGCGCAGCTGGCGTTCGACGGTCCGCTGGAGCAACTCGACCTTGAACCGGTTGTGTTGAAGGGGACGGGCGCCTTCCGCCGCCTTGGCGGCAGCGGCCGTCCACAACGAGTCCGAGGGGCGCTCGCCGACGAGGTGCCGCTCGACGGCCGGCAGCTTCCACGGCACCGTGCCCACCCCTCCGGCGGCCACTCGCGCCTCGCGGATCACCCCGCCGCGCACATGCAGCGCTACGGCCGCCGAGGTCAGGGCGAACTCGTAGGACTGCCGGTCACGCACCTTCAGGTAACCCGACTTCAGCGGACGCGACAACGCGGGGATCTCCACTGCGGTAATCAACTCGCCCTTCCTTAGGGCCTGTTCACGGTTCGGGGTGCTGCCCGGCCGCAACAGGAAGTCGACGAAGGCGACCTGGCGCTCCCCGTCCGGGCCCAGCAGGAGCACCTGCGCCTCAAGCGCCGCGAACGCCACGGCGACGTCGGAGGGGTGAGTGGCCACGCAGGCGTCGGAGGTGCCCAGGATGGCGTGCGTACGGTTGACGCCCTCCAGCGCCGCGCAGCCGGAACCGGGCTCGCGCCTGTTGCAGTCGGCGGTCACATCACGGAAGTACGTGCACCGGGTGCGTTGCATGATGTTGCCGCCGATGGTGGCCATGTTCCGCAGCTGGGCCGACGCGCTCAGCTCCAGCGCCTCGGAGATGACCGGGAACAGGGTGCGCACCTTGCGGTGGGCCGCGGCCTCGGACATGGTCACCAGCGCACCGATACGCAGCCCGCCGCGCCCGGTGACGGTGACCTCGCCCAGCGGCAGACCGCTGATGTCGACCAACGCCTCGGGACGCTCGACGGTTTCCCGCATCAGGTCGACCAGCGTGGTGCCGCCGGCGATGTAACGCCCGCCGCGACGACCGGCGTTGAGGGCTTCTCGCGTGTCGGACACGCGCGTGTAGGTGAAGGGATGCATGACGGCCGCTCCTTACTTCCGGGCGGCGGTCTGCTCGACCGCGCGCACGATTTTCACGTAACAGCCGCAGCGGCAGATGTTGCCGCTCATCCACTCGCGGATCTCCTCCGGCGAGCCCGTGTGGCCCTCGTGGATGCAGCCGACACCGGAGACGATCTGGCCGGGTGTGCAGTAGCCGCACTGGAAGGCGTCCTCGTCGATGAACGCCTGCTGCAGCGGGTGCAGTTGGTCGCCGTCGGCCAGGCCCTCGACGGTGGTGACCTCGGCGCCCTCCAGTCGCACCGCCAGCGTCAGACAGGAGTTGACCCGCCGCCCGTCGACCAGCACGGTGCACGCTCCGCAAGCACCGGCGTTGCAGCCCTTCTTCGAGCCGGGCAGGTCGAAGTGCTCGCGCAGCAGGTCCAGCAGCGACGTGCGGTTGTCGACCGTCACGGTGCGGCGGGTGCCGTTGACCGTCAGGGACACGCGGCCGGAGGGCGGCGCCTCGGCGGCGGCCACCTCCTCCGGAGCCCCGAGGAATGCCCCTCCGATCGCCCCGCCCGCGACGACCGCACCACCGACCGCGGTACTGGTGGCGATGAAGGTGCGCCGAGTGGGCGCCGGGGAGGACTCGCCGGCTCCGGTGGGGGATGGAACGGCAGACTCAGGGAGTTCAGTGGACATACGTACGCCTTCGTATCGCGGACGGATCGGCCGTACACAACGGCGGGACGGGAGACTGGACCTTCGTCACCGCGGGGAACTGGGCCACCGCGCGCCTTGGCAGCGGCGACTGGTCGCACGGGGAGTCTTGCACCACCGGCAACGCTCGTGACAGGGAGACTTTCCTCCCCCCTTACGCTCCGTCAGGACCCACTGACCGACATCATCGTGGGCCTTTCGCACGGGGAGAGGAGGCCAGAGCCTCGCCGCCGCCCGGTTGTTGGGTGCGTCCGCGTCACTCACCACTTCGTTGTGCGTGGCGGACTGATCGACCGCTTCGGGCAGGTCCCTGACACGGCCCTCGTCGGGGACGCCGTGCCGTCCTGAGTGAGCCCGGGTCATGTGATCGACTGGCCGGGGCTAGTGGTTGCGGGTGCGGGAGCCGTTGTACTGCTGGTCGGCGACCGGCTCGGCCCACGTGGTCTCGGGGGTGCCGTCACCTGTGCCCTCCCACATGGCGATGTGCTCCATGAACCGGTCGGGGGCGGCGCCGTGCCAGTGTTCCTCGTTCGGCGGGCAGGCGACGGTCTCGCCGGGGTGGGCCTCGAAGACGGTGCCGTCCCGGGTTCCGATCAGGGCGATGCCGGCCACGACGTGCAGGGTCTGGCCCAGGGCGTGGGAGTGCCAGTTGGTGCGGGCGCCCGGCGAGAAGCGGACCAGGTTGGCGCGCATCCTGGACGGCTCCTGGCCGGCCACGATGACGTCCCACCACACGTCGCCGGTGAACCAGTCCACCGGGGCCTTGCTGCTGGGCTGCTGCTTGATGAATTCCATGGTGTCTCTCAGCTCTCCTTCGTGCGTGGGCTGTCTCTAGCGGGCGACGTAGCCGCCGTCGACGGGGAGGGCGACGCCGACGACGAAGCCGGCTCCGGGGCTGCACAACCACAGGACCGCCTGGGCGATTTCGTCGGCGGTGCCGAGTCGGTTGACGGGCTGGTTGGCTTCGGCCTCGGCACGGTCGAGCTCCCCCTTGGCGATCATGTCGCTGACCATGGGGGTGTCGATGGTGCCGGGGCACACGGCGTTGATCCGAATGCCGCGCGGGGCGTATTCGAGGGCGGCGCTGGTGGTCAGGCCGATCACGCCGTGTTTGGAGGCGTGGTACGAGGCTCGGCCGGGGAGACCGACGAGGCCTCCGAGGGAGGAGCAGTTGACGATGGCTCCGCTGCCCTGGGCCCGCATGTGCCGCAGCTCGTGCTTCATGCAGGCCCACACGCCCCGGAGGTTGATTGCGTTGACGCGGTCGAACCGTTCGGCGGGCTCGTCGGCGGCGTCGCTGGGCGGGATCTGGATGCCGGCGTTGTTGTAGGCCATGTCGAGGCGGCCGAACGTCTCGACAGTGCCGTCGACCGCGGCGGCGACCTGGTCCTCGTCGCTGACGTCGCAGGTGAGGGCGAGGACCCGGTGGCCGGCGTCGGTGAGTTCCTTCGCGGCCGCGTTCAGGGCTGCTTCGTCGATGTCGGTGAGGGCGACGGCGGCTCCGGAGGCGGCGAACGCGCGGGCGGTCGCCAGGCCCATACCGGCGCCGGCCCCGGTCACGAAAGCGACCTGGCTGGTGAAGTCGTAGCTGGGATTCACGTCGGGTTGTCCCTTCGAGCGAGGGGGGGGCGGCTGAAGCCGTCGCGGCGGGACAGCGGACGGCGCGGCCACGTCTTCGACGGTTCCATGCAGCGAACCGGACCGAAAAGGGGAGAATCTCCGCCCTCCTTCGTGCAGGGGCGAGCGGTGGGGCGGATCAGGGCGCGGCTTCCATGGTGATCTCGTCGGCGGTGGCGAGCTGCTCGGCACCGCCGTCGGCCATGTGCCCGAGGATGACCAGGCCGGCCGCGTAGGGAGCGTCGCGGTAGTAAGTGGCGAGCTGGTTCCAGGGCGCGTAGTACGCCAGGTCACCGACCTCTGGGTCGGCGCCTTCCGGGGCGCCGGAGGTGGACAGCTTCCGGGGCAGATCGGCGATCTTCTCGGCCTGGTTGAGGTCGCGCAGGGACAGGGTCAGGGGGAGCTGGGCGGCGAAGTCGCGGGCGGTGGGGCTGTCGTTCAGGGTGGCGGCGATGTGTTGGCCGTCGAGGGTGAGCCGGATGTTCATCGCGGTTGTCCTGCCGGTCGGTGTGGTGGCTGCCGGGGCCGTCGAAGCCTGCGGCGACGCGGGCTCGGAGGAGGAGACGGAGGAGGAGGGCGGGGAATCGTCGGCGCAGGCGGTCATGACCAGCAGCAGGGCGGCGGCCGGGACCACGCGGGCGAGGGCGCGAAGGGGGGTGAGGTTCACGGGTCGTCCAGTGGCTGGTCGGGCAGGGGCTCGGAGTAGTGACGGAAGCCGTCCCGCTGCTGGTGGATGTCGAACAGTCGCCGGGCCAGTACGTCGGGGCTGCTGTGCTCGGCGTCGGGCCGGATTGCGCCAGGGATGATCAGCTGGGCGGCGTGGATGTTCTCCGGGGCGAGGGCGTCGTGGAGCATGCGGGCGTAGGCGCTTTCGGCGGCGAAGGCGATCGATGTGCCGGCGACGTTCGGGTTGGGTCGTACGGCGCTGGAGCCGTTGACGAACAGCAGGGTGCCGCGGCCCCGCTCGCGCATGCCGGGAAGAACGGCGTTCACGCAGGTGACGGGACCCTTGACGGAAAAGGCGAGCGGCGCGTCGAGGTCATCGGCACTCGTGTCGAGGACCGGCTTCATGAAGTCGGCGCGCGGCACCGGGCTGTACTGGAGGATCTCGATGGGCCCCCAGGCTGCCGCGGCCGCGTACAGGGCCGCGGTCAGCGACTCGATGTCGAGGACGTCAGCGGTGAAGCCGCGGGCCTGGATGTCGTCACGGGCGAGTTCGGCCGTCAGCTCGTCCAGCTTCTGCGCGTCGCGGGCAATCAGAGCGACGGTGTGGCCGGCGGCTCCGAAGCGGCGGGCGGTGGCGAGCCCGAGGCCGGGGCCGGCGCCGACGAGGGCGAAGGTCGTCATAGTTGGTCCTCGTACGAGCGGTTGTGGTCCCCGGTCCGGGGCAGCACCGCCTGGGTGCGGCCCCTGTGTGGACGTGTGCGGTCAGGGCTTGAGGAGGGCCTTGATGGCGCGGCGCTCGTCCATCGCCTTGTAGCCCTCGGCGACCTGCTCCAGGGGGAGCGTGAGGTCGAAGACCCTGCCCGGGTTGATCCGCCCGGAAAGGACCCGGTCGATCAGATCGGGCAGGTAGCGGCGTACGGGGGCGGGGCCGCCACGCAGGCCGACCTGGGAAAAGAACAGCTCCTCGCCGTCGAGCGCCACCTCGTGCGGGACACCGACGAAGCCGACGTTGCCGCCGGGCCGGGCGGAGTGCAGGGCCTGCCGCATGGACTCCGGGGTGCCGACGCACTCCAGCACAGAGTCGGCGCCGATGCCGTTCGTCAGCTCCTTCACGCGGACGATGCCTTCTTCGCCGCGCTCGCCGACGATGTCGGTGGCACCGAATTCGAGGGCGAGCTTCTGCCGGGATTCATGGCGGCTCATGGCGATGATCCGCTCCGCGCCGAGCTCCTTCGCGGCGATCACGCCGCACAGGCCGACCGCACCGTCACCCACGACCACGGCCGTGGTACCGGGCTTCACTTCAGCGGCGAGGGCGGCGTACCAGCCGGTGCCCATCACATCGGAGACGGCCAGCAGGCCGGGCACCATCTCGCCGTCCGGGTGCTCGTCCGTGGCGACCAGGGTGCCGTGCGCGTTGGGGATGCGGACGTAGTCGGCCTGACAGGTGCTCATGAACTCCCGGTGCAGGCAGGAGGACTGCCAGCCGTTCAGGCAGTTCACGCACGTGTTGTCCGAGGTGGCGAACGAACCGACCACGAACTGGCCCGGCTTGACGCCCGCGACCTCGCTGCCCACTTCCTCGACGATGCCCACGTACTCGTGCCCCATCGGATGGGGTTCGTCGACAGGTTCCGCGCCGCGGTAGGGCCACAGGTCCGAGCCGCACACGCAGGTGGCGACCGTACGGATGACCGCGTCGGTCGGCTTGAGGATCTTCGGGTCGTCGAGTGCCTCGAAACGCACATCGCCGGGGGCGTGGATGACTGCTCCGCGCATGGGGGTGCTTCCTTTGGGTGCGAGGGTCGTGTGCAGCAGTCGGCGGTCGTGATCGGCTGCTCGACAGCGAGCCTCGCACGCGAGGGAAAGCGCGAGAAGCGGAGAAATCCATCCTGGGAGGGGAACATCCTGGGAGTAAATTCTCCCCCCTTCCCCAGGTGCGACCGGTGTCATGCTGGGAAGCATGACCGCCAACGTCCCCCTCAATGAGCTGGGAGAATTCCTCAAGAAACGCCGCTCGGAGCTGAGCCCGCGCACGGTCGGACTACCCGAGAGCGACAGGCCCCGCCGGGTCGACGGGCTGCGCCGCGAGGAGGTCGCCCAGCTCGCCAGCATCAGCACCGACTACTACACCCGCCTCGAACAGGGCCGCATGCAGGCATCGGCGCCCGTGCTGGACGTCCTCGCCCGTGTACTCCATCTGGACGACGACGAACGCGGCTACCTCTTCCAGCTCGCGGGCAAGACCACCACGCGCACCCGGCGGCGCGGTCGGCAGAAGGTGCAACCGCAGCTGCAACGGGTCCTGGACGACCTCACCGCCACCCCCGCCATCGTGCAGGGCCGACGCGGAGACATCCTGGCCTGGAACGCGCTGGCCGCCGCCCTTGTCACCGACTTCTCCCGCATCCCGGAAAAGCAGCGCAACTATCCCCGGACCATCTTCACCGAGCCGGCCATGCGCACCCTGTACGCCGACTGGGAGACCTCCGCGCAGATCGCCGTGGCCCAGCTGCGCATGGAGGCCGCGAAGTATCCCGAGGACCCCCGCCTGATCGAGCTGGTCGGTGAACTGTCCATGCGCGACAAGCAGTTCGCCCGATGGTGGAGCGAACACCACGTCGCCGCCCGCACCGTGGGCACGAAGACCCTCAACCATCCGGTCGTCGGCGAACTCGTCCTGGACTGGGACACCCTCACCGCCAACACCGACCCCGACCAGAACCTGACCGTCTGGACCGCAGCCCCCGGCTCCCCCACCCACGAACGGCTGCGCATCCTCGCCTCCTGGGCCGCCGACCAGCGCCTGCCCGCGTCGCCACCGCTCACCTGACCCCGTCGGCTGCTTCTACGACCCCGGCGGCGGTGGCCGGCCGGTGGCGTTCACCGTGCTCCTCAGCCGCTCGAGCTCCCGCACCAAGAGCGGGCATCCCGCGCCCGGCCGGTGCGGGCGCTGAGCACCGCGGCTGAGGCGGGGGTAGTGCTCGGCGGCCTGTTCTCCGCGACGCCTTCCGCACCCACCCCGCAGGCCACCGTCATCGAGTCGATGCCCGGCATGGGCCCGATCCTGGGAGCAGAGTTCCTCGTCGCCACAGGCGACCTGGCCGCCTACCCCGACGCAGGCCACCTCGCCTCCGCCGCCGGCCTGGTCCCGGTGGCCAAAGGCTCGACCTCATCGCCACACGAGACCAGTTGCGGATTCCACCTTCACTCCTCGGAAAGTGGGTCGTCTGACCGGTCCGACGTCGGCCAAATGTATGGGAGATCGTTCGGCGCGTCGGGGAAGAGTGGTGCGTATGTGTTCGGGTCTTTGCGCACCAGTGCCGACCGGTGGCTGCGGTGGAAAGCATCGTCGCCGAGCCATGGAGGCAGTTCCCCGGCGGCCGCCAGTTGCACCTGGTGACGAACTGGTGCACCGGGACGGAATGCGAGGAGGTCAGCGATGAGTGTGGCCGCACAGCTGTCTTGATGACCGTGTTCGCGCCATACCTTGCAGACTTCAAGGCCATAGCGGACCAGTGCTTCCTCGTATCCAGCCCACATCAGCACTGCTGGATGGCGACGCCACCCGTAACCCGGCACGACAAGGCCGCGGAGAACCTGCAACGCCTCGACCCGCTGTTTGCCGAGTCGGCGACGATCCAGGACCAGGGACGAGGCCCTGAAGTCGGGATAGGGCAAGAAAGTCTGCATGCCGTGAGGCCGGCCTCTAACGATCGTCGGTGCGGGGGGTGCGTCGGCAGAGGAGAAGAGCAAGACCGATCATGGCGATGCCCAGCGCGAAGTGAAGCCAGTCGTCGGCAGTGTTGAGAGGCACGAAGTTGGCGTCACTATCGCGGCCGACGGCCAGACCGTAGATCCACAGCACCAGGTAGACGGCCCCGCCGCCCAGCAGGTAGGAGTACGCACCGGAGGCAGTGCGGGCGAGTGCCAGACCGGCAACGCCGAAAGCCAGGTGTACGAGGTTGTGCAGGATGGAAATCTGAAAGATCCCGAACAGCTTGGCACCCGACTCGTGCGAGGCGAATTCCATGTCGCTGTAACTCGTGGTGATGCCGGGGATGAAGCCCAGTATGCCCGCCAACAGGAATACGGATCCCACCAGAATGGCGGCCTGCTGTACGGAGGTGCGGGCGGTTGGGTGGCGCGTATGTGCGGTCATGGTCGTGGATCCTCACTGTCATGCTGATGATGAGTCAGCATCAGCAAACGGCTCCTGCCTGCGAGTACCGCGCCCGGCGCAAATAACCACACCACCTGGTCGACCAACAGCATCGGCGTACGCAGCTCAGCCCCATCGACGCAAGGTGGAACCCGCCCCATTCCGGCAAGCTCAAGCCGTCGACTGACTGCTTGGCATGTTGAATCGGCAAACAAAAAAAATGGGGGATTCCTTGGAGATTGCGTGTTTGCTCATGAAAAAGGGGCACTCTCAGGTCCAGGCAGCGCCTGCTGAGGTCCTGGACACCGCTGAGATCAGGGGACGCCATGTGCGGAATCCCGGGCACGACCCCATCGTCATTTCCCTGTCGCCGCTCGGCTCATCGAGCCATGACGCTGCCACATCAGGTGAGAGGGTGACGAGGGCAACGGGTGTCTGCGGCATTGTCGATCGGCTCGGGCTCACCCCGGCGTAAGACCGGCCGCTGCCAGGGGCTCAGGAAACCACCCCACTACCGGCCCATGACCGGGAGACACCATGATCGTCAAGAAAATGCACGAGATGGGCATCCGAAGCGAGCATGCCTACATGGCCGCTTTCACGTCCATCGGCCTCACCGTTGTCGCCTGGATGACCAGCCTCAAAGCCGAACCCGGCACCGGACTCGCCCGCGCCGACCGGTGGGGCATCTTCGTGGGCGAGTGGGCTCCCACATTCTTCGGCCTCGGCGTCGCCCTGTCCCACTACGAACAGCACGACGGTACCCTCACGGCCAGCGTCCATGATCTCCGGCAGCGCCAGGAAGCCGGCTGAAAAGAGGCTTCAGCAACCGGATGCCTCCCGGTGGTGTCCGACCAGTCGGGCACCACCGCCATCCACCATCAGACGGCTATGGAAGAGCATGAACGCTTACAACGACGGCCCCAACCGCGCCCATCAGCGACTCGAAGGCCTTCGCGGTCAGCGGGGCGTACGGGCAGGTAGCGGGCGGTGGCGCACTTTCCGGGGCTGAGGTGGGTGAGCCGACCCGGCCGCTCAACCCGCCTCCGGCGGATCAGTCCTTCGGCAGCCGCAGCTCCGTCTCCGCGCCCCCCTCCGGACGGTTGCGGAAGGTCAGGCGGGCGCCGAGCAGGCGGGCCTGGCCGGTTGCGATGGTCAGGCCGAGGCCGGTGCCGCCGGACCGGGAGCCCGTGCTGAAGCGCTGGGGGGGCCGGAGGTGTGCAGCACGACGAGCAGATCGGGCGGGAAGCCGGGGCCGTGGTCGCGGACCCGGACCACGGGGCCGTCGACCTCCATCTCCACGGGCGGGGCGCCGTGCCGCAGGGCGTTGGCGGCCAGGTTGGTCAGGATGCGTTCGACGCGGCGCGGGTCGGTCGCCACGACCGCGTCCGCCGTGACCTCCACCCGTACGCCGTCGAGGCCGGCTACCGCACGCCGGGCCATCGCGCTCACCTCACGTTCCTCGGACTCCACCGCCGCCACCTGGGAGTCCAGTCGGGCCACTTCCAGCACGTCCTCCACCAGCCCGCGTTTCGCTGAGCAGGTCGGTCTGCCGGAAGCGCGGCCTCCGGCAGACCGACCCGTTGTGCGCTCGGCGGCGCAGAGGCTCATCGGACGTGCTTCGCCAGTTTGGTGGCGCCGTTGAGCAGGTACTCCAGAGGTCCGCGGCGGAAGAAGCGGGACCAGATCGCCGCGAACAGGGTGGCCCCGACGATGAACGAGAGCAGCAGCGCGGCGGAGGCGGACTGCGGCGGGGTGGCCGCTTCGCCGGGCAGGGCGAGGATGACCAGGATGTGGCCCACGTAGAGAGTCAGGGACATCGTGCCGACGGCGATGATCGGAGTTACCGGCCGACGCAGCCACGGCAGTCGGTCCATCGCCACCGTCAGGCACAGGAGCACGGTGATCGCGATCCCGATGCTGCCGATGAGGTCGAACGTGGAACCGCTGTGCGGCTCGGCTGCCAGCAACCCCCACGCGTCGGGGCCCCACAGCCCACCCCCGACCGGCATGTCGAAGGATCCCGATGTCATGCCGGGGTCCGGCATGGCACCGGAGTCCTTCATGGCACCGGGGTCCTTCATGTCAGGCATCCCGGCCGTGATCTTCTGAGTTCCGCCGGACAACCGCAGCACCAGCCACGAGACGCCGTATCCGAACCCGATCAGCGCGGGACCGACCACGGCCAGCCGCCGCTGCACCGCGCCGGAGGTCAGATCCAGCCGGCCCAACGCCATGCCTGTGACCACGAACGTCATCCAGGTGATCGCCGGGTAGAGGCCGGTGAGCAGGAGGTCGAGCACGCCCACGCCGGAGAGTCGCGCGATCGGGTCGTACGCGTCGATGCTGTTCACGATCGACTCGGTGAGCAGTGCTCTGAGGCCGAACGCCACCTGCGGCGTGACGACCGCGAGCGCGACCGCGGTGATCGCGAGCGTCCTGGCCCGCAGCCGCAGCAGGGGCAGGGACAGCAGGAAGTACAACGCGTAGAAGTTGAGGATTCCGGCGCCGCCGAAGTTGGTCATCGCCAACGCGCTGCCCAGCACCAGCAGGATCACGGCCCGGATCACGATCCGGGCCCTCGCCTGCCTGCCGGCCAGTCCGGTCCTCGGCTCACGGCGGCCGGCGATCAGCATCAACGAGAACCCGGCGAGGGTGGCGAACAGCGCCGAGGCCCGGCCGCTCGCCAGGCCCAGGAACCAGTCACCAACGCCGCCCCCGGGCGAGGGGAAGGGGCCGACGTGCACGGCGAACATTCCGAACACGGCCAGTGCACGGGCGAGGTCCACCCCGACGAGCCGTGCCATCGGCGCTGGGCGTGCCGTCGCCGTGGCGGACTCGGGGGCGGGTAAGGGCCGCGGAGGCGCCTTGTCGGCGCTTTCGATCTCAGTCACTGGGACAACGTTGCCGAGGCGGGGGCGCGGTCAACCATCCGACGGGTTACGGGAGTTGTCCCGCCGGTCGGCCGACCGGCCCCCCGCTGATCGGCGGGGGGCGGGTGAAAGAACTTTCCGGCTCGGGGCAACCCTTTGCGGAGCCTGTGACCACAAGGAGTCGGATCCGGCCATTCGGTGCCTGATTCCGCCACTCCTCCGGTGAACGGCATGCAAGGAGAACACCTCCCCATGGAAAACCCCACGAAAGGCGGGCGCCGCGGGCGTCACCGCCGTCGCTGGACCGCGACCGGTCTGCTGCTCGGCGTGCCCGCCATCGTCGTGCCGTATCTCCTGTTCGCGCAGGATGACTCGCAGGCCGCGACGGTCGACGGCGACGCCTACTACCGGCTGGTTTCCGTACGCAGCGGCAAGGCGATGGACGTCAACGCCTTCTCCACCGCCGACCACACCCGCATCCAGCAGTGGACCGACCAGAACACCGCCAACCAGCAGTGGAAGCTGAGACCCACCGGGGACGGCTACTACGAGCTGGTGAACCGCAACAGCGGCAAAGTGCTGGGCACGGCGGGCGATTCGACCGCCCAGGCAGCTGCCGCCGAGCAGCAGACCGACAGCTCCTCCACCTCCCAGGAGTGGCGGATCGACGAGGTGAGCGGTTCCGACGCCGTCACCTTCACCTCCCGCAGGAGCGGCCAGGTCCTGGACGTCTCCGGGGGCTCCACGGCCGACGGCGCGGCAGTCATCCAGTATCCCGGCAAGGGCAGCACCAACCAGCAGTGGAAGCTGGTGAAAACGGTCGAGACCCAGGCGGCCGAGACTCAGGCGGCCGGGGCAGGCGGAGCGCAGACCACGGCCGCGGCCGGACCGTATGTGTGGAACAACGCCCAGGTCGTGGGCGGCGGTTACGTCACCGGGCTGGTGTTCAACCCGCGGGAGAAGGGCCTGCTGTACGCGCGCACCGACATGGGCGGCGCCTACCGCTGGGACGTCGCGGCCGAGCAGTGGATCCCGCTGACCGACTGGGTCGGCGAGAAGGACTGGAACCTGCTGGGCATCGACTCGCTGGCCACCGACCCCGTCGACCCCGACCGGCTCTACCTCGCGGCGGGCACCTACACCAACAGCTGGGCGGGCAACGGCGCGATCCTGCGCTCCACGGACCGTGGCCGCACCTTCCAGCGCACCGATCTGCCCTTCAAGCTGGGCGCCAACGAGGACGGCCGCGGGGCGGGCGAACGGCTGGCGATCAACCCCGGGGACAACGACACCCTGCTGCTGGGCACCCGCAAGAACGGCCTGTGGCGCAGCACCGACCACGGCGTGACATGGAGTCAGGTCTCCTCGTTCCCCGTCAAGGACGGGGCGAGCAGCGGCGCGGGCATCTCCTTCGTGACGTACGGCCCGGCCGGAAGCAAGACGGTCTATGTGGGCGTCGCCGACAAGTCCACCTCCCTGTACCGCTCCACCGACGGCGGCAGCACCTGGCAGGCCGTCTCCGGCCAGCCCACCGGCCAGATGCCGCAGCACGGCGTGCTCTCCGGTGACGGCTCGCTGTACCTGACGTACGCCAACTCCGTCGGCCCCAGCGGCGCGACGGCGGGTTCGGTGTGGAAGTACACGCCGGCCGGCGGGGCGTGGAAGAACGTCTCCCCGTCCCAGGGCAGCTACGGGTTCTCCGGTCTGGCCGTCGACCCGCAGAAGCCTTCCACGGTGATGGTCACCACCCTCGACCGCTGGTGGCCCGAGGACGAGCTCTACCGGACCACCGACGGCGGCACGACCTGGAAGGCGCAGGCCGCGAAATCGGAGCGGGACGCATCCGCCGCTCCTTACGTCGGAACCGGCACCGGGCACTGGATGACCGCCCTGGCCATCGATCCCTTCAACTCCGGGCACGTGCTGTACGGCACCGGCAGCGGCATCTGGCGCAGCAAGGACGCCACCGCAACCGACAGCGGCGGCACCAGCCACTGGACCGTGGGGGCCCGAGGGCTGGAGGAGACCGCGCTGATGGACGTGATCGCCCCGCCCGGCGGCGCCACCGCCATCACCGCCATGGGTGACCTGGGCGGTTTCCGCCACGACTCGCTGACCAGGGTGCCCGCCGGGCGGCTGGAGAACCCGATGATGATCACCAGCACCGACATCGATTTCGCCCAGTCCGACCCCGCGGTGATGGTCCGCGTCGGCCGTGGTGGCGCGCAGGACGGCGCCTATTCCACCGACGGCGGCAGCAGCTGGAGCGGCTTCAAGGCAGAGCCGGTGGGCAGCGCCGACAGTGGTCATGTCGCGCTCGCGGCGGATGGCACCACCATCGTCTGGACCGAGGCCGGTCAGGCCCCGTACCGCTCGACCGACAAGGGGGCGAGTTGGTCGAAGGTCAGCGGCCTGGGCAACGGCGCCGTGGTCGTCGCCGACCGCTCCTCGGCCAAGACCTTCTACTCACTGGCCGGCGGCACGCTCTATGCCAGCACCGACGGCGGCGCGACGTTCACCGCCCGCGCCACCAACCTGCCCTCCGGCGAGCTCACGGCCGTCCCCGGCATCGCCGGGGACCTGTGGATCGCCGACGGTGCCAAGGGGCTGCTGCACTCCACCGACGGCGGCCGCACCTTCACCACGCTCACCACGGTGCAGTCGGCCTCCGCCCTCGGCTTCGGCAAAGCCGCGCCGGGCGCCGCCTATCAGGCCCTGTACCTGATCGGTACCGTCAAGGACGTCACCGGCGTCTTCCGCTCCACCGACAAGGGCGCCACCTGGCTCCGCGTCAACGACGACGCCCACCAGTGGGGCAGCATCGGCGGCGTCGGCGTCGTCACCGGCGACCCCGACACCTACGGGCGCGTCTATGTCGGCACCAACGGACGCGGCCTCCAGTACGGCGACCCGTCCTGACCCCAACGCCCCACCGCCTGTGGCCCGCAGCGGACGCTGCGGGCCCCAGGCGGTCGTTGCGGTGAGGGACGCGGGCCGGTTCGAGTAGGCCTTCCCGCCTGCTCGAACCGTCAGCCGATCTTGCGCGAAACCACCAGACCGCACGCGCCCGTCGTGCTCTCACAGGCGACGTTTCCCGCGGCCAGTACGGCCCGAGTGCCGGGAACGCCGTCTATGCCGAGGAGTGAACTGCCCACGGTGGTCGAGATCTCCTCCGGAAGTCCCTCCTCGGTCCAGGAGGCGCCGTCCCAGCGGGAGACCACCGCATGGCTGCCGCCCACGGGCCAGCCCGCGATCCACACCGTTCCCGAGCCGTCCGTGCCCGAGGCGTTCACCTCTTCGACGTCGGGCGCGGGGAGCGGCCGCCAGGTGCGGCCGTCCCATCGCGCGGCCAGGAGTCCGTCGGACACCGCCGGGTCGTTTGTCTTGCCGAACACATGGACCGTTCCGCGCTTCGTCGTCACGACATGGTTGGCCACCCAGCCGGCGCCGTACTCGTAAGGGACGGGGATGCTGTCCGTCGTCCAGCGCCGGCCGTCGAAGTGGTAGAGCAGGGGCCTCGCGGTACCGTCGGCGTCGGCGTCGGCGGTGACCCACACGTCGTCGGGGCCGGTGCCGGTGATGTCCCAGGGCTGTACCGGGCTGCCGTCCGGTGCCGGAGGAAGGGCCGTCCGCCGCCAGGTGCGGCCGTCCCATTGCTCCAGCTGTCCGGTGTACGCGCCCGTCACCGGGTTCCAGTCCATGGTGGTCAGCCACACGGAGTCCCGGCCCACCGAGGTCAGTTCGCCGACGAAGCGGATCCAGCCCTCGGCGGGCGCCGGACGCTGCACCCGCTTCCATCGGGTGCCGTCCCAGTGCTGGAGCACGACAGGGCTGGCCGTCGCGGGACGCGCGGCGCCGCCGCGGGACCGGTCCGCCGGAGAGTCGGGCAGACGGCCCGCAAGGCGGTCCGCAAGGCGGTCCGGCAGCTTGGCCGAGGAGGCGGAGGGGATCTCCACATCGGTGTACGTCCCGGCGGCCCAGACGTCGTCGGGGCCGGAGGCGGCCACCGCCTCCAGCTGCGCGGGCCTGCCTCCCGTCGCCGCGAGCCGAACGTCGCTCCACCGCCTGCCGTCCCAGTGCTTGGCCAGCGGGGCCACCGAGAAGGAGTCGTCCGTCTTCCGGCCGACCGCCCAAGCGTCGGTCCTGCTCCTCGCGTCGACATCCATGAAGTCACTGGAAGCCGCCTCGGAAAGCGGTAACGCGAGCTTCCAGGGCGTCTCCGCCTGGGCCTGCGTCTCGGTCTGCGCCTGGGCGACCCACGGTGTGAGGGCGAGGGCGCAGGCCGCGAAGACGGTGGCCACGCAGAGGCCGCGTGAGGCAGAGCCTTGTGCGGGGGTTCTCATCAAGTCGCTCCTTCTGGAGGTGTGTTTGCGTGACAGGCCCGGCGGTGCCCGGCCCGCGCGGGGGAGTTCAGTGCCGGGCGTTCTTCGGCACGGTGATCTGCCGCTGCGCCCACTCCATCCGGGTGGTCGCCGAGTAGGTCACCGTCGTGCCCGCGTCCAGCCCCGCCTGTCGCGCGGTGGCCGACGGTTCGGCCAGGACGACGAGCTCGGCGAGCAGAGCGCCGGTGGACGGGTCCACGACCAGCCGCTGCTCCACACTCCCCAGCGGGGTCTCCGCGTAGTCGGGGAGCGTGATGCCGATGCCCTTACGGCCCAGCGGGTCGGTGGCAGAGCCCTGGACGCGGATGCCCGGCAGGTCCGCGAGCAGGCGGTACGCGGCGGCTCGGGTGCCGGGTTTCACCGGCATGGTGATGACGTCGGCCGCCTGGCGCAGCATCCAGGCCGTACGGTCGCCGCTGTTCTCGCCACCGCGGTCCCGCTCGTACAGCCGCTGGAACTTTCGGCGCAACTGCGCGCTGTCGGTGGGCAGTTTCCGCAGATCCTGGTAGGAGACGTTGTCCGGGCCGAGGGCGTAGATCTTGTTGTCGCTGTCGGTGCGCATGACCGTGGGCCGCCCGCGTGCTCCGATCGTCATCGCGACCCTCATCCGACCGTCAGCGTCTGCCGGGCTCTCCACTTGCCGTGGTGCCCCGGCGGCCCGCCAGCGTTCCTCGTCCGCCGCGGTGCGGGGCTCGGTCTCGGCGTCCAGACCGATGACCATCAGGCTCCGGGTTCCCGGGCGCACCCCCACCGACCACTCCTGCGTCTCGGTGCTGCGCACGGCGAAGCGCCGTCCCGGCTCACCGACGACGTCCACGTTCTCCGCCCGCGTGGTCACCTGCCAGTACGGTCCCTCGGCAGTCGAAGCCTCCGCCGCCTTCGCCGCGCCGAGCAGCTCCATCCGGCCGTCCAGCCCCGTCGCGGTGGCCGACGGCGGGCGGGTGCCCGGCTGCGCGCTCGTGGTTCCGCGCGACTCCTGCTGGACGAGGGTGCCGACCACGATCGCGGACGCCGCGACGGTCGCGACGGCCCCGAGCGGCAGGAACCGGGGACGCAGCCATGCCAGGGGGCCTCGGATGGGCCCCTCCTGCGTGGCGGCCGTGATCCGGGCCAGGTCCTCGCGCTGCCGACGGGAGCCCGCCAACAGGGACGGGTCCAGCTCGGCGGGCCGGGCGTCCGCGAGCACCTTCATGACGTCTCGCCGCCGCGTGGACCCTTCGTACGTCTTCCTCATGCGATTGCTCCTTCACGGTCGGTGCGGCCGTCAGTGCGGCGCACTGCCGGTGCGGGGGGTACGGACACGGCCTCCACGGCACGTTCCAGCCGTCGACGGGCCCGGTGCAGCCGGACGGTCAGGGTCGCGGTGGTGCAGCCCAGGACACGTGCGGCCTGCTTGGGGCTCAGCCCGTGCCAGGCGATCAGGGTCAGCAGTTCCCGGTCGGCGCCGGACAGGCTCGCCAGGGCCTGCAGCGCCGCTTCTCGATCGGTCACGTGTGTGGCCACGTCCTGCGCCTCGGTCCGGGCGCCGGTACTGATGCGCTGTGCTTCCTGTGCGGCGAGTGCGTACTGGTGGCTGTCCCGGCGACGCAGCTCCCGCACCAGGTTGCGGGCCACGCCCAGGAGCCAGGGCAGCGCGGGTTGCGGAACGTCCCGCATCCGCCGCCACGCGACTGTGAAGGTCTCGCTGGTGATGTCCTCACCGATCTGCCGTCCCACCTGGCTCGTGGCATAGGCGAGTACACGCGGATAGCACTCCTCATAGACGTCCCGGAAGCGTTGGACTTGAGTCACGCGCCGTCTCCTCGTATCGGGCTCTGTCACTGAGGAATGCGCGTGACAGCCGGGTTATTACAGGCCGAGCGGAATCCGCACGGCCGAGACGACATCGAGCCGCCCTGGGTCGCGTCGTCACGGAGGTAAGACGTCGCGCGACGAGCAACCGCACACGGGAGTTGACCAGCCGCCCGTCGGCAGCTCCGCGTTCACCGCCTGCCTGCCGTGTCCTCGGCCGCACGGCGGCACGGCGTGAACCGGCGTCACCGTCACGACGGCCGCAGACAGAGCAACTCCGGTCCTGCAAGGTTGACTTGTCATCGCCGATTCATGCGGTCGGACTCGTCGACGGCAGCAGCGACAGGAGTACGCCGCATCATGCAGCCGCAGCCGGCCGCCCTCGTAACCAGCCGCACTGCCGCGGGAATCCGGTTCACCCGTTGTTGGGTCTGTTACGCACGCGGCATCCCGGTGCAATATCCGGGCCGTTCCCTTCCCTGACACATCAACCGTCCGGCGCCACGCCGGGAGGGGATGGGGCACAGCAAGGAGGAGCAAGACATGACGGCCACGGACAGTGCGGGCTCTGACAGAGCCGCCACACCGCCGGAGTACTCCCCCCGTCTCTACAACGCGGACCTCGCCCCCGCCACCGAGCGCAAGTGGGGCGCCTTCAGCATCTTCAACGTCTGGACCTCGGACGTGCACAGTCTGTACGGCTACTTCCTTGCCGCCAGTCTGTTCCTCGTCGCGGGCAACACCTTCAAGTTCCTCATCGGCATCGGTGTGGGCTCGCTTCGCTTTGAGCGGGGGCAGGAGCCCGCTCACCACGAGGACGGCGGCAACGGAAGCGCCAGAGGCGACCACCGCATAGGAGCCGGGTTCTTCCAACAACCCGAGCAGGGCGCCTGACCTGGTCTGATGCCTGCCAAGCGCCCTGTTTCGTCGCGCGGGTCCGCCGTCCCGAGCACGGACCGGATCTCCGACCTGGGCCTTCCGTTTCCCGAACGCGTCGCGCGGGCTCTGTGTTTACCCGACCTTGCTGTCGGCCTTGAGGTTGTAACTGACCCGGGTGCCGTTGACCGCGGTGGCAGTGACGGTGACACCGATGGTGTCGCTGTCGGTGGTGACCTGGCAGCGAATCGTGGCGCCGACCCGGGCCGGGAGGTGCTCAGCACAGGTGACCAACTTGGGACGCTTGCCGGTGGTCCGCGGCGATCTTGTCGGCGATCGTCAGTGCGACTCGGGACTTGTGGACGGCCCCCTCCTCGCTGACGCCCGTGTTCCCGGGCTCTGCGGGTTTGTCGCCGACCGGCTTCTCCTCGGCCGTCGGCTGCTCCTTGGCCGGGTCCTCCTCGACAGCGGCTGCGCCCTCGCTGGCCGTCGCCTCATTCTTCTTCTCTGCGGTGCCAATGCTCAAGGAGCATCCGGTGGCGAGAAGCACCGTCAGTGCGCCCAGCGCAGCCGCGGCCGCAATCCTCTTTTTACGCCCCGTATAGCGCATTATGTCCCTCTATTGGTAAGTGATGAGAAAAGAACAGGAATACGCACCCGTGGCGTCCCAGCTCGGAAACTCCAGCCTTGCAGGAGCGCCGATGGAGGCAACGCTCAACCTGCGGATCACTGAGTACATCCGAGCGCACCTGGCCGATGCCGACCTGTCGGCCGCGAGGATCGCCGCCGTGCACGGCATCTCGGTCCGTCACCTCTACACAGTGCTGGCCCGTTCGGGTATCAGTCTTGGCGACTGGATACGTTCGCACCGGTTGGCGGAATGCAGACGTGAGCTGGCCGGCCCGAACGGCCGGCTGCGGACCATCGCGGCGATAGGCCGGAGTTGGGGCTTCGTGGACGCGGCCCATTTCAGCAAAGTGTTCAGACAGGCCTACGGCGTCTCGCCCCGGGCTTGGCGCGACCAGAACCGTCCCCGCCCCGTCCGCCTGAACCGGCCGGCACGTCGATCGCCTGAGGTCTCCCGGGACGGCAGGGCCTCACGGCGCACACCTCTCCCGGCCGAGAATCCGGCGGTGCCAGATCTGTGCCGGATCCTGCGGGGATACCACGGGGCACCACAAGGAACCCCGTGGAACCAGTCGCCCGCCCACCGGGCGCCGACACCCCTCCGCCGCAGGCCGGACCCGGAGCCTGCTGCGCGGCGATGCGGAGCAGTACGGATGGCAGGCCGCGTGACGCGTACGGCGGCCGGAACCCTCAGGCGCCGCCCAGCGGCGCGGTGCCGCGCCGCAGTCGTGCGGCCGGCCCCGGCGTCCCCTCCGGAGGGGACGCCGGGGCCGGCCGTCGGCAGCTACAGGGCTGCGGCCTCCGCGGTGGTGAGGAAGCGGAGGTTCTGCACATGCTCGTTGACGAACATGGGCACGCCGTCCGAGGCCAGGTACCACCTCGGCTTGCCCGTGCTGTCGGCGATCACCCTGCCGTTGACGCGGAGGTTCTCGAAGGTGACGTCCTTGATGACGTGGTCCTTGTCGAGACCGGCGATGATCGACAGGTCGGCGTTCTTACCGTTGTAGTTGAGGTCCTTGATATAGACGCCCTCGATGCCGCGGCCGGCCGAGGTGTTGTACTTCGGGTTGTACTCGACCCGCATGTGGATGAGCTGGCCCCAGCGGAAGTCCTCCACGCGGATGTTGTCGAACTTGACGTCCCGGACGAGGTTGCTGTCGCCGACCATGAAGGCGATGGCGCCCTGGTAGGTCACCTGCGGCTCACGGTGGTCGAGGATGTCGATGTTCTCGAAGTTCAGGTTCTCCAGCATCTCCGGGTTGTCGGTGTTGCCGTGCACGCCCATGTTGATCGGGTGGGCGACGTCGGCCCAGAGGGAGCAGTTCTTGACGGTGATGTTGCGGGTGTCGCCGTAGAAGTCCCAGCGGTGGGTGTAGAGGGCGATGCTGTCGTCGGACGTTCGCAGGAAGCAGCCGTCGATCGTGACGTTCTCGGAGCAGTAGAGCTGGATGCCGTCGCCCCAGCCCTGGTGGCTGAAGGCGCGCAGGTTCTTGATGGTGATGTTCGTGGACTCGGCGACCCTGACGTTCTCGTACCGGGGGTTGAGGATCGTGACGCCGTCGATCGTGACGTTCTCGCACTTGCGGATGAACATCGCGCCCCACTTGGAGTTGTAGAGCACCCCGCGGCCGATGATCCGGGAGTTCTCCACCCCCTCGATGTTCACGTGTGCCTGGACGACCGCACCGGGGGCCAGGTAGACGGTGGTGTTGCTGGGCACCTTCAGCACCCCGTCGGTGGGGGTGTGGAAACCGGGCCCGAAGTACATGACGTTCTTGTCGCCCTCGGCGGGCACGTCCTGCTCGAGCGGGTTCGCGAACAGGTGCAGGCAGTCGAAGATCTTGTCGTCGACCTGGACGACGACGTTGCGGGGCCGGTCCAGGGTGAAGCGGGCGGTGCTGCCGAGCACCTCGGGTGTGATGTCGTACGAGTCCGGGCGGACGCGGAACTTCTCGATGCCGCCGGGGTTGTAGGTGACCTCGACCTCGACGGTGCCGGAGAAGTCGAACATGGCCACGGAGGAGTTCTGGGCTCCGTTGCTGCCGGTCGTCGCGTTGATCAGCGCGAGCCTGGCCCGATAGACGTCGAGTCTCTGCCAACTGCCGCCGCCCGCCCGGATCTTGACGGTGAAGGCGGTGTTGACAGGCACCTGCGGAAGGGTCGGGTGGATGACAACGATGTCTTCGACGGCGTCTGCCTCCTGCGTCGTGGCATCAGCGGCCTGCGCGGTACCCGCGATGCTGCTGACCAAGCCGGCGGCAGCGATGACGCCGGCGGCCTGGAGGGTGGACCGGCGGGACAGGGACGAGCTCATGGGGACTCCTTGAACGAAACACGGATGGGTGGCCGCCTGTGTCCGGAGGTGGAGAGTCCTGCGCTGCAGCCGCCCTGCGCGGACGACCGCCGGAACGAGCAGACGAAGCCCCACCTTTCACAGATATGGCGCTGGGGTGGGCTGATAGTGCGGTAATACGGAAATGAGCGTCAAGACTGTTGACTAACTTTCGAAACAATTCGGTAGCCTCGGGCCCCATGAGTCAAAAGCTCGGAGGATCACTGCACAGTCTGCGCCGCACCAACGAGGAGCAGTTGCTGGCCCTCCTACTGGCCTGCGGCCCACTGCACCGTGCCGCTCTCGCGCGCCAGGCGGACATCTCCCGGACCACGGTCTCGACGATCGTCAACGACCTGATGGCCCGTGGACTGGTCGTCCAGTCCGACGAGGAGCCCGACGAAGGCCACGACGGACGGGCCCGGGACCTCCTCTCGGTCCACCCGCGCGCGGCCGCCGTGGCCGGCATGAACCACACGTTCGACGGCGTCTGGGTCCATCTCCGTGATCTCTCCTCACAGGAGATCGGGAGCCGGGGCGTCGCCCTGGACCCCTCGTGCGGTCCCGACGAACGCATCACCGCCGGCGTCGGCATCCTGCACGAACTCCTGGACGATCACGGGCTGCGGCCCGGCCAGATCATCGGGGCGGGCATCGGCGTGCCCGGTCCGATCGACCACACGACCGGCGTGGTCGGTGTCTCCCTGCCGGGGCAGCCCTGGTCGCACATCCACGTGGTCCAGGAGTTCGAACGAGCGCTCGGCATGCCCGTCGCCGTGGCGAACAACACTCGCCTGGAGGCCGTCGCCGAGGCGCGCTGGGGGGCCGGACGCGGCGCGCAGAATCTGCTGTACGTCGGGCTGTCCAACGGCATCGCCGCCGGTCTGATCCTCGACGGACGGCTCCACCGCGGCGCGATCGGGGCGGCGGGGGAACTGGGACATGTGTCGGTGAGCCTCGACGGGCCGACGTGCCGATGCGGCAACCGCGGCTGCCTGGTCCTGCACGCCGGCATACCGGCCGTGCTCGCTGCGCTGCGACCGGCCTTCGGAGAAGGTGTCGGACTGGACGAGATGCTGGCCCGCACCGCGGCAGGCGACCGGGCAGGGGAGGGCGTCTTCTCCGACGTAGGTACCGTGGTCGGCCAGGTGCTTGCCAATCTGTGCAACCTGCTCAACCCCGAACGCATCGTGGTGGGCGGCGAGTTGTCCCTGGCCGGAGAGGTGCTGCTCGAACCCATGAAGGCGGCGATCCGCCGGTACGCGCTGTCGCTGGTCCGCGACGTGGACGTGGTCCCGGCCGAACTGGGGATCGGGGCGCGGGTGGGCGCGCTCGGCGGTGCCGCGCTCGTGCTCGGCGAAGCCCCGGACCTGGCCGCCGCACTCAACCGTATGACCGTGAGGACGACCACACCGCCCGGCGTGGCGGGCCTGGGCGACGAGGAGGAGGGCGGCGGGTGAGCATCGTGACGCGGACACGTTTCGCTCGGTTGAGGACGACGCCGGGTGCGACGGTGCCGGCCGGGTGAGCGTCGAGGAGAAGGGCTGACCGGCCGGTCGGAGACCGTCCCGCGTGCTTCACCCTGACGCTGGACAGGCGTGGCGCCTCAGCCAGTCGACGCGCGGAGGCTTCCGCCGGAGGGCGGCGGGCTCCGGCTTCCGAGCTGGGTGCCTCAGGTCGGCTGCCACTTCACCACCGCGTCTCCGCACTCGGCCGTCTGCGCGTAGAACTCCGTCAGGTCCCGGTGTGCCGCCGCGAAAATGTCCCGCGTGTCGGGCTCCGCCGTCACGCCGCCGTAGCGCGGGAGCAGCTCGTCGCGGGCGAAACCCCACAGCGCGTCGAAGTCCACCATCGTCAGGAACCCGGCCACCCGGCGCGCCCGGCCCGCCGTCAGCAGCAGGAACGGCGGCTTGTCGGAGTCGGGGTGGAACACCGGCCGACCGCCGAGCACCACCTGGGCCTGGGGCCGGTCCCCCGCGCGATGCGGAGGATCGGCGGCGTAGAGCAGCTGCTGATCCCGATAACGCATGTCCAGCACCTCCTCGCGACGTCGGTCGACGCGGCGCCGGACGGTATCCCAGTCGTCCCCGAACAGTCGTTCCAGCCAGGTCACGCTGTTGCGCAGTGCCGGGGGCGGCACAGCTCGCAGATGGAAGTAGGTGCTCATCACAGAAGGAGCGCACAGGGACTCAGGAGCGTCACTCCGGCCCGGCGGACGCCTGTTCCGGGGGAGCTCTCCCGGCCGTCGTGCAACGAGGTGGGCGGCGGTTCTGCGCCAGTTGCCGGAATCCGGGGGGACCAGGTGACGGATCGGCTGCCGGCCTCGCTTCTTCCTATATGACGACCAGGCAGGAATCGAGACCCCAAGCCGCGGCCAAGCCCGTGCGATGGGCGGCGGACACGGTTGCGACGATCCGGGAGGGGGCGCGGTCGCGCCTCGACTACTCGGCGACGAGCCTCTGGCACGTCGACCGGATGATCGACGAGCTGCGGCGGGAGGCAACGCCCTACGCCGCGGTGGAGAGCGAGCTGCGCGGCTTCGGGGCGTACGCGGGTGAGGTGATCATCCGCCAGGCGGGCGGCGAGTGGTGGGCGGCGGGAGGCGACCACTGGGTCCGCACCGGCGACGGACGACTGTGGAACCCCATCGACGAGGCCCGCCACTGCTTCGCCGGGCACGGCTCGCTGCGGCTGCTGTGCCGCGACGCGACGACCGGCGCACACGAAGCCCTGGATCGGCGGCCCCTGTGAGGTCCGTGATCCGCGCCTGACCGCATGCTGTTCGGTCCGACGGGTCTGGGGCGGCCGGGCCTTCGTGCAGTGGGCGGAGGCCCGGCCGCCCCTTCCCTGTCCGTGCCCCTCCCCCCGCGGGGAGTCAGGGGTGGCTCGGACAGGGTTTCGGGGAGTGGTTTGCGTCGTCGACGTCCGGTCGGGCGGTCGCCGTCGGCCTGTCCAGCGTGGACTCGGCACTCACACAGCGCACGGTCGGCGCGAAACGTCACCCGGACGGGACGGTGCCGGTCGCGCACTGGTGTCCGAACCCCGGACCCGCCGATGTTGACGAAACGTCACGCCGTCGGGCGCCCGGCGCACGCGTCGGCTCAACGTCCGTATGCGGCCGGTCTCTTGGAGCGATCGATGGTCTCGTGCCTTCGCCGGCTGTGCGCCAGGGATCCGGAGAAGACGTGAAGGACGCCTGATGCGTTGTGACACTTCTGTGTGCTCGCACGCTTGTCACCATGGGGCCGTCGAAGCGCACGGGGCGCGACCGACGGCACGGACTCGCAATGAACCCGGTGCGAACGAGGACGGTCTTGGGCCAGGAACGGCAACCCCGCTACGCACAGGCCCATGACGGGGAATTGAGCGCGGCCGTCGCACGGGCCCAGGACGGGGACGAGAACGCGTTCGCGGTCGCCTACCGGATCGTGCAGCCGGGCCTGCTCGGCTATCTGCGCGGATTCGTCGGCGAAGACGCGGAGGACGTGGCGTCCGACGCCTGGCTGGAGATCGCCCGTGATCTCGGACGGTTCAAGGGAGACGGGGCGGGTTTCCGCGGCTGGACGGCGACCATCGCCCGGCACCGGGCACTGGATCATCTGCGTCGCCAGCGCGTGCGGCCCCGGCCGGGGGCGATCGAACAGGACGTACTGGACCTGCCAGGTCCCCACAGCACCCATGAACAGGCGCTGGAGTCCCTCTCCACCGAGCGGGCCCTGGAACTGGTCCGCGGGCTGCCGCAGGACCAGGCCGAGGCCGTTCTCCTGCGCGTTGTCGTCGGCCTGGACAGCCCCGCCGCCGCGCGTGTCCTCGGCAAGCGTCCCGGTGCGGTGCGCACCGCCACGTACCGGGGCCTGAAACGCCTCGCCCACCAGTTGGGCGTCGGGAGGGAGGCGGGAGAGGGTGTGACGGATGAAGCCTCCCGGACGCTGGGGGAGTCGACATGAGTCACGACGGCGTCAGTGGACGGGCAGACAGGCATCAGGACCCGACACGCCGGATGCGTCCAACAGGACGGGCGAGAACGGAAAACGGACATGGGTGATCGGCTGAGCGGCGACGGAGTCACGGGCCGTCGACGTTTGCACCCCGGCGACGCCGTTCCCGGCTCGTGGGACCTGCGTGACGACGCCGCGCTGCAGACGGCGCTCGCCGCCGCCGTGCTCGCAAGCGATCTCGACCCCGAAGCTGAGCAGCGGGCCGTGGCCGCCTTCCGGGCCGCCCGCGGCGCGCGGGCGCACCGGGCGCGTACCCGGCGCCGCGACGACTGGCGGGTGCCCGCGGAGCGACGTGCCCGGCGCCCTGTGAAGACGACGTTCGCCGCTGTGTTCACCAGCCTCGCCCTGGGCGGTGTCGCCGTCGCGGCCATCGGTTCTGCCGGCTCGTCCGCGGACGGTACCGACCAGAAGACCCCGCACCCCTCGGTGACCGCCCCGACCCGGCCGGGCGGAGAGACCTCGCCGGCATCCTCCGGCCCCGGACCGGGCGACGGCTCGTCCTCCGCCCAGGACACCGAGGCCCACTGCCGCGCCTACGAACAGGTCAAGGACCGCGGCAAGACGCTCGACGCGACGGCATGGCAGCGGCTCGTGGCGGCGGCAGGCGGCGAAAGCAAGGTCGACGCGTACTGCGCCCAGCAGTTGGCACGGGTGACAGTCACGCCGAGCAGATCCGGCGACAGGGGCAACTCCAGCGCGGGTGCCGCAGACGCCGGAACGGGGACGGCGGGGAACACCGGCACGTCGGGCAACGGCAATCCCGGCAGCGACCCCGGCGGTGCCGACGATGCGGCCGGCAACGGCCCCGGTGGCGCCGACGATGCGGCCGGCAACGGCCCGGCAAGCGGCGGGAACCACGGGTAACCTCTGCGCCCACCGGCCGGGCCGCTCGACGCTCGGGCCGCCACGGTCTCGTTCGTGCTTCGTGGTGCCCGCGTCATGGTCCGGGCGCACTGTTCCGGGCGCGGACTCGGACCGGGAAAGAGCATGGCCGACGAGATCGGACATGCACGGCCGTCGTCGCTCTTCGTACCTCACGTGAGCCAGTAGCCGTAGGCATGCCCCTGTGACGTTTGCAGCGCCTCTTTCGATGTGTAAGTGGTGGGGAAATTAAGAGCTATTGGTGTCAGAGATGCAGAAGAGACTGGTGAGGCGATGGACAGGTGATGACCCCATCGGATGTGGCAGAAGCGATGAAATCTTGCGCAAGGAACGCGCGAGGGGACTGCACGCAGGCAGCGTGCGAACTTGGAGGTTTCGAGTGCGACCGTTCACCCTCAACTACGCCTTCCCCAGGCCGCTTGCGACCGTGGTGACGCCATACCGCTTCGACGAGTCGCTTCAACTGAACGTGCTTCCCGACGGCCGCCCGGCCGTCACCGACCCTGACCTCCTCCTGGCGGCCGGTACGACGACGTCCACCGCCGGTTCCCAGACACACTTCGACGACTGACGATTCGTAACCGAATGACCATACTGATCCTCACGTCCGAGGAGGACGTCACCGCCGACATGGTGGTGGCCAAGCTGCACGAGGCGGGGGCTCCCGTGATGCGGCTGGACCCTGCCGATCTGCCGGGCAAGGCGGTGTTGTCCGCGCATTACGCCCATGGCGACTTCGAGGGTCACCTGTCGGTGAACGGACATGTGGTCACCATGGGAGGCCTGCGGTCCGTATGGGTGCGCAGGCCCGGTGAACCGGCCGCGCACGCGGCACACCCCTCGGCGTGGTTGACCGCCGAGACCCGCCAGGCGCTGTTCGGAATGCTCTACTCCGCCTCAACCCGATGGATGAACCATCCGCGCAACGCCGACCAAGCCCGCCTGAAGCCCTGGCAGTTGAGGGCCGCTCATCTCAGCGGCTTCGCCGTACCACCGACTGTCATCACCACCTCCCCACGCCTGGCACGGCAGTTCGCCGAGGAACACCGGGAGGTGGTGGTGAAGTCCGCCTCGGGGCCACCCCCCGGTGACCCCACGCTGGCCCTGCCCACCACCCTGATCGGACCCGACTCGGACTTCTCCGGCGTCGCGGCAGGTCCTGCGCTGCTGCAGCGGTACATATCCAAACGTGCCGACATTCGTCTGACCTGTGTCAGCACCCGGCTGTTCGCCGCACGGAAGACGGCCGAGCCGGACCAGGTCGACGGGCGCTACGGCGACACCGAGCACACCTGGGAGGCGGTTCCGGTGCCCGACCGCGTCGGCAAGTCGGTGCACGAGTACGTCGCCATGGCTGGACTGGCTTACGCCGCCTTCGACTTCGCTGAAGACGAGGAGGGTTTCTGGTGGTTCCTCGAGTGCAACCAGAGCGGCCAGTTCGGCTTCGTCGAACTGGAGACCGGGCAGCCGATCTCGGAGGCGGTCGCCCTGTGGCTGGCACAGCGCAAGGCGGGTCGTCGCGTTCACCACAGCCACCACGGGTGAGACAGCCACCCGGCAAGCCACTGCTCACCGCTGCTGAGACAGGGGAACGGCTGGTTCCGTTCGCGAGTGCCGACAGCGGTTGTTCAGCACTTCGGGCGGCGCTCGATCCCAGACGCACTCGCTGTTCACGAGCATGGGCAGCACCCGGTGGTCGGCACTCCGGTCGGGCAGGGGTGGGCATCGTGTCCGGCGTGCGGAATGCCCGCCGGAGACGGGCCTTCGCGCTGCGCGGTCAGACGCGGCGACCGAGACGCAGGTCGAGGACGCCCTGGAGACTTAGTTGACGTCTACGTAGTCAGCACCTGAGTCGAGTGTCTGCGCGGCGGGCCAACTGCCCGCCGCGGGAACTCTAGATCATCCGGGGCGCCACCTGGCAGCCACCGAGGAGGGCCACCCAGGTGCTGTACGGACTCGTGGACAAAGCCAGAACGGCCCTGCACACGGCCCAGCACTCCTCGAACAGACTTGGAAAGCCGAGGGGCTCTGTCGCTGTCCCGCCCCTGAGACCGTCGGGTCGGTCCGGGCAGGCAGTGGCAGCGATGCGGGCACGGCCGGTGGCTCAAGGGTCCGTATCACTGGCACTGCGGACACCACACCGTGCCGCGGCCTGCCAGGCGGGACCGCCGTAGGGGGTTGCCGCAGCGCGGGCAGGTGGGAGCGGGGTCGTCGCGGTTACCGGTGAGCCAGGAGTCCCGCGGCGGGACGCAGCCGGCGGCGACCGCGGAGCGCAGGGTGCGGCGCATGTGCGTGTACAGGCGACCGCAGTCGTCCTCGGTGAGATCGCCCGCCGGTCTCGTGGGACGCAGTCCTGCCCGCCACAGGATCTCGTCGGCCAGTAGATTGCCGAGTCCGGCCAGGACGGACTGGTCGGTGAGGGCCGTTTTGACGCTGCCGCGGCGTGCGGTGAGCGCGGCCTCGAACTCCTTACGATTCACCGCCATCGCGTCGGGTCCCTGGCGTTCCAGGAGCCGTGCGACCTCCGACTCGTCGTGGGCCAGCCAGAGGCCCTGGAGCTTGCGCTGGTCGCGGTAGCGGAGCTGGCGGTCACGGGCCACGGTGAACAGGACGCGGTCGTGCGCCTCGGCCGCGTCGTCGGGATGGCTGCAGACCAATTGGCCGGTCATGCCGAAGTGCAGCACAAGGGTGGGGCCGCCGGTGCGCGCGAGCAGCCACTTCCCGTGCCGCTCCGGCTCCGTGAAACGCCGGCCTTCCAGCGCGTCACGCAGCTGCCGCGTGCTCACCCCGTGCAGTACGCCCGTGTCGCGCACGTCGACGCGTTGGATGGTCTTGCCCTTCGCGCAGGACTCGAGCACCTTCCGGAAACCCTCGACGTCTGGCAGCTCAGGCATGGGGTGCGTCCTCTCTCACGCGAAGATCCACGCTCTCGGTCCGGCCGCGGCCTCCCGCAGAACATGGTGTCTCCTGGGCAGGTCACGTGCAGCACCGCGCGCACCCGCACAACGGCCAACAGCGGCTCCTTCGGCCTCGGTCAAGGCTGCCACCTGAACAACGTATCCCCAGGTCAGAAGCCGCGTGACCTGGGAAGCGCCGTCGCTTCCCAAGCTGAGAGCGAGAGTTCGATCTCGTTACCCGCTCGTCTTGAAGCCCCAGGTCAACGGCCTGGGGCATCGGGCCCTTGCCGCTGCCACTCCAGCGCTCTTCACACCGCTACCCACCCGAAGACGGCGACGCCGCCGAGCCGATGTGTTGCTGTGTCACGGCTGTGCCACGGCGGTGTCCTGAAGGGAAGACGGGCGTGACCTGAGGGCTCTGGGGCTCCTCATAGTCGGCACAGGGCGGGAACCGGCGGAAACGCCGCCGGGCGCCTGCTGCTCCCCACTTCGGAAGGAACTTCCCGTGATGAACCGCCACCTGCGCAAGGCCGTCGTCGTCACCGCCGCGATCACCGCCGGGGTGCTGATGACGGCGTGCCAGAACGGCACCGACGACAGCTCGTCCGGCGCGAGCGGGACCGACACGGTGGCGGTCGCGGAGAAGGCGTCGGACGCCAAGAACTCCAAGGGCGTCAGCGGCTCGTTCAAGAACGGCAAGGTCACCTATCTCGCCCCGGGCAAGTACATCGTGTCCGTACCGGGCAAGGATGACCAGCAGTTCCTGGTCGCCGAGGACACCGAGGTCTACGGCGTCGGCACGATATGCGGCGAGGCGGGGTCCAAGGTGGACGCGCCGTGCACGCTGGACCAGCTGGAGACGGCCACCAAGAAGGGCGCCGTGAACGCCGACGTGAAGATGAAGGACGGTATCGCGGCCCTGGTGACCGAGCGACGCGCCGCCCAGCAGGACACCGGCTCCGGCTCTTCCGACACCGACTCCGACTCCGACTCCGACTCCGGCACCCGCGAGACCGTCGTCGAGGGCATCAACAAGGGCAAGGGTGTCAACGGAACCTGGTTCGGCAACGTCTCCTACCTGGCGCCGGGCAAGTACACGGTCTCCGACATGAAGGGCGTCGAGCAGCAGTTCCTCGTCGCCGAGGACACCGAGATCTGGGGTTACGGCGACATCTGCGGTGACACGAACACGGGCGAAGGCGGCCAGGGCGGCATCGAGTGCACCGAGGCCGAACTGGAGACGGCCGCCAAGAAAGGCTTCTCCGCCGAGGTCGTGATCAGCAACGGCATCGCGACCACCATCCGCGACGACCACTGAGCCGCAGGCCGGCCGCAATGCGCCACGCCGGACGCCGACGAGGTGCGGCGACGGGGCGCCGACCGATACGGGTGGGCGGGGGTCGGCGAGGAGGCCGCTGCAGAGGGGGGGCCAGCACCGAGTGACGAGGTCGCCGCTGCCGGGCCCACCCCAGTTCGAGGCCGGCTGACCTCTGCGCGGACGATGGCGGGATGATCGGCGCTATGCGCATCCGCATCGACGCCGTCGACCTGCCCGGCCTCACCCGCCCCGCCCCTGTCGACGGCAAAATCCCCGCGTACGGCAACATCCACGTCGCCGTGCAACGCCGCGACCGTCCGGCCGAACTCCTCGAGCCACAACCCGGCGACGCACCGTCCGCGACATGGACCCTGGAGTGCACCACGAGCGCCTCGCCGACCGGCACCGATGTCAAAGGCCCCTACGTACAGGACCGTCTGGGCCGACGGTTCATCTACCTGTCGTGGGGCACGGTCGACGAGTCGGGCACCTTCACGATGTTCCGCCGCGCCAAGCTGATGCTCGACGTCATCCCCGCCGACGTACTCGCCGCCGCCGCACGCGACGGGCTGCTGGTCGGACGCCTCGGCCTGACCGACGCACAGGGCGGGCCTCTGTGCGCACGCGTCGAGCCCCCGCACATCACCTGGACCGCCGCACGCGCCGGTTAGGACCGTGCCCCGCCCCCGTCCGCGTTCACCAGGTCAGGGCGTCAGTGACGCTGTCCTGCCGGCAACGTCGCTTCTTGCTGATCTGCGGTTTCTTTCCAGGACAGCGGAGACGGCCGTTCTCCCACGCTTCGAGATGTCGAGTCACAAAGCACGAGAGAACGGCCGCCGTGTATGAGTTGTCTGTCGATGCGCCCGCAGGCCAGGCGTTGGACGTGTTGTCCCGCTTTCGGGTCGAGTTCCACGAATGCCTCTGCGCTCGCGCGGATGCGCTCTTCGAGCTCAATGACGCGGTGCTGTGCGCGGACGGGCCGGTGAAGACCCTGGTCGAGCTGTCGCTGGCAGTCGAGCACCGGCGCGGGCACGGTGCGCTGTACGCGGCTTTGGACCGCGGAATGCGGTGTGCATCGTGAGGTCGCCTCGCGGTGGGCCTACCTCGCCGCGGGACGCAACTCGGACGTCAGGAAGGAGACGATGGTCTGCCACGACGGTGTCACGGGAAGAGGCGGCGTGGTGTGACCGTGCCGTGCGTGTTCCTCGTAGGCGTCCCGTCGGGTGTCGGGGTCGCCCAGCATGCTGGAAATCGGACCGTGACCGGCGTGCGGGAGGGAGATCATGCGCACATTGGCTTTGGCGGAGGCCAGGGCATCGCGCAGCAGTCGGCCCTGGTGGTAAGGCACCAAGGGGTCCTGCCCGCCGTGGAAGATCAGCGTCGGGGGCAGGGGCCGGTCGGTGACGTAGGTGAGAGGGTTCGCGGCCGCGACCTTGTCCGGGCAGTCATTGATGGGACAGCCGAGCAGCAGCGACTCGGGCGAGCGTGCGTCCGAGTGACAGTCGGTCGTCCCCAGGAAGTCGTTGAACACCTTGCAGTTGTCCAGCATGTGCGCATCCATCTGGGAAAAATCAGTCGGCGGGTAGAACGGCACGGCCGCCTGCACCGCGCTGGACGGACCGCGCACACCGATGTCTCCCTCCAGCCTCGGGATGTCTCCGGTGACCGCGGCCATCGCCGAGGTCCAGCCCCCCGAGGAATCACCCATGATCGCGAAGCGTCGAGGGTCGAGGTGGTAAACCTGGGCGTGCGCCCGCAGCCAGCGTATGGCGCCCTTGATGTCGTGGAGCTGGGCCGGGAACTCGGCCTGTGAGCTGGAACGGACCGACACACCCGCCACCGCGAACCCATGCGGGTTGAGCTGGGCGGCGACCTGGTCAGCGCCCTGTCGGCCGTTGTCGGCCAGCCACGCCGAGCCTCCCGTGAAGATCACCAACGGAACCGGCCGCTGCGACCGGGGGATGTACAGGTCCAACAGGTGGCCCTGGCTGTCGGCTGGCTGGGCCGGCGCGTAGGCGATGTCCCTGGCCACTCTCACCTCGTCGGGTCCCGGGGCGGGGGCCGCGTAACCGGGGGCCATGGCGACCCCCAAGGCGATGGCAGATGCCGCCAGCGCCATGAGAACGCGACCGATACGCAACCGCGTAGGTCGTCGATGCCGGATCCTCATGCTCACTCCTCTTCGAGTGGGAAGCGGCCGACGGCTCGGATGCCGAACAGCCGGGATGGCCGGACTACTTGGAGCAGATGAAACGCGTTCGCCTGACGAAATTTAATTCGTTGCACGGCTGGCATGAGTTTGAGTCCGACACCGAGCGGGTGTCAATGGTGGTGAAGATGCACGGGTTCACGACCCACCAGCTGCGGGCCGGCGACAGCGCCACGGCGAGGGCTTCGGCTGCCCTCGCCCGGCCAGTGACGGGCGCACGTCGCGGGCGGGGGTGCGCCCCGGCGCTCACGCGATCCTGCGCGAACACCCCGGCCGTCGCGCGGCGGTGGCGCCGTCAGGTCTTGATCGAGGAAACCGGCCCCAGGTCACGTTCGATATCCGCCGCCGCGGCGCGGAGCGCGGGCAGGACCTCCTCGAGGCATTCGGTGACCGAACGCCGACTGGAGTGCATGGCGACGTTGATCGCGGCGCGCACCTTGCCGTCCCGGCTGCGGACCGGCACGGCCATCGAGCGCAGACCGACTTCGAGTTCCCCGTCGACCAGGGCGTATCCGTCGTCGTCGGCCTGTGCGACAAGCCGGATCAGTTCATTGGCATCCGTCACCGTCTGCGCGGTGAGGGACGTCGGAGCTGAGGAGGCGAGGATCGCGGCGCATTCGCTCCTGGGCAGGCCGGCGAGCAGCACGCGGCCCATCGCGGTGGCGTACGCGGGCAGTCGTGTGCCCACTGTGGCGTGGACCGTCATCAGGCGGGCGGGGGCAGCGCGGGCGACGTAAAGGATCTCCGAACCGGAGAGCACTGTCATGGACGCGGAGTCGGAGAGCCGGTGGGACAGGGCCGTGAGATGAGGTTGGGCCAATTGCGCCGGCGACAGACGCGACAACGGAGCGTAGCCCAGCGAGAGGATCGCGGCATTGGGCCGGTACAGCCCGTCCTGACCAGTGACATACCCGAGGTGGTCCAGCGTGATCAGCGCGCGCCGTGCGGTTGCCCGTGGCAAGCCGGTGAGACGGGCTATCTCGGCATTTCTGAGGGCGTCGCGGCCCGGGCCGAAGGCGGTCAGCACGCTCAGGCCGCGGGCGAGGGACTCGATGATTCCCCGCCCGGGCTTGGAGACTTCGGTATCGAGCGGTGGTCTGACCGCCGCGGCCGGTGGTTCCGGCGGCGGTGTGCGCAGTTGTAGTTCCATGTCTGCCACGGCGCTCCGCACAGCGGGCAGCGCGGCCCGTGCCAGCGCTTCCGCGCTCGGGTAGCGTCCGATGAGGCTGACCACGTTCACCACGCACACCAGGTCCCCGTCCGGGGCATGGACGGGGTGGCCGAGGGCGATCAGGCCGGCTTCCAGCCACTGGTCGTCGAGGGACCAGCCGTTGGCTTTCGCGGCGGCGGCGCGTTCGCGGAGATCGTCCGTACACGCCTCGATGAGTTTCGCGCCGCGCACGCAGGGGTGGTGCGCCCGGTGGTGTTCCCATTCGGCGTGGCTCCAGGTGGCGGCCAACAGCGCGCCCGGCGCCGAGGCGTCGAGTGGCAGCCTGTCGCCGATGCTGCAGACGATTCCCATCCGCCGGTCGCGCTCCGCAGAGTGGACGAAATGGGCGCCGTGCTGGTCCGGCACGGTCAGGGTGACCCCCTCGTCCAGTTCCTCGGCCAGCGCGTCGGCCCGTGGTCCCAGGAGTTCGGGAATCCTGACGGCAGTCAGGTAAGCGTTGCCCAGCTCCATCAGTGGCGGGGCCAGCACGGCCCTACGCCCCTCGATGTGGACGTAGCCCATGGCGCCGAGGGTGACGGTGATGCGGTCGAGGGTGGCCCGTGCGAGGCTTGTGCGGTTCGCGAGCTCTTGCAGATCCTCCTGCCCGCCGGCGTCCGCAAGAGCCTTGAGGACGGCGATCCCACGTATCAGAGGGCCGACCGCCTCGGTGGGCACCTGCTCCGTTGCGGCGCCGTCCACCTCACTGGCAGCGACCTCGGCCGTCATGCCGTCACTCCTTGCTTCGGTGCAGGCAACAGTAGCCGATCAGTCCTCCAGAGGGCCTGGGAGTCCGCGTCGCTCCGCCAGGAACGGACGACGGAGCGCGGTTGGTTCGATCGGAAACCGGCGAAGCAGGAATCCCTGACATGAGTGTGTGTTCCGGGAGGTGATCCACCGGTTCGACGAGATCGACCTGGCCTGCCTGGACCGTCGATGGGCGGGAGCCCGTCCCCGCCCGCTCATCCCTGAATTCGCCGCCGACCGGAGCGCCGGTGTCAGTCGTTGAGTGCGGTGCGCAAGGTGGTGGCCATCAGATCGATGGCCTGTTTCGCTGCCGGTACCGGGCCGGTGTGGGTGAAGTAGTGGTCGACCCCCTCGAAGACACGGTGGGTGACCGGGACGCCGGCGGCCTCCAGAGCCTTGGCATAGGCGTCGCCCTCGTCGCGCAGGCGGTCGTTCTCCGCGGTGATGACCAGGGCGGGAGGAAGTCCGGCGAGGTCGTCGGAGAGTGCGGGAGAGACGAAAGGATGCGCACGGTCGGCGGGATCCGGGACGTAGGCGGCGGTGAAGATCCGCATGAGCTGAGGGCTGAGCAGCGGCTTGGCTATGAGGGACTGCTTGGTGGCCGGGTCGGCGAGCTGGTCGAGCGGTGCGGAGTCGATGATCTGGAGGCGGGGCGCGAACGTGCCGCGGTCCCGGGCCAGGCGACAGACCGCAGCGGTCAGGTTGGCTCCGGCACTGTGCCCGCCCACCGCAAGGCGTGAACCGTCCCAGCCGCCCTCGGGACCGTTCTCGGCGACCCACGCGGTGGCGTCGTACGCCTGGGTCACGGGGACGGGGAACTGCCGCTGCGGGGCGACGGCATAGTCCACGTTGATCACTACACAGCCGGCCGTGGCGGCGATGTAGCGGCAGATGTGGTCGTCCTGCTCCGGGCGGCCGACCACGAAACCACCGCCGTGGAAGTTGACGTACACGGGAGCGGCGGCTCCGGTCGTGGCCGGCGGGCGGTAGACGGTGCAGGTCACCGGGCCGGCCCCGGTCTCCACCCGGAGGGTTTCGGTGCGCTTCGGGACGTCGGTGAAGCGCAGGTCCTGGTGCACGCGGGTCATCATGCGGCCGAGCAGCAGTTGGATGCCTCTGGCCTGGACTCTTGAACTGAACGCCATGGCGCTGCCCACTTCTTCACGGTTTGAATGACAGGTTGGAGGGGCGGAGAGCACCGAACCGACCACCGCGCGCGCCGCCGTACCTCATGGCGCATCACGAGGGGTGCGTGCGGTGTCACGGGCCCGTGTCGTGCGGTGTGTCAGGCCCCGGCCTCCTGTGAGGCGAAGTCCTTGCTGCGGTCGGGCGCCTCTGTGTCCGTGTCGCCGCTGAGGTGTTTCGCGCGTTGGATCTGTTCGTAGACGTGCGCGCGCAGTTCGGCGAATCGCGTGCTGGAGCGGGTGTGCAACTGGTCGCGCTCGTCGGGAAGATCGATGGTCAGATCCTCCTGCACGACGGTCGGCGACTTGGACAGGATGATGGTCCGCTGGCCGAGGTAGACCGCTTCATCGATGTCATGGGTGACGAACAGGACGGTGACGCCCAGCTCGTGCCACAGGCGCCTGATGAGGTCCTCCAGCTCGGCGCGCGTCTGTGCGTCGACGGCCGCGAACGGCTCGTCCATCAGCAGCACCTTCGGTTCGAACGCGACGGCGCGGGCGATCGCGACGCGCTGCTGCATTCCTCCCGAGAGTTGCCAGGGGTAGGCACGGTGGGCATCGGCGAGACCGACCACCTCCAGCGCGTGGTCGACCAGTTCCTTCTCCCTGGCCTTGCCCAGCTTCTTGCGGCGAAGCGGCAGGGCCACGTTGTCGCGCACGTTCATCCAGGCGAACAGGGACCGTCCGTACTCCTGGAACACGACGGCCATGGCGGGTGGCGGTCCCGCGATGGGACGACCTTCCAGACGGACTTCGCCGCTGGTGGGGTCGAGCAGCCCCGCCATGCATTTCAGCAGAGTCGTCTTGCCGCACCCCGACGGTCCGACCAGACACACCAGTTCTCCGGCAGCGATATGAAAGGTCAGGTTCCGCAGAGCTTCGACGCTGCGGTTGCGTCCGGTGTAGATCTTCTGCAGATTGCGTACGTCGAGCATCGACGTCTCCTTGTCAGGGATTGCGCTGAGCCCGGCGCAAGCCGTGGTACCAGGCCAGGACCCGGTTCTCCGTGAACCGGAAGAGCAGCGACAGGACGAAACCGAGCAGGCCGAGCAGCAGGACGCCGCTCCACATCTCGGGGATGGCGAAGGACCGCTGGAACTGCACGACGGCGAACCCGAGTCCGTTGCTGGCCGCGAACATCTCGCTGATGACCATGAGGATGATGCCGATCGACAGGGACTGACGCATGCCGGTGACGATCTGCGGGCTCGCCGAGCGCAGTACCAGGTGCCACAGGCGTCGAGTGCCGGTGATGCCGTACGAGCGGCAGGTGTCGCTGAGCACCTCGTCGACGGCACGGACACCCTCGACCGTGTTGAGCAGAATCGGCCACATGCACCCGCTGACGATGACGAGCACCTTCATGGTGTCGCCGATGCCCGCGAAGAGAATGATGATCGGTACCAGCACCGGGGGCGGTATGGCCCTGAAGAGTTCCATGACCGGCTCCAGGAAGTCACGCACGAGGCGGCTCATGCCGATCACCAGCCCCAGCCCGACTCCGGCGATGATGGCCAGCAGATAGCCGGCGGTCAGCCGAATCACGCTGGGCACCACGTCGGATGTCAGCCGCTCGCCCGTCCAGACGTCTGCGAATTTCCCCAGGATGGTGGAGAGCGGAGGGCTGTAGACGTCGGTGCTGCCGGCGGTGAGGGACCACCACACTCCGAACAGGACCAGGGGCAGGCCCAGGACCAGCGAGGCGCGACGGGCCACGTTGAGGACAGTCGTCCGGATCATCCGGCTACCCTTCCCTGCGGATGGACTGATGCCAGTGCAGCGCCCGCCGCTCGACGGCCCGGGCCACCAGGTTGATCGCGATGCCCAGCAACCCGGTGACCAGGACCAGGGCGTAGACGTCGGGTACCGCGCCGGAGGTCTGGGCGACGGCGATCTGGTTGCCCAGCCCCGGCGAGCCGATGACGAGTTCGGCGGTGATCGCCAGGACCAGCGCCACGGTGGCGGCCAGCCGTACGCCCGTCATCACATACGGCAGCGCGGTGGGCCACATGACGTGGCGCACCCGTCCCCACGTGCCCAGCTGGTAGCTGCGGGCGGTGTCGTCGGCGACCGGGTCGACGTCCTGCATCCCGGCCAGCACCTGGACGAGGACCTGCCAGAAGGAGGCGTACACCACCAGCAGCAGCTTCGATCTCAGGTCCGTGCCGTAGAGCAGTACGGCCACCGGGATCAGAGCCACCGACGGGATGGGCCGCAGGAACTCGATGGTCGAGGCGGTGGCCGCCCGCAGGACGGGCACCGATCCGATCACGATGCCCGCCGTCACGCCCGCCATGACGGCGATGGCCAGTCCGATACCCCACCCGGTCAAGGTGTCGCCGAGCGCGGTCCAGAACGCGTCCTCGGCGAGCACCTGCCACAGGGCCCGGCCCATCTCCGACGCGGGCGGGAGGTAGTCGGCGGAGACCAGACCGGTGTGGGGCAGCACTTGAAGCAGGACCACCAGGCCCACCAGGCCCGCTGCCCCACGCCACAAAGTGGCGGCCTTCCCCGGAGAGCGCCGGACACGTCGCGTGTCCGGCCCGTCGGGACCGCTGACGGTCCCGACGGCGCCGACGCTCTTCGTCAGCACAGAGGTGCTCTGGGAACCGCTCATGAGAACAGGGCGTCCAGGTCGGGCTTCTTGCCGCCGAAGATGTCGTCCTTCTCGCCGAGGGAGGCGAGCTTCTCCAGGGACTTCATGTCGTACTCCGCGGTCCAGCTCGGCAGCGTCAGGTTCTTCAGCACCTCACCGCTGATCTTGGTGTAGGTGGTGAGGATCTGGCGCGCTTCGTCGGGGTGTCCGGCGGCGTACTCCAGGGACTCGGTCATCGCCTCGGTGAACTTCTTCACCAGCTCGGGGTCCTCCTGCGCCAGCTTGGTGGAGGCGAAGTACGTCGCGACGGTGAGCTTCGGGTCGGTGTCGGCGAACGGGGAGGCCACGACGCGGGCGCCCTGGCCCTTGGCGATGGCCAGCGCCGGCTCGGCCATCCAGGCGGCGTCGACCCGTCCGCTGTCCAGCGCGGCCGGCATCTGGTCGAACGGCAACTCGACGAACTTGACCTTCGAGGGGTCTCCTCCGTCCTTGCGCACCGACTCGCGGACGGTGGTGTCCCCGATGTTCTTGAGGGTGTTGACAGCCACTGTCTTCCCGGCGAGGTCCTTCGCGGACTTGACCTTGCTGTCCTTCTTGACCGCGACTCCGGTGACGTCCTTCCCGGTGACGCCGGTGGAGGCGACACCGTTGACCACGGACTTGACCGGCACACCCCTGGACTGCGCGATCATCAGCGAGGTGACATTGCTGAACCCGAACTGGAACTCGCCGCTGACGACACCGGGGATGATCGCGGCACCACCCTGGGCGGTCACCAACTCCAGCTCGATGCCGCGACTGCTGAAGAAGCCCTTCTTCTCTCCCAGATACAGCGGCGCCACATCGACGATGGGAATGACCCCTACCTTGACCTGCGTTGCCTTGCCCCCGTCCGAGGGCGAGGAACTGCCCGTCGCAGAAGACGAGGATCCGCATCCGGTCGCGGCTGTGAACGTGACCGCTGCTATGGCAAGCCCAATGATGCCTCTTCGCATGGGCTCCTCCTGACGATTGTGTGCGCTGTGCGAAATATTGTCCGTATGCCGAACGGTAGCGGGAGGCTATGGCCGGGTTCGCGGTGCGTCAATAGGTGGCGTGACACCGGTAGTGCTTGGTCAGGCAGGCGCGCGGCGAGCCGGAGCCCCGCCACCGGCCGAAGTGCACTCGTCTGCCGGGGCGTTGCTGATGTGCCGAGATCATCGCTCGGTCCGTTCAGGCCTTGCCTGTGCCGTTGGCCGTTCCGTCAGCGGCCTGACCCGAGCGGTGGGCGACCGTGCCGGACGTCTCGTCCAGCCGCGAGGTGCCACCGAGCGGCACCTTTCACGTTTCGACTTCTACGGAGGTGCGAGCAGTGCGAGTGGCGGCCAGGCGCAGGCCCGTGCGGAGATCGAGCGGGACCGCATCGCTGGTGCCGGCCGCATGCCAGGCGTCGTCGATGGCCGAGTAGAAGAGGGCAAGGGCGGCACGAAGGGTCGCCGCCGCGGCGGCAGTGGCCTGCGTCTTTTGTTCCGCGACCCATTGCCTCCGCGCTTCGGCGAGCATCGGCTGGATTGGAGGAGTCAGGGCCACCATCACATCTACGTGGTGCCGCCTCATCGTGCGCGTTGAGTGCCCCGGATGGGGCCAGATCAGGATGGCCTTCTCATACAGGGCGAGGGTCCGGCGCAGAGCACCAGGATCCGGGGCCGGAAGCGGGTGTCGATCAGGTCGGCGTAGTGACGGAGGAAGGTGGCGTGCGGGATGCCGAGGCGCCGCTCGATGGCGGTGACGGCCGGGCGTTCGCCACCGCGATGACCATCGGCTTCGCCGCCTTCTGTTGAAGACCCGAAGTACGTGAAGGCCGGTGAGAAGTTCAAGTCCGCGAACGAGGCCGGCAAGGTCGCCTACCTGGACAGCGCCGGCGGTCTGTTCAACGCGATGATCTACGGCAACTCCCAGCGGTTCTACCAGCACCTTCGCCACGACGGTCTGCCCCGCCTGGATGCTCGGTGATCACGGAGAACGGCGCGGCGTTCGACGGAGGGCGAGGTACGCGACCCGAACAGCAAGCGCAGCGGCGCCGCCCCGAGCCGGGCACGCGCCTTGGTGACCGAGCCCGTCCGGGCCGGACGCGTCCACTTCTCACCCGGCCGACGCGGGATGTTCTCCAGCAACTCGCGCAGCACGCCTCCATAGCCCTGCCCGGTGAACAGCCACATCACCAGCGTGAAGTACACCATCAGCGTGCTCGGCAGCGCCTTCGTGCGCTCTTCCCACGCCCCGGTCTCCTCGACCGCCTCGTGCACCAGCTCCGGCGTGAACGTCCTGGTCAGCAGTCTCATCCGGACCCGCTCCGGGAAAGTGTCCCCGGCTATGTGATCACGTGCCACGAACAGGAGACCCTGCCCAACCAAGATCAATCAACGGAAGCGACGTTGGTCCTGCCAGTAGGTGACCTTGCCGGGCCGGCCAGGGGCGCATCACCGGCTCCTCGCGCGGCTTCGGCCGCCAGTTCACCTCCACCGCGGTCATCACTCCGGCACGTCCGCAGGGCGGCCGCAGAGCGCACGCCCTTCGACTGGCTTGAGCAGGGGCGTGTTCTGGATACCCCCAACGCGGTTGGCCCACCAGACAGTCAGTTCGCGTACGAAGAACATCGGCAGTCGCCGGTAGCGGCGGGGCTTCTGGAAGACCCCGACGGAATCACCCCAGTAGGCATGTCTGGCGTCAATGGCCGCGTAATCGTGCCGGATTCCCGTCATCGGCGGGAAATCTGTGTAGGCCTCGCGCAATTCAAGTCCCGAGTACGCAGCCATCGCCCGGAACCCGTCCGGGTAGTAGCGCCAGCAATCCTGTGCGTCGTGCACATGGCCGCGCGACGGTGCCGTGATGAATGCCATTCCCCTGGGCTTCAGCACGCGCGCGATCTCCATCATCGTTGCCCAGAAGAACGGGATGTGTTCGAATGCCTGACCCGAGAGCACAAAGTCCGCACTGTTGGACTTCACTGGAATGCGGTACGGGTTGGCCATGACGGCATCCACATTCTGTCCGTCGAGCACATCGACGCCCACATAGTCGATGTCGTGCTGACCCAGCAAGTCTTTATGCGTGACACTCTGTTTGTCTGACACGCGCGAGCCCAGATCCACGACCCGGTGCCGCCGATTCGTCGGCATGTACTCCTTCACGCAGAGTTCCATCTGCTCGTATGCAGACCTGTGCATCAGTGTTGCCTCTCGATATGCCCCCACACCTCAATGGACATGTTCCATAACTCCAATCGGTGGAAGGAGTGACGCGTCTGACTGCGTGACACAGCGAGGTCCGGCGAGTCCGCGTCCCGTCGGTGATGCTGTGGGATGGACGCGTGGCTCGCTGCGATCCGGCCACGCCGTTCGCGCGCAGGTATGCATGGCCCGGCTGCTGGTGGCGTCCGTGCCCGCAGCGGCGTGCCCGTAAGAGCCGGCAACCGCGGAGGGAGGTCGGTTTGCGTCGCGGCCGCCGGCGGTGGGCCGCGCCGTCGACCACTTCAGCATTCGCCGTGCGGCGCCCGTCGGCCAGAAACGCTGGGGTCCGGGCGAGTCAATATCTGTGGCCGCGAAATGAGAAATAGACGCAACGCTCGATGAAGGTTCCTTACTCGACAGACGGAGCAGAACTATTCAACGCACACGGTCGATCGCACCGTGATACTGTCGGCCCCAGTTGCAGTTGTGGTTCCCGAACGCTTGGGAGTGCCTCACCGGTTTCATACGCCGGTAGCGCTCCTTACATTTCCGGTTATTTTCCGGCGGGGTGATCATCTCGACGACGCGGAGTCCGCGCAGTGTGGACTCCGAACACCGCCCCAAAGGAGATTCAATATGGCTGCCGGCACCGTGAAGTGGTTCAACGCGGAAAAGGGCTTCGGCTTCATCGAGCAGGACGGCGGCGGCGCCGATGTCTTCGCTCACTACTCGAACATCGCCGCTCAGGGCTTCCGTGAGCTGTCGGAGGGCCAGAAGGTGACCTTCGACATCGCGCAGGGCCAGAAGGGCCCGACGGCCGAGAACATCGTTCCCGCCTGACGCTGACACGTACGTCGCAGCTGGGGCCCGCACCGTGGGGTGCGGGCCCCAGCTGATCGGTTTTCAAGGCGCGGGCGGCCTGCCCGACCGTACCTGACAACCACAACTTCAGCCGCAGCGTTATCCAGGGGCCATGGTCATTGGCTCCATTGAACCTGCCGCCGGGATCTCACCATTCTCGTGAGAGAAAAATCCCACGCGCGTCACCTGCGCATTCCCTGCACGTTCCCTTCGGGATCCCATTCGATTCCGCATCGTTTTCGGCTCGTTCTCGCGATTCTCTGCGCTGCTCATTTGCTGCGGGAATTCCTTGATTCGTGCCATATCAAGGAAGGTCCGCATGAACCGCACGCGTACAAACGATCGCTTCGTCCGCACTCGCGCCGGAGGTTCCGGCTCCAAGAGGGGCGGCAGCCGCTACGGAGCCGGGGTAGGAACCGCAGTCCCCGGCCGCTCCGGTGCTCCGCGCCGCCCCGAAGGTCATGGACGTCGACAGGCCGCTCCTCAGGGCGAGTTCGCGCTGCCGAAGACGATCACCCCCGCGCTCGGTGCCGTCGAGACGTTCGCCGATCTCGCCATGCCTGCGCCGTTGCTGGCCGCGCTCGGCCACGAGGGCGTGACCGCACCGTTCCCGATCCAGGCGGCGACTCTGCCGAACTCCCTCGCGGGCCGCGACGTACTCGGCCGTGGCCGCACCGGTTCGGGCAAGACGCTCGCCTTCGGCCTCGCGGTCCTCGCCCGTACGGCCGGTCAGCGCGCCGAGCCCAAGCAGCCGCTGGCCCTCGTCCTCGTACCCACCCGCGAGCTCGCCCAACAGGTCACCGACGCGCTCGCTCCGTACGCCCGAGCTGTGCGGCTGCGACTGGCCACAGTGGTCGGCGGGATGTCGATCGGCAGGCAGGCCGGGGCACTGCGTGGCGGTGCGGAGGTCGTCGTCGCCACGCCGGGCCGGCTCAAGGACCTCATCGACCGGGGCGCCTGCCGACTGGACCGCGTCGCCATCACCGTCCTCGACGAGGCCGACCAGATGACCGACATGGGCTTCATGCCCCAGGTCACCGCGCTGCTCGACCAGGTGCGTCCCGAGGGGCAGCGGATGCTCTTCTCGGCCACCCTGGACCGCAACGTCGACCTGCTGGTCCGCCGCTATCTGAACGACCCGGTGGTCCACTCCGTCGACCCGTCCGCGGGTGCGGTCACCACCATGGAGCACCACGTACTCCACGTACGCGGCGCGGACAAGCACCGGACCACCACCGAGATCGCGGCACGCGAGGGCCGGGTGCTCATGTTCCTGGACACCAAGCACGCGGTGGACCGGCTGACCGAGCATCTGCTGAACAGCGGCGTCCGCGCCGGCGCGCTGCACGGTGGCAAGTCCCAGCCGCAGCGCACACGGACCCTGAACCGCTTCAAAGCCGGGCATGTGACGGTACTGGTGGCGACCAATGTCGCGGCGCGCGGAATCCACGTGGACAACCTCGATCTGGTGGTGAACGTCGATCCGCCCAGCGACCACAAGGACTATCTGCACCGTGGCGGCCGCACGGCGCGCGCCGGTGAGTCCGGCAGTGTGGTCACCCTGGTGACCCCCAACCAGCGCCGCGACATGAGCCGGCTGATGGCCGCCGCCGGCATCACCCCGCAGACAACCCAGGTGAACTCGGGTGAGGCGGAGTTGACCCGCATCACAGGCGCTCAGGCACCCTCGGGCGTCCCGGTCGTCATCACAGTGCCGGCCGTGGAACGCCCCCGGCGCGGCGCCTCTTCCTCGTCCCCGTCCCGTGGCCGCCGCCGCGGCCGCGCCGGCCAGGGCCGGTCCACCGGCGAGGCGGCACGCCGCGCGGCACAGCGGCCGGCCGCCTCCAACCCGGCGGCCTGAACCCTCGTGGGCAGAAACCTCACCCGACTTCTCAGGCCCGTCCTTGCAGGAGGCTCCACCTTGACGCCGGCTCAGCTGCTGCATCGCCCTGCGGAGCCTGCCTCCGCGCTCCCGGCCCTGGCCGAGGTCGTCGGCGTATCCGGACTGCGGGTCCCTGACGACATGACCGTCGAGGTGGCCCTGTCCGTCATGGCCGGTGCACATGTCGAGCATCTGCTGCTGTGTGACAAGGACGAGCAGTTCACCAGCTCGATCACCCGGGCCCAGCTCGCCGTCGTGCGCGACAGCTCCGCCTACACGGACCGGATCCGTCTACGGGATCTCCTCGGCGCCGGTCGACCACCGTGCGTGCTCGCCCTCTCCCCCTGACCCGCCTCAGCAGGTCAGCCCCGACTCGTACTCCATCCCTGTGAGGCATCATGCGCTGTGTCATCGCCCGGTTCCCGTTCGAGCTCACCAAGCACGAGGTGCTGGCCTCCATGAAGGGCATCAAGCCCGAGGCCGTCACGGGTGAGTCCGTGCTCATCGGCCGCCGCCACTATCCCGTCAAGCAAGTGGGCGAAGTCATCACCCGGCAGGACCGCCGCGACTTCACCAGCGGGGAGGTCACCCGGGCCATGAGCCGCCTCGGTTTCACCTGCCGCAACGGCGAGGAGAGCGCACCCGCCGCGCGCGTCCTCACACCGCTGCAGACCGCATCGGCCCTGCTCGGCAGGCCCGTCTCCTGAAACCATGAGGACCGGCGGAAGCCGGCACCGGAACAGCGACAGAACAACGACAGAACAACGATGAGGGCCCTGCCGACACACGTCGGCAGGGCCCTCGTCGTGGGGCGTCTCACGGTTCGGAGTAACTGAAGTCGCCCACGGTCCAGGCACTGACATCGCTGATCGCGACTCGGTACATTCCACCCGTCTCAGGGATCCCGACACTGCCCTGCAGGATCCGGGCGAGATGGAAGTGCAGATGTGTGGGCACGTCGCCGCGGTCGGTTCGGTCCTCTGTCCGGTCGGCCGCGAAGACACCGGAGAACTGGCCGAGACGGTCCGAGTCCTTCAGTACCTCCGACACTCGCTCCCTCCACACGGCTTCGGGCGCCAGTCGGCCGGTGATGACAGCACCGCCGACAACCACAGTCAGCGACATCTGATTGCTTTGCGCGGACTCCACCTTGGCGGCGATGTCCGCGAGCAGGTCGTCAGGTTTCGACATGAGAGCCGATTTTATGCAGTGGTCGGTCCTCTGTGCTCATTTCCCGTACGTGACCTCGGGCGCCGATGTGCGGCCGGCGCACCGACGCGGTGAGGGACCGGGGCGCTGGAGCGCATGGCCCACCGTGCCGCCGCTGTCGGCTGGCGCAAAATACTTACGCCTCGAGAGCTCCGAAATCTGTACTCGCCAGAGTAGACATTGGCTGGTGATCTAGTTAAGGTTCCTTTCGTAGACACGGTCAAGGAAGCCCGGCAGACACGAACTGCAGGGCAGCGGTACACGAAGTTCGCAGGTCAGGGTGACTGTGGAGTTCCGAAGCCACGTTGTTCGCAGGACGGTGACGGGACTGACAGTCGCACTGGGCGGCTCGCAGGTTGAGGGGCCGCCGACAGCAACACCAGCAGTTCGCATCATTCAGAGGAAAGGAAGGAGGGAGCAGACGCCATCAGGATCGCCCGGCCCAGGAAGCATTCGGCCGGGTACCGCAAGACCCCGGATTGGAAGGTGGTCCCCGGTCACGAATCCGCGATCCCCGCATACCCGGCCCTCTCCCGGGCCGGGTAGCGGAAACAGCAGGTCGGCACAGCAGTAGGGCCGACAGATGGTGTTCAATCCCTTCGGGGCCCTGGTGCCGTACGGCACCAGGGCCCCTCGACGCGTCGTACAACGAGGTGTAAATGACAGCAGATACTCCGCTCAGTGGTCGTCTGGACGACGACGACTACCCCGCGTACACGATGGGCCGGGCCGCCGAAATGCTCGGCACCACCCCCGGCTTCCTCCGGGCCATCGGTGAGGCCCGTCTGATCACTCCGCTCCGCTCGGAAGGCGGGCACCGGCGGTACTCCCGCTACCAGCTGAGGATCGCCGCTCGCGCCCGCGAACTCGTCGACCAGGGGACCCCGATCGAAGCTGCCTGCCGCATCGTCATCCTTGAGGACCAGCTTGAGGAAGCGCAGCGCATCAACGCCGAGTACCGCCGCGCCGCGAAGGAAGAGCCCGACGCTTCCAGCTGAGTGCATCGGCGCGGGCATGTGGCCCCGGAGCCGACGTCTATCCCCCGGACGGCATCTGGACGCCGCCCTCGCTCACCACGCCGGCGCTCCGGCGACGCACGGCCGGGTCCAGGTCCGCCGCCTGAAGCCGCCTGAACAGGTGGGACGACCGGCTGGCCGCGCCGGCACGTGCGCTGGACAGACCGGGCGGCGCGCCCGGCAGCCTGCGCAGGAGGTGCAGGAGGTGCAGGCGAGGACCACGCGGTCGCCGGGCGCGAATCCGCCGACCTGCGGGCCGACGGACTCCACGACACCCGCCCCCCTCGTGGCCGAGCGCGGCGGGCAGCGGGAAGGGCGTGGCCTGGCGGCGCACGCTCAGGTCGTGCGGCACAGCCCGGTGGCGACGGTGTTCGTTCTGCGTGTGGTCACAGCCAGGGCGGCAGCTCGGGGAGCGGCGCCCCCGTCGTCGTATGAAGTCGTACGGATGTGCCGCGTCCGGTGAGCCAGCGCGCGAGGTCGGCTGCGGCTCCCTCGACGACGGCCGGGCCTTCGTCGGTACGGCCGTCCCGGTCGGTCGCCCGCAATGGGAGCCGTAGGCCCTGCGCGGTACGGCGACGCGTGAGCGCGTCCTCGATCAAAGCGTCGACGAAGTCCTCCGGGAAGGCCGAGAAGTCGCCGTCGGACGGCAGGTCGCAGGCGTGGATCCACACTTCGCGGCTGCGCAGCCAGGGGATGGTGCGCGCTGGGACGGTGCGGCCCTGGGCGGTGACGACCTCGGCGTCCCACTTCGGGGCGGTGAGGCGGTCCAGGGCGGCGGCGAGCCGGTCGTGCTCGGCCTCGACGAAGGCGCGCAGGCGCGGCACGGGCCACGCGGCGCCGGACTCGATCTCCTCGGCCCGTGCGTCCGGGCTCGGGTACATCGGTGTGGGCTCGCCCGTCGCCGCCCAGTGGGCCAGCCGTCCCAGGGCCTTGGCGTTGTGCCCGACGTGGGAGAGCAGGTGCCGGCCCGACCAGCCGGCCAGGCGGCTTGGGCCTCGTAGCTCCTCGTCGCCCACCGCCTTGAGCTGAGAGAGAAAGTACGCGTGCCCCTCCGCCATCCAGCGAAGGCAGCGAGTCGGCGTGCCCGTGGTCATGCGGAGGTGCTTTCCGGGGCGCGCCGTACCGGGTTCGACAGGGCGCCGATGCCCTCGACGGTCGTGACCAGGGTCTGGCCGTCCTGGAGGTAGCGGGGAGGCTTGCGGGCGTGGCCCACGCCGCCGGTGGTGCCGGTGGCGATGAGGTCGCCGGGGTTGAGGGTGATCATGGTCGAGATGTACGAGACCAGGTCGGCGGCGTCGAACAGCAGGTCGGCGATGGTGGACTTCTGCAGGGACTCCCCGTCGATCTCGCAACTGATCGCGGCGTCCGGCGCGAGTTCGTCCGCGGTGAGCAGGCAGGGGCCGAGCGGGGTGCTGGCCTCCCAGCTCTTGCCCTGGAGCCACTCCTTGGTGCGGAACTGCCAGTCGCGCATGGAGACGTCGTTCATGACGGTGTATCCGGCGATGGCCGCCTCCGCGGTGGCCCGGTCCGCACGCCGCACCCGCTTGCCGACGACCACGACGAGTTCGGCCTCCCAGTCCACCGTGGGGGACTCGGGCGGCAGGGTGAGAGTGTCGTGGGGACCGATAAGTGTTTCGGTGAACTTGGCGAACAGAGTGGGGTGTTCGGGCAGGTCGCGACCCATCTCGGTGATGTGGGTGCGGTAGTTGAGGCCCACGCACACGATCTTGCCGGGGTGCGGGATCACCGGAGCGAGGTCGGTGGGCTCGACGGCGAGGGTCGCTCCGCCCGTGGCCGCGGCACGGGTGCGCCAGTCGTCGTGGGCGAGCAGGCTGCCCACGTCGCCCGGGCCCAGGTCGACGTACTGTCCGTCCTCGACGCGGGCGGTGCGCAGTCCGTCGGCCGTGCGTACGGTCGCCAGCTTCATGCGTGGAGGCCTTCCTGGTAGGTGCGGTCGAGGTGGAGCCGTTCGAAGACGGGGGTGTCGCTGAAGCGGAAGAGGTCGAGGCCGGTGTCGGTGGCCAGGCTGAGCGTGGTCCAGGAAGGGACGACGATGAGGTCGCCGCGTTCGACGGTCCAGCGGGCCTCGCCCACCGTGACCTCGCCCGTGCCGTCGAAGACCTGGAAGACCGACGAGCCGACCTCCCGTAGGGCGGCGGTCGCCGTGTCCGGCGCCAGCCGGTGGAACTCGGTGCGGAGCGTCGGCAGGACGTCGCCGCCCGTGGTCGGATTGGTGTAGCGGACCGCTGCGTGTCCCGGCTCGACCGTCGCCGTGCAGCCCTCGGCCTCCAGCGCGAGCTGGTCGGACAGCGCGCGGTCGGTGTACTCCCAGCGGTAGGCGAGCAGCGGAGTGGCCGGCGTGGGCGTCAGGTGCGTGAGCGGGCGCAGGCCCGGATGGGCCCACAGCCGCTCCGAGCGGGAGCGTTCCGGGGCCTCGCGGGTGCCGACGTCGTCGGTGCCGAACTCGAAGAACGTCGCGTCCGTGTAGTGCTGGAAGGGGATGTCCAGCCCGTCGATCCAGGCCATCGGCCGGTCGCTGCGGTTGTGGTGGCCGTGCCAGTGCCAGCCGGCCTGCGGCAGGAAATCGCCGCGGCGCATGGCCACGGGGTCGCCGTTGACGACGGTCCACACGCCCTCGCCCTCGACCACGAAGCGGAACGCGTTCTGGGTGTGCCGGTGGACCGGTGCGTCCTCGTGCGGCTTGAGGTACTGGATCGCCGCCCACAGCGTCGGCGTGGCGAACGGGCGCCCGCCCAGGCCCGGGTTGGCCAGCGCGATGGCACGGCGCTCGCCGCCGCGTCCCACGGGGACCAGGCTCCCGGCCTGTTCCGCCATCGGCATCAGGTTGCGCCAGCGCCACAGGTGCGGCAGGGCCTTGGAGTGGGGCTCGGTCGGCATCAGTTCGCCGATCTCGGCCCACAGCGGGACGAGCAGTTCCGACTCGAACTGCCGGTAGAGCGATTCGAGTTGGGGGGTGCGCTCGGGCTGTCCCGGGCCGTCGGTGGCGCGGATGGTCACCGGAGACGGGATGGTGGTCATGCCTGTACTCCCAGTCCTCAGCGGGACGACTTGGTACGGGTTGATACCGGCGACATTGCCAGTGTTCTGCTGAGGGGGATACGTTTTTCTGCTATGAAGAACGAGCCGCCGTATCCGATCGCCTCGGTCGACCACGCGCTGCACCTGGCGACGCTGCTTCAGCAGGAGGGCCCGATGCGGGTCAGTGATGCCGCGGAACGTCTGGGCGTCTCGCCGTCCACCGCGCACCGCCTGCTGGCGATGCTCGTCTACCGGGACTTCGCCGAGCAGCGGCCCGACCGGCGCTACCAGGCGGGCGAGGTCCTGCGCCCCACCGTCACCACCCAGGCTCCGGTGACGCTGCTGAGAGAGGTGGCGCTGCCCCATATGCAGGAACTGGCCGACGCCAAGGAGGAGTCGGTCAACCTCATCGTCCTGGCCGGCACCGAGGCCCGGTTCCTGGCGACGGCGGAGTCCCGGTCCCCGCAGATCCTGCGGGTCGGCACCCGGGCCGGCCGGTCACTGCCCGCTCACCTGACCTCGGGCGGCAAGGCCATCCTCGCCGCCCTTCCCACCGAGGACCTCACCGCGCTCTACGCCGGCGACACCGAGGTCGACCTGCCCCGGCTGCGGCGCGGACTGGCCCGGGTGCGCAAGCGGGGCTTCGCCCTCAACAACCAGGAGACCGAGACGGGGCTGACCGCGATCGGAGTCCGTGTCCGGGCCCCTTCGCACGGCCTGGTCGCAGCCGTGGCGATCGCCATACCGACGGCGCGCTTCCGACGGGACCGTCTCCCCCACTGGGTGAGCGCCCTGGCCTCGACGGCCTCGGCCGTCGAACGCGAACTGGAGGCGCGGACCTGACCGGTCCGCGCCTCGGGAGCACGGTGGGGCGGCCCGCGTACAACTATCCGCTCGGAGGCTCCGAGTGGCGACGGGATGAGTACGAACCCAACATTCCCGGCTGAGCGCCCGGCGGGCAGCGGTTGACAGCTGCGCCGCGGGCGGTGCGAGCAGCATCCCGGCTCTCGGCGCGAGGCCCGGCTACTCGCGCGGCTGACCGGTCGGGGGCGTTCGGCGCGTCAGAGACCCTTCAGCTGGTCGATGCGGACGGAGCCGCCGGTGGTGACGGAGTCGATGGCGGCGAGGGCGATGGACAGGGCCGCGCGGGCGTCCTCTCCGCCGGCGGTGGGAGTGCGGCCGGTGCGGACGCTGTCGGTGAAGTCGGCGAGTTCGGCCACGTAGGCGTCGTGGAAGAGGTGTTGGTCGTAGGTGACGCACTCGCCGGTGGCTCCGTCTGGGCCGTATGCGGTCAGGTGGGTACGGCGGAGGTCGCCCAGGGTGAGCATGCCGGCCGAGCCGAGGACTTCGGCGCGTACGTCGTAGCCGTAGACGGCCTGGAAGCTGGCCTCGGCGGTGGCGAGGGCACCGTTGTCGAAGCGGATCGTGACGACGGCGGTGTCGAGCAGGCCGTGGTCCTTGAAGTCGGGGCGGATCAGGGCGTCCGCGAACGCGGAGACCTCGACGGGTTCGGCGCCGGGGTTGAGGTGGCGCAGGATGTCGAAGTCGTGGATGAGTGTCTCCAGGAAGATCGTCCACGGGGGTATACGGGCCGGGTCGGCGAGTTCGGGGTCACGGGTGAGCGAGCGCAGCAGCTGGGGTGTGCCGATGGTGCCGGCGATGATCTTCTCGTGGGCGGCCCGGAAGCCCGGGTCGTAGCGGCGGTTGAAGCCGACCTGGAGGGGCACGCCTGCGTCGGCGGCGGCCTTGATGGCGCGGTCGGCCTCGGCGAGGGTGACGGCCATCGGCTTCTCGCTGTAGACCGCTTTGCCTGCCTTGGCCGCCGCTTCGACGAGGTCGGCGTGGGTGCGGGCCGGGGTGGCGATCACCACCGCGTCGATGTGCGGGCTGGCGAGGAGGTCGCCGATGTCCGTGTAGGCGGCGGTGCAGCCGAGCCGGTTGCCCAGGCTCCGCGCGGTGCCCGGGGCGGGGTCGGCGATGGCGGCGAGCCGGACGCCCGGGAGGCGGTGGGCGAGGGTCTCGGCGTGGAAGGCGCCCATGCGTCCGGCGCCGATGAGGCCGACGGCGAGAGGCTGATGGGTGGTCATGGGGGTGGTCATGGGGCTCCATACGTCATGGTCGGAGGCCGCCAGGATCGTCGGATCCCGACGAGGCAGGCAGAGGCAGGGGACGGGGGGGGCAGGCAGGCGGCAGGGGCGTCAGAGGGTGAACGCCGAGCGGAAGCGCTCCAGGGCGAGCTCGCTTTCACCGGAGGCCCAGGCCTCCATGGCGACCGTGCCTTCGTAGCCGAGCTCTTTGAGGGTGCGGGCGACGGCGGGGTAGTTGATCTCGCCGGTTCCGGGTTCTCGGCGGCCGGGGACGTCGGCCACCTGTATCTCACCGATCAGGCCCAGGGCATGGGCCTTGCGGACCAGCTCGATCAGATTCCCCTCGCCGATCTGGGCGTGGTACAGGTCCAGGTTCATCCGCAGTCCGGGCCGGCCCACCGCCTGGACCAGGGCCATCGTGTCGGCGGCCGTCGCGAACGGCACACCTGGATGGTCGACGGCCGTGTTGAGGTTCTCCAGCGTGAAGACCACCCCGGTGCTCTCGCCCAGTTCGCCGAGGCGGGTGAGCGTGCGGTGGGCGGCGATCCACATCGCTCCGGTGGCCGCTCCGGTCACCGGCACCACCGGCAGGCCCTTGTCGTCCAGTCCGGTGCCGTGCAGGTTCAGCCTGGGACAGCCCAGTTGCTCGGCCGCCCGGAGCGACTCCTCGGCGGTGCGCAGGAGTTCGGCCGCTCCGTCCTCGTCGGTCAGACTGCCCCGGATGTATCCGGTCATGGACGAGAACTCGGCCGGGGTCCGGGCCAGGGCGTCGAGGTCGTGCCGGGTCCAGTCCCAGATCTCGACCTGGAAGCCGGCGTCGTGGATGCGCCGGGCCCGTTCGTCGATCGGCAGATCCAGAAAGACCATTTCGGCGCAGACCGCCAGTGTGTACATCGCCACCCACCCTTTCTCCCGTACCGCGATACCTAGAACGTTCTAGTGACTAGAACGTTCTAGCGCTGTCTGTGAGCAGCAGTACGCCAGTCGCCGAGCAGACCTGTCAAGACTTCGGCGCCTGCGAAGGCTAGAACGTTCTATAGTCGGCTCTCGAGAGGCGACTCCGACCAGGGAGGACAGGTGCCAGGAACCCCGGCGGTCCCCGCCGGAAAGCGACCGACACTCGCGGACGTGGCGGCGCGGGCCGGCGTGTCCACGGCGCTGGTCTCCATCGTGATGCGCGACGCGAAGGGCGCCGGCGCGGCCACCCGCGAGCGTGTCCTCCAGGCCGCGCGGGAGATCGGTTACCGTCCCGACGCCCGGGCGCGGCTGCTGCGCAGCCAGCGTTCCCGGCTGCTCGGCGTGCAGTTCGGCCTCCAGCACCCCTTCCACACCGATCTGGTGGAGGGCCTCTACGCGGCGGCCGAACCGGCCGGCTACGAGATCGCGTTGAGCGCCGTGGCCGCCGGGCGCGGCGAGCAGCGCGCCGTCGAGACACTGCTCGCCGACCGCTGCGAGGCGCTGATCCTGCTCGGCCCGCAGGCCCCGGCCGCGCGGCTCGCGGAACTGGCCGGGCAGCTGCCGGTCGTCTCCGTGGCCCGTCGGCTACGGCCCTCCATCCCCGGCCTGGAGGTCGTACGGACCGCCGACGACGAGGGTGCCCGGCAGGCGGTGGACCACCTCGTCGCTCTGGGCCATCGCGACATCGTCCACATCGACGGCGGTCGGGCACCGGGTGCGGCCGACCGGCGCCGCGGCTACCGCACCGGCATGAACCGCCACGGCCTGGCCGAACACATCCGCATCCTCCCCGGCGGGCTCACGGAGGAGGAAGGCGCCGCGGCCGCCCGAACCCTGTCGGCCGCCCACCCGCGCCCCACCGCCGTGATGGCCTTCAACGACCGCTGTGCGACCGGCGTTCTCGACGTCTTCCTCCGCTCCGGCGTCACGGTCCCCGGCGACATCTCCCTCGTCGGGTTCGACGACAGCCACCTGGCCCGGCTGGCCCACATCGACCTCACCACCGTCGGACAGGACATCCCTCGCCTCGCCCACCTCGCCGTCGGCCGGGCCGTCGCACGCCTGGAGGGCGAGGGCCCCCCCGCCGGGGAGGACGTCATCACCCCTCGCCTCGTCGTCCGGGGCACGACCGCCCCGCCCTCGCTGTGAGCTGGCGGCGCCTGGTGCGATGGCGGGTTCCCCGCTGTACGGCTCCGAGTCGGGCCACGGAGTTCAGCCCGGAACTCTTCGCCGGCACGAGCCGCTCTCCGGCCGCGAGGTCAGCCGCTCTTCCCCGGCTCCGGGGCGGTGGCGCTGCCCGCCGGGCCGGCGCAGAGGCGCATGGACGGCCCGCTCGCTGGATCCTAACCGGGTTCAGCGGGGCCTCAGGCGTACTTCCCCGCGTCAGCTGACGCGCACCGGCAGGCTCCGGAAGCCGCGCGTGATGTTGTTGAGGGCTCGGACCGGGTCGCCGGTCAGTTCGATCCGCTGGACATGTGAGGCCAACGCCTTGAGTACCGCGTGGACTTCGAGACGGGCGAGGCCCTGGCCGGCGCAGGCGTGGTTGCCGTAGCCGAAGCCGAGGTGGTCCACGGGGTTGCGGCGGATGTCGAAGCGGTCGGGGTCGGGGAAGTGGCGGTCGTCGCGGTTGGCGGCGGCGTAGCTGTGCAGGACGCGGGCGCCGGACGGGATCACCACCCCTTCGCCCAGGTTCACCTCGCGGGTGGTGGTCCGGGAGAAGACCTGGATGGGGCTCTCGATCCGCACGATCTCATTGAAGGCGGAGGGCACCAACGACGGGTCGGAACACAGCAGTTCCCACTGCTCGGGGTGGCGGGCGAACAGCCACATGCCGCTGCTGATCGTGCTGATCGTGGTGTCGAAGGCAGCCACCACATAGCCCGCGAGCAGGCCGATCGCGCCCTCGACGGGGATCTGGCCCGCCTTGTGCGCCTCCAGCAGGGTCCAGCCGAAGCCGCCGGGGACGAGGTTCTCCTTGGCCACGACCTCGGCGAGGTAGCCCATGAGGGCCTCGACCCGCGGTACCGCGGCGGCCGTACGCGGGCAGACCGGGCCGGCCGAGTCGAACCAGCCGTCGGCCATGTCGAGCAGCTGGTCGCGGCCCTGCTCGGGCCAGCCGATCAGGTCCATGATCACGTGCATGGGGAGGTCCTGCGCCAAGTCTGTGACCGCGTCGAAGGAACCCCGCCCCATCAACTCGTCGGCCAGTTGCCCGGCCCGGCGGTCGATGGTCTCGGCGACCGGGCGCAGCGCTCGGGGCGACAAGCGTTCGGTGAACAGTTTGCGCTGCTCGGTCTGTGCGGGCGGGTCCATGTGGATCAGGGCGCTGGACCAGGCTTCATTGAAGCCGTCGTTGAGGCCGATGCCCTGTCCTGAGGAGAAGGTCTCCCAGTCTTCGAGGGCCGAACGCACCTGCTCGTAACGGGAGATGAACCACAGGCCGTAACGGCTGAGGTAGACCGCCGGGCCGGCGTCGCGCAGTGCCTTGTAGCGGGGGTAGGGGTCGGCGAGCGCCTCGTCGCTGAAGAGGTCGAGGTCGGAGGTGAGGGGGGTCGTGGTGGTCATGACGATCGATCTCCTTTGATCGGGGGATGTCGGGGGATGCCAAGGATGTTGGGGGTGCGGAGAGGAAGGGCGGACCGGCGGATCAGGGGGTACGGAAAACCGGCTGATCAGGGGGGATACGGCGGACGGCCGCAGACGTCACGCGGCCAGCGCGCGCAAACGCCCCACCGGAATGCGGTGGTTGAGGGCGGCGGCGGTCACGGACCGGTCCGGGTGGTCCCAGCGCAGCAGGGCGGAACGGCCGGCCAGTGAGCCCTTGAGGACGGTCGGTTCCCCGGCGGCGGGCAGGGTTCCGGCGAGCTTGACGGCCAGGCCGAACGCCTCCGTCCAGAAGTACGGTTGCGGGGTGTACGGCGGCGCCGCGTCGCCGTGCAGCAGTGCGGCGACGCCCGACCGTGCCTGACTGATCGCGGCGTCCCAGTGCGGGGTGCGGCGGAAGCGGCCGTTCCCGGTGGGGAAGGCGGCGACGTCCCCGACCGCGACGACGTCCGGGGCGCCGGCCCGGCAGCGCTCGTCGACGACGACCCCGCCCAGCAGAGCGAGCCCTGAACCCTCCAGCCATTCGGAGTTGGGGCGGCAGCCGACGGCGGTCACGACGAGGTCGGCCTCCAGGCGCCTGCCGTCGGCGAGTTGAGCACCGTACGGCGTCGGCGTCACGCCGTCCGGGCACATGACGGTCCGTACGCCGTGATCCCGCGTCGCCCGCTCGAACAGTCCGGCGAGGAAGGGACCGAGCGTCGTCACGAACGGGGCCTGTACGTCGACGACCGTGACCTGGCGCCCGAGTTCGGCGGCGACGGAGGCGATCTCCATGCCCAGGAAACCGCCGCCCACCACCAACACGCTGCCGGCGCGAGCGAGTTCGGCCCGTAGGCGCAGGGCGTCGTCCAGGGTGCGCAGGACGAGCCCGTGTTCTCCCAGGGTGCGGGCCCGCGCCCCCGTGGCGATCACGAGCTTGTCGTACGGGATCTCCGTGTCGTACGGGTTCTCCGTACCGCCCGCGATACCGTCCTCGATCCGCACCAGCCGGGCGTCCGGGTCCAGGCCCGCCGCCCGGACGCCGGTGAGGACCTCGACGTCGGGGCCGAGCTTCGGGAGGGCGACCGAGTCGGCGTCCTCGGTGCCTTTCAGTACTCCCTTGGACAGGGGCGGGCGGGTGTACGCGGCCCGCGGCTCCTCTCCGACGAGGGTGATCGAGCCGTCCCAGCCCTGTCGCCGCAGTTCGTCGACGGCGGTCACTCCGGCGAGCGAGCCACCGACCACGACCGCTCTCATCGGCCGGTCCGCAGCGCCGCCACCGGGCAGGCCCGGGCAGCTGCCTCGGCCTTGTCCGTCAGCTCGGCCGGGATGTCGTCCAGCAGGACGGTGACGACGCCGTCGTCGTCGAGCCCGAACACCTCGGGCGCGGCCTGTTCGCAGAATCCGAAGCCGTCGCAGCGGCTCTCGTCCACTTCGATGTGCACCATGCGGCCACCCTCGGCGCGGGACCCGCCCGGGGCTATGGGTGGAACTACGGGGTCGGTACCCGGTTCCTACGGGTTGGGTACCTGGTTCTCCGCCACCCAGGCCGCGACCTGCGTACGGGAGCCGAAACCCAGCTTGGCCAGGATGTGCTCCACGTGGCCGTCCACGGTGCGCGGTGACAGGACGAGCGCGGCGGCGATCCGCCGGTTGCTCATCCCCTGGGCGACCAGGGCGGCGACCTCGCGCTCACGCCGGGTCAGCGGGCCTGGCGCCGGCTCGGCGGCGGAGGTCGACATCGGCTGGGCGTCCAGCGCGTAGGCGATGGCCCGGGACGGCCGGTCGTACGCACCGCCTTCGGTGAGGGCCGCCTCGTACGCCTCCTCGCCAAGGGCCCGTGCCACCGACCGTTCGCACTGGTCGTTCCGCTCGGCCAGATGCGGGCCGAACACGGCGATGGTGGTGCCGACGTGCCGCCACAGGGAACGGACCGAGCCGAGCAGCCATGCCGCCCGCTTGTGGTCGCCCTCCGAGGCGGTGATCCAGGCCAGCAGCTCCATCATCAGCGCCGTACCGGCGTAGTCGTCGAAGCCCCGCTGGATGTCGAGCCCGGCCCGCGTCAGCTCCAGGCCGGTCTCCGCGTCGCCGCGCACCCAGGCGTCGTGACCCAGCGCCCAGAGCGCGTAGGAACGGCACCAGCGTTCCCCGTGAGCCTCGGCGGTGGCCACGGTGTGCCGCCCGGTGCGCTCCGCGCGCGGGTCGCCGGTGTGCGCCTGGGCGACTGCCAGCTGGAACAGCGAGAACAGGGCGCCCGGCCCGTCGCCGACCGCCTCGTGCGCGGCCACCGCCCGCTCGTACCGGGAGACGGCATCGTCCAGATGGCCCCGGAACAGCGCCGATGTGCCGCGCAAGCCCTCGACGTACGCGCACACCACCGGGTCGTCGAGCCGCTCCCCCAGCTCTCCGGCCTCCGTCAGGGCCCGGTCCGCCGCCGGATGATCGCCCTGGAGCAGCCCGGCCCAGGCGGCCACCCACAAGGCCCTGGCCCGCGCGGGGGTGGGCTCGAGAGCCGCCGCCAGCGCCCGGTCGAGCCAGCGGCGTCCCTCGCCGAGGAACCCGTCGGCGCACCAGTGGAAACGCAGGGCCGCGACCAGCGCCAGCGCCGTCTGCGGGTCGCTGTGCTCCAGTGCCGTACGGAGATTGCCGTGTTCGGCGCGCAGCCGGGCCAGGCCCTCCTCCTGGCCGGGGCCGTACCAGTCGTCGGCGATCCGCTCGGCGAGGCGGCGGTAGAAGTCGCGGTGGACCCGGCGGACGTGCTGTTCCTCGCCGGACTGGGCGAGCTTCTGGGCGCCGTACTGGCGGATGGTCTCCAGCATCCAGTAACGGGGTTGCCCCTCGCGCTCGTTGATGAGCACCACAGACTGGGCGACCAGGCGGTCGAGGAGGTCGAGAACCTCCCGGCGGGTGATGCCCGCGCCTGTGCCGACGCCCTCGGCCACGCCGACACCCTCGGCGGCGCTGAGGCTTCCGCCCGCACCAACACTCTCGGCCGCGCTGATGCCTTCGCCCGCGCCGACGCTCTCCGCCGCGTCCAGGCCGAAGCCGCCGGCGAACACCGACAGCCGGTTCCACAGCAACCGCTCGGCCGGGGTGCACAGCTCGTAGCTCCAGTCGATCAGCGCGCGCAAGGTGCGCTGGCGAGGGCGGGCGGTGCGGCTGCCGCCCGTGAGCAGGGCGAAGCGGTCCTCCAGACGCTCCGCCACCTGGTCGACGGTCAGGGTGCGCAGGCGGGAGGCGGCCAGTTCGATCGCGAGGGGCAGCCCGTCCAGGCGGGCGCACAACCGGGTTACGGCGGCGCGGTTGGCGTCGGTGACGTCGAACTCCGGCCGGCTCGCCGCGGCCCGGTCCCGCAGCAGCTCCACCGCCTCGTCCGGTACGGACAGGGGGGCCACGGTGAAGACGTGCTCGCCGGACATACCGAGCGTCTGGCGGCTGGTCGCGAGAATGCGCAGATCGGGGGCTGCGGAGAGGAGTGCGACCGCCAGTTCGGCGCAGGCGTCGACCAGGTGCTCGCAGTTGTCGAGCACGATCAGGCACTGCCGCTCGGCCAAGTGGTCCGCGAGCTGCTCCAGCGGCGGTCTGGCGGACAGGTCGGGTATGCCGAGGGCGGTGGTGGTGACGGCCGCGACGGCCGCCGGGTCCCGCACCGGCGCCAGGTCCACCAGCCACACCCCGTCGGCAAAGCCCTTACGGGAGGCCGCCGCCACCTCCAGCGCCAGCCGCGTCTTGCCCACCCCACCCACACCGGTGAGCGTCAGCAGCCGTGCCGAACCGAGCCGGCGACGGATCTCCGTCATCTCCCGCCGCCTGCCCACGAACGTTGTGAAGGCCGCCGGGAGGTTTCCTCCTCGTGCGGTCGCGCTGCTCACACGTGAACGCTAAGGAAACCTGTTGGTTGGGGGCAAGGGCGGGGGTCTGCGCATGTGGTGCGCACAAAAGGGTTCGCTGACGCCGGCGACCGCAGCGCGAGATCGTCAGAGGGCCCTCGACATGAATGTGCTGTTGGAGTCGGGCTGATAGTCCGCGAACGGCTCGCAGTGGACGAAGCCGAACTTCTCGTACAGCTTCCTGGCGGGCAGAAAGAACTCGGCCGCGCCGGTCTCGAGGCTCAGCCGGGTGAATCCCATGCGCTTGGCCTCGGCGATGATGTGCTCCAGCAGCAGGGACGCGATCCCGCTTCGCTTACGCGCCGGAGTGGTGCGCATCGACTTCAGCTCCGCGTGACCCTCATCAAGCCTCTTGATCGCACCGCAGCCCACCACGGTGTCACCGTCGATGACCGACCAGAACGTGATCTCGGGCTTGCGGAGTTCGTCGAGATCGAGTGCGTGCTTGCTTTCCAGAGGGGTGATGGACCGCATCTGCTGGACGTGCTCGTCCAGGAACCCGGCTATCTCTGAGCCGGAGAGGTCGTCCACCACGATCTTCACCTTGCTCACCCTTCTTCGGAACTCTCGGTGCCGCGGGTACTGTGCCACGCTCTCTGCCACTCGAGGTGGAGCCGATCCGGCTCAGCGGGTCGCCGGGGCGGCGTCCGCGTGCGCGGTGCGCAGGGCGGAGAGGAAGGTGTCGGCCGGCTTGGCGCCCGAGAGACCGTGGGCGCGGTCGAGGACGAAGAACGGGACGCCCGTGGCGCCGTAACGGCGTGACGCGAACGCGGGCACCGAAGCCGCCCACCCGCTTCCCACCGGCCCGCTGACCTCGCAGCCGCTGTACGAGGTGATGGGCACGAGGTGATGGGCGGCCTCAACGACACGGCGTAACTGGTCCGGGTCCGGCCACGAGACGGGCGTGGTCGCCCCGGTACTCCCGAAGTCCCTCCGGGCGGCCGGGACTTCGATACTGCAAGCCCGCGTCGGAGCGACAGATCGTCGGGCAGGGCCCGGAACACCAGGAACTCGGGCGCTGAACCGGCATCATGGCCGGTGAGCCGGTACGGCGGGAGCGGGACCGGTGCGGCGGAACCGGGCCAGAGCCAGCCCTCCGAGAACCACGGCGATGAGCCCCGCCACCAGGGCGACGATGGCCCCGCCCAGCCCGTTTCCGGTGCCGATGCCTCCATCGGAGGTGGCCACGACCAGAGCGCCGAGGGCCATGGCGGTCAGCCCCGCCGCCAGGGGCACGATGGTTCCGAGCCGCCCGGACCCAGCGCCGAAACGACCGGCAGGACGGGCCAGAGCCAGCCCCCCGATGACCGCGCCGATCAGCCCCAGTACGCCGGCCACGCCGGCCCCGAGTCGCCCGGCGCTCATGTCGGTGACACTGGCGGCGGTCGGCTGGACCGAGGCATGCGCGGCCGCCGGTGCGGCAAGCAGGACCACCCCGAGCAGGGCGGCTCCGGCCATGGCAGGCACACGTCGGACCGACCACCTCACGGATCCTGATGAGTTCATGTCCCTCTCCTTCTTTCGTGTCTGTCGTCCGTCTCGATTCCGAGGTCCGGATGTCGACTGAGCGTCTCCCGCGAGCGCACCGCCGGTCGTCCCGCAGACGCAGACACTTCACGCTGCCGCCGACGGCGCACCCCGTTGCCGCGGATGCCGCAGAAACCGCGGAGATACCGCGTGCGCGGTAGCCGACCGCTCCTCCGGCAGCGGGACCCGCCCGCGGCAGCATCCGGCTAGGGTGCGCGCATGTGGACAAAACGGCCCGGCATCAGGCCCCGTGTCAGAGACTGGGCGATCGCCGTCGGCGTAGCGGCGCCGTTGCTGGTCACCGGGCTGTCCGGGCAGCACACCGCTACGAGACTCGACCTGCTCGGCTACGCGCTGCTGGTGGCCGGCGGCCTGGCGCTGGCCGCGCGCCGCCGGGCCCCGATTCCCGTGCTGGCCGTCACCGGGCTGTGCGCGGTGGGCTACCAGGCGGCCGGTTTCGACGTGCCCGCCGTGGCGTACCTGTTCGCGGTGTACGCCGCCGTACGGGCCGGACACCGCACCCTCACGATCGCGGCGTCCGTGACCATGGTGGCCGCCCTCCCCCTCGCGGCCCTGGCCTCCGGCCAGCACGACACGGGCGAGGCGTTCGCGCAGGCCCGAGGCGCCCTCGAGCTGGCCTGGCTGATCGCGGCCGGCGCTGCCGGTGAAGCGCTGCGGCAGGCCGAGCGGCGGGCGGAAGAAGCCGAGCGCACACGGGAGGAGACCGCGCGGCGCCGCGCCGACGAGGAGCGGCTGCACATCGCGCGCGAGCTGCACGATTCGCTCACCCACCAGATCTCGATCATCAAGGTGCAGGCCGAAGTCGCCGTCCACGTGGCCCGCAAGCGCGGCGAACAGGTACCGGATGCCCTGCTGGCGATCCAGCAGGCCGGACGGGAGGCGACCCGCGAACTGCGGGCGACCCTGGAGGCGCTGCGCGACGACGACACGACCCCGCCGCGTGGGCTCGACCACGTCCCGGAACTGGTGGAACGGGCCCGCACCATCGGCCTGGACGCCACTTTGACGATCGAAGGGCGACCGCACGACGTACCGGCCGCGGTGGCCCGTACCGCCTACCGGATCGTGCAGGAGTCGCTCACCAACATCGCCCGTCACGCGGACGCCGCCACGGCGTCGGTCCGGATCGACCACCGTCCGGACGCGCTGGTGATACGAGTCGACGATGACGGCAAGGCCACACCAGGCACCGCCCCGGTCCCCGGCGTCGGTCTGCTCGGGATGCGCGAACGCATCACCGCACTCGGCGGCCGACTGCGCGCGGAGCCGCGTGGCGAGGGCGGCTTCACAGTCCAGGCCGAACTCCCCGTGGACGTCCAAGCCGAACTCCCCATGGACGTCCAAGCCGAACTCCCCGTGGGCCACACATCATGATCCGTGTCCTGCTGGTCGACGACCAGCCGCTCCTGCGCAGCGGATTCCGCGCGCTCCTCGACCTCGAGGACGACATCGAGGTGGTGGCCGAGGCCGCCGACGGGAAGGAGGGCCTGGCCCTCACGAAAGAACACCTGCCCGACATCGTGCTCATCGACATCCGGATGCCGGTCGTCGACGGCATCGAGGCGACCCGGCGCATCGCCGCGGACCCGGACCTGGCCGGGGTGCACGTCGTCATCCTCACCAACTACGGCTTCGACGAATACGTCTTCGACGCGCTGCGCGCAGGCGCAGCGGGATTCCTCGTCAAAGACATCGTGCCGGAGGACTTCCTGCACGCCGTACGCGTCGCCGCACGCGGCGACGCCCTGCTCGCACCGTCGATCACCCGCAAGCTGATCAACCGGTACGTCACCCAGCCGCTCCACACCGATGTCGGTACAGGGCTGGAAGAGCTCACCAACCGCGAACGCGAGGCCGTCGCCCTGGTCGCGCAGGGCCTGTCCAACGACCAGATCGCCGACCGGATGGTGATCAGCCCGATGACCGCCAAGACCCACATCAACCGGGCCATGACCAAGCTCCACGCCCGTGACCGCGCCCAACTCGTGGTCCTCGCCTACGAATCCGGCCTGGTGGCCCCGCGTAATCGCTGATACCGCAGTTTTCTGGAAGCGTTTCCGCTCCCTGGGGCCAGGCATACCATCACCCGGCCAACACCGGTGAACTCCAAAGACGTTGTCACTCCGGCACCTTGACGCGTACTCATCACGATGCTTCCATCGCAACCGTGTAAACGTTTTAAATCTCCAGGGTCTCCAGCCCGGGCCAAGGACGAACACCCGGTCCGCACACCCCCGCACAGCAACCGCGAGCCGCCCTGTCAAGAGGAGGTTGACATGTACATGAGATTAAGATGGCGGGCCGCCCATCGGGTGCCCCTCACCATCACGGCCGGCCTGGCCGTCTGCGCCACACTGGCCGTAGGCCCCGCGAGCCCCACCTCGTCCAGCGCGTCCACGGCCACGGCCGGCGACCCGAAGATTCAGGCCACCCGCGTGATGGAGAACCTCGGTCGCGGAGTCGTGGCGGTCCGCTCCAGCAACACCCAGGTCCTCGTCTCCTGGCGGCTGCTGGGACTCGACCCGGAGGGCATCGGCTTCAACGTGTACCGGTCCACCGGCGGTGGCCCGTACACCAAGCTCAATTCCAGTGTCCTGACCGGAGGGACCAACTACACGGACTCCACAGCCGACTTGACGCGCTCCAACAGCTACCGCGTGGCCCCGGTCACCAACGGCCAGGAGCAAGCACCCAGCGCGTCCTTCACCCTGACGGCCAACCACGCCGCGGAGCCCGTGGTCCGCGTGCCGTTGCGGTCCGGCGGTCCGGTGAAGTTCGTCTGGGTCGGCGACCTCGACGGTGACGGGGAGTACGACTACGTACTGGACCGGCAGACCTCCCCGCAGAAGCTCGAGGCCTACAGCAGCAATGGCGAGTTCCTCTGGGAGGTCGACATGGGGCCGAACAGCCAGAACCAGGACAACATCGAACCGGGGTCGTCCGCGATCGACCTGGGCCACTGGGACGGCGTCACGGTCTACGACTTCGACAGTGACGGCCGCGCGGAGGTCGCCCTGCGGATCGCTGACGGCGTCAGGTTCGGGGACGGGGCGACCTGGACGCACGCGGACGACTCACGTCAGTTCATGGCCGTCCTCGACGGCCGTACCGGAGCACTGCGCAACTGGTCCGCCATACCCACCACTTACCTGGGCGACGGGCCGATGGCCGCGCGCCTCGGGGTGGCGTATCTCAACGGCACCACGCCGAGCCTGGTCGCCTTCATGAAGAACCGGCGCGACGACGGGGCCTTCAACCTGATGATGGGCGCCTGGAGGTTCACCGGCAGTGCGCTGAGGCAGGAGTGGACGTGGCAGCGCGGCAACCAGGACGCGCCCGACGGGCACAACACCCGTGCCATCGACGTCAACGGTGACGGGACGGACGAGGTCGCCGAGATCGGGTTCGTACTCAACGGGAATGGCTCCCTGCGCTACTCGATGGCACGTCAGGGCATCATCCACGGCGACCGATTCCACATCGCGGACATGGACCCGAGCCGTCCCGGCCTGGAGGGCTACGGCGTACAGCAGGACAACCCGAGCGGACTGCTCGAGTACTACTACGACGCCGCGAACGGCTCCGTCGTCTGGAAGCACAACGGTGGCCCCGCCGACGTCGGACGCGGTATGGCGGGCGACGTCGACCCGCGCTTCCCCGGCATGGAGGTCTGGTCCTTCTCGGGCCTGTACAACGCGCCCACCAACAGACTCACCGAGCCGAACGCGTCACTGCGTCCGTGGCCACAGCTGGGCCTGTGGTGGGACGGCGACCTCACCATGGAGCTGCTCAACGACGGCAAGATCGAGAAGTGGGACCCGGCGCGCCCGACGCCGAGCGGCAGCCTGCCCCGGCTGGTCAGCACCTGGAACTACGGCGCGGTCGACGCCTCCCAGGGCGTGCAGCCCACCTTCGTCGGCGACATCCTCGGCGACTGGCGCGAGGAGGCCGTGTACACCAACGCGGACTACGACGAGTTGATCATCTTCTCCACCAACCAGCCGACGAACACCCGGCTCTACACGCCGGCCCACAACCCCGCCTACCGGAACGCCATGACGTTCAAGGGCTACATGCAGTCCCACCATCCCGACTACTTCCTCGGGGCCGGCATGGCCACCCCGCCCCGGCCGGACATCGCCTACGCGGGCGAGTAGGTCTCCCCTTTTCCGGGACGAACGTCTTGTCCGAGGCGTATGTCGCGCCTTCCGGTCCGGCTTCGGGACCTGCCGCGTCCCGAAGCCGAACCGGACACGGCGAGCACCGAGAGCAGGACGAGCGCGCAGGCCGGGCCGAGTACCGTCCAGGGCGCCAGTTCCACGTACGGCTGGTTCTCCGACAGCAGGCGGCCCCACTCCGGTGTGGGCGGCTGCTCGCCCAGGCCGAGGAAACCGAGGGAGGCCAGGACGAGGACCGTGGTGGGCAGCCGCAGCAGGGCGTTGCGCAGTACGGACGGCAGTACGGCGGGCAGGTAGTGGTGGCGCACCAGGTACCGCGGTCCGGCTCCGAAGGAGATCGACGCGAGCATGTGACCGCTGGCCCGTTCCTGTTCGAGCAGCGCCGCGGTCTGGGCGGCGTACGGGCTCCAGGCGACCACGCACACAGCCAGCGCGGCGCCCCACACGGACGGTCCGGTCACCGCGGTCGTCAGCAGTCCGGCGAGTACGGCCGGCAGCGTCGACACCACTTCGGTCAGGCCCGCACCCACCTGGGTCGCCATGCCGAGCAGCAGCCCGAGGACAACGCTGACCACCTTCACCGCGAGAGCCACGCCCGCCGTACGCAGCGCCCCGTGGCCCAGCCGGGCCAGCAGATCACGGCCGAGCGAGTCCGTGCCCAGCGGGTGCGCGGCTGATGGCGGCAGCAGGCGGGCCGCCGTGTCCACCTGCAAGGGGTCGCGCAGCAGTCCGGCCACGACCAGGGTGAGCAGGGTGACAGTGCAGAATCCGATGATCCAGGGCAGCGAGCGCGGCCGGGGAAGGGACGGCGGGCGCAGGGCGGGCAGGGCGCCGTCCCGCAGAGCGGGGCCGAGGAGCGCGCGACGTACGGCCTGGATGAGCAGGCCGGCGGCGACTCCGAGCAGGACGAGGACCAGCGTCGCGGTCTGCAACGGCGGGAGATCCTGGGCGATGGCGGCGTCCAGGGCGAGTCGGCCGAGCCCCGGAATGTTGAAGATCTTCTCCACCGCGACCGCCCCGCCGACCAGGGCCACGACGGTCGGCAGGAGTTGCGGGAGCACACCGGCCAGCGTGCGGCGCAGCGCGTGCCGGGCGATACGGCCGGGCGAGAACCCGTACGCGTGCCAGGTTCGCGCCCACGGCTCCTGGTAGGCGGCGGGCAGCGACTGGTCGAGCAGGCTGCCGATCACCGCCCCGGACGGTACGCCGAGGGCGAGTGCGGGCAGCACCATCGCCATCGGTCCCGCCCAGCCGCTCGACGGGAACCAGCCCAGCCATACCCCGCACACGGTGGCGAGCAGGGAGGCGAGCAGGAACTTGGGCAGTGCGGCGAGGACGGCCGCCAGGGTGCCCGCCCGGCCCTGCCGCAACTGTCGCCGGGAGCCCAGGTGCAGGGTCCGGGCGCAGACCAGCGCGGCCACAGCGATGGTGACCACGAGGGCGCCGAGCATCAGCGTGAGGGAGACCGCGAAGGCGGTCGTCACCTGCGGCAGGACCGGTTCGCCCGACACCCACGAGGTTCCCGCGTCGCCGCGCGGCAGTCCACCGAGCCACTGCGCAAGATGCGTGAACGGGCCTTTGTCCAGGCCCAGTTGCTCTCGTACGACGGTCAGTTGCGCCGGTGTCGGATCCGCGTCTGCGGAGCGGGCGCGCAGGACCGTCAGCGCGGGGTCGGTCCCGGACAGCCAGGGCAGCAGGGCGACGGCCGTCAGCAGCGCGGTCCCGGCGACGAGGCGGCCGGCCCCCGCGCGCCACCGGGACGGGCGGGAGTCGGCACCGGCCGAAGTGACGCTCATCTACTTCACATGGGTGTCGAGGTCGACCAACGACCGCTCGCGCGGGTCGAGGAGCACGCCCTCGACGTCGGTGGCGATGCCCTGGACGACCTTCTCGTACACCAGAGGTACGACCGCGTCGGTACGCAGGATCTCCGCCTCGGCGCGCATGATCTTCTGCTGCCGCCGCTCCGTGTCGCCTTCCCCGGCAGCGGACTTGATGGCCTGGTCGACCTTCGGGTCCTTCAGCCCGGCGATGTTGTAGACGCCGTCGCTGGTGTAGTCGCTCGCGAGGTACGCGACCGCGTCGCCGGTGTCGAGCAGGGTCACGCGGGAGAAGACGAGCGCGTCGTACTTGCCCGCGAGGAGGTCGGCCTCCATCTGCGTGTACTCGCGTACGTCCTGCTTGACGGTGAACCCGGCCCTTTCCAGCTGCTGTTGCAGGACGGTGGCGGCCTCGGGGAGTTCGGTGCGGTTGGTGTAGGTGGCCAGGCGCAGGGTCTTGCCCTTGGTCTTCGTCCTGACGTCGGCGGAGGTCGCGGCCGAGGCGCGCCCGCTCACGGCCACCCGGTTGTCGGCCGCCCAGGGGACGGCTGGCCCGAACAGGCCCTGGGCGGAGTCGGCGTATCCGCCGAAGACCGAGTCGACGAGGGCGCCGCCGTCCACGGCCTGGCGGGCGGCAGCGCGCAGCGTGGCGTCGGTGAAGATGCCGCTTCCGGTGTTGAGGACCAGGCTGTCGGTCCGTACGGAGGGCACTTCGTGACGGGTGTCCTTGTCCAGGAGCTTCGCCTGGGCGGTGGGGATCCACTCGGCGATGTCGACGTCGCCGCCGCGCAGGGCGTTGGCGCGGGCGGTGCCGTCGGCGATCCAGGTCACGTCGACGCCGGGCGCCTTGGCCTTGCCGCCCCAGTGGTCGTCGAAGCGGTCGAGCGCGGCCTTGCTCTTACCGGCGAGCTTGGTGATCTCGAAGGGTCCGGTTCCGGTGCCGACCGGGCTGACGGTGCCGTCCTCCGCGTACGCCTTCGGGGCGAGGATGCCCAGCGCGGGACTGGCGAGCCGCAGTGGCAGCACCGGGTCGGCGGCCTTGGTCGTGATCGTGACGGTGTCGGCGTCGTCGGCCTTGGCGGTGAGCGTCACATCGCTGAGGACGCGGGGCTTGGGCTCGGCCTGGCCCGCGCGGTCAAGGGCGTTGACCACAGACTCGGCGGTGACCTCGGTGCCGTCCTGGAACGTGGCCTTGCGCAGCTCGAAGGCCCAGGTCGTGGCGTTCACCTGCTTCCAGGACTTCGCCAGCGCGGGCGCGGCGGCTCCCTCCTTGTCCAGAGCGGTGAGGCCTTCGGCCACGGAGAGCTTGCTCAGCACGGTGGCGTCATTGCTGTACGGGGACAGGGCCTGCACCGGCGGCACCGCGAGGGCGACCTTCAGCCGGCCGCCCGATCCCCCCGCGCCATCGGTGGCCGAACCGCCCTCGTCCGACACGAAACAGCCGGTCAGCAACGGGCCGAGGGCGAGCGCCGCGAGGAGGCCGCGGGAGGTGGTGCGCATGGTGGGTCCTGTCGGGCGGGAGGACGGGGCAGGCCCCGGCGCATGGCATACGGCTTGCGGCGGCAGGGCCGCGCCAGCATATAAGGCAAGCCTTACCAAAATTCAGCCAGGGAGGGTGAAGTCTCAAGCATTGAGATCGTTACGCCGCTGCCATCCGAGTCAAGCCGTGGAACTTCGCCGGGCGGGGAGGAGTTGGCGATAAGGACGTGCGGAACGCACGCGGACGACCGTAGCGACAAACGACATGGGCTTAGGCCGAGGTGGCACGGATGGCTATGTGGGACAAGATCAAGGACCAGGCCAAGGGTCTGCAGCAGGCGCAGGGAGCCAGGAGCGCCGGTGGACACGGGCGGAGCGGCGCACGGTCCTCCGGAGGGTCGAAGGCTCAGATGGTGAGCATGCTCAAGTCCCAGCTCACGTCCCTCAAGACGGAGTTGAAGAGCGGCTCCTACCGGGACGCCAGCATGGCGATGTGCGCCCTGGTCGCCGCCGCCGACGGGAGCGTCGACCCCGCCGAGCGACAGCATGTGGAGGGGCTGATCGTCCAGAACGACGTCCTGCAGAACTTCCCGCCCGAGCAGCTGCGGCAGCGCTTCAACAAGCATGTCGACCAGCTCGCGTTCAACTTCCAGCAGGGCAAGGCCGAGGTCCTGCAGGAGATCGCCAAGGCCGCGAAGAAGCCGGCGGAGGCCCGGGCGGTCGTGCAGACCGGCTTCGTCGTCGCGGGTGCGGACGGATACATCGCACCCGCCGAGGAGCAGGTCCTGCGTGAGGCGTGCTCGGTACTCGGGCTGTCCGCCCAGGAGTTCGGCCTCTGACGACGCCTTACGGGCGGACGGTCACAGCCGGCGTGGCAGGGTCACCGCCGCTCGGCTCGGGCCGCCCGGCCGGTGGTCCAGGCAGGCAGCTCCGCGGCCGGGGCCCCGACGACGGCCGAGGTCACAGCCGGGGCCGCGGCCGTCGTGGGCGCGCGGGTCCAGCCGGGGAGGGCTCTGGGGGCGCGCGGATCGAGGTCGGTGAGGCGGTCGGTCGCGCCCTGCGGCTGGGCCGTGCGCTCGGGCATCCAGGGCAGGGTGAGGGCGAGTTCGTGGCGAGTGGTACTGGTCGTGGCGTACGGACTGGTCATGGCGTACGGCCTTCAGGGGCCGCGAGGCGGGCCGCGATGTCCGCGCGCAGTGCCTTCTTGTCGATCTTGCCGACCTTGGTGGCGGCCAACTCCTCTACGCACACAAGGCGTTCGGGCAGTTTGAAGCGGGCGACCCCGGTTCCCTCCATAGCGGCGCGGATCGCGTCCAGGGTCGGGGCGGAGCGACCGGGTCCGGGTACGACGTAGAGGCAGACGCGCTCGCCGAGGACGGGGTCGGGCATGGCCACGGCCGCCACCTGGCTGACGCCGTCGGTCAACTCGTAGACGAGGTTCTCGACTTCCTCCGCGGAGACCTTCTCGCCGCCCCGGTTGATCATGTCCTTGTCGCGGCCTTCGACGACGAGATTGCCCTCGGGTGTACGGCGGCAGATGTCGCCGCTGCGGTACCAGCCGTCCTCCGTGAACGCCCGCTTGTTGTGCTCGGGGGCGCGGTAGTAGCCGCGCGGGGTGTAGGGGCCGCGGGTGAGCAGGGAGCCAGGCTCTCCGTCGGGTACGTCCTGATCGAGTTCGTCGACCAGCCGTACCTCGTCGTCGGGGCACACGGGGCGGCCCTGGGTGGTGCAGATGACGTCCTCGGGGTCGTCGAGGCGGGTGTAGTTGAGCAGGCCCTCGGCCATGCCGAACACCTGCTGGAGTGTCGTACCGAGTACGGGGCGGATGCGGCGGGCCAGTTCGTCGGCGAGCCGGGATCCTCCGACCTGGAGCACGCGCAGGCTGTCCATCTGCTGGGCCCCGTGCCGCTCGGCGTGTTCCAGCCAGCGTCCGGCGACCGCGGGCACAACCGCGGTGTGGGTGACCCGCTCCGCGGCGACGGTGGCGAAGACCCGGACCGGTTCCGGGCTCGGGACCATCACCACCCGGCCGCCGGCCAGCAGGGTGCCCAGGATTCCGGGGCAGGCCAGCGGGAAGTTGTGCCCGGCTGGCAGGCTCACCAGGTAGACCGTGTCGGCGTCGACGCCGCTGACCTCGGCGCTGGCGCGGGCGTTGTAGGCGTAGTCGTCGTGGGTGCGGGCGATCAGTTTGGGCAGGCCGGTGGTGCCGCCGGAGAGCAGGAACACCGCGACGTCGCGGTTGCCGGGGGCGGCGGCGTCCAGCCGGGCCCGGTCGGCGGCGGGGTCCGTGCCGGGCGCGCACAGGGCGCGCAGGTCCAGGCTGCCGGGGCCGGCTTCCTCCCGGCCGATGTCCTCTCCGGCGACCAGTACGTGCCAGGGGCCCGGGACCTCCTTGCCGAGCTCGTGGGCGAGCGCCTGGTGGTCGAAGTCGCGCAGCCGGTCGGGTACGGCGATGGCGGCGGCCTCGGAGTGCGCGGCCAGGTAGGTCAGTTCGAGGCGGCGGTGCGCGGGCAGCGCCATCACCGGCACGATCCCGGCGCGCAGACAGGCCCAGGTCAGGACGGTGAACTCCCAGCCGTTGGCCAGCTGGACCACGATCCGGTCGCCGGGGGCCAGTCCGCGGTCGAGCAGCCGTATCGCCAACGCGTCCGCGCGGTCGGCGAGTTCGGCGTACGTCAGGCGGAGCCCGCCGTCGACGAGCGCGGTCGCGTCGGGCGTACGGTCGGAGCTCTCGCGCAGCAGGTCGCCCAGCGGGCGGCCGGCCCAGTATCCGGCCGCCGTGTAGCGGTCGGCGTCGGGCTTCGGCCAGGGGACGGTGCCCTCACTGATGGGTGCGGCCATCAGTCACCACCTTCTTCTTGTGCCATTTCGGCAGCTCCAGCAGCGATACACACAGCATCCAGCGCCACGAGGCCGTGAGCGGTGATCCGTAGTGGGTTGATCTCGATCTCGGCCAGTGCGGGGTGGGCGGCAAGCAGGTCGCCGAGGGCCGCCGTCACCTCGCCGAGGGCGGCTCGGTCCAGCACGGGGCCGCCGCGCCAGCCGTCGAGTAGGGCGCATCCGGCCAGGTCGGCCGGCATGGTCGCGGCTTCCGTCGGGGTGAGCGGGGCGAGCCGGATGCTCACGTCCGCCAGGGCCTCGGCGGTGGTGCCGCCGAGGCCGACCAGGACGACCGGGCCGAACACGGGGTCCCTCCGGGCGCCGACCACGAGGTCCACGCCGGCCGGGGCCATCGACTCCACCAGTACCTGCGGAGCTTGGGTGGGTGTCACCTCGGCTTCGGCTTCGCCTTCAGCCTCGGTGTGTTTCCCGCCCGCACCACCCGTACTGCTTTCGTTGCGGGGTGCCGGTGGCCCCTGTGGGGCCTGATCGCCATCGACGGCTGTGGGTCCGTGGTCGTCTTCGGCAGCCACGGCGCCCTCCGCCGCGAGGGCGGGGCGGGCCGGCGTGCCAGCAGGCATGGGCATCCCGCCCTCCCCCACGGCGGCGAGGCCGTCCGACGGGCCTACGGGCACGGCGGCGCTGCGGCCATCGGCCGCCCCGCCGCCCGCGACGGCAACGCGCGTGGCCGCCTCCTCGATCACGGCAGCCAGGCGGACTGGCGCTCCGTCGCCTCCGGCGCCACTGCGACCCTCGGCACCCCCGCCGCTCGCCACGGTGACCCGCCTGGCCGCCTCCTCGATCGCGTCGAGGGCCGCGTCCAGCTCGGCCGGGGTGCGTACGCCGAGCCGGACTCCGCCGATCTCGGTCTTGTGGAGTACGGCCGCGTCCAGCAGCTTGACCGCCACCGGGCCGGGCAGTTCGGCCAGCGCCCGGTGGGCGGCGGCGCGGTCGGCGAAGGCCCGGCGAGGCATGGTCGGTACGTCCAGCCGGTCCAGGATCGTCTTGGCCTGGTCCTCGTCCCAGGGGCCCGGGCCTGGCTCCACGGCCATCGCCACCCGAGGCGCCCCCGCCCTGGTCGACCAGGCCGTCGCACGGTGCCGGGCGCGGGCGTCCGCCAGCAGCGCGGCGGTCATGGCGGCGAGCCCGTGCGGGTCGCCCGCCACCGGTACGCCCCGCTCCAGCAGGGCGCGGCGTACCCGTCGTACGGCGTCACCCGCGCCGCCGACTCCGAGCAGCAGCGGCACGCTGTACCCGGCCGTGTCCACGGCCTCGACCAGGTCGAAGGCGGCCGGTTCGTGGAGTGCGTACCCGGCGATGAGGTCCACGGCCGGGTCGGCGGCCACCGTGTCCAGTACGGCGCCGAAACCGGGGCCGGGCCGGCCGGTGTCGACCGGGTTCGCCTGGTACGTCAGCGGCGGCAGCACCTCGGCCAACGCGCGCCGGGTGTCCGCGGTCAGTTCGGGCACGGCGGCGCGGCGCCCGCGCAGGTCGTCCAGGAGCAGCAGGCCAGGGCCGGCCTGAGCCGTCACCACGCCCACCCCCGAGTCGGCGGCCGCGGGAAGTCGTACGAGCGACAACGCGCCCACCGCGTCGACCAGTTCGCGTTCGTCGTCCACGAGCACGGCACCGGCCTGGGCGAGGGCCGCGCGGGTGGTGCGCCAGGAGGTGGCGAGGGCGCCGGTGTGGGAAGCGGCGAAGGCGCCGACATCGTGGCGGCCGACGACGAGCGCGACCACCGGACGGATGGCGGCGAGCCGGGCGACCGCGCCCGTCAGCCGGCGCCCGTCGGCAACGGACTCGATGTGCAGGGCGACGGCGCCGGTCTGCGGGTCGCCGGCCAGGTGCTCCAGCACATCTGCGGCCGTGACGTCGACGCCGTTGCCGAGCCCCACGGCGAGGCTCACGCCGTACCCTGCCTCGCTCAGCAGGAACGCCAGCGCGTGGTTGACGCCCCCGCTGGCCGCGACGACGGCGACCCGGCCGGACGGCACGTCGGCGGCACCGGGCACGAAGCTGGCGGTGAGTCCCCCGCCGGGCGCGAGGAACCCGGAGGTGTTCGGCCCGAGCAGCCGGATCCCGGTGCGCTCGACCACGTCGGCCAGCTCACGCTGATACCGCTCCCCGTCCGCTCCGGCCTCGGCGAACCCGCCCCCGTAGACCACGGCGGCCCGCGCCCCGGCCTTGGCAGCCTCGGCAACGGCGTCCGCGCACACCCTGGCCGGCAGGCAGACCAGGGCGAGATCCACGGGCCCGTGCTCGGCGGCCTCCTCCACCGACCCGTAGATCCCGGAGGCAGGCTCCGGATCACGCGCGTTGACGAGCGCCACGTACCCGGGAAATCCGGCAACGGAACGGGCCAGCGCGGCCCCCAGCTTCGCCGGGTCCCGGGAGGCACCGATGACGGCGATGCCGCGGGGGGCGAAGAGCGGGCCGAGTCCGCCGAGTCCGTCGGACGACTCGGGGACCGCCTCGCCCGGGATCCGGCTCTGGCCCGGACTCGCGACCGGGCCGGGGCGGGCGGAAGGCGCCACCGTCACGGACGGCCTGGCAACGGCCTTCGCCGTCGCCATCCCAGCCGCCGTGGCGGCCGTCGCCTCCGGCACACCTCTCGCTGCCCCGTTCACCGGCCCACCTCCCTCTGCCCCCTTCACCGGGTCACTTCCCAGGCCGCCACGGCGTCGGCAGCAGCGCCGACCAAATCCGTCCGCCCGGACAGCACGGCCGTGACCGCGCGGTCGCGGTCCAGCGTGTCGTCCACGAGCAGTGCGGGCAGCCCGTGGTGCAGGCGGGCACGCTCCGTGAGCAGGGCGCGGGTGTGGGCCGTGCCTCCGTTCACGGCGGCGAGGACGGGACCCGCCTCCGCCAGGGAAGCCAGTCGCGCGTACGCGGCGGCCAGGCCTGATTCGTCGTCCGGAGCCGTGATCCGGGCCCCCCAGAGCCCCGGCGCGTCCGGCGCCGACACACGCAGCGGCAGCGGATCCCCGGTGCCGCCCACCGCAGCGGTGCCGTCGGGCTCCACCAGCATGACCCGGCTGGGCAGCTGCCACGTACCGAGGTCGAACGGGGTGTCCAGGGGATCGGAACCGCCGTGCCGCACCTGCCACCGGTCGTGACTTGCGCGTACGAAGTCCGGCGCCCGTCGCGCCAGGCGGCCGTCCGTGATGCTGCGGGACAGGAAGTGGTACGCGAACTGCCAGGGCTCGAAGGCCTCGTGGTACTCGCCGAAGTGTTCCCACCAGCCCAGGCTGGGCCGGGCGGCGTTCTGGATGGCCTCCACCGAAGGGCGGGCGGCGGCCTCGTACACGGCGAGCGCGGCCGGGAGGTCGTCGCCGTGCTTGGCGAGGGCGGCCGAGAGCGCGATCGCGTCCTCCATGGCCATCTTCGTGCCGGAGCCCACGGAGAAGTGCGCGGTGTGCGCGGCGTCGCCGAGCAGGACGACCGGGCGAGGCCCGGTGACGTACCAGTGGCGGGTGCGCCGGGTGCGGAAGTTGCCCCAGCGGGAGTTGTTGACCAGGAGCCGGCGTCCGTCGATCTGCTCGGCGAACAGCTCCTCCAGGTACGCCTTCGTCGCCAGGTCGCTCGGGCCGGGCGGCTGCGTCACGTCGAACGCGCCCAGCCCCGCCGCCCGCCACGTCGTCTCGTCGGTCTCCACGATGAACGTGCTCACGTCCTCGCTGATCGGGTAGCCGTGCACCGCGAACACGCCGTGGGGACCGCGTTCGTGGACGAAGGTGAGCCCGTCGAACATGTAGTCCGTGCCGAACCAGATGAACTTGGCCGTCGCCGTCTCGACGGACGGCTCAAAACGCTCCTCGATCGCCGTACGGATCCGCGACGCCGTGCCGTCGGCGGCGACCACGAGGTCGTAACCCTCCAGGTCGGACAGCGACCCCTCCGTCTCGAACCGCAGTTCCGCGCCCAGATCACGGGCCCGCTCCTGGAGCAGTCCGAGCAGGGTACGGCGGACGATCGCGGCCATGCCGTTGCCGCCGCAGCGGATCCGCTCGCCCTTCAGCCGTACTTCGATGTCCTCCCAGTGCCGGCCGTGCGCGTCCAGCGCCTCACGGAGCACGGGGTCCGCCTCGTGGATTCCGGCGAGCGTCCGGTCGGAGAACACCACACCGAAGCCGAACGCGTCGTCGGCCCGGTTGCGTTCAAAGACCGTCACCTCGGCGGACGGGTCGGCCTGTCGGATGAGGGCGGCGAAGAACAGCCCGCCCGGTCCGCCGCCGACGACTGCGATACGCATGGTCAGCCCCTCACCAGGGTGTTACGGCACGCGGGTGTCGGATGCGCGGCCTCGAAGTCGGCGTAGAGCCTCTCCAGCGCGGCGCGTTCGTCGTTGATCGTCACGGGCGGACTCACTCCTTCGGGATGCCTGAGCCCAACGTACGACATTTGAACAACGGTCGTCTAGATTCCGAAACACATAACTTCGCCGACACACTTACTCGCGGCGCGCACCCGTTCAGCCGCCCGCCGCGCCGATCACCTCGTCGACGTACCCCTCCGCCTCCGCCCGCAGCAGTCCATGGGCCTCCAGGAACACCTCATGGAGGCGGCGGCCGGCCCAGTCCTCGGGGAGCAGCTCGGGAGGCAGGTCCGGGTCCCGGAACGGCAGCAGGCGGTAGTCGTGGATCAGGCGCATACGCTCGACCAGCGCGTCCCGGCCGCGCGGCACCCCGGCGCGGTAGTCGGCGAGGCGGGGCCGGTAGCGGTCGAGCAGCTCGCCGCACTCCTTGTTCAGGCCCGTCAGATCCCAGGACCGGGCCGCCATGTCCCGGTCGGCCGCGGCGGACTCGGAACGGGCGTGCAGCGCGTCGATCCGCACCGCGGACTCGTTCGCGAAGCTCTCCCTCACCTCCGCGATCCGGTCGTGCGGACTGATCCACACCGATGCCGACAGCATGCCGAAGCCCAGCCAGGACAGCTTCTTGCGCAGTTGCTCGCGCAGCGCCCGGTCGGCCTCGGGCACCGAATAGATGACCATGTGCCACTGGCCGTCCCACGGTCCGGGCGCCCGGGCGAAGATCCGCTCCCGGCCCTCGTCGAGGAGCCGCCACGAGGCGTCGGTGAGGACATAGGCGGTCTCCCTGCCCTCCCTGCGAGCATCGAGCCAGCCCTCCTTGCGCATCCGGGCGGCGACCACCCTGACCGTGCTCTCGGGGACGTCGAAGCAGTCCATCAGCGCGACCAGAACACGCAGCCGGGCCTCGCCGCCCCGGTAGCGCAGATAGTCGCCGAACAGGTCGAAGACCAGCGACCGCGGTTTCACAAGCACCTCCTGGGACCCGAGCGGGCCCTGCCCCTATATGTGTCAACCTCTTGACGATCGTCTCACAGGCGAAGGATATTTCACCCATACGACGGCCGTCACCGTGGCGGCACCCTTCGCGTCAAAGGAGACGCCATGGCAGACACCTTCGTCCTCATCTCCGGCGCCGGCCACAGCGGCTGGACCTGGCGCCTGGTCGCCGAACGGCTGCGTGCCGCCGGTCACCGCGTACTGGCCCCGGACCTGCCCGGTCTCACCGACGGCGCCGACCCCCGGGCGCACAGCCTGGCCGACGTCGGCGACTTCATCGTCGACCTCGTCGAACGGCACGATCTGCGCGACGTCACCCTGGTCGGACACAGCTGGGGCGGCTACCCACTCACCGCCGCGGCACCACGACTGGCCCCCCGGCTGCGCAAACTCATCTACTGGAGCGCGTTCGTCCCGGCGGAGGGGCGATGTCTGCTGGACGAGGTCCCGCCGCACTACGCCGATATGTTCCGGCAGGTCGCCGCCGCCTCCGGCAACGACGGCATCGTCTTTCCGTACGAGGTCTTCACGGCGGCCTTCATGCAGGACGGCGACGAGAGCACCCAGCGCCTGGTCCACGAACTGCTGGTGCCGCAGCCCCTGCGCTACTTCACCGAGACGGTCACCCCCATCGACCCGACCGCGCTCGGCGTCCCCGCCTCCTATGTCGTCGGTACCGAAGACCTGGCCCTCCCGCCGGGCGAGTACGGCTGGACGCCTCGCTTCCCGCAGCGCCTCGGCACCGACACTCCCGTCATCGAGTACGCCGGCACCCACGAGGCCCAGTTCACCCGGCCCGACGAGCTGACGGCCGCGCTGCTCAAGGCGTGAGTGACACGCAACCGTAAAGGAAACCGCCCCGGCTGCACGGATGCAGCCGGGGCGGTTTGCGTGGAGTGTGCTTCAGGCTCGTACGGGCACCGCGTCCGGCATGGGGGCGGCGGCCCGCCGTCCCTTGGGGAGCAGGAGGACCATGAGTGCCCCGGCGGCGGCCGGGATGGCGAAGGCGTAGAAGTTCCACTCCGTGGCCAGATCGGAGGCGAGCAGGATTCCGCCGAAGGTCGGCCCTACGACCGCGCCGAGCCGTCCGATGCCCAGAGTCCAGCCCAGCGCGGTCGCGCGGACCTCGGGCGGGAAGTGCATGGCGACGTACGCGTTGACCATGATCTGCGTGCCGATGGTGCCGAACCCGGCTACCGCCACCAGCCCGTACATCACCCAGGAGGCCGTCGGCGAGCTCAGCAGGTAGATGGACAGGGCCGCCGCGACGAACGTGACCGCGGTCACCGGCTTCATGCCCAGTCTGTCGCCGACCGGCGCCACCAGGATGGACCCGACCGCCGCGCCGACGTTCATCATCACCAGGAACAGCAGCGAGCTCGACAGCGGATAGCCCGCCGACTTCATGATCTGCGGCAGCCAGGTGTTGAGCCCGTACACCAGCAGCAGACCGAAGAAGCTGGTGATGGCGAAGAGCATGGCGGGCCCGAAGTGGCGCCTGCTGAACAGGGCGGCGACCGGGCTCTTCGCGCGCTGCCCGGACGCGGGGGACACCGCGGCGGGCAGGGGTGTGCCCAGCCTTTCGGCCAGTCGCGCGGCCTCGTCCGTACGGCCCTTGGCGACGAGGTAGCTCAGGGATTCCGGCAGGTGGCGCCACAGCAGCGGGACGACGATCACAAGCGGGGCGGCGCCGATCCAGTACATGATCCGGAAGCCGAACGCCGGCATGAGGGCCAGCGCCAGCGCGGCGGCGAGTATGCCGCCGACCGGGTAGCCGGCGAACATCAGCGCGTTGTTCAGGCTCCGCCGGTGGGCCGCCGAGTACTCGGCGGTCAGAGCGATCGCGGTGGGCATCACACCGCCGAGACCGAGCCCGCCGAGCAGCCGGAACAGCCCGAAGAGCTCGGCACTCGGCGCCATCGCACAGGCCGCCATGGCCAGCGAGAACCAGCTCACGCTGATCAGCAGCACCTTCCGCCTGCCGACGGCGTCGGTCGCCACACCGGCGACCAGTGCGCCGACCAGCATCCCGACGAGGGCGTAACTGCCGATCACCCCGGCCTCGGGCGCGGTCAGCCCCCAGGGCTCGTACTGCATCAGGGCCGGCACCGTGGCCCCGTAAACGATCAGGTCATACCCGTCGAACATGATCACCGCAAAGCACAGCCCCAAGACCGTGAGTTCACTGCGGCTTCTGGAACGGACGTCTCCTGGCGTCATTGCCACCACCATCCTGTACGGCTCTTGAGCGGAGGTCACCGATGCCCGGGAGTATGTGCCATCTGTAAAACGGACGTCAAGAATCTGACACGAATAACTCTCACTGGCCTGTGGATGTTGCTGTTGAACGACTCCGTTTCGCTACAACTCAGAGACGACCGTGATCAGTACACGAAACGAAAGCCCTCCGTGTGCCCTTGCACAACAAGCCGGCAGGGAGCCGATACGGCTCCCTGCCGGCTTGTCCATTCCTGCTACGGGCGCGCGTAGGGCCGGGTCATGATCTCCATGTTGTGGCCGTCCGGGTCGTCGAAGTACGCGCCGCGACCGCCGAACAGACGGTTGATCCGGCCGGGTTCGGTGTGGCTGGGGTCGGCGTAATAGGTGACGCCGACCGCCTCCAGACGGGCGATCATGGCGTCGAACTGCGCGTCGGGCACGAGGAAGGCGTAGTGCTGCGCCTGGATCGGCTCGTCGCGCTTCTCGTAGTAGTCGAGCGTCACGCCATTGCCGAGGTCGACGGGCAGGAACGGCCCGAACGGGGCGCCGACCTTCAGGCCCAGGATCGCGGCGATGAATTCGGCCGACAGCTGCCGGTCGCCGGCGTAGACGACGGTGTGGTTGAGCTGGACGGTGGCCGCCGGCAGCTCGGATTCGTGCGGGGACTCCTGGTCGTAGGACATCGGTGTGTGTCTCCGGGTCTTGGGATCCGCTGGGACGGGGCACCGCGGAGGGCGCCGGGAGCGAAGACGCGGAGAAGGGGGCGGGCCTCTCGCCCGCCGCAAGCTCACGCCGAGGCCGGGACCCTCACTCGTGCATGGCCCATGGCCGACCCGGCAGTCACCTGACCGACCCTAGTGACCAGCACAGGAGTGGGGCAACGCCGTTTACCGCGCAGGCTTACGCGCCCGCCACACAGCGTCTGTAACGCTTTCCGCGCCTCCGACCAGGAACAGGTGAAGTGCCGTAGGAAGCAAGCCCGGAGAACGTCCGAACGTACTGCGGCTCACCGAACTCGTTCCACAGCACCTCGCCGTCATCCAGCCCGCACACCCGGCAGGCCGTCTCCGGCGTCCGCATGACGTCATTCACTGATTGCTCGTCCATTCCACCCGGCACGTCACCGACGCCGCGCCGGTGCGTGCCGCCGCTCCCCGGTGACCGCGCTCAGACCTTCTCAACCGCCACCCGCGGATGATCGGCGAGAAGTATCCCGATGTCCTCCACATCGGACGTCAGGATCGTCACCCGGCCGGAATACTGCACGGCCGTCGCACCGAGTATGGCGTCGATGGCGTACTTGTGGCCGTGCAGCCCGGCTCCCCGCAGCAGGGTGGCCGCCGACTGGGCCACGGCCTGCGAGACCGGCTCCACGTGGAGCCGGGACAGCGTCCACTTCAGGGCGGCATCATTGATCTTGGGATGGATGACCTCGACCAGCACCGCGGCAGAGGTGACCACGGGAAAGTCAGCCTCACGCGCCGCTGTAAGCCACTCATGGACCTCCCGGTCCCGCTGCACCGCCTTGGCGAGACCTTCGCTGTCGAGCACGAGCGCACCGCTCACGCAGCCGCCCCCGCGCCATCCGCATTGCCCGTGAGCCGGGCCCGCTTGGCCGCCACAGCAGCAGGGTCGGCCGGCCCGTGCACCTTGTCGAAGTCCGCGATCAACTCATCGAGGTTGTCGCGCTCGATCTGCCGCTGAGCCGCCCGCTCCAGGTATGCGGACACTCCGCGCTTGCCGACACGTTCACGGATCGCATGGAGGGTCCCGGCAGTCAGGGTGACGGAGATCCCGCTGCTGGGGCCGTCACCGGGAGGGAAGTCGTCATCGTCAGCCATGACCTCAGTATGGCATTGACAATGCCATACTGGCGCCTTCAGTCCGGCGGAGGCCGAACCTCCCCGGTCACGTCCGTGGACGTGACCGGGGAGGCGGCGGCAGAGGCAGGCGCAGCTATCGGATGGCCGTACCGAAAGCCTGTCCTGCGGCGGACAGACCGTTCTGGCCGGGCTGGTACGTCGTCACCGCTCCGGTCGTCCCGATCGGGCTCGCCCAGGGCAGGGCGTGCACGGCGCCGTGGGTGGCGGGCCGTTGGGCATGCCGATGTAGAGCCGGGTTCCGGCGGCGACCGGTATGCCGACCGCCAGGCGCAGACCGGCGGCAGTGCTCACCGCGTTCGGCGACGTGTTGACGGCGGACACCTTCGCACCGAATCGGTCGCCGGCCTCGGCTGTGCCTGTCACATCGACGGCTTACTGTCCGGCGTCCGCCAAGGAGGCCGGCACGTACGCGGAGCAGGTCCGCCAGTCCGCCAAGGACGCGGAGGCGTCCGCGGCGAAGGCGGCGCGTCCGCGAAGACCGCCCGCCAGGCGGAGGCGGACGCCCACCGCGCCGCACGTGACACGAGCAACTCACGGGCGACGACCTGCCCTGAGCCCGGGGACGCTCGCGTTCGGCCGCCGTGACAGGAAACGCCCCAACGTCAGGGGCGTGGCCCTCAGCGACCACGCGCACCCCCGGCGGGCGGGCCCGGGCGAACGGGCACCTGATTGGGCCCCTGGTTGTACCCACCAGGATCGACGTCGCCGGACGACTCCTCCGATTTCGGCATCCAGGAGATGTCGATGACCCCCACCTCGTCCAACACGCCCAGCACGAGGAACGCGACCCATGCCGCGCAGAACAGGGCAAAAAGGGCCCAACCAAGTAATGGCCATGTGAGCTTCATCAGCGCTTCTCCCCCGTGCGCCAAGAACCGAAAGGTCCCGTATAGATACGGACTGCGCCCCCGCCGGACCGGTTCCCGAGTCAGCGCAAACCGTTACGAGCGCCACCATTCCTGGCCCTGCGGCGCCCCCTGCGAAGCGTCGTAACCCGGCGCCCCGTACGCCCCCGTGCCATAGCCACCCGCCAGACCGTAACCACCCGCCGTGCCATGACCCCCCGCCGTGCCGTACCCGCCCGTCGTGTCGTAAGCCGTCGCCGTCTCCCGCTCCGTCGCCCGCGGCGTCGGCGTCGCGTGCTCCATCGTGCCCTTCCAGGTGCGGGCCGGGGGACGGCCGACGTACGTGCCGAAGACCAGGGCCGCGACGGTGGCGGCGATTACGCCGGGCACCATCTCGTAGATGCCCGTCTCCAGCGGGCCGAGGAGCGGGTCGATGTCGTCCCACAGGAACACGGTCAGCGCGCCGGTCACCATGCCCGCCATCGCTCCGGCCGCCGTCATTCCCGGCCAGTACAGGGACAGGAGGACCACTGGGCCGAAGGCCGCGCCGAATCCGGCCCAGGCGTACGCGACGATGTCGAGCACGGCGCCTCCGCTCAGCGCGATCACGTACGCGACGACCGCCACGGCCACCACGCTCAGCCGTCCGATCAGCAGCAGTGAGGTGTCGGAGACCCGGCGGTTGAGGAACGCCCGGTAGAAGTCCTCGGTGAGGGACGTGGCCGAGACCAGCAGCTGGCTGTCCACCGTGGACTTGATCGCGGCCAGTACCGCGACCAGCAGGATTCCGGCGATCCAGGGGTTGACCAGCCGGGTGGCCAGTTCGATGAAGACCGTCTCGGGGTTGTCGAGCGGGTCGGGGAGCACGGCGATCCCGGCCAGGCCGATGAACGAGGCGCCCGCCAGTACGACGACCACCCAGCTCACGCCCAGTCGGCGGGCCCGCGGTATGTCACCGGCGCTGCGGATGCTCATGAAGCGGCTCAGGATGTGGGGCTGGCCGAAGTAGCCGAGGCCCCAGGCGAGAAGCGAGATCATCGCGACGGTGCCGAGCGGGCCGCCGGTCTTCCAGACGTTGTCCGCGAACGATGCCTCGGCGGCCGGGTCGAGCAGGGCCGGGCTCGCGTCGGTGATCGCGTCGTGCAGGGCGCCGGGGCCGCCGGCCTTCCAGAGGGCGATCAGAGGGAGGGCGATCGCCGCGAGGAACATCAGCGTGCCCTGGATGGAGTGCGTGATGCTCAGGGCCGTGAAACCGCCGAGGATGGTGTAGACGACGATCACCACGGCGAAGATGGTGAGCCCGGTCCCGAAGTCGGAGCCGAAGATCTCGTTGAAGAGGAGGCCGCCGGCGACGAGGCCGCTGGCGACGTAGACGGTGAAGAAGACGACCGTGACGACGGCCGAGAGCGACCGGAGCACGTGACTGCGGTCCTCGAAACGTTCCTCCAGGTACGAGGACAGGGTTACGGAGTTACCGGCCTGCTCGGTGTAGGTGCGCAGCCGGGGCGCGACGAGCCGCCAGTTCAGATACGTACCGATGATCAGGCCGACCGCGATCCATGTCGCCCCTATCCCGGTCATGTACACGGCTCCGGGGAGGCCCAGGAACAGCCAGCCGGACATGTCGCTGGCGCCGGCGGACAGGGCGGCCACCGGGGCGGTGAGCCGGCGTCCGCCGACGGAGAAGTCTTCGAAGGTGCTGGTCTCCCCGTGGGCCATCACCCCGATCATCACCATCGCGATCAGAAACACTCCAAAGGTGATCATGGCTGGGATGGTCAGGGTGATCATGCGTTTCTCCCTGCGATACGGCGGGCCAGGGCATATGCCAAACGTGCGCACAGGCCACTGTTTCGGGCCGGAACGGCGCAGTTTAGGGGCGACGGTCCGTGTCGGCGAGGGCACAGATGAGACAAGCGGCTCCACCGGTTCCGGATTGTGACGGATACGGATGGATACGCGAGTGCGAAGGTTTTTTGAAGATTGTGGAGGTGGGGTGGGCTCAGGTCCGGAGACCTCGGCGCAGTCGGCGGCCCAGCAGCTCGACGCCGACGCTGACCAGGAGTGACGCCAGCAGGACGCTCGTCACCACCTGGAAGTCGAAGGACGCGAGGCGGTCACCGAGGAGGACGCCCAGGCCTGCGGCGCCCACGACGCCGACCACGGCGGTGTCGCGTACGCAGATCTCGAAGCGGTAGAGCGTGTAGGTGATCAGGTGGTTCGCGGACGGCGGGGCCATGGTGGCTACGGACGCGACCGCGCGGGGGACGCCGGAGCCCAGCAGGGAGTCACGGGGGCCCAGGTCCATGGTTTCCCAGGCCTCGGCGACCAGGCGGGCGAGGATGCCGCCGGTGTAGAGGCCGAGGGCGAGGGCGCCGGGCAGTACGCCCGGGAAGAGCGCCAGCAGTGCGACGATCGCCCACACCGTCGGGGGGATCGACCGCAGGATCAGGAGAAGGAGGCGGGTCGTCCACCAGAGAGCCCGCCGCGCCCAGCGCGCCCAGATCCGGCCGTCCGCGCCGCGTCGGCCGGTTCGTGGGCGGGTGGCCCAAGGGCCCACCATCAGGGTGACCACGACCGCCACGACCATGGCGAGCACGGCCATGGCCACCGTGTCGAAGACGGCGCCGGTCAGCGTCCGCCAGCCGCCCTCGGGGAGTGCGGGCGGCCACAGGTCGGCCAGCAGCCGGCCGCCGAGTTCCCGGGTGCGGGCCGAGGCGAGCCCGGCCGGCGAGAGGCCGGACCACCACCAGGCGACCGCGATCGCCGGCACCACCATGGCCAGCGACCAGCGCGTCGTACGGGACAGGCCGCGCGGTGACCGGCCGACCTCGCGGGAGCGCTCACCTCCAAGGGAGCGGGAGCGCTCGCGCCCGACCGACGGGCCCGCCTCTCGGGACGGCTCGTGTACAACCGACCCGCCCGTCTCGCGCGAGCGCTCACGTCCCACGGACCAGTCCGCGCAGGTCACCACCGCGACGTCGGACCGAACACGGCTGCTCCACAGCTCGACGGCCGCCGCGAGGGTCAGCAGGGCCGCGACGAGCGTCCAGACCTCGTCCCAGTTTCGCGACTGAAGGCTCACCGTCAGCTCGAATCCCAGGCCGCCGACGCCCGCGACCCCGAGCACGACCGCGGACCTGAGGGCGCACTCGAACCGGTAGAAGGAGTACGACAGGAGCAGCGGGGCGGTGCCCGGCAGCAGGGCGTAGACCAACGCGGAGCACCGCTTGGCGCCGGCCGCGCGCAGCGAACGCAGCGGGGCGTCCGGCACGGCGTCGAAGGTCTCGCCGAAGACCTGGGCGCTCTGCGCGCCGAAGGGCAGGGCGAGCGCCAGGACGGCGACGAGCGGATCGAGCCCGAGCACGCTGACGAAGAACAGCGCCCACACCAGCTCGTGGACGGAACGGACGGCGACCAGTACGCCGCGCAGGACGAGCCGCCCCGCACGTACAGTCCAGGGAAGTCGGCCACCCCATGCCACATCACTCAGCACCAGGCCGCCGATCAGGCCCAGCACCAGCGCCCCCAACGTCCCGAGCAGCGCCAGGGCCAGCGTCGTCGCCGTCGCCTCCAGCACCACCGAGAGGAACTCGGCCTCCAGGGAGGGGTGCAGCGCACTCGCCGCGACGTCGTCGAGCAGGGCCAGACCGCCTCGGTTGACCAGCTCGGCGCCGGAGGGGACGGCGCGCAGCGTCGCCCAGGCCAGCAGCGCGGCCACGGCGACCAGCGTCACAAGCCTTCGGAGCCGTACCCTCCGACCGCTCACGGCTTTTCGCACCGGCGCGGACGACGACGCGCTCGGTGGCGTTGACGGGGCGTCGAGCTGGAGCGTCATACGAGCTCGTAGAGATCGTGCAGGGCCGAGTCCCGCACCTCGGCGGCCGGGCGGTCGAGGACGATCCGTCCCTCGCGCAGGCCCACCACGCGTGTGCAGTGTTCGCGGGCGAGCGCGGGCTGGTGCAGGCTGACGACCAGCGTCCGCAGGGGCGGTGAGGTAGGAGGGGTACTGGTCGACGAGGTGGTGCCGAGCAGGTCGAGGATCCCCGCGGCCCGTACCGGGTCGAGGCTGGATACCGGCTCGTCGGCCACCACCAGCTCCGGCGACTGCACCAGGAGCCGGGCGATCGCCACCCGCTGCCGCTCACCACCGGAGAGGCGTTCGGTGCGTTCGTGGAGGGCCCAGCCCAGGTCGACCCGGTCGAGCGCGTCCCGGACCACGTCGAGCGAGCGCGGCCAAAGCAGCGAGGCCAGCGCTCGGGCGATGCTCCACTGGCCGAGCCTGCCCGCGTTGACGTTGTGCAGTACCCGGACCTGCTCGATCAGAGCGAGGTGCTGGCTCACCGAACCGATACGCCGCTGAAGGAGCCGGCGCCGCGCGGCAGTCACGCGCGCGAGCTCCTCACCGAAGACCTCCACCGTGCCCGTGGTCGGTTCCAGCGAGCCGTTGAGCAGGGCCAGGAGCGTGCTCTTGCCGGCGCCGCTCGTACCGAGCACCGCGACCCGTTCGCCGGCATGGATCGTCAGGTCCAGCTCGCGCAGCGCCTCGTGCGAGCCGAACCGGTGCCCCGCACCGCGGAGTTGGACGACGGGCACACCTGCCCTCCCGCTCACCGCAGCAGCCTCAGGTCACGGGCCACGTCCTCGATCCGGTCGTACGCCGAGTTCCTGGCCGGTACGAAGGACTTGGCGCCGAAGAGCTTCAGCACCTCGGCATCCTCGGCGTTCCGGTGGTCGAGCCCGAGGAGCAGGTCCAGCACCTTCTTTCGCGTACCGGCGCCGAAGGTGTCGTCGAGATCGGGACGCACGAGCCAGTGGTAGTCGGCGTAGCCGGGGGTGCGCCACAGCACGACCACCTTGCTCAGGTCGGCCTCCTTCGCCTCGACCGTGGCCTTCCACACCTGCTCGTTGACGGCCCCGACCTCGAAGCTGCCCTGGGCGACGACCTCGATGGTGGCGTCGTGGGAGCCGGAGAACCCCGGTTTCCCCCGCAGTTCGCTGGGCTTCAGCCCGGCCTGCCGCATGAAGTACTGGGGCATCAGCCGCCCGGATGTGGACGTCTCGCTGCCGAAGCTGAGCGTGTGCCCCGCGAGGCCGCGCAGGCCGTCGGCCTTGGCGAACGGCCGCAGCCCCGAGTCCTTGTGGGCGATGAACAGGCTGTGGAAGTCGGCGTCGATGTCGCGTTGGGCGATGGCGTCGGCGCCCGGAACGCGCTCGCGTGCCTGTACGCCGGTCAGCCCGCCCATCCAGGCCAGGTGGATGTCGCCGATCTCGAAGGCCCGTACGACGGCGGTGTAGTCGGTGACGGGGCGGTAGGTGACCTTCAGGCCGGTCGCGTCGGCGAACCGCTCGGCCACGGCAGGATAGAGCCGGTTCAGCAACTCGGGGTCCTGATCGGGGATGGCGGAGATCCCGAGTTGTCGCGCACGCGAGCCGTTGCCGCTTCCGCTCGCGCCGCCGCCGCAGGCGCTCAGCAGGGCCGTCGCTCCGGTGGCTCCGGCGCCGAGGAGGAACGTACGACGGGTCATCGGTCGCACAAGGATGGACACTTCTGGCCTTCCTGACGTTGCTGATCGGTCTGGGTGGGCTTGGTGGTGGGCTCAGTCGCGCGGCGACGGCGACGTCCGTCCCTGCGCGGCGGCGACTGTCACGGCGACCACGGCGACGGACAACAGGAAGGCCGCCGAGGTCGCGGTGCCGCCCAGGGAGGGGTCGTTGAAGCCGATCTGGGCGTACAGGGACAGCGCGGCGCCCACCCCGACGAGTGCCGCCGCCCAGCCGAGGAAGGCGACCCGGCCGAGAGTGGCGACGAGCACCAGTGCGCCGGCCACCAGCAGCACGATGCCGCCGACGAGGTTGTACGCGCCGAGGCTGACCGACGGATCGGCGGAACCCAGGACGTAGCCGCGCGGGTCGAGCGGATCGTCGCCGGCCGTGCCCAGCACGGTGACGGCGCCGGCGACCACCGCGACCGCGCCCCACACCAGGCCGAGGCTCCGGGCCGAACCCGTGCGGGAGCGCACCGCGTCGACAGCGAACGCCCGCCCCGCCGAGGAGAACAGGATCACCACATGGCCGCCGGTCATCAGCCAGTACGCCCATGGCCATTCGTGCGGCCCATAGGCGACCGACAGGCCGATGGCCAGGGACTGGGCCACGCCGAGCAGCGCGGCCGGCCGCACCCAGGCACCCGTCAGCAGCAGCACGGCGAGCGCGGTCTCGGAGATCAGCACCCCCCAGCCGAAGACCTCGATATTGGGCAGTACGGCGTGCTCCACGATCCAGCTGTACGGCGGGAGCACCGGGTCGCTCACGGCGAAGGCGGTGAACTTGTAGAGCCCTGTGTTCGTGTCCTCCCCGAAGTCCGGGGGCCGTTTCCACGCCACGTTGTAGAGCCACATGAGCCCGAGCAGGATGCGCAGGAAGGCGGCGGCGACGGCCTGTTGACGAGGGACGGGGTCGGTCGCGGGGGCGAAGAACCAGCGCACGAGCGCGAGTCCGGGCGTACGAGTTCTCTCAGCCTGGGGCGTGTCAGGCACAGCGGAACACCTCGCGTCCCGACCGGTCGGCGGCGTCCTGCACCGCGATCGTGTCCCGTACGACTCCGAAGACCTCGGTGAGCGGCAACGGGGCGTCGGCGATCCGCAGATGCGGGTTGGTGACCGCCACCGGATGCCACCAGGCGCCGTCCACGGTGAGCGTGGGCTCCGGCTCCAGGTTCTCCAGCGCCATATGTACGCCCTGGTCGGCGAAGCCCTCCTGGGCCACCGGCCGGATGATCCGGTCCGGCGGGGCGATGTGAGCGTCGTCGAGGCGCCGGTGCAGCGCCTCGGCGCCCTTCGGGTCCTCGTCGTACAGCGTCGCGGCCACCCGCACCCGGAACCCGAGCGAGCGGGCCAGTTCGATGCCGTCGAACGCCCGCGCCCACGAGCCCGCGCCCCGCTGCCGGTCGTGCAGTTCGGGGGTGGCCGAGTCGAGGCTGATCTGGAGGACGACGTCTCGGTCCAGGCTCTCGAGGGTCTTCCGGCGGGTGCCCTTCGCGTAGATCATTCCGTTGGTCAGTACGGTGCGTTCCAGACCATCCGCCGCGTCGACCAGCGCGCCCAACTCCGGGTGCATGAAGGGCTCGCCGCCGGTGAGGAACACCTCGCGACCGCCCTGGGCCCTGAACTCGTCGAACACCGCGGTGGCGAGGGCCGGTTCGAAGCGCCGGGCGGCGGCCTTCGGGGAGGACTCGGCGCAGCAGTAGCCGCAGGCGAGGTTGCAGTCGAAGTTGGTGTAGATCCACAGCCGCCGGCCTACGGGCGTCCGCGCACCCTGGCTGAAAACGGTGCCCGGCCGCTCCGTACGCCCGCCCTTGTCTCTCCCGCCGGACTTGCTCACGGCGAACCACCATGGCCCCTGGTCCGACTCGGCCACCCGGGTGACGACGTCATGTCCGACCAGCTCGGCCCAGACCGGCAGATCGACGTCGACGCTCGCCTCCGCGCTGCGCACCCCGAGCAGCTGACCGGGCTGCAGCCGCCGCATCGCGCGTGTGATCAGCAGCAGCAGACCGCTGCCGCAGTCCATGTCGCCGCCGTCGACCAGAGCGTCGATTTCACCGAGGGGATTCGACGGACTCGGCACCCGATCCACACCTGTCACTTCGACCATGCTTCCGACCGTAGCCACGACCGGGCAGGACAGGCAGTGGCTGGATCCTTACCGAACCATGACGACGCCCGTCCGTGGTGCCGAGGCCCACCCATCGGGTCTACGGTCGAACCATGACCGACCACGGCATCCAGCGCCCCGACGACCCGGCGGCCCGGACGGAGTTCTGGGAAGGGGTCCACCACAGCAAGGACGTCGACGGAGTCTCCTGGTGGCAGTCGGTCCCGGGACTCTCCCTGGGCCTGGTCGACAAGGCCGGACTCGGCCTCGACGAGCCGATCATCGACGTGGGCGCCGGCTGGTCGACCCTGGTGGACCACCTGCTCGAACGCGGCTACCGCGACCTGACGGCCGTGGACCTGTCCACCACAGCCCTCCAGACGGTCCGCGACCGCCTCGGCCCGGCAGGCGCGGACGTCACCCTCACCGTGGCGGACGTACTGGACCTGCGCATGGGCCGCGAGTACGCGTTGTGGCACGACCGCGCCGTCTACCACTTCCTCACCGAGCCCGACGAACGCGCCGACTACCTGACCTCCCTGAACCGCTCCCTGCACCCGGGTGGCCGGCTCGTAGTGGCGACCTTCGGCCCTGACGGCCCGACCACCTGCAGCGGCCTCCCGATCGTCCGCTACACCCACACGGAGCTGGCCGACGAGTTCCCCGGCTACGAACTCGTCGACACCGCAGGCGAAGAACATGTCACCCCCTGGGGCACGTCCCAGCAGTTCACGGCGATCCTGATGCGCCGCCGCTGAGTGCACTGTCCTGCCAGTAGTCACGTCATGTGCACCTCGAGCGCCGCCCGTACGCCCGACTCCAGCGCCCCCTCGATCCACGACGGCTTCACCGACGTGTGGTCGCCGGCGAAGTGGAGGGGACCTTCGGGAGCACGGATGGCGGCGAGGAGTTCGGTGTGCTGGCCGGGCAGGAGAACGGACGCCTCGCCGTACGCGTACGGATCGCGGAGCCAGCTCTGCGTGCGGCCCGCCCCCGTGTAGAAGACCTCGACGCGCCGGCCGTACACCTGCTGGAGCCCGCGCAGCGCATGCGGATAGCGGGCGTCGTCGTCGAGGGAGTCCCAGCGGGAGGCGTCGTCGGCCCAGCTGTAGGAGGCGAGGACGACGCCGCCCTTGCTGCCGGGGACCGGGTGGGAGGGGTTGATCATGAAGCGGTTGGAGTTGTCGGAGACGGAGCCGCCGCCGATGATGTGCGCCGCCTCGGGCTGGTCGCGGCCGGCCCAGCGGTTGGCCGCGTAGTGGGCGCGCTGCGCGTCGCTGATGTGCCCGTCCGGGACGGAGGGGTGCGCGCCCAGCAGACTCCCGTCGGCGGGCGCCTTGCCTTGGCGGTAGTCGTCGTACAGCCCGGGGCGTACGGCGTTGAGCTCCCGCTTCCAGTCACCTTCGTCGAACTCCCACCAGCGGCGGGCGAATTCGAGCAGCACCTTGGTCGCGCTGTCGTAGTGCAGCTCGGCGACGGCACGGCGTTTGCCGTACGACATCAGCGGCCTGACCTGCACCTGCCGCAGCCCGGAGAACGGCACGGTGACGATCGCGAGGTCGCCGGTGAACTCCTCCCGTACGACCCTGCCGTCCCGCCCCTCGGACACCGTGTCGATCCATACGTGCGGGCCACCGGCGCGGACATGTGACGGGTCGTTGTGCCGGTCCGGATCCCAGTACTCGATGTGCGTCGCACGCCGGTCGAGACGCAGCAGGTCGCGTACTTCCCGCAGCAGCGCGTCCGGGAGCGTGGCCGTACCTCCGGCCAGCTCCCAGAACTCGGTGTCCGGGCTGATCAGCGACTGGCTGATGAAGCTGTGGACGAAGGACAGCGGCAGCCGTGAGGTCAGGTTCTCCAGGGTGCCGACCAGGTCGATGGTGCGCTCGTCGAGACCTGCCCGCTCGGTCAGGAACCGGTACATGGACCAGTCGCCGTACCGCTGGATCACCCGCGCCCAGCCCCGCACCCGCTCGGGCATGGGCTTGTCGACGCGCTTGCCGTCAGGACCGGCCGTGCTGAACTCGTCGCGGACGGGGTCGAGGGCGTCGCGCAGGATCTTGCCGGACGGCGTGTCCCAGTACTTGCGCGGCACCCCGAAGGACCGGTTGACCTTTCGCGGCGCCTTGGCGTACTCGGAGCGGCGTACGCGGATGCCGTTGACGTGCAGCCAGGCATGGTTGACGGCCTTGCCCTCGCCGTCGACGTCCACGAGGTGGAACCGCCGCTTTTCGAGGCCCAGTTGGCCGATGAGGCTCATCACCAGCGGATGGCTGCCGGGAATGCGCATGGCACCGGCCTCGGCGTACTGCCGCGCATCGGCGAACGGCTGCGCCGCCTGCTCGTGCCCGCCAGCACGGAAGGTCTTGATCCGGCCGCCGACACGGTTGCCGTTGGCCTCCAGCAACGTGACCTCGTGCCCGGCCCGCTTGAGCAGCCAGGCCGCCACAAGCCCGGCCGGGCCCGCACCGACCACCAGAATCTTCTTGGCCCCCTTGGTCTTCGGGCGGGGCAGACCGGAGCCGAGGATCTTCTTGTACGTCGGCACCAGCGGCCGGTTGTCGTCGTCGACCACCAGCAGCGCGCGGGCGACGGCGAGACAGGTGGCCCGGTCGGCGGTGGATCTCGGCGGGCAGGGCGCCTGTCGAGGCTCGGATGGCGCGTGTTGAGGGTGGGCGGGCGCCGCGACGGCCTCGCCCGCTGTGGCCGGACCGAGCGCCGTCACGGTCGCGGCGGCACCGACCACGGCCGTGAACTGCCGCCGGGGGAAAGGACGATGGGGACTGGCTGCGGTGCGGAGTTCATCCATACGTCCTGGATAGGCGCCCTGGCGCACGCCCGACAGCGCGATCCCAGTTGATCACCTGAACGTGCGAGCGCAGGGGGTGCGACCACTGCCGTGCCCACCGCGCGAGCGCATGTGACGCCTCGTCACGCCCCCGAACACACCACCGACCGGGCACCCGGAGGTTTGCACCCGCGGCCGGCCAGGCTCGAGGCGGGGCGTACCGCGTGCTGCGCGGGCGTACCGAGGGGAACCCCAACCTCCGTGTTGGAGTGCGAGTTGACGCGGCAACCGTGACGGGACTGCGGGGGCAAGGGCCCCCGCAGTCCGCGACGGATGGCGGGGTCGGGCGACCGGATACGGGCGGTATCCGGGAGGGGTCGGCTCAAGCGACCGTGTACTGGCTGTAGTTGCTGATCCGGCCGTCCCGTACCTGGAGGATCCGGTGGCAGTGGGCGGCGACGTCCGCGTCGTGCGTGACCATCACGAGGGCGGCGCCCTGGGCGCGGGTGACGGAGGTCAGCAGCTGGATGACCTCGGTGCTGGTGTTCTGGTCCAGTGCGCCGGTCGGCTCGTCGGCGAACACCACGTCCGGTTCGACGACGAGCGCGCGGGCGATGGCGACGCGCTGTGCCTGGCCGCCGGACAGTTGCCCGGGGCGGCGGCGCTCCAGACCCTCGAGGCCGAGCGACGCGAACCAGCGGCGGGCCCGCTCGACGGCTGCCTTACGGGGTACGCCCTCCAGCATCAGCGGCAGCGCGGCGTTCTCCTCTGCGGGCAGCTCCGGCAGCAGCTGGCCGAACTGGAAGACGAAGCCGAAGCGCTTGCGGCGCAGGGCGCTGAGCCGGTTCTCGCCGAGGTTGTCGATGCGCTCGCCGCCCAGCAGCACCTGGCCGCCTTCCGGGCGGATGACGCCGGCGAGGACATGGAGGAGCGTCGACTTGCCGGAGCCGGACGGGCCCATGATCGCCAGTGAGTCGCGCTCGCGGACCTCCACGTCCACGCCCGCGAGGGCCGTGGTGGAGCCGTACTTCTTGGTGAGGCCGTGACCGGCCAGGACGGTGCTCATGATGTGTCTGCCTTCTCTCGGATGGCTTCTCGGCCGGCTTCTCAGCGCTCGAACTTCCAGGTGACGGAGGAGTCCGCCGCCTTCACCACGGTCACGGGAATGGACACGCTCTCGCCGCCGTCGCCCTTGCCGGTGCAGGTCACCTTCGTCCCGGCGACGGCCTTGAGGTCCGGGCAGCGCACCTTGGACACCTCGCTGCCGACCCAGGGCAGCGGGTGGTACTTGTTCTGGGTGCGGGCGGCGACGATGGTGCCGTCCAGCGCCTCGTGACCGTCCACCTTCGCGTCCAGCACCGGGTGGTCGAGGCCGGTGGTGGACTCGGTGCCGGACAGCAGATAGGTGCCGACACCGCCGACGGCGACCACGGCGGTCGCCCCGCCGATGAGGCTGACGAGAAGGTTGCGCTGCATCAGGTACTCCTGAAGTCGGAGGAGTGGGGCCCCAGTTGGCCTGATGACAGGTCACTGTCGGCCGTGGTGGGGAGGAAGTGGCTCCAGCCTCGCCCGCGGGCCCGGGCGCGCGCCTCGGCCGAACGGTCAGAAGGGCCAGGCTCGCGCGGCGGCTCCTCGGCCATTCGGCCGAGGCCGGTGCCGACGACCCGCACTTGCGGTGACTGCGAAGCCCTGACGGTCGCGGGAGCCCGCCGGTTGCGTGCTGTTGGCCACGTGCTCACGGTCGTCGCCCCGTCATGCGCGACAGCTATCGTGGCGGAGCAAATCGAACGTGATGTACGTGAGCAAACTTGGCGGAGGCTGGGACGTGTCGGACGAGGGACGGCTCGTTGCCGGGCGGTACCGGCTGGCCGAGCGGATCGGCCGTGGTGGCATGGGCACGGTGTGGCGCGCCGAGGACGAGGTCCTGGGCCGCCAGATCGCGCTGAAGCAACTGCACGCGCACCACCACCTGTCCGACGACGAACTGGCCACGCTGTACGAGCGCATGCGGCGCGAGGCGCGCAGTGCGGCCCGGATCGCCCATCCCAACGTGGTCGTCGTGCACGACGTCGTGGACGACGGAGGGCTCCCCTGCATCGTCATGGAGTACGTGCCCTCGGTCACACTCGGCGACGTACTCAAGAGCGACCGGACCCTGTCGCCCGAGGAGGCGGCCCGGATCGGCCTGGGCATGATCGCCGCCCTGCGCGCCGCCCACGCCGCCGGAGTCCTGCACCGCGACGTCAAGCCCGGCAACGTACTGCTCGCCTCCGACGACCGCGTGGTCCTCACGGACTTCGGCATCGCGATGACGGACGGCACCTCGACGCTGACGAAGACCGGCGAGATGGTCGGCTCGATCGACTACATGGCGCCCGAGCGGATGCGGGGCCTCACCCCCGGACCGGCCTCGGACCTGTGGGCGCTGGGCGCCACCCTCCACCAGGCGATGGAGGGACGGCCACCGTTCCGCAAGGACACGGCGATGGAGACGGCGTACGCCATCGCCACCGACCCCCTGGGACCGATGACGCAGGCCGGTCCGCTGGAACCGCTCATCGGGGCATTGCTGGTCAAGGACCCGGACGAGCGGCCTTCGGCGGAGCAGACGGAGCGGGCGCTGCGGACGATACGGGCCGGGGAGCCGACGGAGGTGCGTCGGGCTGCGGCGTTCGCGGGGACGCGGACGGGCTCGGTCACTGGTTCGACGGCAGGTTCGGTGACGGGCTCAGCGGGCGGTCAGGTCCGGGGGCCGGACGCGTCAGGGGTGCCGGACGCGCCGGGCGTACCCGGCAGGGCCGACGACGGCAGGGCCGGCCGCGCCCGGAGCCGCAAGCGCCGCGCCCTGCTCTGGAGCACCCTGGCGACGGCGGTGGTGGGCGCGGCCGTGGCAGGCACCCTCTACGCGACGACGTACGGGGGCGGGGCGACCGATGACGGCGCGCGGAACCCCGGTCCGAGCGCCGCACCGACGTACAAGCCCCCGCCGATGCCCGAGGGCTACCACCTGGTCCGCGACAAGCGCCTCGGCGTCGCCTTCCCCGTGCCGGACGGCTGGAAGGTCACCACGAAAACCACCGAAGAGATCACCTACGCGGACCCGACCAAGCTGGCCGGCATCACGGTAGGCGTCGTGGACCCCGCCGGCTCCCACCCCGTCGAGCACTTCAAGAACATCGAGGCCAACACCAAGGTCAACTACCCGACGTCGTACCGGAAGCTGCGCATGCAGAAGACCTCGTTCCGTGGACAGCCCGCGGCGGTTTGGGAGTTCACGTTCCAGGGCCGCGCCCGGGCGTTCCGCGCCATCGACCTCGGCTACGGCCGGGAGGGCGCCAAGGAGTACGACATCTACCTCTCGGCCCCGGACGCCCAATGGGCCACCTACCGCCCCGTCTTCGACAAGGTCAGGAACGGCTTCACCACGACGGGCTGAGGCGAACACGTACAGCCGCAGCACCAGGAAGCGCCCGGTTCCGGCGAGCCCGGAAGCACTGAGGTACACGGCCTGCTCGGTCAGCATCCCGGGTGACGACTGCACCATGTGGAGGCCGAACATCGCCGCGCAGGTCACCAGATAGGCCGCCGTGGCCGACCCCGCGGACTGCCAGTGCTGACGCCGTCCGGCCCGCCGTCCGGCCCCGAAGGTGAAGCGCGCGTGCAGCTCCGTGCACAGGAGGGTGGAGCCGACGGTGATCAGGGCGTTCGCCACCGCCCAGGGCATCAGCGCGGCCAGCAGGCCCACGGCACCACTGGAGAGGATCCCGACCCCGCCGCCGCACAGGACGAACCGGGCGAAGGAAGCGATGGGGCCGGGGGTTACGGGGGATACGGATGCGGCCGAACTCGGGCGTATGTCGGCCGCGTTCATGGCGGTTTCCTTCCGGCAGGTGGGAGCGGTGAACACCTGGGATCAACTGCTCCAACCCTGCCGCCACCGGCTCACGAGCACGATGACGCCCACTCCCGAACCGAAGGTAGGGCTGGCTCCACCATGAGGGCGGGGGCTGCGCCGCCCACGACGTCCGCGATCGCGTCAGCGACCCGCCGCCTCCTTGCGCAGGAACCGCCGCAGCCGGGCCTCCGGCCACGTGTTGATCACGTCGTCCTTGGTGAGCCAGCCCCGCTGTGCCGTGCCCACGCCGTAACGCATGTTGGCCAGGTGGAGAGTGGCATGGGCGTCGCTGTCGACGGCGAACTTCACCCCGTGCCGCCGTGCCCGCAGGATGTCCTCGTCCCGCAGGTCGAGCCGGTCCGGATGGGCGTTGATCTCCAGGGCTGTGCCGGTGCGCGCGCAGGCGGCGAAGACCGCGTCGAGGTCGGCGTCGATGCCCGGCCGTTTGCCGATGATGCGGGTCGTGGGGTGGCCGATGATGTTCACGTACGGGTTCTCGCAGGCCCGGACGAGGCGTCGGGTCAGCGCCTCGCGCCCCTGGTTGAAATGCGAGTGCACGGAGGCCACGCACAGGTCGAAGCCGGAGAGGAAGTCCGCGGGCCAGTCCACGTCTCCCTCGGGATCGATGTTCAGCTCGGCTCCGTGCAGCAGGCGCAGACCGCCGCGCCGCCCCCTTGTGCGATACGTGCCGTCCAGCTCCCGTACGCGCTCCCGCTGCGCCAGCATCCGTTCGTCGGTCATCCGCTGCATGTAGAGGTTCGGTCCGTGGTCGGTGATCGCGAAGTACGCGTAACCGCGTCCGGCCGCCGCCTCGATCATCTCCTCCAACGGCGCGAGTCCGTCGGTGAGGTCGGTGTGCGTGTGCAGGTCGCCCTTGATGTCCGGCTCCTCGACCAGGTCGGGCAGTTCACCGTGCAGCCCCGCCTCGATCTCGCCGCGGTCCTCGCGCAGCGTCGGCGGGATCCACGGCAGGCCGAGCCGGGCGTACACCTCCTCCTCGGTCTCGGAGACGATCTTCTCCCCGCTCTCGGCGTCGAACAGCCCGTACTCGGAGAGCTTGAGCTTCTGGTGCACGGCCCGTTCGCGGGTGCGGATGTTGTGGGCCTTCGAGCCGGTGAAGTACTGCAGGGCCGCTCCCCACGAGTCCGGCGGTACGACGCGAAGGTCCACGGACAGGCCCTTGGTGGTGCGGATCGACGTCTTCTTCTCGCCGTGCGCGATGACTTCGGAGACGTAGGGCAGCTCGGTGAACGCCCGCATCAGCCGCGCCGAACTCCCCGCCGCGGCGAGCACGTCGATGTCGCCGATCGTCTCGCGGAAGCGGCGCAGCGAACCAGCGTAGGTGCACCGCCGGCAGCCGGTGACCCGGGACAGCTCGGTGACGATGTCGTCGGCGAGGTCCATGGCGACGTCGAGCAGGACACGGTCGCCGGAGGACTGGAGGAGTTCGATGCCGTGGAGGATGTTCTCCTCCGTCTTCGGACCGAAGCCCTTCAGGTCGCGCAGTCGTTCCTCGTGGATGGCGTCGGCCAGCTCCTCGACGGAGGAGATGCCCAGCTCCTCGTACAGCACGCAGGCCTTCTTCGGGCCGAGCGTGGGGATGGCCGTCAGCCGCCGGACCCCGGCGGGGATCTTCGCCCGCAGCTGCTCGACGGCGGACACGCTGCCGCTCTGGAAGTACTCGACGATCTTCTCGGCGGTCGACTTGCCGACGTTGGGGATCTCCTGGAGGCCCTTGGTGTCGAGGGTGGACACGTCGGCGTGGAAGCCGCCGATCGAGCGCGCGGCCTTCTCGTAGACGCGCATCCTGTACGCGTCTCCTCCGGTGATCGAGATCAGATCCGCGTACTCCTGGAAGAGCGCGGCGACCTCGTCGTTGGAACGGGCCACACCTCCAGGGTAGGCACGCGCGTCGCGTGATCACGTCCGGTGCGGTACCGCGCGCACTTGAGGGGCCGCAGCCCCCGATAGGGGCGCGGGGCTGTATCCATTTGCGGCTCCGCCGCGCGGGCGCGACCAGCCCCCACCGACCCGCGGGTTCATCACTGTGTTTCCAACGGAACGCTCAGGTCCTCGAGGAGGGCATCGGCGACCATTTCCTCCAGTACGGACGTGCCGTGTTCGGCCATCGCGGGGGTCAGCCCCGGGTCCCACGGGGCCTCGGTCAGCCTGCCCGGAGGAGGTCCGTGCGGGGCACGGGCGAGGGCCCGGCGGTAGTCCTCGGTGGTCATGCGCCAGGGGGTGGCGGGCGTCTTGTCCAGGATGTACGCGGCGATGCGTACGCCCTCGCCGTCGAAGTCACCGTGGTAACGCAGGGCGGCTCCCTGGTCGGCGAGCATCCGCAGCAGATGGACGGCCGCGCTGTTGGGCCATCCCGAGGTACACACCAGGGGCGGGCAGCGCGGGCCGAAGCGGCGCAGGGCGAGGGCCAGGACGCTGGGGTTCTCCGTGATGTGCACGGGTACGGCAGCCGGGAAGCCGAAGTCCCCCGCAGCGGACCGGAGTTGGGCCAAGGTGAGAGACGCCGCGTGTCCGGAGTCCGCGCAGAGGCCCGTGATACGGCTGAGCAGGCCGTCCCCGGCGGGGCGGAGCCCGGCGGCGAGGACGGTGGCGGAGAGTTCGTCGTCGGCGATGCCCGCACGGGCCCAGAGCGTACGTCGCTGCCGGGCGCTGTCCGGTGCGTCGATGCCGTAGATCGCCGACAAGGCCCGTAGGACGAGGGTGGACAGCCGGGTGCCGTCGTCGAGGGCGTGGGAGTCGCCGTGCAGCAGGCGTGCCGCGAAGACCGACAGCGGCTCTCCTTCGGCGGGCAGGGCGGCCAGCACCGCCAGCGCCGAAGCGAGCAGGTCACGGGTGCGGGCGACCGAGCCGTCGACGAGGCCGACGCTTCGGCAGTACGCGGCCCAGTCGGCGAGCGCCGGCTGCGAACGCACCGTCTCGTGGGCTGCCAGCCAGGTCCACAGCGCCGCCCGTTCCCCCTGCTCGCGCTGCCGCTCGGCCGCGCGGTCGTCCAGCGGGCCGACGAGATCGGCGACGACCTCGCGCACCGTACGGCCGTCGACCTCGGCGACCGCCTCTTCGAGGCGGGCGAGCGCCACGAAGGGCCGGGCGTCGGGGAGCCGGTCGAGGCCCAGCAGGTCGGCCAGCGCCGCCCGCTGGCCGTCGTCCAGCAGGCCGATGCGCACCCGGCTGACGGGCCGCCCGGAGGACAGCCGGTCATGGACAGCCAGCCAGAGGGGACGCAGCTCGGGGCGCCGCAGTACACCGCTCCTTGCGCCGCTCACGGGGCGGCTCCCGTCCTCATGCCGCTCACCCGGAGGCTCCTTCCTTGTCCCGCCCAGGGGCTCCCGCCTCGTCCGGCTCCACACCCACTCCGTTCCATACGAAGCGCGCGCTGGTCACCGCGTCGTCTCCGTCCGCCCCCGTGATCAGCTGGTGGATGGCGATCCCGGGCAGCTCCCGGTAGGTGCCCCACTCGTGGTCGGACGTCAGCATGAGGTCGAGGTCGAGCGCGCTGAGCAGGGCGAAGACCTGTCCGCGGTTGACGGTGTCGACACCGACGAAGACCTCGTCGAGGAGGATCGGACGGGGTGCGTCGGGCACGGCCTCGTAGTGGGCCGCGACGGCGGCGAACAGCGGCAGATGCAGGGCGATCGCCTTCTCCCCGCCGGACAGCGCCCCGTGCAGCTTCTTGGTCAGCGGCTGCCAGCCCGCGCCGTTCGCCCGGTCGAGCCTGACCACGAACTGGTGCCAGGCCGTGTAGTCGAGCACCTCGGCGAGCTGCTCCTCCCAAGTGGCCGCCGTGTTACGGGCCTTGGCCTCCTCGATACGGCCGCGGAAGAAGGCGTGCAGCGCTTCTCGGTCGGCCTCGGTGACCCGCCCGGGGTCCTTGAGCAGCAGCTCGCGGGCGGTACGGGTGCCGGGCGGGAGGTCCGGGTGGACCTGCCACACCAGCTGGACGGCGACGTTCGACGCGGTGCGGACCCGCTCCAGGTGAGCGTTCATCCGGTCGACCAGCTCGCCCGCCTGACGGATCCGGGCGGCGAGATGGCGCCGGGTGTCCCCGGTGAGCGTCTGGTCGAACAGGCGCCGTTCCGCGGCGGTGATGTCGTCGCGGCTGCTGTCCCGCTCGGCCGTGAGGGTCTGGAGCAGTTCCGTCGCCCCGATGCGTACGCCGTCCATCGTGGCCGTGAAGACCTGCACGTCGTCGTCGGCCTCCAGGTCCAGATCGGCGCGGCGGCCGAGGAACTGCCGGGCCTCGTGCACGGCTTCGGACAGCCGGTTCACGGCGTCACCGAGGTTACGGGGCTCGTGCGGGACGCTCGCCCACTCCGCCGCCACCGCGCGGGCCGCCTCCAGGGTGGCGCGCGTGCCGTCCTCCCCGCTGAGCTCCAGATCGATCCCCGCGTCCTGGGGCAGGCCGAGCAGGCACAGGCGCCGCAGTCTCCGCCCCGCCGCGTCCCTGGAGGCGATGGCCTGGTCACGCTTCTCCGCGTCCTGCGCCATCGTCGCGGTCAGCGTGCCGATACGCCGCTCCAGCTCCAGCAGTTCACGGGCCTTGACCTTGAACTCCTCGCGGCTGAGGCGCAGTTGGCCCCTCAGCTCGCTGATCCGGGCGGCCACCTGGCGGAAGTCCTCGCCGACGGTGCTCTCCACCGCCTCCAGCGTCGCCCTGAGCCCCGCCGCCTCGGACGCGGCGGCCTCGGCCTCGTGTGAATGCTCGCGCGCGGCCTCGGACGAGCGCTCGGCCTGGGCGCGGGCAGAGGCGGCCCGCCCGACGGCGGACGCCCAGTGCAGCTGGGCGTCCGCCCAGGCGTCGGCCAGATCGCGGAAGGCGTCGACGGCCGCCGACAGATTCCCGAGCAGCCCGCTGTCCGTGGGCAGCCCGTGCTCCGCGGAGAGCCGGCTCAGCGCACGCAGGGCCTGCTGGGCCGCTGCCTCCCGCTCCTCCAGGAGTCCGGCAGCAGTCCGTACGGCGTCGTCGCGGACGCCGATCCCCTCCTCCGCCCGGTCCCAGTCCCGCCGCCGCTCATCGTGGTTCCGGTACCGGGGACGGGCCGCGATGTCGGCGTCCAACCGCCTGCGCCGCTCGTGGAGTTCACGCACCGACGCGTCCAGGGCGGCGATCGAGCCGTTCACCTCGGTAAGCCGCTCGGTGAGTTCGGCGATCCGCCGCCGCCTCGCCCGCTCCCGCGCGAGGGAGCCGATGTGAGCGGGCTCCTTCTTGCTCCACGTCCCCGTCGCGGAGGCCAGCCGCCAGCTGCCGTCGGCGCCGACCGCGGCCATGTGCCGGTCCGGCAGCCGCGGCCCGTACGCGATACCGCCGAGCAGCCTGGCGATCGCATCCACGGGCGCCGGGACCCCGGCCTCGGGACGCAGTACGTCCAGAAGGGATGGTCCCGGCGCGGGCACCGCCCAGGCGGCCTCGGCCAGCGTGTCGTGGCCGGGAAGCTCAATGCCTTCGTACGGGCTCACCCACGCGTCCAGCAGCCCGGACGCCTCCAACGCCGCCTCCACGCCTGCCTGGACGGTGGCCGGCACGTCCTCGTGGAAGGCCACAAGGCGCCACAGCGGGGCACCGATCATGGTCGAACGGTCCGTGGTCCGGGTGGGTGGTACGGCCGGGGGCAGGTCGGCCTCGCGGCGCAGCGTGTCGAGGGTGCCGGTAAGAGCGGACCGCTCGGCCACCGCGGCTTCGCGGGCGGCCTCCATACGCGTCTGCTGTTCGGCGATCTCCCGCTCCACACCGCGTACGGCGGACTCGACGAGGGACATCACGTCGCTCTCGACCGCCGTCCGGGAGACCAGCTCCTCGACGTCGTCGATCCGCAGCTCCACGCAGCCGGTGGCCCACTCGCGCAGCCCCTCCGCCTGCCGGGTCAGGGCTTCCTCGTACGCACTGGCCGCCTCGTCCCTGCGTACGACCGCCGCCGCGAGAGCACGACGGGCCTCGTCCAGCGCCGTCTCGGCGGCCGTGCGGTCTCTCACGGCCCGTTCGTGACGGTCGATGGCGGCCGAGACCTCGGTGACCTGGTCCCGCCGGGCCCTGACCGCACCCCGCAGCAGCCGACGGGGCCGCCGGACGCGGTCCTCGCCGGCGGAGCCCGCCGCCCCCGCGGAATCGGCGGCGGTCGGTGCGCCGAACATCGTCGCGGCTTCCAGGTGCACCGACTCCAGACCGGCTGTACGTGCCGCCTGCCGCGCGTCCTCGGACGCCTCCTGCACGTGATCTTCGGCCGCGTCGGCGTGCTCCGCGGCCTCCGCGGCGAGCTCCCGGTCGTCGTCCGCCTGACGCTGCTTGGTCTCAGCGGCGGCGCGCAGGCGGCGCGCCTTCAGCTCCGCGTCCTCCGTACTGCGGCGGAGCCGGCTGAGCTCCTCGCCCTGCTGGTAGGCGTCGCTGTTCACCAGGCCCTCGATGCCCGCCTCCAGCTGCTGCCCGCGCCGCTCGCACTCCTCCTGCACCTGTGCTGCCGACTCCTGGTCGCGCAGGGCCTCTTCGTGCTGCTCCGTGCTCTCCTTCGCGACCCGGGTGAGGTTGTCCATCTCGGTCGTGGCCGAGATCAGGGTCGCGGCGCCTGCGCGCAGGACCCGCCGGGCATAACCGCGCTGGCGGTGCGCGATGGTGCCCGCCGCCGTGACCTCCTCGTCCAGCTGCTTCAACTGCTCACGCTGCCGGTCCAGCCGCTCGAAGCCCTCGGCGAGTTCGCTGATCTCGCCCTCCCCGAGCGGGGGCAGGGCCCGGGACAGCAGGGAGGAGAGCAGGGACGGGTCGAGGCGTTCGGAGAGCTTGGGCTGGCGCAGTTGCAGCAGGGCGATGATCAGGGCCTCGTACCGCTGCTCGCCCATGCCCGCGAAGAGCGCCCGGCGGACCGTGGTCCGGTAGCTGTCGGCCGAGGCGTGGATCTCCCCGTGCCCTTGCAGGGCGTCCGCGAGGGCGGCCCTCGTCAACGGCTGACCGGACTCGTTGGCCAGGAACAGCCCTCCACGCCGGGCGATGCGCCGGGTGGTCGTGAAGTAGTCGGCCTGCGCACCGCTGGTGTGGACGCTGGCCTGGAGGCGGGCTCCGCAGGTGAACCAGTCGGTGCCACCGTCGCCGCCCTTCTCGGCAGGGCGGCCGAACTCCATCCACACATAGCCCACCCTCGTCTTGCCGGACGCCCCCTCGCCCATGAGGTTCCAGTGCATGGTGCGTTCCGAACCACCAAAGGTGGACAGCCTGTTGGGCCTCAGGTTCGCGTCGAAGAGAAAGGGCAGCAGCAGCTCCAGGGCCTTTGACTTGCCCGTGCCGTTCTGCCCGCGCAGCAGCAGACGTCCCTGGTGGAAGGTGAACGTCTCGTCGTAGTAGCGCCAGACGTTCAGGATGCCCGCGCGATACGGCTGCCAGCGGTGCCGGAAGCGGGGAGCGTGCTCCCCGACTTCCCCGGCCTTTTCGGCCGAGGCGCCCGCACCGCGCACCGGAAGATCAGTGACGCTCAACCCGAGCCTCCCTCGACACCGACAGATCCGCCCTCACCCGATCCGGCTGTGCCGGCCGCATCGGCCGGCCCCTCCTTGGCCGTCGTCGTGGCCCCCACGACCCGGTACCGCGAGGCCGCCGGACGCACGACCGTACGCTCACCGACGCGTTGCGCCAGACCGAAGTCGCACAGGACCCGCACCGCGTCGTCGGCCAGCCGCAGGGCCCCGTCCGCCGACTGGTACGCCTTCGCCCACCGTGGAAACCGGCGCAGCAACTCCGAGCCGATCGCGAGGAGTTGCTCGGGCGTCGCCCCGCCGGGCATGTCATGGATCCGCTCCAGCAGCAGCAACGCGGCGACCCTGGCCGTGGACGAATCGTCGGGGAACTTGGCGTCGGTGGCGACGGCATCCGGGTCGATGAGCAGGAAACCCTCCGCCCGCTCCTCCAGCACGAATCCCGCCTGCTCGACCGAGCGGCGCATGATCTGCCGGCCCGTCGGGGAGGCCAGATAGGCCAGCTCGTCCTCGGTGAGGTCCTCGCGATAGAGGACGGGGTCGTCGAAGAGGCGGCGCAGTACGGAGTGCCGCAACCACAGGTTCCGCTGCGTCTCGGAGGCGACGGTCTGCTCGCCCCCGGACGCCACCCCGCCATAACGCCGCTCCCTGGTCAGCCCCGTCATCAACTCCTCGAAACGCAACGGCACCTCGTCCGGCGGTACGGACAGCCGTGAGGCCCCGATGGGCGCCGCCGGCAGCCGCATCAGCAGCGTGGCGTCCACGCGGTACAGCACCTTGGCGTCGGCCGAGTCGACGAAGGAGTCCGTCACCCCGTCCACGGCCAGCAGTACTCCGTACGACTCCAGCAGTTTCAGTACGTCGACGAAGGCCATTCGCTCCTGTTTGCCGACCGTGTCGAAGGACGGGAGTGCCGGATCGGCGGCGGTGGCCTGGACGACCCGATCGGCGAGCAGCCCTATCGTCGTCACCGGCACGGACAGCAACTCGGCGGCCACGACGCACAGCAGCACATAGCGCCGGCGGTCGAACGGCGCCCGCCCTGAGCGCAGCCGCCGCGCCGGACGCGAGGCGTCGGCGGTGGAGCGGACCTTGACGAGCCGCGCGTAACCACGCCTCGGTTCGACCACCAGGCTCCAGCCGCAGGTGTAGTCGAACCACTTGGTCAGCGGCTCCTTGCGGCGGCGGATCACGTCGAAGGCGGCCGGGTCGGCGCGCTCGGTGATCAACGGCCGCGCCAGCAGGAGACGAATCCCCCGGGCGACCTCCTCCCGCTCCGCGACGACCAGCTGGTTGGCGAGGGTGCTCATCCGGCGGCCTCATGGCGTCCCGCGGCCTCCCGGCGGCTCTGCCGCAGGATCGGCGCAGAAGCCGGGCCTCTTCCGGACACCGTGTCGATGTGCACCAGATAGTCCGGCCCTCTCAACACCCCCTTCTCCGTCCGCAGTTCAGCGATCCTTCCGTCGGCGGGCGGCGTCAAGGTGATCTCCACACGCCCGTCCGATGTCCCGGCCCGCCGCGCCCCCGAACGATCCGGACGCGTCGACAACGCCCTGCCGAGCAGATCGAGCAACCGCTCGAACGACGCTTCGTCCAACACCCCGAAGTCGGACAGCCGCAACGGACCGTCATCGGTCCGCAGGGTCCGCCACGCCTCCTGGAGTTCCGCCCGCTCCCGCCGGGCTTGCTCCGCCCGCGCGGCCTTGACGGCGGTGACATCCCGCACCCGGCCCGTGCGGGTGAAACGCTCCGTACGACCACTCGTACGCAACAGCGCCGACACCTCGACCGGCGGAGCCTCGTCCCACGTATGGGACGAAGGGACCAACTCCGGGTCGGGGTGGGCGAGGTGGGCATGGCGGGCGGGGCCGAGCCCGAAGGTCACCGTCCACAGCCTGTGGAGACCGTCCTCCCCGGGAGCCGCCGCGAACCAGCGCGCCAGCTCCCGGAAGTCCTGTACGGCGCTGGAGGACCGGCGGCGCGACTCGGTGATCCGGTCGAGCACCTGAAGCAGCGAGACGATGGCCCTCCGGGCGACGTCGTGCAGCTGGTCCACCCGCGGCCGGGCCCCGTCCACCGGCAGGAACCACGCCCGCAGCCCCGCCCAGCGCGCCCGCCTCCGCTCCAGCCAGGCCGTCCCCGGATCCTCCTCGGACACCGGCGGCAACTCCGCTCCACGCAGCGCCCGCACCTGCAGAGCGGCGATCCCGCGCTCCTCCACCCGGGCCACGGCCTCGGCGACGCCGTGCCCGCGCTGATCAAGGTTGACCAGAAACTCCTGAAGATACGCAACGGTGGCCGCCTTCACCTCCCGGAACACACCCAGATCGGCGCCCTCGGCACGCAGCAGCCGCTGAAGCTCCCCGTTGAACGCCTTGGTGTTGTCCAACAGGGCCTCGAGATGTCCCTCCAGCTCCTGCAGTGTGCTGAAGATCCGTCGGTCCACCGAGGCCGAGGAGGGTTCACCTGCCAGTCCGTACAACTCGTCGAGCCGGTCGGTGATCGCTTCCAGTACGGCCGTCTGCAGGGCGCCCGTCGAAGCGAGCACCGTCAGCGCGTGCTCGACGCCCGCGAAGGCGGCCTCGCCGCGCCGGGTCAGGGAGTACTGGAGGTTGCGCCGCTCGTACTCCTCGGCCGTGCGGTAGTTCTCCGCGTGGTTCTGGACGACGTCCAGCAGCTCCCAGCGGCGCAGCTGCTTCAGTGCCTCGTGCAGATCCTCGTCGTCGATCGCGGCCGGCCAACCCACCGTGCGCAGGCGCGTACGGACCTCATCCAGCCCCAGCGCCGTCTCCAGGCGCTCGTTGGCCGCTCCGAACGCCCGCAGGATCGCCCCGTACAAGTCGGCCCGGTCGCCCGTAGTGAACCGGAACATGTCCAGTGGCACCCTGCGCACGCGTCTCCCCCTCCTCAGCCCACGATCGGCTCCTCGGCCCAGACACCACCGTAGGGCTGCGCACTGACAACGGAGTCGGGAATGACGGACTCGGCACTATTCACGACCGGCGAGTGCTTCAGCGGGAGCCGTACGCAGGGCCCGCCGGGTGGGCACCTCGATGGTGACGAAGGCGAGGCTGACGATCGTGAGCGCCGTGGCGGGCAGCAGCCAGAGGGGACCCGCGGGCCAGGGGCGGTGCAGGAAGCCGATGCCCAGGAGGGTGAGCGGGATCGCGGCCAGGGCCAGGCCCGTGGTGAGGGCGGCGGTGCCGATCACCGCGGCCTCGCGGCGCATCATCGCGCGGATCTGACGCGGGGTGGTGCCGTTCAGACGAAGGGTGGCGATCTCGCCGCGGCGTTGGGCGGTGGTGGCCACGAGCTTGTTGGCGATGCTGAGGAGGAGGTAGCCGAGGAGTACGACGATGGTGGCCAGATTGACCCACACCTCGGGCGGGGCCTCGGTCAGGCTGCCGTCCGTTCCCGTGTCCGTGGGCTCCACCGTCAGGCCCGGCCGGGACTCGGCGAGCGCCGCGAGCTCGCGCTGCGCCGTCGCCGTGCCGTCCGTGCGGACGAGGACGCTCTCGTCGAGGCCCGTCGTGGTGTGGCCCGTCGCGAGGTCCCGGGAGAGAGCGACCGGGCCGAAGCCGAGTCCGCGGGCGTAGACGGCGACGACCTTTGCGTTCACGCGGGTGCCGTCGCCGAGGATCAGGCCGACCCGCTTGCCCAGTCCGGCGCCACGGGAGCGGGCGACATCGCTGCTGACCGCGATGGTGTCGCCGGTGAGCCCGGCCAGACTGCCGGACCGTACATCGAGGTCCAGGACGGTCGGCGCGGCCGGAGTCAGGATCATCGCGGAGGCGGATTCCACCTCGTCCTCGCCGAACACCTTGTAGGGCCAGATCACGGTCGTGCTGCCGACAGGAGCTGCCGCCCGTACGCCGGAGGTCTCCCGTACCGCGTCGAGCGTGCCCTCGGGCAGTCCGCCGAGGGCCGGTGCGCTCAGGCGTTCCTGGGCGAGGGTGCCGGTGCGGACGTCGTCGGAGGTGGCGGTCATCACCGTCGTCTGGGCGAGGGTGTACGTCAGGACGAACACGACCGCCATGGCGAGCGTGCTGACGACGCCGGCGATGCGCAGGGCGTAACCGCGGACGTTGGACACGGCCAGCCACGTCGGCGCGGACACGCCGGGCCGCAGACGCCGGGCCAGTGTGTCGCCGGCACGCCGGACCAGGGCGGGGCCCGCCATCGAAAGGCCGATCGCGCCGATGACACCGGCCATGGAGGCGGCCGCCGCGCCGAGCACGGTCCTCGACAGCAGCGGTACGACCGAGAGAGTCGTCGCGGCGAGGATGAGCAGCAGTCCGGCACGGGTCCGGATGCGGGACGGGTTACGGGGTTCGGTGCGCGACTCGGCGACCGCCTCCGTGGCCGGCATCCGCGACGTACGCCATGCCGCGCCCCTCGCCGACACCTGGACGGCGCCGGCCAGCAGGAGGGCGGTGGCGAGCGCGGGCAGCGGGCTGAACGTCAGGGGCAGGGCTTCGGGGAGCACACCGCGTTCGACCAGCTGTTGCCGGAACCATCCGGCCAGCAGATAGCCGAGGGCCGCCCCGGGCACGAGCGCCACGGCCGCGATCACCGTGGCCTGGGCGGTGGCGAGCCGGCGGATCTGCTTCGGAGTGGCGCCGACGGCCCGCATCAGGGCCAGTTCACGGCGCTGCCCGGCGATCGACACGCCCAGCGCGCCGGCCATGACGAACCCGGTGATCAGCACGATGATCCCGGCGAGCGAGCCCGCCAGCAGGATGAGCAGTGACCGCGCTGCCACGGCGTCGGGCGCCGCCAGGTCACCCCGGTCTTGGCCGGTGGCCACCAGCAGGTCCGTGCCGCGCAGTTGATCGCGGACGGCTGCGGCGACGGAGTCGGTGGCGCCGGCCTCGGTACGCAGCCCGATGAGGTCGACGGTCCCGGCGCGGGGTCCGCTGTCGCGTCCGGCCAACTGCTCAGCCGTCGGATCGGCGAAGAAGACTCCGGCTCCCGGCGCGTCGACCACCCCTGAGACGCGGTACTCGGCGACGTCCCGGCCGGCCGCGACGACCTCGACCCGGTCGCCCGCCCGGACCCCCGCGGCGGCGGCCATGTCGCGGTCCACGGCGACCTCACGGGAATCGCCCGGCTTCCCGCCGTCGACCGGGGCGTCCTGAAGCAGCCCGGTGGAGGACCAGCCATGCCCCGCCGTGCTGGGATCCTCGCCCGGTACGACCCGGCCGCGCGCGTCAACGAGGGCCGCGGGGAAGCTGACGTCACCGACCACGCCGGTGACCCCGGGCAACTCGCCCAGCCGGCCGGCCCACCGCGCCGGAACCGTCCCCCGCTCCGGCAACGCGATCGGCAGATCCCCGCCCGGCCGGAAGGTCTGATCCGCCGACACCACGACGTCCACCCCGCCAAGCCGCCCGGCCGGCAGCTGCGACCGCAACCCGGACTCGGCCAGCACTCCGGTACCGGTGACCAGCACCGCACCCCCGAGGGCCGCACACGCCACCGCCACCAACGCGGCGACCCGGTGCCGGGCCATACGCACCGCGAGATACCACATGGCCTTCAGCCCTCTCCGAGTGCGACGAGACGGGCGGCCAGATCGGCGGCGGTGGGCGTGTGCAGCGTGTCCACGACCCGCCCGTCGGCCATCACCAGGGCCTGGTGGGCCTGGGCGGCGGCGGCCGGGTCGTGGGTGACCATGACCACTGTCTGGCGTAGCTCGTCGACGAGGTCACGCAGCAGGTTCAGGACCTCGTGGGCGCTGCGCAGGTCCAGTGCGCCGGTCGGCTCGTCGGCGAACACGACGGCGGGTCGGGCCACCAACGCCCGTACGATCGCGACCCGTTGCTGCTGTCCGCCGGAGAGTTCGGCAGGCCGGTGCGTCAGCCGGTCGGCCATCCCGACGCGCTCGATCAGCGTCCGCAGCCACTCCGGGTCCGGGGCCCGGCCCGCGAGGCGCAGCGGCAGCGTGATGTTGTCAGCGACGCTGAGCGAGGGCACCAGGTTGTACGACTGGAACACGAAGCCGACGCGCTCTCGGCGCAGTTCGGTCCGTCGGGTCTCGTTCAGGCCCGCGATCTCGTGCCCGTCGATACGGACGCTGCCCGCGGTCGGTGCGTCCAGACCCGCCGCACAGTGCATGAGCGTGCTCTTGCCGGACCCCGAAGGACCCATCACGGCAAGGAAGGTGCCGCGTTCGACGGTCAGGGACACGTCGTCGAGAGCGCGTACGCCCCCGGGATACGTCTTGCCGAGGTGCGCCAGCGCGATGGCGGGGGTGTGGTCCGGGGCCGCCGAGGAGGCCTCGACCGCCTTCAGGAGCCTGCTCATCGACGGCTCCGCAGGCGCTGAACGACCAGTGCGGTCAGGCAGAGGGCAGTGATTGAGCCGCAGGCGAGGTGCGCCGGCGTACCGAGGGCGGCGTACGAGGCCACCATGTTGCCGATCGCGCTGATCACCAGCAGCGCCCAGAGGACGGTGCGCGCGACTCCGGCCCCGGTGACGACGGGGAGCGGCTCGCCGGCGGTCTCGGAGTACGTGTCGGTGTGTGTCCCGGGGCCGGTGGTGAGGCGGTAGGGGTCGGTCATTTTCCTGCTCCTGTTCCGGCTGCCGCGGAGGGCTGCGGGGGTTGCGGAGGGCTCCGCTGTCGGTCACCGACGCTATGAATCGCGACCCCCCGCGGCCGAGCCCGCCTGCCGCCCGGTTCGAGGTACAGCAGGCTGTACTTCTCACCTCTTGAGCTGACGGCCAACTGATCAGCGCCTTAGGGTCGTTGCCCGAGGAGGACTCCATGTCGAGCCAGCGGTACGCGCCTGATGGCGCCCCAGGAACCCGTATCCGGGACATCGTTGTCCGGTCAGCCGGCGCCGCCCTCGTCGCGCTCGAAAAACTCGCCGGCGGATTCGGTACCGCCGTACTGGCGCTGATCGTCCTCCTCCTGGTGACCGTCATCGCCGTGGCCTCCCTGGTGGGAGTGGGACTGCTGATCGCGCCCTTCGCACTGCGCGCCCTCCATGCCGTCGCCGACCGCGAACGCGACCGACTCACCCGGTGGGGCCCGGAGCTGATCGGTCCAGACCCCGCACCGACCCGGCTGCGCCCGGCCCTTGCCGACCCCACCACCCGGCGGGAGCTGGGCTGGCTGGCCACGCACGCGACGCTGGGGCTGCTGCTGGGCCTGATCGGCGTCCTGCTGCCGGTCGTCGCGATCCGCGACACCGCGTTCCCGCTGCTGTGGCCGTTCGCACCCGAGGACGCGAACAGCACGTCCATCGGGCTCGGGACCGCGCACACCTGGCTGGACGCCCTCGCCGTGACCCCGCTGGGCCTGGCCTGGATCGCCATCCTCGTGGGGCTCGGACCGGGCATGGCGCGGTTGCAGGCGCGGCCGGGACGCCGGCTGCTGGCGGCAGGACCCGACGCGGACCTGTCCCTACGGGTCGCGGAGCTGACCGCCACCCGGGCCGCCGCCCTCGACGCCCACGCGACCGAACTGCGCCGTATCGAGCGGTCGTTGCACGACGGCACCCAGAACCGGATCGTCAACGTCACCGTCCTGCTCGGCGCCGCCCGCCGTATGGTGGCCCGCGACCCGGCGGGCGCCGACGAACTCCTCGAACGCGCGCAGAGCGCCGCCGAGGGGGCGCTGGCCGAACTGCGTTCGGTCTCCCGGAGCATCCTGCCTCCGGTCCTGGACGACCGGGGACTCGAAGGCGCGCTGGCCGGGCTGGCCGCGGACTGCCCGGTGCCCTGCCGCGTCGACGTCGAGACGCCCGCGAGGTGCGCGGCCTCCGTCGAGGCGACCGCCTACTTCATCGTGGCCGAAGCCCTGACCAACATCGCCAAGCACAGCCGGGCCCAGCACGCCACCGTCACCGTCCGCAGCCACGGCGGCCGACTGCACCTGCGGATCAAGGACGACGGCCGGGGCGGCGCGGACGAAGCCGGCGGCTCGGGCCTGACCGGTATGCGCCGCCGCATAGCGGCCCACGACGGCACCCTCACCCTCACCAGCCCGCCCGGCGGGCCCACAACCCTCGAGGTGGACCTCCCATGCGGATCGTGATCGCCGAGGACGACCCACTGCTGCGCGAAGGGCTCGCGCTGCTGCTGCGGGCGGAGTCGCTCGACGTGGTGGCCACCGCCGGTACACCCGACGGGATCCTCGACGCCATCGACGTACACAAGCCCGACGTCGCCATTCTCGACGTACGGATGCCCCCGACCCACACGGACGAGGGCATCGTCGCGGCGGTCGAGGCCAGACGCCGCCGGCCCGACCTGGCCGTGCTCGTGCTGTCCGCGTACGTCGAGCAGAGCTTCGCCACGGAACTGCTCACCGGCGGCGTCACCGGCCTCGGTTATCTGCTGAAGGAACGGGTCGGGCGGGTCGAGGAGTTCCTGGACGCCCTGCGGCGGGTGGCGGCCGGAGGCACCGCCATCGACCCCGAGGTCGTCGCGCAGCTCTTCACCCGAAGCCGCCACGACTCCCGCCTGGAACGCCTCAGCCCCCGCGAACGCGACGTACTCGCCCTGATGGCCGAGGGCCTCGGCAACTCCGCCATCGCCGAACGCCTCGTCGTCACGGACGGCGCCGTCCACAAGCACATCCGCAGCATCTTCGCCAAGCTCGACCTGTCCCCCACCGACCAGGTGGACAGGCGCGTCGCCGCTGTCCTCCACTATCTGGAGGACGTACGCCGCCGCGCCTGACCGCCGACACCAGGTTTGAACCAGACGGTATGAACTAGGCAGGAACAGCAACTCCGTTGAACGTCGTCTCGGGCGTCTGAGGGCTGGTGAACCGGGCGTTGACGAGATACAGCCGGTCACCCCAGCGTGCGGCCGTCGTCGGCACGTCGAACCGGGGATCGGTGATCGTCCGCTTCAGCGTGGCCGTGGTGACCTTCGAGTCGAGGTCCCAGACACTGATCAGGTTCTGCCGGTTCTGCACGACGTACAACGTGCTGCCTATACGGAGCAGACCGTCGCCGCCTGCGACATCGGCCTGTCCCTCCAGCGCGATCTTCTTCGCCTCACGCGTCTTGATGTTCACGTTGTAGAGCTCGCCCGGTGTGCTCTTGACGACGATCAGACCGCGGCCGTCGGGGGTGTCGACGACGCCGTTGGCGTTGATCACGTCGGGCGTCTGCACCCAGTCACCGCCCAGCGGCAGACTGCGTACCTCGCCACCACGGCCGCGGGGTACGCCGTACAGCACGGCGTTCCGGGAGTCGGTGAGCCAGGCGCGGTCGCCGAGGAGTATGACGTCGTTGATGAACGTGGCGGTGCTGTCGGTCAGTTGGTACGTGGCCTTGAGCTTGCCGCTGCGGGAGTCGACGATGCGCGCGGTGCCGCCGGCGCCTCCGGCGAGGTAGAGCAGACCGTCGTGGTCCAGCTTCAGCCCGATGGACGCCGTACCGGTGGCTCCCTCGAAGAGGACGCCGCCCTTGCCGGTGCGCAGGTCGGTGCGGTAGACGGCGCCGTTCGCGCGGGAGCCCATGTAGGCGTAGGGCTTTCTGCCGATGGTGATGCCCTCGGGCAGCCAGCCGTTCGGGAGCGGGAACTCGGTCGGCCACGCACTCTTTACGGTTCCGGCGGCGGCACTGGCCGTGCCGGCACCGGCGGCCAGCGTGAGCGCGGCGGCGGCCCCGCCGAGAACGGTGCGCCGGGACGGCCGGGCTTGGTTCGGGGACATGGTTTCGGGCCTCCATGAAGGTGGGGGTGAAACTCTGCGAACTCGGCAACTCAGCGAACTGGTAGTGCACTTGGAGGCGTCGAGAACCAGATCGAGCCCAGCTCCCGAACTCTCTCCGCTCGAACGCCCCACCCCACACGAGAGTTCCCCCTGTGGCTTTGCGGGCGCTCCGCGCCCCAGGAGACCGGACACGGCGACACTCCGCGTCGCCGTCACGGGCTGCGATTCCTCCCCGGCGTGAACGCCGGGGCACCCTCGCAAGAATCAGGTGAACCCCCTGTGGCCCCGCTGTGTCAAGGTCAGCCGGACCACGAGCCCTCTCTCATCGAAAAGTGACGCACGTCACATCCACCCCTGTCATACGAAGCGCCCTCCCCCGTCGTGTCCCGTGCGCGAGGCACACATGGCCAATGACCGACGACCAACGGGGAGAAGCACATGAAGGTACGCACCGCACTTGCCGGGGCGGCAGCCGCCGCGGCGCTCGTGGCGGGTTCCGTCGCCGGGGCCGGACCCGCGACGGCGGCCGACACGGGCGCCCAGGCCACCTACACCGTCTGGGCGACGGACGTGAACGTCCGCGACAACCCGAACGACGTCGCCACCTGCGACAACAACCCGTCGACCGCGAACTGCCCGCGCGTCGTCGGGCAGTTGCAGCCGAACCAGCCCTTCGAGGCGGTCTGCCAGAACCAGGGTCAGGTCGTCGGCGGCAACGAGTGGTGGGTGCTCGTCGAGCGCGGCGACATGCTCGGCTGGATGGCGAGCTACTACGTCGACCACCCGGCCGACAAGCTGCCGGACGTTCCGGAATGCGGCATGTGAGCGAAACGCTCGGCGAGAAGCGGGATCCGTCACGGGTCCCGCTTTTCTCATGCGGTTCCGCGACAAGCACCGCCGCCCCAGATCTTCACCAAGCACTCCCACCCCGAGCAGGCTTAACTTGCTTAACTAAATCAACGTACTTACATTTTATTTCGTCGCGCATACCCGACCGCCCACCCGGAGGCCCGACCATGTCCCACGCACAACCCCGCACCGCCACCACCGGGGCGACAGCCCCGCCGCGGCCGAACGTCGTGGTCGCGGTGCTGGCCTTCGGCGGGATCGTGGTCTCGCTGATGCAGACCCTTGTCATCCCGATCGTTCCAGAGCTGCCCACCCTCCTGAACGCACCGGCGTCCGACACCGCCTGGGCCGTCACCGCCACCCTGCTCGCCGCCGCAGTCGCTACGCCGATGATGGGGCGGCTCGGCGACATGTACGGCAAGCGCCGGATGCTGCTGGTCAGTCTGGTCATGCTGGTGGCCGGGTCGATCACGGCCGCGCTCAGCGACTCTCTGGGCCCGATGATCGTCGGGCGTGCGCTCCAGGGTCTGGCCTCCGGTGTCATCCCGCTCGGCATCAGCATCATGCGCGACGAACTGCCCGCCGAACGGCTCGGTTCCGCCACCGCGCTGATGAGCGCATCGCTCGGCGTCGGCGGTGCCCTCGGTCTGCCCGCCGCCGCGCTCATCGCCGACAACTTCGACTGGCACGTGCTGTTCTGGGCCTCGGCCGGCATGGGCGCCGTCGCCCTGCTGCTCGTACCTGCCCTCGTACCGGAATCGCAGGTGCGGACCGGAGGGCGGTTCGACCTGATCGGCGCGATCGGGATGGCGGCGGGGCTGGTCTGCCTGTTGCTGGCGATCTCCAAGGGCGGGGACTGGGGCTGGGACAGCCGCACCACCCTCGGCCTGTTCGGTGCGTCCGCCGTGATCCTGCTGGTGTGGGGCCTGATCGAGCTGCGCACCAAGGAACCGCTGGTCGACCTGCGGACCACCGCGCGCCGTCAGGTGCTGTTCACCAACCTCGCCTCGATAGCCGTCGGCTTCGCGATGTTCGCGATGTCCCTCGTCATTCCGCAGCTCCTGCAGTTGCCTGAGGCGACCGGATACGGTCTGGGCCGGTCGCTGCTCGCCGCCGGTCTGGTCATGGCGCCGTCCGGCCTGGTGATGATGGCCCTGGCCCCGGTGTCCGCGGCCGTCTCCAAGGCCAAGGGCCCGAAGGTGACGCTGATGATCGGCTCCCTGATCGTGGCCGGCGGCTACGGACTGAACATCGTGCTGATGGACGAGGTCTGGCACTTCATCCTGGTGTCCTGCGTCATCGGCGCCGGTATCGGCTTCACGTACGGTTCGATGCCCGCGCTGATCATGAGCGCCGTGCCCGCGTCCGAGACGGGCGCCGCGAACAGCCTCAACACCTTGATGCGGTCCATCGGTACGTCGGTCGCCAGCGCGGTCGCCGGGGTCATCCTGGCGCAGATGACCACCACCTTCGGCTCCACCGCCCTCCCCTCCGAGGACGGCTTCAGGGCGGTCCTGGGCATCGGGGTCGGCGCGGCCCTTCTCGCCTTCGTCGTCGCCTCGTTCATTCCGCGGCGGCAACCGCCGGCGGACGGGATGTCCGGGACGCCCGCCGGGGACGAGGACACGGACGACGCCACCGCACCGGCCATCCCCGCTACCGCAGAGGCAGGCGCGTCGAGCGCGTCGGTCACCCTTCCGCGGCCCCGGCTGCCCCTGGACGCGGGGAAACTGGACGACGACGGAGCGAGCGGTGTCCCCGTCCGCGGCCATGTCCGCGGGGCGGAGAGCGCGCCCGTCTCCGGTGCCGCGGTGACGCTGATCTCCCTCGAGGGGCGGCAGCTCGGCCAGGCGGTCGCGCAGGGCGACGGCTCGTACGGTGTGCAGGCGCCGGGCGCCGGTTCGTACGTCCTGATCGCCGCGGCCGACGGCTACCAGCCGCAAGCCTCGACCGTCGTCGTAGGGGATGCCCCGGTGACGTACGACGTCCTGCTGAGCGGCACCAGCGGGCTTGCCGGGGTGGTGCGGTCGGCGGACAGCGGGGTGCGGGTCGCCGGGGCCGTGGTCATCGTGACCGATGTCCACGGGGGTGTGCTGGCCAGTGGGGAGACGGACGCCATGGGCGAGTTCACCGTCTCGGACCTGGTGCCGGGGACGGTCACCCTCGCGGTCAACTCGGCCAAGCACCGGCCGCTGGCCCTGCCCGTCGAGATCGGCGCCGGGGTCACGCGGGTCGAGGTCGAGCTGCACCCCGGTGCGCACGTACGGGGCACGGTGCTCGGCGCGGGTGCTCCGCTGAGCAACGCGCGGGTCACGCTGATGGACGCCGCGGGCAACGTGGTCGCCACGACGACGACCGGCGTCGACGGGGCGTACGCCTTCTCCGACCTGAACAGCGGCGCCTACACGGTCATGGCCACCGGCTACCCGCCGAAGGCCACCGCGGTCACCGTCTCCGGCGGCGGCCTGGACGGCCACGACATCGAACTCGTTCACGAAGGCGAGTAGTTCGACCGAACGCAAGGGCAAAGCTGCACGCGTACGGTGATCTGTCTGGTCATCGCTCTCACCGGCAGCTGACGACCGCGGCACCGTCCGCCTCTAGTAGCCGTACCTGCTCTTCAGATGCCGCCAGAAATCGCGCAGCATCCACTGGTCGAACTCCGTGATCCGGCTGGCGCCGCCCGCCTTCATCAGGAAGCAGCACTGGCCGGTCGGGGTCCAGTCGTAGAAGTCGTCGAGGCCGAAGGTGTGGCCGACCTCGTGCAGGTAGATGTGGATGTTCTCCTGGTCGAGGGCACCGGTGAAGTACTCCTGCCCGACCCGCTGCCCCCAGTCACCGCCGGCCCCGCCCTGGAACCCCTTGGTCAGCCACAGTGACTGGTCGTAGTGGCGGGCAGGGCCGCCGGGGCACTGCGAGTAGTCGCCGTCCTGGTGGAAGAAGCGGCCGCAGTCGGGCGCGCACTGCGGGGCTCCGCCCTCGTCCAGGACGCCGGTGTGGATGTCGACGGAGTCGTCGGTCCACTGGAGGGTGGAGCGGTCCTTGACGGCCCAGCCGACGATGTTGACGGGGACCTCGGTGTACGGCCACGCGTTGTGCCCCGTACCGCCGTCGACCATGGCGGCCATCCACTTCCCGAACTGCTTCTTCAGCGCGCCGTGGATCCGGTCGCGCAACGCGGCGTTGACGGGGGCGTCGGACTCCCAGCGAACGCAGTAGTTGACGCTGCCCTTGTTGGCCATGACCTGGTCCCACCCGTAATTGCGGAAGCCGTACAGGTCGGGATAGGTCGACTCGACGTGGTTCCACACCTCACCCAGCGGCTGCACCAGATCCGCGGGCGGATCCCACTCCTCGGCAGCCTCGGTACGGGGAGCGAACGCGCCGGCCGCCGCAACGAGCACGGCCAACACGGCGACCAGACGCACAAGGTACTTGCCCATGGTGATTCCTCCCGGTGGGGGACGGGGGTTCACTCACAGGTCGTCACGGGGCGGGCAATGGTTGCCTACTCCCTCCTGCCCGTCACGCCGCCGCGCGGGCGAAGCGGAGGGTGGTGGTGATGGTGGTCAGGCCGCGCATCATGCCCATCTGGTTCCAGGAGATGCCGAACTCGGTGCGATCGACGGTCAGTTCCGCGGCCAGGGTGACCGCGTCGGCTGTCGAGTCGGTGACGCTGGCGGTGAAGGACTTCGGGCGGCTGACGCCGCGTACGGTCAGCCGGCCGGAGACCTCGACAGTGTCGTCCGTACGCGGGACGCAGCTGCTTACGGCGAAGGTGATGGCGGGGTGCCGGTCGACGTCGAAGAAATCGGCGGAGCGCAGATGCGTGTCGCGCTTGGTGTGCTTGGTGTCCAGGGAGGCGGCGTCGACAGTCACCGTGCCACTGGCGGAACCGTCGGGGCGGACCTCGCCCTCGCCTGTGATCCCCGCGAAGGTGCCGTTCACGGTGACCATGCCCCACATCGTCTTCTGCCGGACGGCGACGGTGGAGCGGGCGGGGTCGAGCTGCCAGAGACCGGTTTCGACTGCGACGGACATGAGGTTTCTCCTGACGGGGGCGTGCATGGCTGGGTCACAAATGCAGTTATCCAAAATTGGACAGTCACACGTTAGCGTGTCATCCAAATTTGGACAACCGGTAGGATGGAGCATCATGGCCGACTCCACCGCACCCACCGACCTGCCCGAACGCGATCCCTCGGAGGAGCGCGGTCCCTCGGGCGAGAGCGGGCTGCTGCCGGGGGAGCTCCGCGCCTGGATGCATCTGCTGGCCGCGGCCGGAACGGTCGAGCAGCAGTTGCGCTCCCGGGTCAAGGACGCCCTCGGGATCTCGCACGACGAGTTCCTCATCGTGTGCCTGCTGGCCGACCAGCCCGGAGGCGGGCTGCGGATGACCCGCATCGCCGAACTTCTGGGCCGCCCCAAGACGCGGCTGACGTATCAGGTCGCCTGCCTCCAGCACGCCGGACTCATCACAAAAGGGTCGGTCTGCGGCGACAGGCGCGGCATCGAAGTGACCCTCACCGAGAAGGCGCGCCGGCTTCTGAAGGACACCTCGCCCCCTCTCGCGCACGCCATCACCGACGCCGTCACCCGTGCCCTCGGACCCGAGCAGCGCGCGGCCCTGTGCGGCCTGCTGCCGGGCCTCGCGGACGCCGACCGGCAGCCGGACGAGTCGCCGGACAGGATCGTCCCGTGACCGGCCACCCCGCACCACTCCCGCTCACCGGCGTCACCGTCGTGAGCGTCGAGCAGGCCGTGGCCGCCCCCTTCGCCACGCGCCAGCTGGCCGATCTCGGGGCGCGGGTCATCAAGGTGGAACGGCCGGGGGAGGGGGACTTCGCCCGGCGGTACGACACCACGGTCGACGGAGAATCCAGCTACTTCGTGTGGCTCAACCGCTCCAAGGAATCCCTCACCCTCGACCTGAAGTCGGCACAGGGGCGGGAGATCCTGGAGCAACTGCTCGGCGGGGCCGATGTGTTCGTACAGAATCTCGCCCCGGGTGCGGCCGCCAGGCTGGGATTCGGCGCGGAACACCTGGCCGAACGGCACTCCTCCCTCATCCCCTGCTCCATCACCGGTTACGGGAGCAGCGGGCCGTGGGCGGACCGAAAGGCCTACGACCTGCTCGTGCAGTGCCAGACCGGGCTGGTCTCACTGACCGGGAACGAGCACGGAGCGGCCCGCGCGGGGGTGTCGGTCGCCGATATCGCCGCGGGGATGTACGCGTACTCGGGCATCCTCACCGCCCTCTACACCCGCGCGACCACCGGAGTCGCCCGCGCCGTGGAAGTCTCCCTCTTCGAGGCGCTGGCCGAGTGGATGAGCCAGCCCGCCTACTACACACGCCACGGCGGAACCCAGCCGCCCCGCATCGGCACCCAGCACGCCACCATCGCCCCGTACGGCGCGTTCACCGCGGCCGACGGCAAGGACGTGCTGTTCTCGATCCAGAACGAACGCGAGTGGGTCTCGCTGTGCGAGCGGTTCCTGGAGCGTCCGGAGCTCGTCGACGACCCGCGTTTCGCGACCGGATCCGACCGGGTGGCGCACCGCGACGAGATCAACGCGATCGTCGCCGAGCGGTTTCGCCGGTCCGGCAGCGGCGAGGTGTCGAAGCTGCTGGACTCGGCGGGGATCGCGAACGCCGGGGTCAATGACGTCGAGGAGTTCCTCGCCCATCCCGTTCTTGGCGCGCGCGGGCGGTGGCAGGACGTGCGCCTTCCCGGCGGCGGGGCGGTGCCGGCGCTGTTGCCGCCGGTGGACCTGGCCGGCACGCCCGCCCGTATGGACCCGGTCCCCGCGGTCGGGGAGCACACGGAGCGGATCCTGGGCGAACTGGGGCACAGCGCGGAGGCCATCGAAGACCTCCGCACCGCGAAGGTCATCTGACGCGGGCTCGGACGTCAGTCGCAGTAGACATCCCGCCCGGGCCGCTCCCAGCCGGTGCCCGCGCACTTCGTGCACTCGAGGGAGTCTTCAAGTGCCTTGGGGGAAGCGGAGGTTGAGTCCGGACGCCACGGTCAGCGGTGCGCTGATCCCCAGGACAACGGCGGAGGCGGCGATCTGGGCTGCGTTTCGCTTGGTCTTCGTCATGACCACGAGCCTCACGGCTCGCCTCCGAACGCCCCAACGAAGATCGCGGACTGAACCGACCGCTCAACCGCCGGAGGCCGTCGCGTGGCCCGTCTGCCAGGCCCACGCCGCGATTTCGACGCGGTTCCTCGCGGCCAGTTTGAGTTGGACGCTGGCCAGGTGGGTCTTGACCGTGGAGAGGGAGACGTACAGGTCGGCGGCGATCTCGGCGTTGGTGCGGCCCAGGGCGACCAGGCGTACAACGTCCAACTCGCGGTCGGTGAGCGGTTCTTGGGGCCGAGCCGGGGGTGGTGCGGCCTGTGTGGGGGGCGCCGTGGAGGCCGTGACGTGTTTGAGGAGGCGGACCGTGACGGAGGGGGAGACCAGGGAGTCGCCCGCCGCGGCCGCACGTACCGCCTCCGCGAGCAGCGTGGGGCCGGAGTCCTTGAGGAGGAAACCGCAGGCTCCGCCGCGGAGGGCTCCGTAGACGTACTCGTCGAGGTCGAAGGTGGTGACCACGACGACCCGCATCGGGTCCGGAACCTCCGGGCCCGCCAGCAGCCGCGTCGCCTCCAGACCGTCCATCTTCGGCATGCGGATGTCGAACAGGCACACGTCCGGCCGGGCCTCACGGGCCAGCGCGACGGCCTGCTCCCCGTCCGCCGCCTCGGCGACCACCGTGATGTCCGGCTGCGCGTCCAGGAAGAAACGGAAGCCGGTACGCACCATGTCCTGATCGTCTGCGATCAGGACGCGGATGGGGCGGTCTCGCTCGGTCGTGGCTCGCTCGGTCATGGCCCGAATCCTGCCGTACGGGGCTGCGGGCGACGACTCCCCCAGGCGTCGTCCTCAGGGCTCCTGCTCAGAAATCCTTTTCAGGCCAGTCCAGCAGACGCGCCCCGATCACCGCCGTCTGCAGCGTGTACCGGTGCACCGGGTCGGCCGGATTCGCGCCGGTCAGCCGGTGAATCCGGTCCAGCCGGTACGTGAGAGCCCGCACGCTCAGCGACAGCCGGCGGGCCGCCTCCGCGGCTACGCAGCCCGCGGCGAAGTACTCGGTGAGGGTGTCGAGGAGGGGCCGGGCTCCGCCGCGGGCCTGCCGCAGCGGGCCCAGGGCATTGAGTACCAGGTCCGCCATGGCCTGGCGGTCGCGGGTGAGGACGGGGTAGACGAGGAGGTCGGCGGCGCGGAGTACGGGGGCGTCGAGTTCCAGGCGCTCGGCCAGGGCGAGGGCGTTCAGGGCCTCCTCGTACGACTGGACGACCCCGCCGGGCCCGGGCTGCGGGCGGCCGATGGCGACCTGGCCGCCGTCGGTCGCGGCGTACGCCTGCTTGGCGAAGAAGGAGAGGACGTCGTCCTGGTCGCCGGGGGCGATGCAGACCAGCCGCCCGTCCTTGGTGGTCATGAGGATGCTGCGGTCACCGAACCGGCCGATCAGCGCACGCTCCACCTCACCGGAGACGGCGTCCCCCTCGTCGTACCCGGCCCTGCCCTGCCCCACGGCGACGGCGTGTGCATGCGAGAGGCGCAGCCCGAAGCGTTCGGCACGTTCGGCGAGCCGGCCCAGGTCGCTGCGCCCGTACAGCAGGTCGTCGATGAACTCCCGCCGCGCCGCCTCCTCTTGGCGTACGGCCTGACGCTGGGCCCGCTCGTACCCTTCCGCGAAGGCGTCGACGATCTGCTCGACGGCGGCGAGCACGCTGTCCGTGGAGGCGAGGCCCGCGGCCGGCCAGTGGACGCGGGCGGCGGCAAGATGCGCGCCGACGAGGGCGCGGAGCCCGTACCCGGCCTCGGCGGCCCGTTCGCCCAGCGCCCGGCGGGAGTCGAGTTCGTCGCGGGTCAGCCGGCGTCCGGTCGCGGAGGCGTCCGCGAGGATGACGGCCAAGCCGTCGAGATACTCCTCGAGTACGTCCCGCCCCGCCATCAGCGCCCCCGGATACATCATCAAACCGTTGACGCCTTTCTAACGCATACGCGGCTGGGGTGGACCGCCAGGGAGCGGTTCACTGCCGGAGCAGGGCGCAGGACTGGGCCCCGGTGCTGGTGTCTTCCCCCTCGACACCGCGGCACCGGGGCCCGTATCCGTCCCCCGTAGCTCCCCCGTGCTCTCCTTGTTTCCTGCCCCGCCATCCTGGCCCGCGGACGGAGCCCGGTGCATGGGCTGGAACCGGCATCAAGACGGCGTAAAGACTGCCGGAGTACAGCAATGTGCGATAAGGCGCACGTCTGAGATGATCCCCGCACGCCGAGGTGGTCGGCGTGCACGGGGGACTCGGGGGAGGTGTACCGCATGACCTTCTTTCTCGGTCTCGGCATCGCGGGGATCGTTCTGCTCGTCCTGGCGCTCGTCTTCGACGGGGTGCTGGAAGGGCTGTTCGACGGGGCCGGGGTGCTGGACGGGCTGTTCGACGGGCTGCTGTCGTTGCCGGTGATTGCCGGGTTCATCTCGATGCTCGGCTTCGGCGGGGCGATCGTGCTCGGGACGACGGGCCTCGGCGCCGGACCCGCCACCGCCGTGGGCGTCGGCGCGGGTGCCGGGGCGGGCTGGCTGACCTGGAGGTTCAGCCGGGCCCTGATGCGGGGCGAGCCCGCCGTCACCCCGCGCAGCGAGGACCTGGTGGGCTCCTCGGGCTCCGTGGTCACCGCGATCCCGGCCGACGGCTATGGCGAGGTGCTGCTGTATCTCGCGGGCCAGCCGGTTAAGTACGCGGCCAAGAGTGCCGTTCCCATCGCGCGGGGGGCCGAGATCTGGGTCGAGGGGACCTTGTCGACGACGTCGGTGAAGGTCCGCCAGGTCGAGCGCTGACCGGACGGCCACGGGCGGCCTTGCCCCCCCAACAGCCCGGGCGCAAACAACACCCCGCACTTCATTCGTACGCACCGATCTGCCGTCCACGGGCCGGCAGGGGGGAAGTCATCATGAGTCCAGTCCTCATCTCCGTCGTCGGAGTCGTCGTACTCCTCGTGCTGCTCGCGCTCGTCGTCGTCACCCGCTACAAGGTGGCCGGGCCGAGCCAGGCGTTCATCGTCACCGGGCGGCGCGGCAAGAAGTCCACCGACCCGGAAACCGGCCGCATCTTCACCGACAACAGCGGCCAGAAGGTCGTGGTCGGCGGCGGCGTGTTCGTCGTGCCGTTCGTGCAGCAGAAGTTCACCCTCGACCTGTCCTCGCGGCACATTCCGATCTCGGTGCGCGGCGCGGTCACGCTGCGCGGGGTGAAGGCCAACCTCGAAGGCGTGGCCATCGTCAAGGTCGGCGGTTCCGAGGACTCGATCCGCGCCGCGGCCCAGCGGTTCCTGATGCAGCAGGGCGGGATCGTCGGCTTCACCCAGGAGGTGCTGTCCGGCGCACTGCGGTCCATCGTGGGCCGGATGTCGGTGGAGGACATCATCCGGGACCGGGCCGCGTTCGCCGGGCAGGTGGCGGAGGAGGCCGAGGCGAGCCTGTCCGGGCAGGGCCTGGTGCTCGACGCCTTCCAGATCCAGGACATCACCACCGAGGGCTCCTACCTGGAGGACCTGGGCCGCCCGGAGGCCGCGCGGGCCAAGCAGGAGGCCGACATCGCGGAGGCGGTGGCCCGCCGGGCCGCCGAGCAGGCGCGGCTGAAGGCGGAGGAGGAGATCGCGATCGCGCAGCGGACCTTCGCCCTCAAGCAGGCCGAGATCAAGGCCGAGACGGACGCGGCGGCCGCGCAGGCCAACGCGGCGGGACCGCTCGCCGAGGCCGCCCGTCAGCAGGACGTCCTGATCCAGCAGGAGAAGGTTGCCGAGCGCCAGGCGGCGCTGAAGGACCGTCAGCTCGACACCGAGGTGCGCAAGCCCGCCGACGCCCGGCGGTACGAGGCCGAGCAGGAGGCGGAGGCCAAGCGGGTGGCCCGCGTGAAGCAGGCCGAGGCCGAGCGGCTGGCCGCCATCGCGGCCGCCCAGGCGGAGGCCGAGCGGGCGCGGCTGTCGGGTGAGGGCGAGAAGCAGCGCCGCTCCGCGCTGGCCGAGGCGGAGGCCGTCGAAGGCCTCAAGCAGGGTGAGGCCGAGCGGTCCCGGCGTGCCGCGATCGCGGAGGCGGTCCGGCTGGAGGGTGAGGCGGAGGCCGCCGCGATCGGGGCGACGGGTGCCGCTCAGGCGGAGGCCATGCGCAAGAAGGCGGACGCGTTCGCGCAGTACGGCGACGCGGCCGTGCTCCAGATGCTTGTCGAGGTGCTGCCGCAGGTCGTCGCCAAGGCGTCCGAGCCGCTCTCCGCGGTGGACAAGATGACGGTGATCTCGACGGACGGCGCCAGCCAGTTGTCGCGCACGGTCGCCGACAACGTCGCGCAGGGCATGGAACTCCTCAGCTCCACCACGGGAGTTGACCTTGCCGAGCTGCTGAAGGGGATCACGGCGGGCAAGACGGCCGTACCCGCGGAGGCGGCCAACGGGAAGATCGAAGTGACCGGCTGACCATGGAGGCCGGCGTTCCGCCCGGGAGCGCCGGCCTCCATGCGGGTTGCGTACGGTGCGTATGTGGGGCGGAGACAGCCCCGTGGACACGTACGTGTGGACCGGACAGGGGATCAGCCATGAGCACACCACGCCTGAGCAGTACGCCGTTGCCGGGGATCGGGGTGCGCTACGACATGACGACACGCGAGCGGCGCCGCCTCTCGGTGGTCGCGCACCGCGACGGCGACCGGACGTTCAGCGCCTACCGCACGGACGACCCGGACGCCTGCTCGCTGTCCGTTCATCTGACGCCGAAGGAGGCGGCGGCCCTCGTCGACGCCCTACTGCCCACGCATCACAGTCCGAATCTGCTGTCCACCACCGAGCTCGGCCTGGTGGCCGAACGCCTTGAACTGTCCGGCACCTCGTACTGGAACGGACGGCATCTCGGCGAGACCCGGATGCGTACGGAGACCGGCGCCTCCATCGTCGCCGTGCTGCGCCGGGCGGAGGCGATCCCGTCACCCCCGCCGGACTTCCGACTGGCCGGCGGGGACACCCTCATCGTGATCGGCACCCGCGAGGGCGTGGAGACGGCCGCGACGATCCTCGGACGGGAGTGAACCGGCAGTGCACAGCTCCGCGGTCTTTCTGATCGAGTTCGGCGCCATCATCCTCGGCCTGGGGTTGCTGGGCCGCCTCGCCGGGCGGTTCTCGTTCTCGCCCATCCCGCTGTACCTGCTCGCCGGACTCGCCTTCGGGAAGGGCGGGTTGCTGCCGCTGGGCACCAGCGAGGAGTTCGTGGCGATCGGCGCCGAGATCGGGGTCGTACTGCTGCTGCTCATGCTGGGGCTCGAGTACACGGCGAGCGATCTGGTCTCGAACCTCAAGACCCAGTACCCGGCGGGCCTGGTCGACGCCGTCCTGAACGCCCTGCCCGGTGCGGCCATGGCGCTGCTGCTCGGCTGGGGTCCGGTGGCCGCCGTGGTCCTGGCCGGAGTCACCTGGATCTCCTCCTCCGGAGTCATCGCCAAGGTCCTCGGCGATCTGGGGCGGCTGGGCAACCGCGAGACTCCCGTGATCCTCAGCATCCTGGTGCTCGAAGACCTGTCGATGGCCGTCTATCTGCCGATCATCACCGCCCTGCTGGCGGGCGCGGGCCTCGCCTCGGGCAGTGTCACGCTGGCCATCGCGCTCGGTGCGGCGGCGCTCGTCCTGGTGGTCGCGGTGCGGTACGGCCGCCTCATCTCCCGTTTCGTCTCCAGCGACGACCCCGAGAAGCTGCTCCTGGTCGTACTCGGCCTGACCCTGCTGGTCGCCGGGCTGGCCCAGCAGCTCCAGGTCTCGGCGGCGGTGGGCGCGTTCCTCGTCGGCATCGCGCTGTCCGGGGAGGTGGCGGAGGGCGCGCACAATCTGCTCTCCCCGCTCCGGGACCTGTTCGCCGCCGTGTTCTTCGTCTTCTTCGGCCTGCACACCGACCCGGCCAGCATTCCGCCGGTACTGCTGCCCGCGCTCGCTCTGGCCCTGGTCACCGCCGTCACGAAGATCGCCACGGGTTACTGGGCCGCCGGACGGGCCGGGATCTCGACCAAGGGTCGCTGGCGGGCGGGCGGCACGCTGGTGGCGCGCGGCGAGTTCTCGATCGTGATCGCCGGCCTCGCGGTCACGGCGGGCATCGAACCGTCCCTCGGACCGCTGGCCACGGCGTACGTCCTGATCCTGGTCGTACTCGGTCCGCTGACGGCTCGCTTCACGGAGCCGCTGGGCACGCGTTTGACCGCGGCTGTCCGTCGCCGTCGGCCGGCGGTGACGCCGCCCGAGGCGGAGGGGGCGCGCGAGCCGGCGGGACAGGGGCCGAGGGCTTGAGGGTGTGGGGAGTGGGCATGCGGGTGTCAGGGCGTGAGCACTCTGTGTGAGCGCTTGCCGGGGTTCGCCTCCGACACCGCGTGAACAGAAAGTTACTTGAACAGGAAGTTATGCGATCGCTTCAACGAACGGCTGCTCGCATGTAAAGGTGTCCGGATGCAGACCCTTTACAGGCGACTACTCAAGCTGCTTCCCAAGCTCGGGGTGCAGGTACTCGATCTTGGTCCGGGAGAGGCGTTGGTCTCCCGGCGGCGCGGGCGTGCCCGGACCTCACTGGAGCCGGGGGCGGATCTGCTGGGCCGCCGAAGCAGCGGTTACGCGGTGACGCCCGTGGGCGCGGACGCGTGGCTGGTGGCCCGCGGTCGCACGGAGGGGTCCAAGGCCAAGCCGAAGACGGCGAAATGGAAGAGCGTCGCGCTCGGGCAGACCGGGGCGCATCTGTTGCTCGACCCGGCTGCGTCGAAGGGCGACGAACGCGTCCTCCAGCTGGCTGCCGCCGATTACCTGTGCGCCCACCATGTGAACGGGCTGCTGGACAAGTACCAGGTGAACTGCGTCTTCGACGTGGGCGCCAACGCCGGCCAGTACGGCAGCCGCCTGCGCCGCCACGGCTACACCGGCCGCATCGTCTCCTTCGAGCCGACCGCCGAGCACTTCGCCAAGCTGCAGAAGAAGGCGGAGAACGACCCGGACTGGCACGTCTACAACTGCGGCCTCGGCCGTGAAGAAGCCACCATGGAGATCCACGCCAACTGGAACTCCATGAACTCCCTTCTCCCGCCCACCGAGTACGGCAAGGGCCGCTACAAGCGGTTCGCCAAGTCGACCATGGAGCAGATCGAGATCCGTCGCCTGGACGAGGTGATGGACGAGGCGCTGGACGGCCTCACCGATCCGCGGCCCTACCTGAAGATGGACACCCAGGGCTACGACCTGGAGGTCTTCGCGGGCGCCGGCAAGCGCATCGACGACTTCGTCGGCATGCAGTCGGAGGTCGCCCTCCTCCGGCTGTACGAGGGCAGCCCGCAAATGCACGAGGCTGTCGCGGTGTACGAGGAGGCGGGCTTCGAGATCACGGGCATGTACCCGGTGACCCGGGAACCGGCTACGGGGCGGGTTGTGGAGTTCGACTGCGTGATGGTCCGCGCGGCTGCCTCCGGCGGTTGAGCGCGGTTGGGTTCGTTTTCGGGTGCGGGTTGTGTGTGGCTGGTCGCGCAGTTCCCCGCGCCCCTTGGGCGCGTGGGGGGTCGGGGCCGTGGGCCGGTGCGTCAGCCCGTCGCAGGCCGGGCATACGCCCCTGGCCTGGTACAAGGTCCTGGTTCTCCGAGACAGACCCAAGCGACGGGCATACGACGCACCGGCCCACGTACCCTCCCGCCGGTGGGAAGCTGCGGGTGCGTGGTGGCTGGCGGCTCCGGGAGCGCCCCGTTAGGGGCGCGGGGCTGTGACATAAGCGGCTCCGCCGCGGGGCGCGACAAGCCACAACGCACCCGCACCCGCATCCGCATCCGCACCCGCACCCGCCCACGAACCAAACGAACCACCCTCGTAGGCGCCCCGCTCAACCGCCGGAGGCGCGCCGCGCTGCCCACATCATGCGCTCCGTGCGCACAGTCAGGTCGCCCCGGCGCAGGATGCTGTGAGGGCCCTCGGTGTCGAGCAGCCGGTCGAGGGCCGCGAGGTCCTCGGCAGCCAGCGTCTGGGCGACACCGCTGCGCAGGCGGCGCAGGCTGGTCAGTGCGTAGCGGCCGACCGCGTCGGTGTGGGGTGGGCCGATGTTCACGGTGACCGTGCGTTCGGCCTCGACGATGAAGCCGGTGGCGGCGAGCTTGGCTCCCCAGTCCGCGCCGCGGTGCGGCACTCGTTCGGAATGGTGCCTCGCAAGCGCGGCGTGGCAGCGTTCCTCGAGACCGGGACGCTCTTCGGGGGCGTCTTCTGGCAGGAACCTGGGGAAGCCGGCCAGTTCGACGACGGCGAACAGCCCGCCCGGCGCAAGCATGTTGCGGACCTGGCGCAGGGCGCGGCCGGGATCGGCCATGTGGTGCATGGAGGCTGACGCCCAGACCAGCTCGGGCGTGCCGAGGTCGGGCCAGGTCGCGTCGAGGTCGGCCTGGACGGTGTGCACCCGGTCGGCCAGGCCTTCTGTCGTGGCCTTCTCGAGCAGGCGGTGCAGGTGGCCGGCCGAGGTGTCGACGGCGGTCACCTCGGCATGGGGGAACCGCTTGAGCAGTGCGAAGGTGCCGGTTCCGGTCCCACAGCCCAGATCCACGATGTGACGCGGGTCGGCTCCGACGGGCAGCCAAGCGGTGATGGAGGCGATGTGCTCGGCGAGTACCTCGGCGTCCAGATCGAGGATCTCCGCCTGGCCGTCTTCGTTGTGGTCCGCTCCCTGCTGGTGGGCGGCGTGCCCTGCGTGGTCGTGCGATGCGCGCTGGGATGTGTGAGTCATGCCGACGACGCTAAGAGGATCACGGGTGCGTGGCGCGGCCGCTTCCCGAAAGAGCAAGACGATGGCCACTTGGCCTGCCGACTGCGCAAGAAACCCGTCAATCAGTGCCCTCGTTGCGCAGGTGGCCGCGCCGGGCGTCACGGTCGAAGATGCCCAGGACCTCGCACGGCCCGCCCTCGGCGCCGATGGCGTGCGGGAGCATCGTCGGGAACTCGGCGGCCTGGTTGGTCTCCACGCGAAAGCGCCGGTTGCCAAGGAGCAGGACGGCGGTGCCGGAGAGGACGACGAGCCATTCACGGCCGGGGTGGGCGCGCATACGCGAGGGGCTGTCGGGCGGCGGGTCTGTCATGCGCTGACGTATGACGGTCATGCCCGGGTCCGCACGGACGGGCCACTGCATCCGCTGGTGGGTCGCGTCGATCATCGGGCTGGAGATGACGTCGGCGGCGGCGGTCTCGACCAGCTGGTCGAGCGAGGTGTCCAGGGCGCGGGCGAGGGTGACGAGCTGATCCAGCGCGAGGCGGCGCCGACCGTTCTCGATGCGGCTGAGCGTGGACGGGCTGAGCCGGGCGCGGGTGGCCAGTTCGTCGAGGGACCAGCCCTGTGCCAGGCGCAGTGCGCGGATCCGTTTGCGTACGAGGCTGTCGAGTTCGCCGTGATCGTCTTGCGCCATGAGCAACACTGTATGCCCTATACGCAAGGCGCGGGCCCGGCCACCCCCAGACCGCGACCGGACCGGAACCCTGGTGAATTCGCCCTGAATTTCGATAAGTTGACCGCACTTCACCCCACGCCACGCCACCCCGCCCCACCCCACGAGGGAGTCCGCAGCCGTGCCCCAGCAGCAGAAGACCTTTCGCGCCATGGATATCGGTGACGGCACCAACGGAACCTGGGCCGCCCATACGCAGACCCTGTGGCCGGCCGCGGACGGGTGGCTGACCGAGGAGAGCAGGACCCCGCAGGGAGCGGCCCGCGCGCGGGAGTTGTTCGAGGCCCATATGCCGGAACTGGTACCGGTACTCGACCGGCTGGCAGCCCGACTCGACCGCCCCGGAGGCGAAACCTTCCTCACCCTCGCCGGCATACGGCCGTTCTTCGCGGGCTGCAGCCAGATCGGAGCCGGCGGCACCCTGCTGCGCAACTACGACTTCGACCCTGCCGACTGCGAAGGCACCATCGTCTCCTCGCACTTCCTCCGGCCCGTGATCGGGATGCAGGACGCCGGCTGGGGCCTGCTGGACGGTATGAACGACGCCGGGCTCGCCGTCTCGCTCACCTTCGGGGGGCGTTTCGTGCATGGCCCCGGCTTCGCCATCCTCATCGTGCTGCGTTATCTCCTGGAGACCTGCGAGACGGTCGACGAGGCCGTGGACAGGCTGCGCTCGATACCGATCGCCATCCCCCAGAACGTCACCCTCGTCGACGCCGACCGCGCCATGACGGTGTATGTCGGCCCCGACATCCCCCTCACCGAGGCCCCGGACGCCTGCGCCACCAACCACCAGCACTTGCCGGTCCCCGATGAGCAGGAACAGCAGAGCCGGACCCAAGAGCGCCTGGCCACGGTCCGGGCGGCGGGCCCGGACCTCCCGGCGCTGCTGAAGCCACCGCTGTACAACTCCGCGTACGACACGGGCATGGGCACCGTCTACACCGCCCACTACCGCCCCACCGAGGGCCAGGTCACCTACCACTGGCCCACCGAGACCTGGGACCAGTCCTTCGCCGACTTCACTCCGGGCACGCGCACGGTGACCATGGGACGGGCGGAGTAGACGGGCGGAGTAGACGGGCGGTCCCGGAACTGTCGGGAGCGGAGCGGTCAGGACGCCCGCGCCGTCGGGACAGTTGGTCTCCGTCCGCCGGGTGATCGATCCGGCACATGATCGGCCCGCCGGCTGAGCGGCCGAACCACCGGAAGCCGGGGGTAGTCATCCAGGTGACGTGTGCGCAAGGATGTGGTTATGACCGCGGCCCATCGCGCCATGGCTCTCCTGGAGAGCTGGCCGAACCTGGTAAGTGGCCCGCCCAAGTGCGCCGTTGGGCATGCCTTCGCTTCGGCGGGACACGAGATCGTCCATTTCCACACCGCTGATTCCGCCGACCTCCACCTCACCTGCACGGCGGTCGAACGTCTGCTCCCCCAGCTCCGCCACAGCAGCGCCATCCGTGTACGCCCCGGCGCGTCCTGGATCACCGTCCTCCTCGACTGCGACGCGGACATAGAACTCCTGTTGGGCCTCGTGAGCGTCGCACTGAAGGAACACAGCGACGAGCACGGCGAGGATCCGCGGCTCCGCCTGTCCCCGCCCTGCGACTGGGAACGCCCCGCGGAACTGCCGCCGGTCCCCGCCTCACGTCCGGGAGCGGCCCGCCGTATGGTCGACCGGCTCATCCCCCACGGGCACGGGCACTGAGGTACGTACTGACACAGGCATTCCTCACGGCGCCGTACCGGCCGGCCCCGTCCGCACCGGAGTCGGCGCCGCAGGGGCCGACGTCGTGGGCGCCGCCCCCACCACCGCCACCACCGCACCCGGATCAAGCCGCCGGTACAACCATTCCGCGTCGCTGCGGCGCAGCCCGATCCACCCCGTGGTGCTGTCGTAGTTGCCGGGCGCCTTCTCGTCCACGGTGAAGGCGACGATGTAGTTCGTACGGTTCTGGGGGGTGCGCAGCCGGATCACCCACGGCGCCTTCGTCTCGTACCGTCGCCCGAGTCCGAGCGTGTCGGTGGGCAGGACTGCGACCTCGTACTTGCCGGTGACCGTCATACGGCCCGTCGGCGTCGGCGTCCTGGCCGCCCCCGCGGAGATGGGCAGGACGCGCCCCCCGACGACCAGTTCACGCCGGGAGAGGTTGACGGTCGCGGCGGGCACCGAGGCGGCGGCGGACGACGGCCCCGGCGCCTTGAGCGTGGCGGCGGGCGGACTGGAGTGGCCCTCCTTTCCGCCGATGAACGCCATGCTCAGGACCACCGATACGGCCGCCACCGCACTGGCGCCGACCGTGGCCAGGGAAGCGTGACGGCGGTGTCGGCGGCGCACGGCACGACGGCGTATCTCGGCCCCCGGGACGGGGGGCGGGCTCTCGTGATCGTCGGCCCACTCGTGGAGAGCGAGAGCCAGTTTGCGGTGGGACTCGGCGGGCCGGGGCTCATCGGACACGGTCGTCCTCCCTCTCAGCCAGTTCGTCGGCCTCGCTCAGCCACCGCGCCAGCGCCGCGCGGCCACGGGCCAGCCGGGCCTTGACCGTGCCCACGGGCGCACCGGTTTCGGAGGCTACCTGTTCGACACTGAGGTCGCACAGATGGTGAAGTACGACGGCTCGGCGCTGCGCCTCGGGCAGCTCCCGCAATGCCTGGACCAGCGCGGTGCGTTCGGGCCCCGGCTCCGGCATGTGCTCCGGCGGCGCAGTGCGGCGCACCAGTTCCAGCCAACGCCTCGCCCGCCGCCAGCGGCTCACCGCGAGCCGCATCGCGACGGTACGGATCCACGCCTCGGGAGCCCCTTCGGCCAGGAACTCCCGCCGCCGGTCCCAGGCACGTACGAACGCCTCCTGGACGACGTCCTGCGCCTCGCCGTGGTCCCCGGTGAAGGCATAGAGCTGGCCAGTCAGCCGCGGGAACGCGGCGGCGTAGAACGCGTCGAACTCTTCCTCGGTCATGCCCCCGCCGGAGTCTGCGGGACGCCGTGCAGCCCGGTCGTCTCTGCCGCGTGTACGGGTCCCTGGGTCGGGTGTACGGGTCCCTGGGTCGCATACATCGAAGCACAACACAGGAGTTGACCGAGGGGCAGCCGGGATCAGCGCTTCTCGTACGGGTTCGACGGCTGGTCGACGCGTTCCACGGACGTGGCGTTCAGGACCGGGCGAGCCTCGTCCGAACCGGGGCTGCCGGTGCGGTGCCAGGTGCCGGTGACGGTGACCCAGGTGTCGCGGGCGGGCGCCTCGGCACCGCGCACCTGGACCTTCAGGGGCTGGGCGTCGGCGGCGCAGCAGTTGACGAAGAGGCGGGCGACGTACCATGCGCCGTCGTCGTCCTTCGTCACGAAGCCGGTCAGCCGGAGGGTGCGTCCCTTCATGGAGGCGCCGCTGTCCCACTGCGCGCGCGACGCGAACGCGTTCAGCGTGAGCTCGACCGGGTCCCCCACCGGGAGCTTCGGAAAGGTCCCGACGCCCTGTGCCGCGACCTTCGCCTCCTCGCGCTCGGCGCTGTACGAGCCGAGGGCGGGCGGCGGGTAGAGGAGGAGGGCGAGGGCGGGTGCGGCGAGGAGCCAGGCGATACGGGGGCTGCGGGCGTGATCGTGACCGTGATCGTGACGGTCCTCGTGCCCGTGGTCGCCGCCCCGGTGGTCGCCGTCACCGTCGCCATGATCACGACTGCCACCGTCACCGTTTCCACGCCTGACGAGGCCCAGTACTCCGAGCACGAGCAGCAGCCCCCCGGAGATAATCAGATACGGCCGCAGTCCCTCCTTCACATACCGCAGATACAGCTCGCTGAAGAGGGACACCCTCAGCAGCGCCGCCCCGCACAGAAGCAGCAGCACCCCCTGCGTACGGAACCTCATAGCAGCCACCACCCCACACCCACACTGCTCGCCACGGCCACGACCCATGTCACGGACGAGAACCGGATGGCGAAGGCCCGCCCGAAGGTCCCCGCCTGGAGGGCGAACAGCTTCAGATCGACCATCGGCCCGACGACCATGAACGCGAGCCGCGCGGTGGGCGAGAACCCGGTCAGCGAGGCCGCGACGAAGGCGTCGGCCTCGCTGCAGACGCACAGCACGACGGCGAGTACGGCGAGCAGCAGCACCGACAGCCAGGGCGAGCCGGTGAAGACGTCCAGCACGGAGCGCGGCACGAGGATGTTGAAGGTCGCCGCGGCAGCCGCGCCCAGGACGAGGAAGCCGCCCGCGTGCAGAAAGTCGTGCTGCAGCCCGTCCCGGAACCCGCGCCACCCGGTAGGGGACGCCCCCTTCCCGCTCGTACGCCGCCGGGGCAGCCACTCCTCCTTCCCGAACCGGATCCACAGCCAGCCCATCACCACGGCGGTGGCGAGCGAGGCGACGAGCCGGGCGCCGACCATGGCCGGGTTCCCGGGGAAGGCGATGGAGGTGGCGACGAGCACGACCGGATTGATGGCGGGCGCGGACAGCAGAAAGGCCAGCGCGGCGGCGGGCGCGACACCGCGCCGCATCAAGCTGTCGGCCACCGGCACGGAAGCGCACTCGCACCCGGGGAGCACCACCCCGGCCGCCCCCGCGACGGGCACGGCGAGCGCCGGTTTCCTGGGCAGTACGCGGCTGAAGACCCGCTCCGGCACGAACGCCCCGATCGCCGCGGACACCGCCGTACCCAGCAACAGGAAAGGCATCCCCTGCACGGCGATGGCCGTGAAGACGGTCCACCAGGCCCCCATGGCAGGCGTAGCGAGATCGAGCGCGAACATCGGCCCGAGCACGGACCCGACGGTGACGATCGCGACGAGGGCAATACCCCCGACGACGAGAGACACGACCCCCCGCGCAACAAGCCGCGCCCCGTCCCCCAGACTCCCTCGCTCCTCCACGCCCCTTGCTTCCCGCCTCACCCGGTCGTACGCCCGTACATCCGTACGTCCGGGCAGATTAACCGGTTTTTGTGCGGGGTCCTCCCTCGCCCGAACCCGACGGTGACGGGCCGTGCTCCGTCCGCCGGCCCAGGGCGAAGCCGAAAGCTCAAGATCCCCCGAGCCGTGGGCTCTTGCAGGGCCTGGACTGGGGCGTGTGTCGCCGCGATGCTGTCGGGCATGACGGTTGAGGGGGCTTGGGAGCGGATCGAGGCGTGGCTTCGGAGTAATGCTCCGGCCAGCTATGCGTCGCTTCCGGAGGCGGCCGACCCGGTGGCGATCCGGGCCGCGGAGGACGCGCTCGGCTTTCCCCTCCCCGAGGAACTGGTCACTTTGTTGTCGCGACACGACGGGGGCGGGGAGTTCGTGCTGCCGGTCGCGCATCGGCTCAGTGGTGTGCGGATGATCGGTGACGAGTATCCGCGTAGCCGGGAAATCTTCTCCTCCTGGGATCCCGGCTGGGTTCCGTTCGCCTATGACGAGTGCGGGAACAGCCTGTTCGTCAGTCGGCGCGACGACGAGACCTTCCGTCGGGTGGGGGTCTATGAGAAGGACGGCGGTGGGTCGTTCGGTCGGCATCCCGCGTTCACGTCGGTCACGGCGTTGCTGGAGTGCGTCGCCCAAGCCCTGGACGACGGGATCCTTGATATCTGGGGGGAATGGGAGCCAGTCGCGGACGATGAAGGGTTTCTGGACTGGCGCGAGCCGGAAGCGGACGGCGAAGTCATCCGGACATGGAGGAAATGAACCGCAGGCACGGCTTCTGAAGCGGCGTCTCGCGGCCCTCACAGTGGCGGGTGGGCCGGTGACGGACCGAGCGTCGTGGTCCCCGGCGCGGTCTGGTGGCCCAGACCCGTCCGGTACGCGTCCAGCGCCGCCTCCACCCGGCCCGTACGCCGGAACAGGTCACCCAGCAGCCGGCACAGGTCGGCCAGGTCGCCCGCCGCGCCCGCCCTCTCCAACAGGCTCAGCGCGCGCACGTAGTGCTCCTCGGCCGTCTCGGTGTCGCGGGCGTCCTCGGCGATGATCCCCAGCAGGCGATGGGCCGCCGCGGAGTGCACGACGCCCCGTTCCGAACTCAGATCCCCCAGCACCTCACGGAGCAGCTCCGCCGCCTCCTCCGACTTGCCGCGCCGGTGCAGGACGTCGGCCAGCTCCACCGCCACCTGGCTGGTGTAGAGCGTCGCGCGCTTGGCGGCGAGCATCGCCCGGGCCTCGCGCAACTCGCTCTCGGCGCGGTCCAGTCGGCCGTTCTGGGCGTACACGTAGCCGCGCATCCAGTGGCAGTTGGCGAGTTCCGTACGGATCTGAAGCTGGCGGTACAGTTCCGCCGCCTTCCCCAGGGACGCGTCCGCCTCCGCGGTCCGGCCCTCGGCGAGCAGCGTACGGGCGACCGAGCGGTGCATACGGGCCAGCAGTGCCGGATCCTGCACCTGCGGGGCCAGCGCGAGGGCGAACTCCGCGGCCTGGGCGGCGCGTGCGTGGGCGCCCATGTCCATGTACGGGGCGATCACGCTCGCGTAGAGGAGGACCAGGGCACCGGGGTCGTGCAGGCCGGTGCGGTTGAGTTCGTCCAGGGTGGACTCCAGGAGGTAGCAGGCGTAACGGAGTTCGCCCGCCAGGTAGTGGGCGACCGCGCGTCCTCGCAGGGCGGGCACCCGGATCGGTAACGGCGCGTCCGCGAGCCGTTTCTCCGCCTGCTCGAACCGGAGCCGCCCGACGACCAGGTCGCCGGACTCCAGGGCGCATTCGCCGAGCCCCAGCAGCGCGGCGGCGCACTCGGCGTCGAGCCCGTGCGCCTGTGCCTCCTCCAGCAGCGCCGCGTACTGCTCGGCCGCGGCCTCCGCCTCACCGGTGGCGAGGGTGCGCTGCGCGTCGGTGAGCCGCAGCCGCAGGTTCGTGGCGAGGTGGGCGGGCCGGCCGGTGGCCAGTTCCTCGTAGGCGACGTCGAGCCGGGCGGCGATGTGCCGCAACGCCTCCTCCGAGGGCCGTACGCGCCCCGCCTCCAGCGTGGAGATATAGGCCGGCGTGTACGCCCCTTCCGCCAACTGTTTCTGTGTCAGCCCACGTTCGGTACGCAGCTGCTGGACTCGGCGCCCGATGATTCCCGGGTCGTCACGCTCGGCCATGGGCCAAGCATGCCAGTAAGTCGACTTACCTCTACTGGCAAGGCAACTTCCGCTCACAACAAGCCAGTTAATGCTCACGAGAAGCGGGCAGGAGAATCCCGGCACCTCTTGCCTCTCGACCCGTTCCGCTCTACGTTAAGCGGCGCGTTAAACCTACGATTGCCCCCACTTAACGCACTGAAGATGCGAGGTTGTCGCCGTGTTCCGACGCATGTCCACGCGCTATGTCTCGGCGCTCCACGTCACGGCCCGCCATGTCTCGGTCCGCTACCTCACGGCCCTGTGCGCCGCGGTTGTCGCCTGCGCGGCCTTGATCACCGCGGGGGCGGCGGGGCCGCATCACTGACGGTTCTCGAACCGATCGGTTCGGACCGGTGAGTTTCCGCGCGGCATACGGTCTGAAGGAGAGGGTGCGGATTGCGTCCCCTGCCGAATACCGAATACCGAAGCGGGAGTGATGCGTGATGAGACTGGTGCTGCAGGAGTTCCTGTCGCTGGACGGCGTCTCCCAGGGCCCCGGCGCCCCGGACGAGGACACGAGCGACGGATTCACGCAGGGCGGCTGGTTCGTGCCGCATCTGGACGAGGCGTTCGAACGGCTGGCCGGCACGTGGCTGGAACGGGCGGACGCGTTCCTCTTCGGCCGCCGTACCTACCTGAACTTCGCACGGGACTGGCCGAAGATGACCGAGCACCCGTCCGCCGCCATCCTGAACGGTCTGCCGAAGTACGTCGCCTCCCACAGCCTCACCCGAGCCGACTGGAACCCCACCACGATCCTGTCGGGCGACATCCCAGCCCAGGTCGCCGAACTGAAGCAGCAGCCCGGCCGCGAGCTCCAGATTCACGGCAGCGCCCGCCTCGGCCAGTCGCTCCTGGCCGCCGGCCTGATCGACGAGCTGCGCCTCGCGATCGCCCCGGTCGTCGTGGGCACCGGCCGCCGCCTGTTCCCGGACGGCGGCGCCCCGGCGGGCCTGCGGCTCCTGAGCAACGAGACGACACCGGGCGGACTGACGATCGTCGTCTACGAATCGACGGGGCTTCCGGAGTACGGGACGTACGGGGCCGCTGAGGGGTAAGGCCGCCGAGGGGTAAGGCCGCCGAGGGCCGCCTACAGCGAGGTGACGAAGGCGCCGGCGTGAGCAGATTCCCGGACTGATCGACGCGGCGGGCCTCGCGTTCACGGAGCTGATCGCGAACGTCGTACGGCACGTACCGGGGCGCCGCTGCTCACTGCTGATGCTGCGACGCCCGGAGGGGGTGCGGGTGGAGGTGACGGGCGCCTGCACCTCGCCGCCGTTGTCCACAGCTGTGGACGAACTGGCGGAGGGCGGCCGGGCCTGCTGATCATCGAGGCGGTCGCGGACCGCTGGGGCTGGGAGCCGCTGACCGGCGGCCGTACCGGCAAGACCGTGTGGTTCGAGCGCGACGCCAAGGCGCAGACGTGAGGACATGACCGTACGCTGCACTTCGTGACCTCTGCCGCCGCCCGCACCGCGCTGGACCTCACTGCCGACCTCCCGCTCCCCGCGCTTGAGGCCTTCTACCGCGACCTGCACCGCCACCCGGAGCTGTCCCTCGCCGAGCACCGCACGGCGGGGCGGCTCGCGGAGCGGCTGCGGGCGGCCGGGTACGAGACGGCCGAGGGCGTAGGCGGTACGGGCGTGGTGGGCCTGCTGCGCAATGGCGACGGCCCGACCGTCCTCCTTCGCGGCGACATGGACGCGCTGCCGGTCGCCGAGGAGACCGGGCTGCCGTACGCCTCCCAGGCGCCCGGCGTCATGCACGCCTGCGGGCACGACCTGCACGTCACCTGGCTGGCGGGCGCCGCGTCCGCGCTGGCCGAGGGGCGGGACACCTGGTCCGGCACGCTGCTCGTGGTGGGCCAGCCCGCCGAGGAGACCGGCGAGGGGGCGGCGGCGATGATCGGGGACGGGCTGTACGAACGTTTCCCGCGCCCCGACGTCCTGCTCGCCCAGCACGCGACGCCCGGTCCGGCCGGGCTGTACGCGCACTCGCCCGGCCTGATCATGTCCGCCGCGACGGACGTCGACATCGTCGTGCACGGGGTGGGCGGCCACGGGTCCCGTCCCGAGGCGACGGTCGACCCGGTGGTGACGGCCGCGTACATCGTGACCCGTCTCCAGACCGTCGTATCAAGGGAGGTGGCGGCCCGCGAGTCCGCCGTCCTGACGGTCGGCCGCATCGAGGCGGGCACCCGGCACAACATCATCCCGTCCGAGGCCCACATCGCCCTCAACCTCCGCACCCAGTCCGCCGCCGTACGCGACCGGATGCTCGCCTCGATCCGCCGCATCGCGCTGGGCGAGTGCGCGGCGGCGGGCTGCCCGAGCGAACCCACGGTCACGGTCGGCAGCAGCTTCCCGGTCACGGTGAACGACCTGGAAACCGACCGCCGCATCGCCACCGTCCACGGCGAGGTCTTCGGCGCGGAAACGATCCTCGACTTCGGCCCCGTCATGGGCAGCGAGGACTTCCCTGTCCTCGCCGACGGCGGCCTTCCGTACGCGTACTGGTTCGTGACGAGCACCCCCACCGACGTATGGAACGCGGCAGCCACGGCCGGCGACCTGATGCAACAACTCGCGGCGGTGCCCAGCAACCACAGCCCACACTTCGCACCCGACCTGGCGACGGTGGGGCCGGGGGTACGGACACTGGTGTCGGGGGCGCTGGAGATGCTGGCGGGGCGGTGACTCGGGTGAGAGGAACGACCGGTGAAGGAATCCCAGTTCTGGGCCACCATCGACGAACTGGAAGGATGCGCCGACGAAGCCTCTGTCCATGAACTCCATGAACTCCTCATGGGAGAGGACGACGAGGATGTCGCCGCGTTTCAACGACATCTTGTGAGACACCTTTCCGAACTCCGCCGGCGGGCAGAAGAAGCCGGTTATCCCCTGGGTGAAGCGGAAGCTTGCGCGGTGGTGGCCGCCGGGAGGGGTGTGTACACACGCATTCTGAGTGAGCCGGAAAAGTTCCACGAAGGCGAGTGGGACTGCGAAGAGGCAATTCTTCTTGAGCAGACGGCACCCGAGGTGCTTGAGTTCCTCCAGGGGCTTCCTGAACTCCCCGAGGGGACAGGCTGGCTGGGTGTCAGCTTCGGATCGGACTTCACCGTCCCGCCCGTCTATGAGAAATCGGTCGAGCGACTCATAGATCTCATCGAGGATTCTCCGGAGTGGTCCCGTTGGTGGGAAGCAGCTGAATCTCCCAGGCTGCTCGTCATCCTTGAGCTGATGAAGTCGGCGGAACTGCGTGAGCCTCCGAGGCTGCGCCGCAGACTCGGTTTCGTGGAGTTCAGCATGAGCGTCGACCCGCAGCGCATCCGCCGGCTGCGCCTGCCCGGCAAGGCCGAGCAAGCAGCTGAAATAGCCAGTGACGATCTCGCGACCTGCCTGAAGCACGTATCTGACGCGCTTTCTCTGGGAGCGATTCCGTCGTTTCCACGGACTGCCGAACGCTGACCTTGCTTCGTCCACGGTGATCGCCTGCGTCGGCCGCGGGCACCGCGCGCTTCTTACGGAGGGGTGACATGCCGGGCACGGAAGCGCCGTTCGGTGGGGCGCGGGCCTAGCGTTCTCGTATGCGAGTACTGGTCACCGGCGGAGCCGGGTTCATCGGATCGGCGGTTGTGGCGGCGCTTCGGGCGCGGGGGCATGAGGGGGTCGTCTACGACCTCGTGTCCGGGGGCGATGTGCGGGACCGGGACGCCGTGGGGCGGGCGCTCGACGGGGTGGATGCCGTGTGTCATCAAGCCGCCATGGTGGGGCTGGGGAAGGGGTTCGAGGATGCGGCCGCGTATGTGAGCAGCAATGATCTCGGGACCGCCGTGTTGTTGTCGGCCATGGCGGACGCGAGGGTGCGGGGGCTGGTGCTCGCCGGGTCGATGGTCGTTTATGGGGAGGGGCGGTACGAGTGCGGGCGGCATGGGGTGGTGCGGCCGGGGCCTCGGGATGTCGCCGATCTGGATGCGGGACGGTTCGAGCCCAACTGTCCTGAGTGTGGAGACGAGTTGGCGCCGGGGCTCGTTCGTGAGGACGCTCCCGTCGATCCTCGGAACGTGTACGCCACGACCAAGCTCGCCCAGGAGCATCTGGCTTCCTCCTGGGCCCGTGCGGTGGGCGGGCGGACGGTTTCGCTTCGGTACCACAACGTGTACGGGCCGGGGATGCCGCGTGACACTCCGTACGCCGGGGTCGCCTCCTTCTTCCGTTCCGCGCTGGCGCGCGGGGAGTCGCCCAGGGTCTTCGAGGACGGCGGACAGCGGCGGGACTTCGTGCATGTGCGTGATGTGGCTCTCGCCAATGTCCTGGCTCTGGAGGCCCTTTCGGACGCCGCCCCCTTCACTGCCTACAACGTGGGGAGCGGCGATCCGCACACCGTGGGTGAGCTGGCCGATGCACTGGCCGCCGCCCATGGCGGGCCCGCGCCCGTCGTCACCGGGGAGTACCGGCTCGGCGACGTACGGCACATCACGGCGGATTCGGCGCGGGTGCGGGGGGAGTTGGGGTGGAAGCCGGAGGTCGGTTTCGAGGAGGGGGTCCGGGAGTTCGCCACGGCGGCGGGGCTGAGGGATCCCGTCTGACGGGGTAACGACCGGGTCGTTCGTCAGCCCACCTGCTGCGTCGCCCTCAACTGCTCCAGGCGCTGGTGTACGTGCTGGAGCGCGCCCTTGCGGCGGCCCGGTACGCGGGCGCGCAACTCGGCGAGAGCGGCGCCGAGTTCGCGGGCCCGGGCCGCTTCGGCGATACGGCCCCACTGGTGGTGGGCCCGGTCGACGGCCGCCTCGACACCGGATGCGTCCGGGGACTGCCCCGCACCGAGCCGGGCATCGGCCACGGCCAGCCAGGTCCGGCAGCTGCGCACGGCGTCCCCGGCGAACATGGCCAAGTCGGCTCGTACTTCCATCCAGTGCACGACCTCGTCCGAACCGGGCCCATACGTACGCAGCGCGTCCTGCTCCCAGCGCGCGGCCATCCCGTCGGCGTCACCGTGCCGCCCGGCCTCCACGGCGGAGGCGATCTCGGTGTGGGGGTCGGAGGGGGCGGGGGGTACGGAGGGTACGGAGGGTACGGGCGCCTCCGGCAGCGGGGCGGCGGGGGCGAAGGCCACGGATGCCGCGAATGCCTCCGACGGCGCGGCGGGGATGAAGGGCGCGGGCGCCTCGGGCGGTGAGCCGGCGGGGATGAAGGGCGTGGGAACGGCGGGGGTGGGCGCGAAGGGCGCGGACCCCTCGGACGCCCCCGACGCCACCGCCAGCACGAGGTCCCGCCGCACCGCATCCGGTTCCTCCCCCGACACCCGCGTCAGCGCCTGCTGGTGCAACTGGCCCGGCTCCGGACGGTGACCGCTGCGCAGGATCGTCGCGACGGACTTCATGTACGTCGGCATCGCGAGCGTCCGCCGGGGCGGGGGCGGGGCGACCCGGCCGTACAGCCGGATTCCCGGCCCGACGCCGAGCGGTTGCGTGACCAGGTGCTGCCAGGTCTCCGCGTCGGCGTGCAGGTCGACGAACACCGTCGTACCCCCGGGCGCGCGCAGCCGCAGCTCCTCGCGGATCCAGTGCCAGGGGAAGCCGGTGTAGCGGACGGTCGACGGGGTCGTACGGGCCAGAGCCAGGTGCGGAAGCCGTTGGCGGCGGTCGAGTTGGAGCTGGCCGGTGACGAAGACCGTCAGCGGGCCGGGGGCCGTCGCGGCGGCTCGCAGGCGGGTCAGGACGGCCTGCGGCTCCAAGGGGTCGGCGAGTTCGACGACGTTCGCGGTGTCCGTGCCGGAGAGCACCGCGGGCGACACCGCCGCGAGCACGGGCAGCACCGACGCCGCGTCCACCAGAGACCCCTTGCCCACCGGCGCAGCCGCTAGCAGCAGCACGGTCCCAGGCATCGTTCCGGCCCCCTCTCCATCGATCAGCACGTCAGCACCGTAACCGCTGCGCGTGCAAAGCGGGGACAGAGGGAGCCATGAGGATGTCTGGGCCGTGGGGAAGGCAACGGCCGTGCCACGACAGCGGATTCGAGCAAGCGGACGAAGCCGCTGACCCTACCTGTGGGTACGTGTGACCATGGGGACGCCTGTGAAACCTGAAGCATCACGGTCGGCAGAAGTACCAAGGCCAGCAAAGGAACAGGACATGACCCACCCTGTCCCCAACTCCCCCACAACCGCTGTCTCCTCGCCCTCCTCGCCACCCGCCCCCTCGGGCGCCGCCGCCCATCTCCTCGTGGTGGACGACGACGTCGGCGTCCGCGATGTGCTCACCATGGCCCTGGAACTCCTCGGCTTCGAGGTGACCTGCGCCGCCACCGGCCACCAGGCCCTGCGCCTCGTCACACGGCGCGCTCCCGATCTGGTCCTGCTCGACGTCAACCTCCCCGACGTCGACGGCTTCGAGGTCTGCCGGACCCTGCGCGAACGGGACCTCACCATGCCCGTGCTGTTCCTCTCCGGACGCAGCGCGGTCGACGACCGGGTACGCGGACTCGACCTGGGCGGCGACGACTTCATCACCAAGCCGTTCGAGCTGAAGGAGGTGGCGGCTCGCATCCGCGCCCTGCTGCGCCGCACTGCCGAAGCGCCCATGCGGCGCCGCTGTCTGAGCGTCGGTCATGTGCAACTCGATCCCGACGCACACCAGGTGTGGGCGGCCGGGCGCCCGGTCCGGCTCACTCCCACCGAATTCGCCCTGCTGCGCTACCTGATGGAGAACTCCGGCCGGGTGCTGACCCGCTCCCAGATACAGGAGCGCGTCTGGAACCACCGCGACGAGAGCTCCGGAATCGTGGACACCTGCGTCTACTACCTGCGCCGCAAGCTCGGCGACCAGGGCCAGTCACTCATCCGTACCGTCCGCGGTGTGGGCTACCGGCTGTCCGCGGCCTGACCGCCGAAGTCCGCGTCGCGCCGCAACCTTCATCAAATCCTTATCCCGTACGGAGCGGTTCCGGATCCGCGCTCGCTTCACTGGGACCTCGGCCTCTGCTCGGGGCTGCCTCCTTTCTTTCCCACCCCCACAGGGAGCACAGCAGCATGTCTTCCGTACGGAAAAAAGTCGCGGCCGTCCTCGGGTCCGCGATCACCCTGGCCGCCCTCGTCGTGGCCACCCCCGGCACCGCCATGGCCGACCACGAGGAGCAGCCGACCGTCGCGCAGCTCCTCGAGCAGTGCAACAACGGCACGGACCGGTGCGAGTTCCACGTCGAGTCGGTCGAGAAGTACCTCGGCCCGGAGCAGCGGGTCACCTCCGACGCGTACAACTGCACGAGCGTCAACCAGAACATATCCAAGACATGGTCGGACACCACGACGACCGGTACCTCGACGACCCAGACCATAGAGTTCGGCGGGGCCTTCGAGGCCTTCACCGCCGGGTTCAGCAGCGCCACCGGGAAGACCTGGGAGCAGTCCCACACCGAGACGCACACCGAGAGCCTGTGGATCGGCCCGCACAAGAAGGGCTGGCTCACCCACCGGGCGCACAAGGTCAAGTCGCACGGCTACTACCAGCTCAACTTCGGCGACCGCTACTACGGCCACTACATCTGGTACGTCAACAACGTGACGATGACCGGCATCGACCCCGACAACACGTACGGCGAGAGCCCTGTGTTCCGCGAGGCGGAGACAGGCCCCGGCGACTGCTGAGCACGCGGGCGATTTGACATGGCCCCGCGCCCCGTCAGGGGCGCGGGGCTGTATCGATGCGCGGCTCCGCCGCGATGGGGGTTCCCCCGCTCATGGGAGTCCCCGCTCGAGCGGAGCCGAGAGTGCGGGAGAAGCCGAGAGTGGGGACCGACCAGCCACCCACCACCCGCAGCCTGCGAACGACCCGCGCTCTTACGCATCAACGGTCGGCAATGTCACCTCGAAACGACAGCCCCCCGACACATTTCGTACGATCGCCCGGCCCTGGTGGGCCTCCACGATCCCGCGCACGATCGCGAGGCCAAGCCCCGCTCCGGCCGGAGGCGTCCGCGCATGGGTCCCCCGCCACCCCGTATCGAAGACGCGTGGCAGGTCCTCCTCAGGAATCCCCCCGCACCCATCCGTCACCGACAACACAACCCCCTCCGGGGACCGGTGCGCGGAAACGGCCACCGTCCCATCCGACGGCGTCCGCCGAATCGCGTTGACCAGCAGATTCCCGAGTACGCGACTCATCTCCTTGCCATCGACCTCCACCGGCACCGGATCGATCCCGGCCCCCACCAGCCGCACGCCGTGCTCACGGGCAAGCGCGTGCGCCCCCGCGAGCGCATCCCCGACCAGGTCGTACACCGACATCCGTGACGGGCTCAGCGCCAGCGCGCCCGCATGGATGCGGGAGAGCTCGAAGAGGTCGCCGACCATGTCGTTGAGCCGCTCGACCTCCGTACGGATCTGCCGCAGATAGCGTTCTGGCTCCGCCGCGACCCCGTCCTCCAGCGCCTCCGACATCGCGCGCAGTCCGGCCAGCGGGGTGCGCAGGTCGTGCGAGATCCAGGCGACGAGTTCGCGCCTGGAGGCCTCCAGGGCGCGTTCGCGGTCCCGGGACTCGTGGAGCTTCGCGCTGGTGGCCGCCAGCTCCCGGCTCAGTGCGTCGAGTTCGGCGGTCGCGTGCCCTGCGGGCGCGGCGAAGTCACCGCCGTCGCCGAAGGAGCGGGCGGCGAGCGTGAGAGCCCGGCTGCGGGCGACCACCCAGCGGCCCAGAAGCATCGCCGTCGCCAGGGAGACCACGGCCGCCATCGCGACGACCGTCGTCACGACGGTGAGGTCGTGATCGTTCAGGAACATCGCCTGCGCCACTGCCAGTGTTCCGGCGAGCATCGCGGTCACGGCGACGGCGGTGACCACGGACAGCGAGACGGTCAGGGACCGCCGCCGGACGAGCCACAGCGTGAGCGCCCCGAACAGCCCGGCGGCCGCCGCTCCGAGGAAGGCGAAGAAAGCGATGAGGAGTATGTCCTGCATGGGGGGTATCTCCTCCATGGCCATCAGCCCTCCCCGCCGTCGGAAGCACTGGCCGGGTCAGCGCCGGCCGCGTCAGCACCGGCCGCGTCGAAGCGGTACCCCACCCCCCACACCGTCTGGATCAGCTCGGGCCGCGCCGGGTCGGTCTCGATCTTGGCGCGGAGGCGGCGGACGTGGACGGTGACCGTGGAGAGGTCGCCGAAGTCCCAGCCCCAGACCTCCCGCATCAGCTCCTCACGGCTGTACGCGTGACCGGGGTGCCGCAGGAAGAAGGCGAGGAGGTCGAACTCGCGGACGGTGAGGGCCAGTTCCGTACTGTCCTTGGTGGCGCGGCGGCCCTCCGCGTCCACACTGAGGCCGGCCGCTCGCAGCAGCCCGCGCGGCTCGGCGGACGGCCTGCTGCGGCGCAGTACGGACTCCACACGCAGGACCAGCTCGCGAGGGCTGAACGGCTTGGTGACGTAGTCGTCGGCGCCCACCTCCAGGCCGAGGATCCGGTCGTCCTCGTCGCCTCGGGCGGTCAGCATGATCACGGGTACGGGCCCCCGCCCGCGCATCCGGCGGCACACCTCCAGGCCGTCCATGCCGGGCAGCATGAGGTCCAGTACGACCAGGTCAGGCCAGTGCGCGGTGGCCTGCGCGAGCGCGGCGGGGCCGTCGACGGCCCGGTCCACGACGTATCCGGCGCGGTCGAGGTAGCCCGAGACGATCTCGGCGACGGTGGGGTCGTCGTCGACGACGAGGACTCGGGTGCCGGAGGTGCTGTCGTACGGCTGCGGCTGGTGCATGACGTCAGGGTCGCACCAGGGGCGCACGGCTGTCTCGCGTCCGGGGCCCGGAGACCTCGCCCGTCCTTGATTCGTAAGGAGATGCGAGCGGACTACGAGTCTGCGGACGACGTCCCCGTTTCGTAAGGAGCCGCTGCCCAAAATGCCCGCTTCCCGTTCGTACTGTGAAAGCCGTGTATCCCAACCCCACCACGAAACCCGACGTCGATGTCGTCCTTCCGTGCCTGAACGAAGCCGCCGCGCTCCCCTGGGTGCTGGCCTTCATCCCCGAGGGCTGGCGCGCGCTCGTCGTGGACAACGGTTCCACCGACGGCTCCGCCGACGTGGCCCGCGATCTCGGCGCAACCGTCGTCCATGAGGAGCGGCGCGGCTTCGGGGCGGCCTGCCACGCGGGGCTGCTCGCCGCCACCGCGGACATCGTCTGCTTCTGCGACTGCGACGCCTCGCTCGATCCGTCCCTGCTCGTGCCCTTCGTACGCGAGATCCGGGACGGCGAGGCCGACCTGGTGCTCGGGCGGCGGCGCCCGCAGGGCCGTGGCGCCTGGCCGGCGCACGCCCGCGCGGGCAATCTCGCGCTGTCCCGGATGCTCCGCCGCCGCACCGGCGTACGCCTGCACGACCTCGGCCCTCTGCGCGCCGCCCGCCGCGAGGACCTGATCGGCCTCGGCCTCACGGACCGCCGCAGCGGCTATCCCCTGCAGATGGTCGTCCGCGCCGCCGACGCCGGCTGGCGCATCGCCGAGCACGACGTCCCGTATCTGCCGCGCACCGGCACCTCCAAGGTCACCGGCACCTGGCGCGGAACCTGGCACGCGGTACGGGACATGCGCCGGGTGCTGACGGAGCCGGCGTACGCCACCAGCCAAGGAACCGCCGAAGGCACCGGCCAAGGCCCCGGCCGAGGAACACCCCCGGACTCCGGCCGAGGAACCGCACATGGACCCTTCCAAGGAGGAGCCCACCGATGACCACCTTGCTCGTCATCGCCAAGGAACCGCGACCCGGACGTGTGAAGACCCGGCTCACCCCGCCGTTCACGCCCGAGGAGGCGGCGGCGCTCGCGGAGGCCGCGCTGGCCGACACCTTGAGCGCGGTGCTCGCGACGCCCGCGGACCGGCGGGTCCTGGTGCTCGACGGGGAGCCGGGGCCGTGGCTGCCGCCCGGCGTCGAGGTGGTCCCGCAGTGCGCGGGCGGGCTCGACGAGCGGCTGGCCGCGGCGTTCGCGGGCTGCGCGGGACCGACGCTGCTCATCGGCATGGACACCCCTCAGGTGACCGCCGAACTCCTCGCTTTCGGGGCCGACTTCACGGACTGCGACGCCTGGTTCGGGCCCGCGGAGGACGGCGGTTTCTGGGCGCTGGGGCTCGCCGAACCCGACCCCGCGCTGCTGCGTGGCGTACCGATGTCGACGCCCACGACAGGCGCCGTGCAGCGGGCCCGGCTCACCACCGCCGGACTGCGCGTACGCGATCTGCCACGGCTGCGGGACGTCGACACGGCGTACGACGCCTGGCTGGTCGCCGAGCAGGTCATGGTCCAGGGGCAGGGCGGCCGGTTCGCGGCGGAGTTCGACCGGCTGGCAGCGGGCGTGCGGCGATCGGAAGTCGAGCGATCCCTCGCCGAGCGATCCGTCGTCGAGCGATCGGTTGTGGGGCGATGAGCGTTGCGGATACGGCGCGTACTGCGACCGCGGCGGGTACGGCGACCGCGTGGTGCGTCGACCCGTACGCGGACGCCCTCCGCGACGGGCGTGGCCCGCTCTTCCTTCGCCGAACCGACGGATGGCTGCTCCCGCTGGAGATCGAGCGGTGGTGTGCGCGGGCCGACGCCGCCGATCTGTCCGCGCTGCGGTGGTGCGAAGGGGCCGTACTGGATGTGGGCTGCGGACCGGGGCGGCTGGTCGCGGACCTCGCCTTTCGGGGCCGGACCGTGCTCGGGATCGACGTCAGCGAGGCGGCCGTCAACCACACCGTGGAGCTCGGCGGGCAGGCGCTGCGCCGGTCGGTGTTCGAACCGTTGCCGGGGGAGGGCCGCTGGAACACGGCACTGCTCATCGACGGGAACATCGGAATCGGCGGCGACCCGGACGCCCTGCTGCGCCGGATCGCCCAACTCCTCGCCCCGAGCGGCCTGTTGATCGCCGAGACCGCACCCGTGGACGTCGATGAGCAGGTCCAGGTCCGTGTCACCGACGCCCAGGGAGCCGCCGGAGCCCCGTTCCCCTGGGCCCGGCTCGGCAGCCGTGCCCTGCTGAAGCGCGCACGCCGGCTCGGCTGGCGTACGGACGGTCAGTGGACGGCGGACGGCCGCTGCTTCGTGGCCCTGCGCCGCGCCCGCACCGAACGGATCAGCATCCACAGCGCCGACACCCCGAACAGCACGGCCGTCATCAGCAGCCAGCGGGCCAGGAAGCCCTCGCCGGACGAGCCGGTGGACGCCTCGTAACGCCGCTCGACCCGCCCGCTGATCAGCGGGAACCACACCAGCAGGAGCAGTCCGGACAGGGCCGCCGGGACACGGACGAACATCAGCCACTCCCGGCGCCCGACCGCACCGAGCACCGCCCGGACGACCCGGTCGGCAGCGGCGTACAACGGCAGCAGCACGAGGTCATGCAGCAGCGCCGCCCCGACCATCCACATCAGTACGCCCCACCAGTCCCCCGCGAGCAGCTGTACGCCGGCATACGCGACGAGCGCGAACGAGCAGGCCAGAAGCAGTAGTTGGAGGGGGCCCTCGCCGTACCAGCGGCGCCACCGGTTCCGTACGGTCGTCATGCGTCCGCGCATTCGTACGTCCATCACAGGTCTCCGAACGTCAGCCGGGATACCCACTTGGTGTTCAGCACTCCGGGCGCGGCGGGGACGATGATGCGCGCCGGGTAGCCGTGGTCGGGGGTCAGCGACTCGCCATTGACGTACAGGGCGAGCAGCGAGCGCGGGTCGCGGACCTGGTTGTCGCGCAGGGCGGCCCGCCGGAATGCACCCCGCCGCTGAAGGGACTCCACGAACAGATCGGGCGCCTGGCCCTGGTCGTACCCCGCCAACTCCGCCAGATCCCGCAGCCGTACGCCACGCCACCACTGGTTGCCCGTCGACCAGCCCTCCACGCAGGCGATGGGCAACGCGGCGCTGTAGAGGGGCAGCTCATGGAGCTGCGCCCGGCTGAGACGGACCGTGCGGCGCCCCTCGACGACGAGCCGCCACGCCTCGTCACTCGTCTCGTCCGCCCGGATCCCCACCGCCGCGGCCGTCTTGTTGATCTGGAAGCCGCCGGGTCCCGAGCCCGGCTCCGAGCCGCCGTGCGGCGCGAGAACCGCCGTCTGGCGCAGTGGCCCGTCGAAGTTCTGGCCCACGGTCGTGGCGAGCAGGAACAGCGAAGAACCGCCGACCAGTTGGAGCGCGCCGCGCCGGGAGACGGTGGGCGGGTCGGGCCGGGGCGACACCAACTCCCCTTTTTCTCCTTCCCCTTCGCCACGTTCGCGTCGGATGTTGCGCAACACCGTCGGCGTCTTCAGCACCGTGTGCGCGACGAAGGCGGCGAAGAACACCCAGGCGCCGTAGAAGTGCAGGGGATAGAAGGAGCCGGGGAAGACGTAGTCGAGCTGGACGTTCAGCACTCCTGTCACGAACTCGAACAGGGCGCTTGCGACCAGCACGAGCAGCGAGAGCCGTTCCAGGGCGTGTCCGAGCGAGCGCGCGGGCGGCAGCTCGAAGAGCTTCGGCACGACCGACCACAGCTTGGCGAGGAGTACGGGGATCAGGGCGATGCCGAGCGTGACGTGCGTGCCCTGGTTGAGGCGGTACAGCCAGGGCGGGTCGGTGGGCCAGGCGAAGAGGTAGAAGCCGAGGAGGCCCTTGTCCGGGGTCTTGTCGTTCACGGGCGAGAGGTTCGGGTTGTACGCGGCGTACGACACGAGGCCCGTCACGAAGAGGATGGTGATCCCGGCGAGCAGCACGACACCGAGCAGCGAGGTGACCCGGGGGCCGCGCAGTGGGCTGCGCCAGAAGGCGGGGGAGGTGGGGAGCCGTTCGCTCATGCCCCGACGGTAGGCCGGTGCGGGCGGGCCGAGGGGGGATCGACTCATGACGAAAGGCTGACGTTCGTGCTGGCCGGGGCGCCGAGGGGTGGCCTCGGCCCTAGCGTTTCCGCTGTGAACCGTGACCTTCTCCGGAACCCTGGCCAGAACCGGCACCGGGACCGGCACCAGGACGACCGCGACGGCCTTCGTGATGACCGTGATGACCTCCGCCAGGACATCGGCCTGGGAACCGACCAGGACGTCGGGCAGGACGTCGGCCGTGGCTCCCGTCGGGGCCTGCGCCCTGACCTGTACGCCGCCGGGGTCGCGGTGCTCCTCTTCGCCACGGCCGCCGTCGTCGGCCACGCCATCGAGAACTCCAACGGCTCCCTGCACCTCGCCTGGGCGCCGCTGTACGCCTGGTGGTCGCCTCAGGTGGGGCCCGGTACTCCGGCCGCGATCACGGTGGCCGTGGCGGTGATCGCGTACGGTCCCTCTCTCGCGGCCCGACTGCCGTGGCGGGCGCTCGTGCCGGTGACCTGGTTCGTCGCCATGGCCTGGACGTGGTCGCTCGCGCTGATCGACGGCTGGCACTACGGAATCGAGCGGCGGCTCACCACACGCTACGAGTACCTGACGGTCATCGACCGCTTCGACGACATCGGCGCGACCCTGCGGGGCTTCACCCAGCACATCCTGATCGACTCGCCCGACCACTGGCCCCCGCACATCGCCGGCCATCCACCCGCCGCGACGCTCACCTTCGTCTGGCTGGACCGGATCGGCCTCGGTGGCGGGGGCTGGGCGGGCGTCTTCTGCATCACGGTCGGCGCTTCCGCCGCCGCGGCGGTCCTCATCGCCGTACGTGCCCTCGCCGACGAGACACTGGCCCGCCGGGCCGCTCCGTTCGTCGCCCTGGCGCCGGCGGCGGTCTGGGTGGGGGCCTCGGCGGACGGTTACTTCGCGGCGGTGGCGGCGTGGGCAGTGGCGTTGCTGGCGCTGGCGGCGACCCGTGGGCGCAGGGTTCCGGCCTACGGTTGCGGGTTCGGTTCCGGAGTGCTGCTGGGCTTCACCGGCTATCTGTCGTACGGGTTGACCCTGTTCTCGATCATCGCCGTCGCCGTGCTGCTGCTGACCTGGCGCCAGTGGCCGCGCACGCTTCTCCTCCCGCTGCTGGCGGGGGTGGCCGTCGTGCCGGTCGCCTTCACGCTCGCGGGCTTCAACTGGTGGGAGGCGTATCACCTGTTGGTCGAGCGGTACTACCAGGGCGCGGCCGCCATCCGGCCGTACTGGTACTTCGTGTGGGCGAACCTCGCGTGCACGGTGCTACTCGTGGGACTGGCGGGGGTGGCGGGGCTGCGCCGCACGATTGCCACCGTGCCGGCCGCTTTCCGCCGCCTGCGTGCCGGCGCCCCAACCTCCATCGACCGGCTTCTCGGTCTGGTCCTCGCCGGGCTCCTCATGGTGCTCGTCGCCGACTTCTCCGGCATGAGCAAGGCGGAGACGGAACGCATCTGGCTTCCGTTCGCCTTCTGGCTGCTGCCCGCGACGGCGCTCTTGCCGCGAGGCGGGCAGCGGGGGTGGCTTGTCGCCCAGGTGACGGTGGCGCTGACGATCAACCACCTGTTCCATACGGGGTGGTGAGCGCGGGGTTCCTCCCGGCCATTTTCAGGGCCTTTCCTCCGTGGTGGACACAGCCCGGCGCTTCAATGTCTCGGTCACTGCCAGCGTGGCCGGAACCCGGATGTTCAGCTTGCGCGGATTCCCGAAAAGGGCCTCTTCGCTTCCCATCGGGTAGCCGGTTTCGGGATCGAAGAACACGGAAGTCCGCGAGGTGCTGCCCTTCCAGACCTCTTCCTGAGTCACCGCAACCATCCAAGTAAACCGGACGCCCGCAGCCTCTTGATCTTGCTCAAGCAGAGCCGTCGACGTAGTCCAGGAACCTCGTCAGGACCTCGTTGAACTCCCCCGGACGTTCCAGGTTCGGCATGTGGGCCGCTCGGGGGATGACGTGGAGCGTGGAGTCGGGAAGGGCTTCGGCCATCGCCTTCGCGTCCGGGACGGGGGTGTACTCGTCGTCCTCTCCCACCACCACCAGGGCCGGAACCGTGACCTGAGTCAGAAGCTCGCGGTAGTCCGGGCGTTCCGCCCGCCCGCGCAGTGCCGCTGCCGCGCCCGGCGGCGACGTGGCGGTCATCATGCCGTGGACGTGGGCGGCCACGGCGGCATCGGCGTACGGCGCGACCATCTTGTGGAGGACCTCGTCCGCGTAACCCCGCATGCCCTCCCTCAGGAGCCGGTCAGCCATCTCGTTGCGGGACTTCCTTCCGGCCGGAGTCTCCGGGGAGGCGAAGGTGTCGGCCAGGATCAGGCCCCGGATACGGTCCGGGAACCGGGCGTAGCACTCCATGACGATCTGGCCGCCCATCGACAGGCCGCCCAGGACGAAGTGCTCCACGTGCAGTTCGTCCAGGAGAGCCGCTATGTCCTCGGCGAACGTGGACAGTGGCGTGACACCGGGGACGACCGGCGACGCGCCGTAACCACGCAGGTCCGGGGCGATCACCCGGCGCGTCGCTGATAAGGCCGTGACCTGCGGCCTCCACATCGTGTGGTCGAACGGGTGGCCGTGGATCAGGACAAGAGGCAGGGGAGTTGAGAGTTTCGCGCCTTTGTCCTCGTATGCGAGGAAGGGAGCCATGAGTGGACCCTAGGTCGCATCGCATACTCGGTGCAATGAAAACTTTGCCCTCGGTGCAATCCTGAGGGCGATGGGAAAGGTGCGCGCGTGGAGGACTACCGGCGGATCGCCGACCGGCTGGCCGAGGAGATCCTCACCGGGCGGCTCAAGCCCGGTGAACGGCTGCCGCCGCAACGGGTGTTCGCGCGACGGCGCCGTATCGCCGGGTCCACGGCCGGGCGCGTCTACGCGGAGTTGGTGCGGCGAGGGCTCGTGGTCGGCGAGGTGGGCCGGGGGACGTTCGTGCGGGCGGGGCCGGTGCCGTCGGGGCGGGCGCTGGCCGAGGAGGAGGGGAAGGAGCAGGGCAAGGCCGCTGGGCCGCGTATCAATCTGGAGCTCAACTACCCCTTCGCGGAAGGGCAGTCGGAGCTGCTCGCCGTCGGGCTCGCGCCGCTGCTGCGGGCCGACGTGCTGGCGGAGGCGACGCGTACGGCGTCCGCCACCGGCACGCCCGCCGCACGCGAAGCCGCCGCCGGGCTGCTGGGCGGTTCGGGGTGGCGGCCCGTTCCGGAGCGGGTCCTCTTCGCCGGGAACGCCCGGCAGGCGATCGCGGGCGCCCTCGCCTCACTCGTACGGCCCGGAGGGCGCGTCGGCGTGGAGGCGCTGACGTATCCGCTGGTCAAGGAGATCTCAGCACGGCTCGGCATCACCCTCGTACCGCTCGCGATGGACGATGAGGGACTGCGGGCCGACGGCCTCGTCGCCGCCCATCGCGCCGCGCCGCTGTCCGCCGTCTACGTCCAGCCGACGCTTCACAATCCCACCTCCGTGACGATGGGGGACGGGAGAAGGCGCGAACTGGCCAGCACGCTGCGTGAGTTGGACCTTCCGGTCGTGGAGGACCGGATCTGGTCCTTCCTCCGGGACGGCCAGGCGGGCCCCACTCCCCTGGCCTCGTACGCCCCCGAGCGCACATACCTCGTCGACGGGCTGTCCAAGCGCGTCGCACCCGGCCTCACGGTCGGTTTCCTCGTCGTGCCGCGGGGGCGGGTGGACGCGGTCGGCGAGGCGCTGAGGTCGGGCGGGTGGACGGCGGGACGGTTCGCGCTGGAGGCCGCGGTGCGGTGGATCGGTGACGGGACGGTCGAGCGGCTCGTCGCGGCCAAGCGGGCGGACGCGCGGGCGCGGCAGCGGGTCGTCGAGGAGTGGCTGGGGGAGTTCGCCGTACGGGCCGATCCGTACGCGTACTACGCCTGGTGGCAGCTGCCCCCGCCCTGGCGCGCGGATACGTTCACGGCCGCGGCAGCGGCACGCGGGGTGGCCCTCACGCCGGGGCGGGCGTTCGCCGTGGAGCCCCAGCGCACGCCCCTGGGCGAGCGCACGCCGGCCGCGCGTCCCGCCACGCCGGGCTCCGCGACGGATGCCGTCAGGCTCGGGCTCGCGTCTGTTTCTGTGCCGGTGCTGGAGGAAGCTCTGAGCATCGTGCGCGATGTCGCGCGACACAGCCCGTGAGCCAGGCCGTCGCCGCCACCGTGAGGCCGAGGGCGAGGATGATCCACGTCGCCGTGCGGAGTGTGGACGTGAGGGCGTCGTAGACCGTGCCTGCCGCGACGCGGGAGACGTGGGGCGGGAGGTCGGCGAGTGTCAGGGCGCGGCCCACTGCCGTCGCCAGGGCGAGGAGAGCAGCACCCAGCGCCGTGCCCAGGGCCGTCGCCATGATCGCGCGGCGGCGGTGCACCGCGAGGAGGATGCCGCCGACGGCCAGTGCCAGCGCAGCGATCGGGAGCCAGAAACCCGCGAACTCCAGCATGCGGAAACCCTTCCGGAGCGTGGCCACTTCCCGGCCCTCGAGAACCGTGATCTCGGTGTGTGTAACGGGGATACGGTGCGCCAACGGCACGCGGTCGTCGGCCAGCCGGTCCTTGAGCTGCCGCGTGACCGGTGCGAGGTCGAGGGTGACCGCGTCGTCGCGTTCGCCGCGCAGGGCCCGTAGGACGGCCTCGTGTGCGGCCCGGTTCGCGGTGTCCCAGGCGGCGCGGAAGGCCGGCGTACCGGTGAAGGACTGCACCGCCTCGCGCACGAACCGCCGGACCTCGCCCTCGAGCGACCTGGCCTCGACCCTCGTCATGATCCCGTCGGTGACGGTGTCCGTGACCGCCCCGCGTACCTCGGACCCGGTGGCGAGCGGCCCCATGGTGGCGACGTACCGCCGGGTGTCGCCGATCTCGTAGGTCGCCCACATCGAGAGCCCGCCGAGCGGCACGAGGAGACAGCCGAGGACGATCAGTACCGCCGAAAGGACTTTCCGCACAGCTCAAGAAAGGACCCCGGCCGTGCCCAGAAGCCTTCGGGGCACGGCCGGGGTGACTGCATCCGGACGTGGATTGCGTTCTTCCGAGGGACAGGGGCGGCCCCCGCAACGCGCACGCGCGCAACTGCTACTTGCGGTTTTGAAGTTCTCTCCCGGATGAATCCGGGAGACTCTCCCCTGGATCGCTCCGCGTGATGGATTGATCACTTGCGGTTATAGAGCCGCATCGTCACCGGCCCGAGGACCGCCACGAACGCCGCGGCCCAGCCCAGCGTCCACGCGATCTCTTCGGTCGGCCAGGAGCCCCCCATCAGGTCGCGGACCGCCGAGGAGACGTGGGTGATCGGGTTGTTGTTGACGAAGGCCTGCAGCCAGCCCGGCATCGTCTCGGGGCGGACGAAGATGTCGCTGAGGAAGGTCAGCGGGAACAGCACCATCATGCTGACGCTCATCACGCCCTTCTCCGTGCGCATCAGCAGACCGACCATCGTCCACACCCACGAGAAGGCGAAGCAGAAGACGATCAGCAGCACCACGCCCGCCACCACGCCGGTGAAACCACCGTCCGGGCGGAAGCCCATGATCAGGCCGACCGTCAGCATCACGATCGACGCGAGCGCGTAGCGCACGGCGTCACCGAGCAGATAGCCGACCATGGTCGACGGCCGCCAGATCGGCAGCGAACGGAAGCGGTCGAAGACGCCCTTCTCGATGTCGATGTTGACCGCGAGGCCCGTGTACATCGTGATCATGGACACGGACATCACGAGGATGCCGGGCAGCAGATACTGGATGTACTCGCTGGGGGAGCCGGCCAGGGCGCCACCGAACAGGTACGTGTACATCAGCACCATCATGATCGGGAACGCCGTCACATCGAACAGCTGCTCCGGTACGTGCTTGATCTTGAGCATCGCCCGCCAGCCGAACGTCAGCGAGGTCTGCAGCGCGTTCGGCCTCGGCGGCCGCTCCCGGGCGACGAGCAGTTCGGCCAGGCTCTCGGTGCGGACCGGGGCGAGTTCCGTGCTCTCGGTGGTCTGGGTCGCGGTGCTCATGCCGTGGCCTCCTTCGTCTGTGCCTCGGTCGTCCGGTCGTGGTCGGTCGGGCTGCCGGTGAGGGCCAGGAACACCTCGTCCAGGCTCGGCTGTCCCAGCGAGAAGTTGTCGACGATGATGCCCGCGCGGGCCAGTTCGGCGAGGGCGCGGGAAGCCTTCTCGGAGGGGCCGCAGCCGTTCCCCTCGCCGTTGCCGCCGACCCGGGCGGTCAGGGCCACCGGGTCGGGTTCCAGTTGTACGTCCGCGTCGAGGGCCTGCCTGAGCAGCAGCTCGGCGTCGGGGCGCTGGTCTGCGTCCCGCAGCCGTACGTGCACGGCGCCGGCGCCGACCGAGGCCTTCAGCTCGCCCTTGGTGCCCTCGGCGATGACCTTGCCCTTGTCGATGACGGCGATCCGGGACGCCAGCTGGTCGGCCTCGTCGAGGTACTGCGTCGTCAGCAGCACCGTCGTGCCCTGGGCGACGACGGCTCGCACGATCTCCCAGACCTGGTTGCGGCTGCGCGGGTCCAGGCCCGTCGTCGGCTCGTCCAGGAACAGCAGGTCCGGGGTGTTGAGGATCGACGCGGCGATGTCGATACGGCGCCGCATGCCGCCGGAGTAGTTCTTCACCTGGCGGCCCGCGGCCTCCGACAGGCCGAAGGCGGCGAGGAGTTGGGCCGCGCGGTCGTACGAGGCCTTCTTGCTGTGGCCCGTCAGACGGGCCAGCAGTACGAGGTTCTCGGTGCCGGTGAGGTCCTCGTCGACGGAGGCGTACTGCCCGGTGAGGCTGACCCGGCTGCGCACCGCGTCCGCCTCCCGTACGACGTCGTGGCCGAAGACGTGGGCCTCGCCGCCGTCGGGGCGGAGCAGGGTCGCCAGCATCCGCACCGTGGTCGTCTTGCCCGCGCCGTTCGGACCGAGCAGGCCGTACACCGTGCCCCTCTCAATGCGCAGGTCGACGCCGTCCACGGCGCGGTTGTCGCCGAAGGTCTTCACCAGGCCGGCGGTCTCGATGGCCGGCCCTCCGGCCAGGTGATCGCTTTTCATGTCCGCCCCATCCAGTCCTCTACGAGTGCTGAGCTGTCGTTGAGATGTAGACCCCCACCGGGCAGCAAACTCATCGTAGGTTTCGGCACTGGATCCGTCGTGGGCTTTTTGTCCTAGTCCCGCGCTCGGTCCGGGGTACTCCTCCGGGCGGCAGTCCTTGGCAGAAGTCATGCCGTGAAGGTAGCGGGCCTATAGGTCAGATCTTGTCCGCTTGGGCCTGGTCTGCACTGTCGTCGTTTTCGTCGTTGCTGTCGTTGCCGTCGTTGCTCTCGTTGCCGGTGTCGCCGTGTCGCCCTCGGTCTCCGGTCACTTCTCCGTCGTGTAGAAGCGGTAGAACACGACCGCGAAGGCGCCCGCCGCCACCGCGAACGCCACGGCCGCCGACCTCAGGACGCTCGAGCCGGTGAGGCCGTGCAGGAACCCGACCGCGACACCGGCGAATCCCGCCCACGCGGCGGCGCGCAGTTCGCGCGGCAGGTGCGTGCCGAGCAGACGCAGCCCGAGGTACGCGGCCACGAAGGCGAACGCGGACACGAAGCCCAGCAGGACGTTCCAGCCGGTGATCGGCCCCGCGTCCCGTCCGATGGCGGCGGCCCACAGGCCGAAGACGATCCCCCCGAGCACGGGGGCGGTGAGCTTCGATGCGACCCGTGCGGGGCTGCCGTGCCACCGAGCGGCACGAGGTGCTGCGTGAGCCATGACCCCACTCCTCTCTCCTCGCCCCTGCCTCCAGAGCACACCTGGGGAGCGGAGCGGGCAAGTCGTAGGGGCCAACCTGCTCTCCAGTCCGCCCTGGAGCCCGGCGGCCGACCGTACTCGTTCGTCTCGGCGACAACCGGGCGCGTGGAGGCGCAGGAAATGAACCCTCCCCCCACTCACCCCGTCTTTGAGGGAGGATCCAGGCAGAACGGGAGGTACGGACTTGGGTACTGCTACGACTGAGGCGGACGAGTGGGCCGACGACCCGGTGACGCGTCGGCCCGGGCACGCAGCCGGCGCCTGGATCGCCGGCCTGCTGCTCCTCGGCGTGAGCATCGTCGTAGGGTGCCGCATCGCCGACACGGACGGCATCACCCCCGTACCGCAAATCATCGCGTTCCTGCCCTGGCTGCTCGCCCCCACCGCCCTCGCCCTCCTCCTCGCCGGCCTCGCCCGCTGGCGCGTCGGCCTCGTGTGGGGCGTGCTCGCGGCAGCGGCGGTCGCCTGGTTCGTCGAGCCGTACGGGAAGACGAGCGAGCCGAAAGGAACCCCGGTCGCGGAGCTGCGGGTGCTGACGTCGAACGTGGAGTTCGGCCAGGCCACCGATGAACTGATCGAGATCGTACGGAGCGAAAAGCCGGACCTCGTGTTCGTCGAGGAGTGCGAGACCACCTGCGACGAGAAGCTGACACAGGCCTTCGGCAGCGACCAGGCGCAGGGGGCAAGAGGCACGTACCCCTACCGCCAGGCCGTGGAAGGGTACGGCTCAGACGGCTCCGTCATCCTCAGCCGGTACCCCCTCAAGCCGGCCCCCGGCGTACGGGGCACCATGGGCATGCCCGGCGCGACCGCCGACGTGAAGGGCCGCGAGGTGAGGGTCCAGCTCGCCCACCCCATGCCCCCGCTCCCGGCCCACGTGGACGACTGGCAGAGGGAACTGCGCGCCCTCCGCGACTACGCCGCCGCGGACAAGACCCGCCCCACCATCCTCGCGGGTGACTTCAACGCCTCCCAGGACCACGCCGCGTTCCGCCGCATCCTGGACACGGGCCTGCGCGACGGCGCCCGGCTCACCGGCGACGCCCGCATCCCGACCTGGCCGGCCAGAACGGTCCCGGCCTTCGGCGCTCAGATCGACCACATCCTGGTCTCCGAGGACTTCGCGGCGGACAGGGCCCGCTTCCTGGACCTGAAGAACTCGGACCACCGCTCCTTCCTCCTCGACGTGACCCTCCACGAGCGCGACTGACGACTGAAACGCGGTGTGGGCCGCCCCTGTGCAGGAGGGGCGGCCCACACCAGTGGGGGGTGGCGACTTGCGGACTATGGGTTTTCGATTTTCGGTACGGGGCTGATGGGGCCGTACGCGGACTACCGGTCCTGGTTCACCTTCTGCAGGGCCTTCGCGAGGCCGTTGGCCCACAGCTGCTCGACCTCGGCGCGCTCGTTCGCGTCAGGGTTCGCGTTCGTGCAGGACGGGCCGGGGCCGCCGCCCGACATGAGTTCGCTGCACGGGCCCTCGTAGTGGTCCGGCAGACCGAGGACGTGGCCGGTCTCGTGGGCGGTCACGCGCGTGGAGTCGTACTCCTCGTTCTGCGCGTAGTCGAGGAAGATGTAGCCGCCGCCGTGGCCGTCCGTAGAGGCGTACGAGCCGCGCGGGTCGTTGCCCTCGCGGTACTCGAAGTCGGCGTTGGAGCCCTCCTGGAGCTGGACGTTCGCGACCGAGCTGTTCCAGATGGAGGTGGAACGGTCTATCTGGGCGCCGAAGGTGGGCGCGTCGGAGGCGTCGTAGACGACGGTGACCGCGGCGGCGCCCGGGTTCGCGGCCCGCTTCTCGGCCACGGACTTCAGTACGGCCTGGAAGAACGCCTCGTTGGCCTTGGCCTCCTCGGACGAGCCGTGGTAGCCGGTGACGGAGGTCGTCGAGGTGGCGGGGGCGGAGGTCGAGGCCGCCGAGGCGGGGACCGCGCCGAACGCACCGGCCGCGAGGCCGAGTCCGACGGTGGCTGACAGCACCGTTCTGGATTTGGGCAGGGACAGTCGCACGATGATGACTCCTTGAGTGGGGGGTGAGTCGTCGTCATCGGTGAGTGTCGACGCCTGTGCGGCGGCTGTGATGATGGCAAGTGGTGATAGGACGCAGCTATCAGGTGGTGGTTGCGGTCGTCACCGGTCGTTTTCCGCACCAACTCGCCCACTTCAGATGCGATTTGTGCGTCTGGTGTGACCGAGACGTGCGTCCTACGCTCACCCCATGGAGCTTGAGGTCAGGCACCTCCGTGCGCTGTGCGCCATAGCCGACACCGGCAGCCTGCACCGCGCCGCACGCCAACTCGGTGTCGCCCAGCCCTCGTTGAGCACCCAGCTGCGCCGGATCGAACAGGAGCTGGGCGGCGCCCTGTTCACCCGCGAACGCACCGGCTGCCGCCCGACCCCGCTCGGCCGCGTCGTACTCGGCCGGGCCCGCCCGCTGGTGGCCGAAATGCGCGCCCTGGTGGCGGAGGCCCGAACTGCCGCCGCGGTGGACGGACCCCAGCTCCGTATCGGCTCCACCGCGAGCCGGGCCCTCGCGGGCTGGCTGCGCCGACTGCGCGCCCGCAGCCAGGAACCGGTCCTCCAGATGGACGTCTCGCCGAACGCGCTGCTGCGCATGCTCGCCGACGGACAACTCGACATCGCCTTCGTTCACGAGGTGGAGGGCAGCCCGCTGCGCATCCCGGACGGGCTGCGGCTGCGCGTACTGGTCGAAAGGGAACCGCAGTTCGTCTCGCTGCCGTCGAACCATCCGGCGGCGGCGCATCCCGTGGTCCGCCTCTCCGAACTGGCCGAAGACCGCTGGATGATCGACCCGACCGTCGACGGCGAGTGGGACGCCGTCTACCGGATGCTGCGCTCGGCCGGCCTCAACCCCCGTGTCCTGCACGGCGATTACCACACCGCCGCCTCCCTGGTCGCCACCGGCGAGGTCGTCACGGTCGTCCAGCCGACCGCCCAGCCCCGCCCCGAGGCCGCGGTACGCCGCATCCACGGCGACCCCCTCGGCGTACGTCTGCTCCTCGCGGCCCGTACACAGGAGGAGCTGGACTCCGTCTATCCGGAACTGGAGGAGGCGTACGAGGAGGTCGCCCTGCAGGCGCCCGGCTATCGGGAGTGGCTGGAAACGACCGGGAAAACCGAAAAAGAGGGGCGCCCGTCCGGAGAAGGACGCCCCACGCACGTACCCGTCAGAACTTGACGTTGCGCTCAGACGCCGATGTCGCGGCCGTCCTTGCGGTACACCGCGACCACGGACGGGCGGACGTACGTGCCCGGGCCGTCGGGCCAGGTGCTCGCGGGCTTCTCGACCGTAGCGCCGTCGATCTCGCCCGGGTGCTGGACCGCCACCAGGACGCGGCGGTCCTGGACGATCGGGCCGCAGGTCTCGGCTCCATTCGGCATGGTGAGGAACTGCTTCAGCTCACCGCGCCGGTCGCCGCGCGTAGCTACGCCGAACAGACCGTCGTGGTAGCCGAGTTGGGCGCCATCCGTGGAGATCCACAGGTTGCCGTACCGGTCGAAGGCCACATTGTCCGGGCAGGAGATCGGGCTGACCTTGTCCTTCGGGAAGCCCGCGAAGTAGGTCGCCGGGTCCTTCGGGTCGCCCGCGACGAGGAACAGCGACCAGGCGAAGCTCGTGCTCTCCGGCCGGTTCCAGCGCTCGGTGAGCTCCAGGACGTGGCCGTGCTTGTTGGCGTTGCGCGGGTTGGCCTCGTCCGCCTTGGCGTTCGTACCGACACCGCGGTTGCTGTTGTTGGTGAGGGCGACGTACACCTTGCCGGTGTGCGGGTTCGGCTCGATGTCCTCGGGCCGGTCCATCTTGGTCGCGCCGACCTTGTCACCGGCGAGGCGCGTGAAGACGAAGACCTCCTCGGCGGTCATGCCCTCGACGTGCGAGACGGCTCCCTTCGCGGTGGCGGTGGCCAGCGGTATCCACGTACCGCTGCCGTCGAACTCGCCGTCGTTCGGCAGCTTGCCCGTGCCGTCGATCTCGATCGCCGGGGAGTCGCCGGTGAGCTTGGCGACGTACAGCGTGCCCTCGTCGAGGAGCGTCAGGTTGTGCTCGCGGGCCCGGCGGCTGTGGCCGTGGGCCATCCGCTTGCTGCCGACGAACTTGTAGAAGTAGTCGAAGCGCTCGTCGTCACCGGAGTAGACAACCGGGCGGCCGTCGTTCGTGAGGCGGACGGTCGCGCCCTCGTGCTTGAAGCGGCCGAGCGCGGTGCGCTTGCGGGGCGTGGAGGTGGGGTCGTACGGGTCGAGCTCGACGACGTAGCCGAAGCGGTGGACCTCGTTCGGCTCCTTGGCCACGTCGAAACGCTTGTCGAACAGCTCCCACTTGCGCTCGGAGGCGGCGGTGCCGATGCCGTAGCGCTTGTCCGTCGCCCGGCTGCCGTTGGCGAAGTACTGGTTGAAGTTCTCCTCGCCGTGCAGCGTCGTGCCCCAGGGGGTCTCGCCGCCCGCGCAGTTGTTGAGCGTGCCGAGGACCTTCGTGCCGGTCGGGTCGGCGGAGGTCTTGAGAAGGTCGGACCCGGCGGCCGGACCGCTGACCTTGAACTCGGTGGTAGCGGTGACGCGCCGGTTGAGGTGATGACGGGGAACGGCGGTGAGCTTGCCGCTCTTGCGGTCCTCCTCCACAACGACGACGGACAGGCCGTGCGCCGCCCAGGCGATCTCGGCCTGCTCGCGGGTGGGCTTGGCGGAGTCGTAGCCCTTGAACATCAGGATCTCGTCGGTGTACTCGTGATTCGCCACGAGAAGCTGACGACCGGGCTCCGGCAGCGGAAGCAGACCGAGGTAGTCGCAGTTGTAGCCGAACTGGCCCGCCTGCGCCTTGGCGCTCTGCTTGTCCGGGTCGAAGGCGGGGGCGCCGCGGAGGATGGGCTCGCCCCAGCGGATGACCACGTTCTGGGCGTAGCCCTCCGGGATCGTCACGGTGTCGGCGGTGTTCGGCGCGACAGGCGTGAACCTGAGGCCGCGCGCCCCCTTGCCGTTGCCCTTCTCGTACGCAGCGGGGGCGGCGCCCTCGCCGGCCTGCGCGGCGGCCTCCGGGGCGCCGGCGCCGATGACCGCACCCCCGGCTGCCGACGCGACCGTCACCACGGCGGCGGCCCGCATCATGGAACGGCGGCTGAGCGCACCGGCGATGACATCGCCGACGTACTCGTTGGTGGTGGTGTTGGGCACCTCATGGAAGCAGGCGTCACCACACCGGAATCTACAAGTCATCGCCGAACGGCCACCGGGGTGCGAGCCGGTCGAGCCGATCAGTGGCAGCAGGTTGCGCACGGTCCCTCCCAATATTTCCTGGGTCGGCCGTGACGCTAGGGGCACGCGCGTTCGGCAACACTGCCGATAGGTGAACACAGAGTGAATGTGGGGGAGTTGAACGTCCGTTGGCCGGGTGCTGACCGTGCGCCGACGTCGTCGGTTCAAGTTGAGATCTGGTCGAGGCCTGATCGAGTTCCGGGCCTGAAGAAGATCTCCAAATCTGGCGGCTAACCTTACGTGTCCGTCCTGGCCAGGGATTGACGGAAACAACTCATGTGAAGGGTTGCGCTCATGGGCATTCTCAACCTCCTGCGAAACGCATTCGGAAAGTCACGCAAGGGGCGTACGTCCGAGGGTGCCGATGTGCCTGCGGCAGCTGAGCGGGAGGCTTCGGCTTCGGTGCCGGCTCCAGCTGCAGAGCCGGCACCGGTGACTCCGGCGTCGGAGCGGACGGCTTCCGAGCCGGTGCCTCCGGCGGCTGAACGGAAGGCTCCCGAGGCGGAGGCTTCGGTGCCGGCACCGGCACCGGCACCGGCTGCTGAGCCCAAGGGCTCCGCTGTGGATGACCTGGTGTCGGCGGCGTTCGACAACGTTTCGGTGCCGGCGGCACCTGCGGCGCGAGAGCAGGAGCGTGAGGCTGAGCCGGAGGTGCAGCCGGAGCCCGCTGCGGAGAAGGCCCCGGTGGCAGAGGCGGAGCCCGAGGTTGAGGCTGCCGCTGAGGAGCCGGTGGTCGAGGCGGCTACCGAGCCGGAGCCGGAGCCTGCGGCGGCTGAGGCAGAGCCCGAGCCCGTCGTCGAGCCGGAACCTGCGGCAGCTGAGGCCGAGCCGGAGCCCGTCGTCGAGCCGGAGCCCGAGCCGGTCGTCGCTGAGGCGGCACCGGAGCCCGAGCCCGTCGTCGAGCCGGAGCCCGAGCCCGTTGCGCCTGAGCCCGAGCCGGTCGTCGCTGAGGCGGCACCGGAGCCCGAGCCGGAAGCCGAACCCGCGCCCGCCGCCGAGCCGACACAGACGCCCGCGCCTGAGGCGGAGCCGGAGCCCGCCGCGGCCAAGGCGACACCGGAAGCCGAGCCGGAGACCGAAGCCAAGCCCGCGCCCGAGCCTGTCGTCGCCGAGGCGACACCGGCACCGGAGCCGGTCGCCGCTGGGGCAACAGCGGAAGCCGAGTCCAAGCCTGAGCCCGTCGCCGCCGAGGCGACCCCAGCACCTGCGCCCGCGCCGGAGGCGGTCGTCGCAGATGTCAGCCCGGAGCCCGAGCCGGCCGCCGCCGCTGCCGAGGTAGCCCCCGCCGCCGAGCCGACCCCGGTCGCCGCCCAGGCGGACGAACCCGCAGCCGCCGACGGCGACCAGGCCCCACAGGGGCCACCCGCACCTGACAACGAAAGCGCCACGCGTGGTGCGGGTGGGAACGACAAGGCCGAAGGCGAAGCCGAGGCCGTCAAGACCAGCGAACCCGCAGCCGGAGGCGAACCCGTTCCTGCGACCCTCCTCACCGCCTACAACGCCGCCCGCGAAACCCTCGCCGCCCACAGCCTCACCGGCACGACCGCCAAGGTCTACCTCGTCCTGGACCGCTCCGCGTCCATGCGCCCGTACTACAAGGACGGCTCCGCCCAGGCCCTGGGCGAGCAGGCCCTGGCTCTCGCCGCCCACCTCGACCCCGAGGCGAAGGTCCACGTCGTCTTCTTCTCCACGGAACTCGACGGCACCGGCGAACTCACCGTCACCGACCACGAGAACAAGATCGACGACCTCCACGCGGGCCTCGGCCGCATGGGCCGTACGAGCTATCACACGGCGGTCGAGGAGGTCGTGGGCCACTACGAGAAGTCCGGCACCAAGGACCCCGCCCTCGTGATCTTCCAGACGGACGGCGCCCCGGACGCCAGGACCCCCGCCACCCAGTCCCTCACGGACGCGGCGAAGAAGTACCCCGCCGTCTTCTTCTCCTTCGTCGCCTTCGGTGACCCGGAGAACAAGGCCTTCGACTACCTCCGCAAGCTCAAGACGGACAACACGGCCCACTTCCTGGCCGGCGAGACCCCGCGCGAGCTGACCGACCAGGAGCTCTACGAGGGCGTACTGGCGAACTGGCGCCCGTAACCGACGGAGGCCCACCCCGCACCAATCACCCCGCACCGCCCAGGCCGTCCGCTTCCCACCGTGAAAACGGGAGGCGGGCGGCCCACTCATGTCGGCTACGATTTCAAGGTTCCATAGACGACCCCGACGACCCCAAATGTCACCGTCGTCACCCTCTGTAGCGACTTGGGAGCAGCCCCCGATGGCTCGACACCTCATCACCAGCGCCCTTCCGTACATCAACGGGATCAAGCACCTGGGCAACATGGTGGGGTCCATGCTCCCGGCGGACGTGTACTCCCGCTACCTCCGCCAGCGCGGCCACGACGTCCTCTACATCTGCGCGACCGACGAACACGGCACCCCGGCCGAACTGGCGGCCAAGGAGCAGGGCATCCCGGTCGACGAGTTCTGCGCGCAGGCGCACGACCAGCAGAAGGCGATCTACGACGGCTTCCAGCTGGCCTTCGACTACTTCGGCCGCAGCTCCTCCCCGCAGAACCGCGACATCACGCAGGAGATCGCCCGCGAGCTGAAGGCCAACGGGTTCATCGAGGAGCGGGCCATCCGCCAGGTGTACTCGAACACGGACGGCCGCTTCCTGCCGGACCGCTACATCATCGGCACCTGCCCGCACTGCGGCTACGACAAGGCCCGCGGCGACCAGTGCGAGAACTGCACCCGCGTACTGGACCCGACCGACCTCATCGAGCCGCGCTCGGCGATCAGCGGCAGCAGCGACCTGGAGATCCGCGAGACCAAGCACCTCTTCCTCCTCCAGTCCGCACTGGCCGGCGAGGTCGAGTCCTGGGTCGACGAGCGTGCCGACAACTGGCCGATCCTCGCCTCCTCCATCGCCCGCAAGTGGCTGGCCGAGGGCCTGCACGACCGCGCGATCACTCGTGACCTGGACTGGGGCGTCCCGGTCCCGGCCGACACCTGGCCGGACCTGGCCGCCGAGGGCAAGGTCTTCTACGTATGGTTCGACGCCCCGATCGAGTACATCGGCGCGACGAAGGAGTGGGCGGACAAGGACCCGGAGAACCGTGACTGGCGCTCGTGGTGGTGGGAGTCCGACGCGGACGTCCACTACACGCAGTTCATGGGCAAGGACAACGTCCCCTTCCACAGCGTGATGTTCCCGGCGACCCTGCTGGGCACCCGCGCACCGTGGAAGAAGGTCGACGTCATCAAGGCCTTCAACTGGCTCAACTACTACGGCGGCAAGTTCTCCACCTCGCAGCACCGCGGTGTCTTCACCCACGACGCCCTGGAGATCCTCCCCGCCGACTACTGGCGCTACTTCATGATGGCGAACGCCCCGGAGTCGGACGACTCGTCCTTCACCTGGGAGCACTTCACTGCCACGGTGAACAAGGACCTGGCGGACACCCTCGGCAACTTCGTCAACCGCGTCCTGTCCTTCTCCCGCAAGCGCTTCGGCGACGACGTCCCCGCGGGCGGCGAGCCCGGCGAGGCGGAGGCCAAGCTGGGCAACGAGATCGCCCGCCTGCTCGCGGAGTACGAGGAGCAGATGGAGGCCATCCAGTTCCGCAAGGCGGCGGCAGCCCTGCGCGCCCTCTGGTCGGCCGGCAACTCGTACCTGGAGGAAAAAGCCCCTTGGCTTGAGATCAAGACCAACCCGGAGGGCGCGGCCCTGACCCTCCGCACGGCGATGAACCTCATCCACCTCTACTCGGTGGTCTCGGAGCCCTTCATCCCGGGATCGGCGAAGGCCATGCGCTCGGCGTTCTCGCTGCCGGACGACACGGCAGCGTGGGTCGCTCCGGAGGAAGCCCACGCCCTGATCGCCGTCCCGGCGGGCACCCCCTTCACCGTCCCGCCGGTCCTCTTCGCGAAGATCACGGACGAGGACCTGGAGACGTACAAGGAGCGCTTCGGCGGCGCAGCGGAGTAACCAGCGCAAGGGCCCGGTTGCGTACTACGACGTAACCGGGCCCTTGCGTTTGAAGGATCAGCTTCCTGAGGCGTACGTGACGAAGTCCGCCCCCGCGTCCGGCGTCAGCGCCGGCTGGGGGCCTTCGATGTTCTTGGAGTCGCGGACGTCGACCCTGGCGGGGGTGGCGGCGATCTCGGTGATCAGCGGTGGCCGCAGCCTTCCCTCAGCCGACCCACGAGCAAGATCAAGGTTTATGACCGGAGGTCGCGCCGGTACCAGGTGCCTGACTTGCCGCCGAGATCGGCCGGGGTGGCAGGGCCAACCGGGACGAACCCGGCCTTGGTCAAGACTTTCTGAGACGCGGCGTTGTCGTGGGAGGTGGCCGCCCGCAGTGTGCGCAGGCCGTGCATCGCTGTCGCCGTCCGGCACAGCTCCCGGACGGTCGTCGTCGCCACGCCGCGACCGGCGACCTGCTCCGCGACCCGGTAGCCGAGTCTGGCAGTGCCGTCCTCCAAGTCGTACAGGTTGAACCTGCCGAGTACCGAGCCGTCCTCGGCGACGATCACGTAGAAGGCGCAGCTGCCGGCCTCCTGCTCGGCCAGCAAGGCGTTGTACCGGTCGGTGAACTGGTCGAAGAAGTCGTCGCCGCGGTCGGGGATAGAGGCAGCGAAGTAGGTGCGGTTCGCCAGCTCGAAGGCCAGGACCGCCGGGGCGTGGCCGGCATGCAGCCGCTTCAGCTCGGGCATCGCCCGACTCTACCCAGATCGTGCGCTGAGGCCGCCTGAGTTTCCGCCAGTGGCAGACGGCCGGCGGAGCCGCTGGGCCACATCGTGCACGGGCGGACGACAAGCGTCGTGAACAGGCGTTGGATCTCTTGCAGGTGAGCGGGTTCAGCCCGTTCGGGCGGGGTGACGGGTGTGTTCGTTGGCGCGGACAACGGCGAGGAAGGCGTGAGCGAGCATGGCCAGGGTGACCCAGCGAGACCATGAGGTGAAGGGCGGAGTTGGTGCTCGTCGAGTCCGGCCAGGCCCTTTCCGGACCGGAAGGTCTCCTCCACCCGCCATCGTGCCCCGGCGAGGCGGACGAGCGTGGCCAGGGGCACCGGGGCTGGCGAGAAGCAGCGGTAGTAGGCGAGTTCACCGGTCGTGCGGTTGCGGTGGACAAGCAGCTGGTGGCTGCAGGGCCGCACTTCGGGTAGGTCGATGACGGCCCAGTCGTAGAAGTAGAAGCGGTGACCCTTGGCACGGGCCCCGGCCGACAGCTTCTGCCAGGCCCGCTTCGGGACCTTCGCGGCCAGGGCGTCGGGAGAACCTCGTCCTGCTGGCCACCCCGGAAGCCGTCCGGCCCGCCGTGCCCGGCGGACCGGACGTGATCCCTCTCCGCAGAACCCCCTGACCCAGTGCCTGGACGACCGATCTCTGGGTGGGCCGCCGACCTCACGGTCGGCGGCCCACCTCAACCGTTGCCAGGCTCATGCTCCCAGCTGCAATGCCTTCCTGAGGGCAGCGGTTCGGGCAAGTCGTACGTCTCGTGGTGCTTCACGCAGTGCCGGGTCCGGCATACGAAAACCGTCGTCCTCGAACCGGGGGACGACGTGAACGTGCACGTGATGAAGCACCTGACCTGGGATGTGGTTGTTCTGTGTCACCGTGCTTCCGACAGCCCCATAGGCGTCCTTCACCGCCGAGGTCATTCTGGCTGTGACCTCGAAGATCTCATGCAGGAGATCAGCTGGTACGTCATGCAGGTCGGTGACGTGTGACACAGGCAGAACAAGGGCGTGACCAGGGTTGTTCTGCCGCTGCTTGAGCGCAGGGACGACGAAGACGTTTTCCGAGCGGTAGGCGACCAAGTCCTCATCGATCTCGCCTTGCCCGATCCTGCAGAACGCGCAGTCACTCACTCTGGAGACCTCCGAAGTCGCCTCACGCGGGCCCTACCCAGTGCGCCGCAGGTAACTCCGCCGGAAGCACCGGCTGGTCCCCTGCCTGGTCTGAGTACGCGGGGCATCCGGATGAGTACCCGCGCCGATGCCCGCCCGTCCCGCCCACCGGCATGCTCGGGGTATGACGACGCCGCAGCACGGGCCGTATCCCCCGCCGGGACCGCAGCACGGGCCGTACTCCACACCGAACCACCCGGGCCGCCAACAGGGCCCGCCGTACTGCGGCTACGCCCCGTATCCGGTCCCCGGACCCGACGACTACGACCACCGGACCTCGACCGCCCCGCTGGTCGCCACGGTGCTGCTGGCGGTCTTCGGTCCCGCCGCACTCTTCCTCGGCGGCCTGTCCGTGATGGCCACCGACAGTTGCGGCACCGACTGCCCGACGGCTCTCACGACCTGGCTGTACCTGATCTACGGCACGATCCTCGTCGGCGGCGTGCTCTCGCTCACCGCGCTCGTCACCGCCTGGTCGCTGCCCCGCAAGGTCCGCTACTGGAACCTGCGCCGCTGGGCCGCCATCGCCACCGTCGCCCCGTCGGTGCTCGTGATCGTCCTGGTGTTCACGATCCCCTCACCATGACGGATCAGGCCTCCTCCGCCAGCAGTTCGGTCGCGTCCACGATCCGGCACGCGTACCCCTGCCCCGCCAGGAACCGCTGCCGATGCGCGACCGACATGCACGAAGCGTTCCTCAAACTCGCCTGCTGTCTCTGGCTACGACAAACTGGTGGCGAACCAGCCGATCGAGGTTCCCGAGTACTCAACGACGAGAGACACCATCAACAGGTGGATCAAGACCTGGGGGAAGGCCGGCTCGAAGCCCTGACCACCGATCTCCCACCCGAGCCCCTGCGCCGCCCAGCCGCGCTCCTGGCCCACCGCCTCACAGCCCAACTCCCGCCGCTGCCTCCGTACAGAGCCTCAGAACCACCCCTCTCTGTCAGGCACCCCCTCCGCAACTGCGACGGCTGCGACCGCGCCTTTCGCTCACTCGAACCGGGCGCACGCTGCCGCGACTGCCGCGAGCTCCGGCCATCCGCCCTCACGGCCATCTGACGAAACGCCGCAGGCTCACCCCTGCGGGTGAATACCACGGATCTCGGTGGAAATGCCGGCCACTCCGGCCGGGGCACCCTCTGAGGACACCATGAGCACCCAGGCCGATCACGGACATGAGTTGATCCCCGTCCCGAGTTGTCCGCCCGCCGTGCCCGTGCGAATGGCAACCTGGAGCACGACGATCCCGTCGTCGCACAGGAAGCCCTGCAGGAGCTGAGCGCCGTTCTGAACGAGGGCATCAAGTACGCGAGTCGTGTGCGTAGCGAGCGGGTCTACGTCGTCCAGATCACCCATCCGGGGTTCTGAGGCACGGTCTTTGGTCGACGGGCCTTTCCTTACAAGGAGCGCGTCGGCGGCGCACCGCCCGAGTAACCGCTTACGTCGCTGCAGGCGTCGTCGAAGTCAGCACGCCGATCTTGTCGATGCGGTGTTCGGGGTTGCCCTTGTCGTCGCGCCAGAAGTTTCCCGCCGCGTTGTCCTCGGGAGTCGCGCAGGTGGAGATGGTGATCATGGCCTCGGTGGGCCGGCGGCCCGGGTGGCCCGGGACGACGGCCCGTTGTTCGGCCAGGGAGCGCTCGGAGCGGAAGGACGTGCTTCTGGTGTCGGTGATCTCGTACTCGTAGACCGTCCTGCCCGCCGTGACGGTCACCGTGTCCCCCTCGTCGAGAGACGGAAGCTCACGCAGGGGTCCGCCGGCGGAGAGGCGATGGGCCGTGACGAGGTAGTTCCCGACGTCGCCGGGGCCTACGCCACCACGGCTGCCGTACGGGCTGGCGGCAACGCCCTCGTTCTGGATGCGTGTCCCCGGCCAGTCGTCGGTCGTCCCCTCGTACGGGACGACCCGGAGGTCCTTGAGGCCGATCTCCGGGATGGTGAGCGACGCGGTCTGGACCCGGGTGCCGGGCTTGGACGGAGTCGGCGTGGGAGAGGTGCTGTTCCGTGAGGGCTCGGTCGGGGTGGTCGTCGACTCGGTCGCCGTGGACGGCGGACTCGGGGCGCGCGCATCGGCGTCCGCATCCGCGCCGCCGGTGGAGCAGCCGACGAGCACGACGATGACAGCGCCCGAGAACGCGACGGAAAAAACTCGGGAACGGGACATGGCACTCGGGACCGGTAGCCGGAACTCAACACAGATGACAACGCCCAGAACGGACCGGGCGTTCCCCGTTCACGGCCCCCGCCGCAGAAGGCCGACGTGAAAAGCGTGAACACTCTCCGGGAGAGCGTTCACGTTTTTCGCAACTGCCTGCCCCCGCAGCGGGGTTCAGCACGAGGTCAGTTGAGAACCCCCGCACCCGTCGTCTTCAGCAGCCCCACCGGCAGGCTCTTCGCCGAGGTCTGGAGGCCCGCCGTCAGCGAGGGCTTCCAGTTCACCGTCGTCTTGATCTTCTTCGACGACGCGGCGTTGTACGAGGCGACGATATCGGTCGCCTTGCCGTTGACCAGGTTGCCGCTGCCCGCGACCGAACCCGTGCCGTCGCCGCTCAGCAACTTGGCGATCTTGCCGCCGGAGGGCACCGTCCAGGCGTTGTGCTCCGCGACGACCTGGGCCTTTGCGCGGGAGTCGAGGCTGTACTTGGGGGCGTAACCGTTGACGGTCGTCGTGTCGTAGAAGTTGTTGTAGAGGTGGATCTGGCCGATGCGGGCCAGTGGGGCGCGCTGGGTGATGCCCTGCCACACGTTGTGGTGGATGGTGACGCGCAGCTTGCCCTTGGTGTCGGAGTCGCTGCTGCCGATCAGCATCGTCTTGTCGTGGTTGGTGAACTTGTTCCGCTCCACGGTCACCAGGTCGGAGCCGTTGGTGATGTCGAGGGCGCCGTCGTGGATCTGGTACTTGCGGCCGAAGTACGTCTTCAGCGACTTGTCGAAGTTCGGCGCGTCCGTGAACGTGTTGTGGTCGGCCCAGACGTTCGTCGCGCCGCGCAGGGTCACCGAGTCGTAGTTCGAGTTCCACTCGCCCGACGAGCCGTCCGTCGGGTCCCACTGCGGGAAGCAGTCCTCGGTGGCGGAGAAGGTGAGATTGCGGATGATGACGTTCTTCACGTCCTGAACCTGGAGGCTGCCGCCCTTGATGCCGGCCTTCGTGCCGGGGACACCCACGATGGTGGTGTTGGCGGGCACCTTGAAGACCATGTTCTTCTTCTGCTTGGTCTCGGCGGCCTCGCGGGCCGTCTCCTGGGTGCCGGACGGCATCTTCTTGCCGTACGTCTTCGGGTCGTACGCCGTGAGGTAGGCGGCGAGCGAGTAACCCGTACCGGCCGCGTAGTCGGCGCAGCTCTTGCCGCCGTTCGCGTCGATCGTGCCCTTGACCTTGATGATCTTCGGCGTGGAGTCGGAACCGTTGCCGAGCGTCTTCGCCAGCTGGGCGCGGGTGCTGACGGTGTAGACATGTGCGGAGTCGGCCTTCGAGCCGCCCGTCGTACCGGAACCGCTCGCCGCCCAGCCGTCCTTGGCGGGCAGCGACTGACGGGCCAGCTCGACGGGGGTCGCGTTCGCGTTCATCACAAAGGAAACCGCGCCGAGCCCGGCGGCCGCCACGGCGGCGGCAGACACCAGCGCGGTGCGCCGCCTCCGAAGGGACCGGCGGTGGGAAGTGGATGCCACGGATGAGTCCTTACGGGGTTCAGGTGCACGCGATGTGGAACGTGCACGAGGTTCTTGGAGCCCCGCGCGAACGGGGCTCCTGACTCATCTGTGGTCACGGACGCAAGAAAGGTTGCCGTCAAGTGGCCGAGACAGGGCGTGAGTTGGCGTCATCGCCAGCCGAAGCCCCCTCCGGCGCCTCGCCCGCCGTCACCGTCGCGATCTTGTCCGCCCTACGCGATCTCGTGCTGCGCCATCCCGTACGACCTCAGCCGGATGATCGACAGAACCCCGAACAGCCCCCACTCCAAGGCCGATCCCCACCGAGGCGGAACTGAGCGACATCGCCACGGCAAGTACCCCGACGTTCGCGCCGAGGAAGGCGGCGACCAACCGGGGTGTCGGGGGCCGGTCGGAAAACCGCTCGCCCGTCAGCACGTACTCAGGGCACCATGCGCACATGCCCAACGCCGGACCGCCGACCTCAGCCGTACGCGTGCCCGCACCGATCGCCGAACTGGCCGGAGACCGGCCGCTGTTGCCCGTATGGCAGAACCAATTGGGCGGCCTGACCTTCCGGATAGGCGGCGACGACGGTCAGGGGCGGCTGTTCGCCAAGTGGGCGCCGACGGGCTCCGGCCTGGACCTGCCCGCCGAAGTGGAACGGCTCCGCTGGGCCGGGAACTTCACGCCCGTACCTCGCGTCCGAGAGTACGGAGCCAACGATGACGGAGCCTGGCTCGTCACGTACGAACTGCCCGGCGAAAGTGCCGTCACTCCCCGGTGGCAGGCGGATCCCGCCACGGCGGTACGAGCCTTGGGGGCGGGGCTGCGAGCCCTGCACGACCAACTTCCCGTGGGCGACTGCCCGTTCAGCTGGTCCGTCGAGCACCGTCTGGAACGCGCCCGGCTGTCAGGCCTCGACGTACCGTCTGACCTGCCCGAACCCCCGCCGGTCGACCTCCTCGTCATCTGCCACGGCGACCCCTGCGCCCCGAACACCCTGCTGCACGACGACGGTTCCTGGTCCGCCCACGTGGACATGGGCGCCCTGGGCCTCGCCGACCGCTGGGCCGACCTGGCCGTAGCCACCTGGAGCACCGAGTGGAACTACGGCCCGGGCTGGGACAACACCCTCCTCGACGCGTACGGCATCGCTCCCGACCCGGAGCGGACGGATTTCTACCGGCTTCTGTGGAGCGTCACGTGAGCTTGCGGCCGACGGGAACTACGGCGGCGGCGTGAACGGGAGAACGGGTCCAGAACACCGGGAGGGTTCTGGACCCGTGACAAGCGAGCCGTACGTCCGTCAGCTCGCCGAAGCGGACGCCGACGCCCCCGGCTGGGCCGGGTCGTCCGTGCCCGTGTTCGTCGCTTCCGGGTCCACGCCCACCGTGATGGTGCCGATGACGCCCTTGGCGATGTTGTCCTTCTTGTACTTCAGCTTGAGCAGACCGCCCGTCGTGCCGCTCTGGTCGTAGATCGTGTCCGCTTCGAGCGTCGTGCGCTCCGTCGTCGAAGTCGAGTACGGCTCGACCTCGGCGGATGCGAGCACGGACTCCTCGTCGAAGAAGAACTGGCCGGTGTGGCAGGTGTTGCCGCCCTCGTAACCGGCGTCGGTCCACTCGCCGTTGACGTGCACCTTGGTGTGGATGTGGACACAGCGACCCCGGTACCAGCCCGGGAAGATCGTCTTGAAGGTGACGAAGCCCTGCTTGTCCGTCCGCCAGGTGCCGCGCAGATAGCGCTCGTCGTCGGTGGGCTCCTCGTGGACCCCACCGCCGCCCTCCGGCGGGGAACCCGTCGGCGTACCGGACGGGACGCCGGAGGGGGTGCCGCTGGGCGGCGTACCGCCGCCACCGCCCCCGGTGGAGGCGTCCTCGTAACCGGAGTAGATGCCCAGCGCGTCGCAGTGCCAGATGTCGACGGCCGCGTTCCGGACCGGCTTGCAGCTCTCGGAGTCGATCACCTTGATGCGGAGGGTCATCGGGATGCCCTCCTTGTCCTCGGTGATGTCTCGGCGGATCTTGTCCGCGTCTATGTAGTACGGGCCCTCGGTGGTTTCGGAGGTGAGCTTGTAGCACTCCTCCACGGTGCTGCCGGCGGCCTTCGCGGTGGCACCCTTGCCCGTGCTGGTCGTCTGGCCCGCGTTCGCGGTCGCGGCGATACCGCCGCCGACGCCCACCGCGGCCACGGCCGCGCCGCCCGCCACGACGACCTTGCGTCGCGTCATGTTCCGTTTGTGCTGCGGCTGTTGAGTCCTGTGAGTCTCGGTCCCAGTCATGGGCAGGACGTTAGGGACGGTGCCTGTCAGCAACATCGGTACGGGCTGTGGGATTCCACGTGGCTCTCACAGGTTGCCCGTACACACGAAAGCGGCCCGGAACCGGCGTCGGTTCCGGGCCACAGACGGCCACTGGACAGGGCTACTTCGGCTGCGGCTTCCGTACCGAAAGGTGCAGCTCCCGCAGCCGCGCCTCCTCCAGCTCCGTGGGCGCGCCCATCATCAGGTCCTGGGCGTTGCCGTTGAGCGGGAAGGCGATCGTCTCGCGGATGTTGGGCTCGTCGGCCAGGAGCATCACGATCCGGTCGACGCCCGGCGCGATGCCGCCGTGCGGGGGCGCGCCGAAGCGGAACGCGCGGAGCATGCCGGCGAACTCGCGCTCGACGGTCTCCGCCTCGTAGCCCGCGATGCCGAAGGCCTTGAGCATGATGTCCGGCTCGTGGTTCCGGATCGCGCCGGAGGACAGCTCGACTCCGTTGCAGACGATGTCGTACTGCCAGGCCAGGATGTCGAGGGGGTCCTGCGTCTCCAGGGCCTCCATACCGCCCTGCGGCATCGAGAAGGGGTTGTGGGAGAAGTCGATCTTCCCCGTCTCCTCGTCCTTCTCGAACATCGGGAAGTCGACGACCCAGCAGAAGCGGAAGACGTCCTCCTCGAAGTGACCCGAGCGACGAGCGGCCTCGACCCGCACCGCACCCATGATCTTCGAGACCTCGTCGAACTCACCCGCACCGAAGAACACCGCGTGACCGGCAGCGAGAGACAGCCGCTTCGTCAGCTCCGCGACGTTCTCCTCCGTCAGGAACTTCGCGATCGGGCCGGTGAGCGAGCCGTCCTCAGCGACCCGCACCCACGCCAAGCCCTTCGCGCCCTGCGAGACGGCGTAGTCACCGAGCTGGTCGAAGAACTTTCGGGGCTGCGAGGACACGTCCGGCACCGGCAGCGCCCGTACGTGCTTGCCCGCGAAGGCCTTGAACTCCGAGCCCTCGAAGATGTCGGTGATGTCGGCCAGCTCCAGCTGGGCCCGCAGGTCCGGCTTGTCGGAGCCGTACTTCAGCATCGCCTCGCGGAACGGGATCCGCGGGAAGGGGGAGGTGACATGGCGGCCGTTCCCGAACTCCTCGAACAGCTCCGTCATCAGCTGCTCGATCGGCTGGAACACGTCTTCCTGCTCGACGAAGCTCATCTCCACATCGAGCTGGTAGAACTCGCCCGGCGAACGGTCGGCGCGCGCGTCCTCGTCGCGGAAGCAGGGCGCGATCTGGAAGTAGCGGTCGAAGCCGGAGATCATCAGCAACTGCTTGAACTGCTGCGGCGCCTGCGGAAGGGCGTAGAACCTGCCCGGGTGCAGACGGGACGGGACGACGAAGTCGCGGGCACCCTCGGGCGAGGTGGCGGTGAGGATCGGGGTCGCCAGCTCGTTGAAGCCGAGAGTCGTCATCTTGTTGCGGATCGCGGAGATGACCGCCGTACGCAGCATGATGTTGCGGTGCATGCGCTCGCGGCGCAGGTCCAGGAAGCGGTACTCCAGGCGCCGCTCCTCGTTCACACCATCCTCGGTGTTGATCGTGAAGGGCAGCGGGGCGGCGGCGCCGAGCAGCTCGACCTCGCTCACCTCGACCTCGACCTCGCCGGTCGGCAGGTCCGGGTTGATGTTCTCGGCGCCGCGCGAGACGACCTGGCCGTCGACGCGGACGGTCGACTCCTTGGAGAGCTTGTCCAGCGCCTCGTACGCGGCCGTGCCGGGGCGGGCGACCAGCTGCGTGATGCCGTAGTGATCGCGCAGATCGATGAAGAGGATGCCGCCCAGGTCGCGCCGATTGTGCAGCCAGCCGCTCAGCCGGACGTCGCTGCCGACGTCAGAGGCGCGGAGCTCGCCGCAGGTGTGGGACCTGTACCGATGCATCGTCGTTCATCCAGTCTTCGCGGATCGGGGTTTGTGTGTCACGGCCTATGCCACGGCCTGTGTTGTCACGGTCTGTGTTTCACGTGAAACACAGACCCAAGCGTACCGGGGAGCCAAAGCCCGCCTCCCCATCATTACGAGCGGGTCACGACCATCACGGGCCGGTCACGGTCCGGCCCTCCGAAGGGTGGCCTTTTCACCTTTGGTGGCTTCTCACGATCACCTCTTCCTACAGTGGCGCAATGCGCACTGGTGAGCCCCTGCCCGCCGTGGGGGACGTCCTGGCCGCCCTCGCGACCGGCCTGTGGCGTTGGGACAACGCGGCCGAACTGGTCACTCTGGACGCCGAGGCCGCACGGCTGCTCGGACTTCCCTCCGAGCCGATCACCCTGTCGGAGGCCGGCGCCCGCGCCCGCTTCCACCCGGTCGACTGGAACGAGGTCAAACCGGTCGTCCAACTCGCCGCCTCCGAGGGCACCATCGCCGAACTCCGGATGCGGGTCATGGACGGTCAGGGGCGCGTACTGCGTACGGTCCGCAGCCGCTCCAAGCCGTCGTACGACACTGAATCGCGCTCCTACCAGCTGGTCGGCACCCTTCAGGAGGTCTCGGAGCCACCGCCGGGCGCCGCCGCCCGCACGCCTGTCACCGGTGACTGGCGCCGCTCCCGCGAGGCGTTCCTGCTGGACGCCGGGCGCGCACTGGCAGAGGCCCGGTCCACGGCGGAGGTGCTGCGGGTCGCGGCAGGCCTGTCGATGCCCGGGTTCTCCCCGGACGGACTGGCCGTCTACGGCACTCAGGGCGACCGGCTGACGCTCATCGGCCACCACGGACACCAGTCCGACGACGAGGGGCCGTCCTCCGCGATGTCCGTGGACACGGACCATCCGGCCGCGGAGGTCGTACGCACCGGCCGTGCCGTCTATCTCTCCTCCCCGAAGGACTACCGGAAACGCTTCCCCGCCTGGTGGCCACTCGCCCAGGGTTTCGGCCGGCAGTCGTGGGCGTTTCTGCCGCTCGTCGTCGCGGGCCGCACGATCGGCGCGTGGATGGCGGCCTTCACCTACCGCGTCTCCTTCACCCCCGACGAACGCTCCGTCCTCACCACCGTGGCCCGCATGCTCGCGCAGGCTCTCTCACGCGCCGGTACCGCCGAGTCCGAGCGCGAGCTGACCGACGGCCTCCAACGCTCGATGCTGCCCAACCTTGGGCCGCAGATCCCGGGCATGACGGTTGCCGCGCGATACGTGCCCACCGGCGGCGGACTCCAGGTCGGCGGCGACTGGTACGACATGATCCCGCTCCCCGGGGGCACCTCCCCGGCGCAGCCCGGAGGAGGCAGATTCGCCCTCGTCATCGGCGACGTCCAGGGCCATGACGTACGCGCCGCGGGGCTGATGGGCCAGCTGCGGATCGCGCTCAGGGCGTACGCCTCCGAAGGGCACCGCCCGGACGCCGTGCTGTCGCGCGCCTCGCGGTTCCTGTATGGGATGACGTCCGACGAGGAGGCCGCCGACCTGCGCTTCGCGACCTGCCTGTACGTGGAGGTCGACCCTGCGACCGGCGTACTGGACATCGCCCGCGCCGGGCATCCGGACCCGGCGATACGGATGGCCGACGGGACTGTACTGACCCGGCCGACCGCGGGCGGACTGCCGCTCGGCATCGACCCGGACGCGGACTATCCGACGACACGGCTCGCCCTGGAACCCGGCGAGACCATGCTGATCTGCACGGACGGGCTCATCGAGACCGGCGGGCATGACCTCGACACGGGCTGGCTCAGGATCCGCAAGATCCTGGAGAGCCACGACGGCGAGCAGAGCGACCTGGAGGCGCTGGCCGACGCACTGGTCCAGGCCGTGCACGGACCCTCCTCGCACCACATGACCGGGCCGCTGGTGGACCGCCGCGAGGACGACATCGCGGTCCTGCTGCTGTGCCGGCAGGGGGAGGGCTGCGGCTGCGGCGAACCCCTGGCGGCAAGGACGTCCGTACGCCGCACCGTGCTGACCGTGGCACAGGCCGAGCCCGAGCGGGTCGCGGACGCCCGAAACCAGCTCCGGGAACTGCTGCACGACTGGGCGTCCGACGACCAGATCGACTCGGCGGTGCTCCTGGTCTCGGAGATGGTCACGAACGTACTCGTGCACACGGAGGCCGAAGCGCTGCTCGTCGCCGAGATGACGGGCGAGGCGGGCTCCCGCCGGATCCGGGTCGAGGTCACCGACCGGAGCGACGCCCTGCCGCACAAGCGTCAGCCCGGAGAACTGGCGTCCTCCGGGCGGGGCTTGATGCTCATGGAGCTGCTCTCGGACGCCTGGGGAGTGGACCCGCGGGGCGAGGGCAAGAGCATCTGGTTCGAGCTCTACGAACCGGACGGCACCGGCGATCTCGTCGAGACGATCACCGGTACGTGATCAGAGGTACTGGCCGTCGTCGGCGTCTGTCGCCGACACCGGCCGCACCTTGACCGCGACGACGTTGGAACAGTTGACCAGCGCGGCTCCACTGTCACCGGCGTCACCGCCGTTCAGCTCGAAGCGCAGGGTGTTCCCCTGCTCCAGCGCCGAGGTGGCGCTGTCCACCGCCGACTCCAACGACTCGTAGTCACGGCTCCTGACGGCCAACGGCTCCCCGGCGACGGGATGGAACACGAAGTGGAACTCCGGATTCTCCTGCGCCATGCCCGTCGTCCTTCCGTTCCGTACGGTCAGAGACCGCCCTCGGTCATCCCGTGCACGGCCGGAATCGTACCCAGTCGTCCCTTCTGGAAGTCGTCGAAGGCCTGCTGCAGTTCCTCTCGGGTGTTCATCACGAACGGCCCGTAGTGCGCCATAGGCTCACGGATCGGCTGCCCACCCAGGAGGACGACCTCCAGGTCAGGCGTGTGAGAGTCCTGCTTCTCGTCCGCACGGACGGTCAGCGAGGACCCGGCGCCGAAGACCGCGGTCTGCCCCAGGTGGATCGGGCGGCGCTCCGCACCCACGGCACCCTTGCCCGCCAGCACGTACGCCAGGCCGTTGAAGTCCTCACGCCAGGGCAGGGTGATCTCGGCGCCCGGCGCCAGCGTCGCGTGCACCATCGTGATCGGCGTGTGCGTGATACCGGGACCGTTGTGACCATCCAGCTCACCGGCGATGACGCGCAGCAGTGCACCGCCGTCGGGCGTGCTGAGGAGCTGCACCTGACCACCACGGATGTCCTGGTAGCGCGGGGCCATCATCTTGTCCCTGGCCGGGAGGTTCACCCACAGCTGGAGGCCGTGGAAGAGCCCACCGGACATGACGAGCGACTCCGGCGGCGCCTCGATGTGGAGCAGCCCCGAGCCCGCGGTCATCCACTGGGTGTCGCCGTTGGTGATGGTGCCGCCACCACCGTTGGAGTCCTGGTGGTCGAAGATCCCGTCGATGATGTACGTGACGGTCTCGAATCCGCGGTGGGGGTGCCAGGGGGTGCCCTTCGGCTCCCCGGGCGCGTAATCCACCTCACCCATCTGGTCCATCATGATGAACGGGTCGAGGTACTTGTAGTTGATGCCGGCGAAGGCGCGGCGGACCGGGAAGCCCTCGCCTTCGAAGCCGCTCGGCGCATCGGTCACCGCCAGCACCGGGCGGGCCACGGCCTCGGCCGACGCCACCACACGGGGCAGGGTCAGCGGGTTCTCGACGGTCACTGCAGGCATGTCGGTACCTCCTTGTGCTCCGAGTTTAGTTGATTGTTGAACTTCCTGCTACCCGGAACAGAGAACGCCCGGAGGGAATTCCCTCCGGGCGTCGCGCGGTGTCGGGCACGTCAGCCGTACATTCGGCGCATCGCGAAGTCGACCATCTGCTCGACCGCCTTCGCGTCGAAGACCATGCGGTGCTCGCCCTCCATGTCGAGGACGAAGCCGTAGCCGGTGGGGAGCAGGTCGATCACCTCGGCACCGGTGATCACGAAGTACTTGGACTCCTTGCCGGCGTACCGGCGCAGCTCCTTGAGCGAGGTGAACATGGGGATCACGGGCTGCTGCGTGTTGTGCAGCGCGAGGAAGCCGGGGTTGTCACCGCGCGGGCAGTAGACCTTGGACGTGGCGAAGACCTGCTGAAAGTCCTCGGCAGAGATCGCCCCCGTGGTGAACGCGCGCACCGCGTCCGCGAGCGAGGGCGGCGACGGCTCCGGGTACAGAGGTCCGCTCTGCGGCCCATACCCTCCGGGCTGGGGCGGCGGCTGAGGCTGCGCATACTGCTGCTGGCCGGGGCCCGCGGTCTGGTCGTAGCCGTACATGGGGGCCAGAGTAGCCGTTGCCTCCGGCAGTTGGGCGGGGGCGCCTTCCGGGAGGGTGGGTTCGATTCGTTGGCGAGTGCGGGTTCATCGTGGCTTGCCGCGCCCGCAGCGGAGCCGCTTGTGTCACAGCCGCGTGCCCCCGAAAAACCTGCGGCTCCACTCACGCTCGGGCCACCATGGACCCGCGCTTGTTCACCGGCGGAACCCCACCATCCACCCCCACCCGAGAACCGGACCAACCCCCACAAACCCGCCCCGTCCGAACCCGGAGGGTTAACTCACACTTGAGCCGCTAGGGGTTGATTCTTATTACCCACGGGTAGCATCATCGTGGCTACTTGCTGGTACACGAACCTAGGTCCGAGGAATCACAACCTCACCCGATCCCTTAACGGAGCCGTCGCCATGGGGCACTACAAGTCGAATCTCCGCGACATCGAGTTCAACCTCTTCGAGGTGCTCGGGCGCGACAAGCTGTACGGCAGCGGCCCGTTCGCGGAGATGGACACCGAGACCGCCAAGAGCATCCTCGAAGAACTGACCCGACTTTCGGAGAACGAGCTGGCGGAGTCCTTCGCGGACGCGGACCGCAACCCGCCGGTCTTCGACCCGGAGACCAACACCGCGCCCGTACCCGCCAGCTTCAAGAAGAGCTACAAGGCCTTCATGGACTCCGAGTACTGGCGGCTCGGCCTGCCCGAGGAGCTCGGCGGCACGACCGCCCCGCCGTCCCTGATCTGGTCGTACGCGGAGCTGATCCTGGGCTCGAACCCGGCGGTCTGGATGTACTCCTCCGGCCCGGCGTTCGCCCGCATCCTCTTCGACGAGGGCACCGAGGCCCAGAAGAAGATCGCCCAGATAGCCGTGGACAGGACCTGGGGATCGACCATGGTGCTCACCGAGCCCGACGCGGGCTCGGACGTGGGCGCCGGGCGCACCAAGGCGGTTCAGCAGGAGGACGGATCCTGGCACATCGAGGGCGTGAAGCGGTTCATCACGTCCGGTGAGCACGACATGGAGGAGAACATCCTTCACTACGTGCTGGCCCGTCCCGAGGGCGCCGGTCCCGGCACCAAGGGCCTCTCCCTCTTCCTCGTACCGAAGTACCTCTTCGACTTCGAGACCGGCGAGCTGGGCGAGCGCAACGGCGTGTACGCGACGAACGTCGAGCACAAGATGGGCCTCAAGGCCTCCAACACGTGCGAGATGACGTTCGGCGACCGCCACCCCGCCAAGGGCTGGCTGATCGGTGACAAGCACGACGGCATCCGCCAGATGTTCCGGATCATCGAGTTCGCCCGGATGATGGTCGGCACGAAGGCGATCTCCACGCTGTCGACGGGTTACCTGAACGCCCTTGAGTACGCCAAGGAGCGCGTCCAGGGCCCGGACCTCGCGAACTTCATGGACAAGACCGCCCCCAAGGTCACCATCACGCACCACCCGGACGTCCGCCGCTCGCTGATGACGCAGAAGGCGTACGCGGAGGGCATGCGCGCCCTCGTCATGTACACCGCTTCGATCCAGGACGAGATCCTCGTCAGGGAAGCCGCGGGCGAGGACACCGCCGCCCTCGAGGCCCTGAACGACCTGCTTCTGCCGATCGTGAAGGGTTACGGCTCCGAGAAGGCGTACGAGCAGCTGTCGCAGTCGCTGCAGACGTTCGGCGGCTCCGGCTATCTGCAGGAGTACCCGGTCGAGCAGTACATCCGGGACGCCAAGATCGACACCCTCTATGAGGGCACCACCGCGATCCAGGGCCAGGACTTCTTCTTCCGGAAGATCGTCCGCAACCAGGGCGCGGCACTGAACTCGCTCGCCGAGGACATCAAGAAGTTCCTGGCAATCGGTACGGGCGGCGAGGAGCTGTCGGCGGCCCGCGAGCAGCTCGCCAAGGCGGCCGTCGATCTGGAGGCCATCGTCGGCCTGATGCTCACGGACCTCGCGGCGACCGAGCAGGACGTCAAGAACATCTACAAGGTCGGGCTCAACACCACCCGCCTGCTGATGGCCTCCGGTGACGTGGTCGTCGGCTACCTGCTGCTGAAGGGTGCCGCCGTCGCCGCCGAGAAGCTGGAGACGGCACCCGCCAAGGACAGGGCCTTCTACACGGGCAAGATCGCCGCGGCCAAGTTCTTCGCGGCGAACGTCCTGCCGGGCGTCACCGGTGCGCGCAAGCTCGCCGAGGGCACCGACCTGGAGCTGATGGAGCTCGACGAAGCGGCCTTCTAGGAACGCTTCCGTACGCTTCAGCACATACGAGGCGGCCTTTCCAGGAGAGCGTCTACGTACATACCGGAGCCCTACCGGAAAGTCACCTTCCGGGTCGGCAGCCCCCTCCACATCCCCCTTACGAGGGCCCGTTCCCCATCGCCGGGAACGGGCCCTCGTACGTCGTTAAGGTGAACCCATGCGCACACCCCCACGCTTTGATCGCGGCCATACCGACGACCTCATGTCCTTCCTGACGGCAAGCCCGTCCCCGTATCACGCGGTGGCGAACGCGGCCGAGCGGCTGGAGAAGGCCGGCTTCAGGCAGGTCGCCGAGACGGACGCGTGGGAGGGGGCACACGGCGGGAAGTACGTGGTGCGCGGGGGCGCGATCGTGGCCTGGTACGTGCCCGAGGGCGCCGAGCCGCACACGCCGTTCCGGATCGTCGGGGCCCACACCGACTCCCCCAATCTGCGCGTGAAGCCGCGGCCGGACAGCGGAGCGCACGGCTGGCGCCAGGTCGCGGTCGAGATCTACGGCGGCCCGCTGCTCAACTCCTGGCTGGACCGCGACCTGGGCCTCGCCGGCCGGCTCTCACTGCGCGACGGCACGAGCCACCTCGTGAACATCGACCGCGCCCTGCTGAGAGTTCCCCAACTCGCCATCCACCTGGACCGTTCGGTCACCTCAGAGGGTCTCAAGCTCGACAAGCAGCGGCATCTCCAGCCGATCTGGGGCCTCGGCAACGACGTACGCGACGGCGACCTGATCCGTTTCCTGGAGCGGGAATCCGGGGTGGCCGAGGGCGAGGTCACCGGCTGGGACCTGATGACGCACTCCATCGAGCCGCCGTCGTACCTGGGCCGGGACAAGGAGCTGGTCGCCGGCCCGCGCATGGACAACCTCCTGTCCGTGCACGCGGGTACGGCCGCGCTGACGGCCGTCGCGACCGGTGACGCTGCCCTCCTGTCCATCCCGGTGCTCGCGGCGTTCGACCACGAGGAGAACGGCTCGCAGTCGGACACGGGGGCGGACGGTCCGCTGCTCGGGAGTGTGCTGGAGCGTTCGGTGTTCGCGCGCGGCGGTACGTACGAGGACAGGGCGCGCGCCTTCGCCGGCACGGTCTGCCTGTCCTCCGACACGGGCCACGCGGTCCACCCGAACTACGCCGAGCGCCACGACCCGACGCACCACCCGCGCGCGGGCGGGGGCCCCATCCTCAAGGTCAACGTCAACAACCGCTACGCCACGGACGGTTCGGGCCGCGCGGTCTTCGCCGCCGCCTGCGAGAAGGCCGGCGTCCCCTTCCAGTCCTTCGTCTCCAACAACTCGATGCCCTGCGGCACGACCATCGGCCCCATCACCGCCGCCCGCCACGGCATCAAGACGGTCGACATCGGCGTGGCCATCCTCTCCATGCACAGCGCCCGCGAACTATGCGCCACGGAGGACCCGTTCCTGCTGGGGAACGCGTTGGTGGCGTTCCTGGAGGGATAGTTCTCCAAGCTTCTGCAGGAAGTAAGTGCTCGCCTCCGCATGGCCGGTCCGGCGGAGGGTACCCGGCCCGGGTCCGCAACAGCCGTTGAAAACGGACAGCACAGGGAGGCCGGACTCATGGGTCTTGGTGGTTGCATCATTCTGATCGCGGTGGGGGCCATCCTCACGTTCGCGACCGACTGGGACATGCAGGGAGTCAACCTCGACCTGGTCGGAATCATCCTGATCATCGTCGGCCTGATCGGCGTCGCGACGTTCAGCAGCGTCGCGAGGCGCAGGCGCGTGGTGGTGCCGCCCACAACTCCGGTAATCGACGATGAACGGCACCACAGCCGCCGGGATGGATACAGCGACGGTTACGGCATCTGATCGTCATCCTCTGCCGGTGAACGTGGCGGGCGGGGTCGCTGGTCGCCGGCGAGCTGACTCAGGTCGCCAGAGGCGCGACCAGCGACCCACAACGCGCACCCGACAACGAACGCACCCGCCAGGCCGCCGGAGGCACCTTCACAGGACCCGGTCCTTCAGTGCCGGGAACTGGTCCCTCGTCACGCCCACCTTCCCCGGATCGAATTCCACCGTGAGCACCTCCTCGTCCGGGCCCGCCTCGGCCAGTACCTCGCCCCAGGGATCCACCACGATCGAGTGACCGGCCTGCGGAACCCCCGCATGCGTACCGGCCGTTCCACACGCCAGGACGTACGACTGGTTTTCCACCGCGCGGGCCTGGGCCAGGAGCGTCCAGTGGGAGCGACGGCGTTCGGGCCAGCCGGCGGGGATGACGAGAGTTTCGGCGCCGGCGTCGACGAGGCGGCGGAAGAGTTCGGGGAAGCGAAGGTCGTAGCAGGTCGCGAGGCCGAGCGTGGTCGACGGCAGCCGTACGGTGACGACATCCGTGCCCGCGCTCATCAGCACCGCCTCACCCTTGTCGAAGCCGAAGCGGTGGATCTTGCGGTACGAGGCGGCCAGTTCGCCGGAGGGGGAGAAGACGAGTGAGGTGTTGTAGAGGAGCCCGTCGCCCGCGGCGGAGCCGCTGCCGGACACAGTCCGCTCGGGGATGGAGCCCGCGTGCAGCCATACGCCCGCGTCGCTCGCCGCTTTGGCCATCGCGTCGTACGTAGGCCCCTGAAGCGGCTCGGCCTGAGTGCCGAACGACTCGTAGGCGAACGCCCCCGTTGTCCACAGTTCGGGCAGCACGACCAGATCGGCACCGGCCTGCTCGCGGACGAGGGCGGCCACACGCTCTCGGCGCGCGCCGATCGATTCGCCCCCTTCGTCGTCGTATACACCGATCTGGATGAGGGAGGCGCGCACACTACCACCGTCCTGGCATTCGAACTGCGAAACGGGCCTACGATCGTCACACGAAAGCACTGCCGGGGTGCCTTGGAGCAGCGTAACTTAGCGGTCCAAGACACCCATGCCCGCGCACGAACCGCCCGAGGGGTCCCGTGAGTCTCCATCCCAGCCTTCAGACCTATGCCGACGCCTGGACCCACTCCGTGGAAGCGATATCCGAGCTGGTGCAGCCGCTCGTGGAGGGTGAGTGGAACCGGCGGACACCCTGCCCAGGCTGGTCCGTCCGGGACATCGTCTCGCATGTGATCGGTCTGGACTGCGAGATGCTCGGCGACCCCCGCCCGATCCACACGCTGCCGCGCGATCTGTACCACGTGTCGAACGAGCACCAGCGGTACATGGAGATGCAGGTCGACGTACGCCGTCACCACACGGCACCGGAGATGACGTCCGAGCTGGAGTACACGATCATCCGCCGCAACCGGCAGCTGCGCAACGAGTCGCGCGAACCACACGCCAAGGTGCGCGGTCCGCTGGGCTCGGAGATCACCCTCGAACAGTCCATGCGGTACCGCGCGTTCGACGTCTGGGTGCACGAGCAGGACCTGCGCACCGCGCTCGGCCGGCCGGGCAATCTGGACTCGCCGGGTGCGTACATCGTGCGCGACGAGCTGCTCGCCGTACTGCCGAAGGTAGTCGCCAAGGAAGCGGGCGCGCCCGCGAACTCCGCGGTCGTCTTCGATGTGAACGGACCGGTCGACTTCCTGCGCACGGTCCGCGTCGACGCCGAGGGCCACGGGACGATAGACGGCGCGCCGTCGCTCGGTCCGGCGGTCACCCTCACGCTCGACTGGGAGACGTACTTCCGGCTGGCCTGCGGCCGCGTCACCGTCGACTCGGTGGCCGACCGCATCAAGACGGAGGGCGATCCGGAGCTGGCGGCGGCGATCCTGCGGCACTTCGTGGTCACGCAGTAGCGCACCACCGGCGAGGGCCGCGGGTGCGCCGGACGCCCGCGCGGGGATCGGGCCCCGGCGGGCGCGGAATATTCGCCTCGCGGCCCGCCGTGCGGAGGCCCGTCATCGTACGGTCGTGGCCCGCCGTGGGAGGCCCGCCGTCGTACGGTCACGGTCAGCGGCCGGGGCCCAGCGGTCCTCGGTGATGTGGTCGCAGAGCCACCTCGGCTGTGAAGGGCAGTTACGGACAACCCTCCCGCGTCACGCGGGAACGTGCACCGTCTCCACCCGGCTCGCGACCAGCCGTTCGCGCTCACGGCGGGCCGCCTGGCGGCGCAGCCTCAGGATCTGGCCGAGGCCGAGCGCCTGGAGCACGAACACCGCGGAGAAGGCGACGCCGTAGTCGTCACCGGTGGCGTCCAGCAGCGCACCGATCGCGAACAGCGTCGTCATCGAGGCGACGAAACCACCCATGTTGGTGATTCCGGAGGCCGTGCCCTGACGCTCGGGCGGGTTCGCCGGCCGTGCGAAGTCGAAGCCGATCATCGAGGCGGGGCCGCAGGCGCCCAGCACCGTGCAGAGCACGATCAGCAGCCACATCGGCGCGTGGTCGGCGGGGTACGCGAGCGTGGCGGCCCAGACGGCCGCCGTCGACAGCACCGTGCCGAGCGCCAGCGGAAGCCGCGCCGCGTGGTGCCGGGCGACGATCTGCCCGTACACCAGGCCGATGACCATGTTGGAGAGCACGACCAGCGTCAGCAACTCGCCGGCCGTCGCCCGCGAGAGGCCCTGTGCCTCGACGAGGAACGGCAGGCCCCACAGCAGCAGGAACACCATCGCCGGGAACTGGGTCGTGAAGTGCACCCACAGCCCGAGCCGCGTTCCGGGCTCCCGCCAGGACGCGACGATCTGCCGGCGCACATACGCGCCGCCCCGGTGCGGGAACGGCTCCGGCTCGTGCCCCTCGGGATGGTCCTTGAGGAACAGCAGCATCAGCACGAGGACGAGGACGCCCGCGAGCGAGCTGCCCGCGAAGGCGGCGGTCCAGCCGACGCCGTGCAGCAGCCGGGCCAGGACGAGCGTCGAGACGAGGTTGCCCGCCATGCCCACCAGGCCCGCCAGCTGAGCGACCATCGGGCCGCGCCGGGCCGGGAACCAGCGCGCCCCGAGCCGCAGCACGCTGATGAACGTCATCGCGTCACCGCAGCCGAGCAGCGCGCGCGACGCCAGGGCCATCCCGTACGAGGGCGAGAAGGCGAAGCTCAACTGACCCGCCGTGAACAGCAGTACGCCGATGGTCAGCACCTTCTTGGTGCCGAGCCGGTCCACCAGCAGGCCGACGGGTATCTGCATGCCCGCGTAGACGAGGAGCTGGAGGATGGAGAAGGTGGACAGGGCGGAGGCGCCCACGTCGAAGCGGTTGGCCGCGTCAAGTCCGGCCACCCCCAGGGATGTCCGGAAGATGACCGCGACGAAGTAGACGGAGACGCCGACGGACCAGACGAGAACGGCGCGACGACCGCCGGGCGGGTCGCCGGGGAGGGCCGCGGGCGTGGAGCGTGCCCGAGTGGTCATCGGACATCACCCCGCGCGAGGCTGGAGAACCAGCTGACGTGCCGGTGGACCAGGTCGACGGCCGCCTCCGCGTCGCCGGAGCGCAGCGCATCAAGGATCTCGCGGTGTTCGGTGAGCGTCTTGGTGATGCGGTCGGGGTGGGCGTGCATCACGGCGACGCCCATGCGCAACTGCCGGTCGCGGAGCTGGTCGTAGAGCCGCGAGAGGATTTCGTTCCCTCCGCTGCGGACGATCTCGGCATGGAAGCAGCGGTCGGTGACGGCGGCTGCCGCCAGGTCGCCCGCCTCGGCCTGTTCCCGCTGCTTGTCCAGGAGTTCGGTGAGGCGCTCGATGAGCGCGGGCGAGGCCGGCACCGCCTTGCGGATCGCGTGCTCCTCGACGAGCTGCCGGGTCTCCACGACGTCAGCGATCTCCTGCGCGGAGACGGACAGGACCAGTGCGCCCTTCTTCGGGTAGAGCCTGATCAGCCCCTCGACCTCGAGCTTCAGCAGCGCCTCGCGAACGGGGGTGCGTGACACCCCGACCGCCTCGGCCAGCTCGCCCTCGGTGAGCAGCGTCCCGCCCTCGTACCGGCGCTCCAGGACTCCCTGCTTGACGTGGGCGTAGACGCGCTCGGCGGCGGGAGGCTGCTTGGCGAGTTGCTGTTTGGCTGGTCCGGACGCGGTCTTGCTCGAAGTCGGGGAGGGCGCTGCACGCATGCGCACAGCATAGATACAACACGTACGCATCGTCGCGGGTCGTCCAAGATGCGGACGCACGGCGTTAAAGGCACCCCGCCTCGCAGACGCCACAACCTCCTGTGCTACTTACGTGTCATACGTGTCGCAGGAGCAGGCGGCTCGCTCGAGTCGCCGCCAAGTGGCCGCCCCTCAAGGGCGTTTGGGGCATACGACGTAATCGGGGTACTTGACTTGAAAACCGGCATTAAGGGCGTACGGGTCCGCAGAGCTGCCGCCGTGATCATCACCGCCGGAGCCATGTTCGCGACCGGAGCCCTCACCGCGGCGCCCGCAACGGCCCTCACCGTGCCCACGATCGCCGCCAAGGGCGGCTACGTGATGAACAACGGCACCGGCAGGACGCTTTACACGAAGGCCGCGGACACCCGCCGCTCCACCGGCTCAACCACGAAGATCATGACCGCGAAGGTCGTGCTGTCGCAGCCGAATCTCAACCTGAACGCCAAGGTCACGATCCAGAAGGCGTACAGCGACTACATCGTCCAGAACAACTGGGCCTCGAACGCCAAGCTGATCGTCGGCGACAAGGTCACGGTCCGTCAGCTGCTGTACGGGCTGATGCTGCCGTCCGGCTGCGACGCCGCGTACGCGCTCGCCGACAAGTTCGGCTCCGGCTCGACGCGGGCCGCCCGCGTGAAGTCGTTCATCGGCAAGATGAACAAGCAGGCCAGGGACCTCGGCCTGGCGAACACTCACTTCGACTCGTTCGACGGCATCGGCAGGGGCGCGAACTACTCCACGCCGCGCGATCTCACGAAGATGGCCAGCAGTGCGATGAAGAACTCCACGTTCCGCTCGATCGTCAAGACGAAGAAGTACACGGCGAAGACGACCACGAGGACCGGCGGCACCCGCACGATGGCGCCGTGGACGAACACGAACCCCCTCCTCGGCACCTACACCGGCGCCATCGGCGTCAAGACCGGCTCCGGCCCGGAGGCCAAGTACTGTCTGGTCTTCGCCGCCACCCGCAACGGGAAGACGGTCATCGGCACGGTGCTCGCGTCGACTTCGTCGACGAACCGCGCAACGGACGCGAAGAAGCTGATGGATTACGCCTTCAGGCGATAGGTCGCTCTGGGAGGCCGACGCAAGTGCGTCGGCTCCAGAGGTACGACGGAGAGGGCCCGCCAGCGCCTACACGGCTGCGGCGGGCCCTCTCCGAACCCCGGCGCCGGCCGGCGGCTCCGGGGCCACCCGCGAACCCCTGATCGCGTCCCGCGAAGGCTGACGACAGGGAGGCAAAGGGGGCGCCGCAATCCGAACCTGCGGCGCCCCCTTCATCGTCGGACCCATCCGGCCGACGGCCTCACGCCCAGGTGATCAGCCGCTTCGGCTGCTCCAGGATCGCCGCCACATCCGCCAGCACCTTGGAGCCCAGCTCGCCGTCCACCAGCCGGTGGTCGAAGCTCAGCGCCAGTGTCGTGACCTGGCGCGGCTTCACCTTGCCCTTGTGGACCCACGGCTGGAGCTTGATGTTGCCGACGGCGAGGATCGCGGACTCCCCGGGAGGGAGGATCGGTGTGCCGGTGTCGACGCCGAAGACGCCTACGTTGGTGATCGTGACCGTGCCGCCCTGCATGGCTGCGGGTGACGTCTTGCCCTCACGGGCCGTTGACACCAACTCGCCGAGTGCGGCGGCCAGTTCGGGCAGGGTCTTGGTGTGGGCGTCCTTGATGTTCGGGACGATCAGGCCGCGGGGAGTGGCCGCCGCGATGCCGAGGTTCACGTAGTGCTTGACCACGATCTCCTGGTTCGCCTCGTCCCAGGACGCGTTCACCTCAGGATGCCGCTTGATCGCCACAAGGAGGGCCTTGGCGATGAGCAGCAGGGGGTTCACGCGCAGGCCCGCGAGGTCCTTGTCCTGCTTGAGCTCCTCGATGAGCTTCATCGTGCGGGTCACGTCGACCGTCACGAACTCCGTGACATGCGGTGCCGTGAACGCCGAGTCGATCATCGCGGTCGCCGTCGCCTTGCGGACGCCCTTGATGGGGATACGGGTCTCACGGGCGCCCTCGTGCGACACCGCCGCCGGTGCCGGCGCCGGTGATGGAGCGGCTACGGGAGACTGCACCGGCTCGGGAGCCGGAGGCGCCGACGCCGCGTGCACGTCCTCGCGCGTGATGATCCCGTCCGGCCCCGACGGAGTGACCGTGGCCAGGTCCACTCCCAGGTCCTTGGCCAGCTTGCGCACCGGCGGCTTCGCCAGCGGGCGGCCCCCCACTGCAGTCGCACTGCCGACCGCAGGCGGACCGCTCACCGGAGAGGGACGGTCCACCGGCGAGGTGTGCCCGTTCAGCTCGCCCTGGACCGCGGCCGCCGCCTCGGGCTGCTGGGCCTGGACTCGGGCCTGGGCCTGCTGAACCGGAACTCCCTTACGGGGACGACGCTTCGTCGACGCCTCGGACACGCCGTACCCGACCAGGACCGGCTTGCGCCCCTCGGGCTTCGGCGCCTCCGGTGCGGGCGGAGTCGGAGCCGGAGTCTCGGACTCCGCGACCGAAGCGGCACCACCGGCCTCACCGGCCCCGGAATCCCCACCGGCCTCGTCGACCGTGATGATCGCCGTGCCCACGTCGACCGTCGCCCCTTCGGGGAACCGAAGCTCCCGCACCACCCCGTTGTACGGAATCGGCAGCTCGACGGCCGCCTTCGCCGTCTCGACCTCGCAGACCACCTGCCCGTCCGTGACGGAGTCACCAGGCTGCACATACCACTTGAGGATCTCGGCCTCGGTGAGTCCCTCGCCCACGTCGGGCATCTTGAACTCCCGCACGGACGCTTCCGTCATCGTCGTCACGACCCTCTCCTCAGTACGCAAGCGAGCGGTCGACGGCATCGAGCACCCGGTCCAGGCCCGGCAGGTACTCGTCCTCCAGGCGCGCCGGCGGATACGGGGCGTGATAGCCGCCGACCCTCAGAACGGGTGCCTCCAGGTGGTAGAAGCACCGCTCCGTGATGCGGGCGGCGATCTCCGCACCGGAGCCGAAGAACACCGGGGCCTCGTGAACCACGACCAGGCGGCCGGTCTTCTCGACCGAGGCCTGGACGGTGTCGAAGTCGATCGGCGAGACCGAGCGCAGGTCCAGGACCTCCAGCGACTTGCCCTCCTCCTCGGCGGCGTTCGCGACCTCCTGGCAGACCTTCACCATCGGGCCGTACGCGGCAAGCGTCAGGTCGCCTCCCTCGCGCACGACACGGGCCTTGTGCAGCGGCCCGGGGATCGCCTCGGCGTCGACCTCGGACTTGTCCCAGTAGCGCCGCTTGGGCTCGAAGAAGATCACCGGGTCGTCGCTGTGGATGGCCTGCTGCATCATCCAGTAGGCGTCGCTCGCGTTGGACGGCGAGACCACCTTCAGGCCCGCCACATGCGCGAACAGCGCTTCCGGGGACTCGGAGTGGTGCTCTACGGCGCCGATTCCGCCGCCGTACGGAATGCGGATGACGACCGGCATCTTGATCTTGCCGAGCGCTCGCGCGTGCATCTTCGCCAGCTGCGTGACGATCTGGTCGTACGCGGGGAACACGAAGCCGTCGAACTGGATCTCCACCACCGGGCGATAGCCTCGCAGTGCGAGGCCGATCGCCGTGCCGACGATGCCCGACTCGGCGAGCGGGGTGTCGATGACCCGGTCCTCGCCGAAGTCCTTCTGCAGACCGTCGGTGACCCGGAAGACACCGCCCAGCTTGCCGACGTCCTCGCCCATGATCAGGACCTTGGGGTCGGCGTCGAGGGCCGTACGCAGCGATTCGTTGATCGCCTTGGCCAGCGCCATCTTTTCTGCGGCCATCGCTACTCGCCCTCCCCTTCCGATACGAACGACGCCTGGTAGGCGGCGAACTGGGCCCGCTCCTCGTCGACGAGCGCGTGCCCGTCCGCGTACACGTTCTCGAAGATGGCGAAGTGGTCCGGGTCCGGCATGGCACGTACCACTTCGCGCACTCGCCTGCCCAACGCCTCGCTCTCGGCTTCGAGTTCCCCGAAATATCCCTCATTCGTGTCAGTTTCGGACGCCAGATAGCTGCGCAGGCGCTGGATCGGGTCCTTCGCCTCCCATGAGATCCGCTCGTCGTCGTGCCGATAGCGGCTCGGATCGTCGGAGGTGGTGTGCGCGCCCATGCGGTACGTGTACGCCTCGACGAGCGTGGGTCCCTCGCCCCTGCGGGCCCGCTCCAGGGCCCACTTGGTGACCGCGAGGCAGGCCAGTACGTCATTGCCGTCGACGCGTACGCCCGGGAAGCCATAGCCCTGGGCGCGCTGGTAGAGCGGGACGCGGGTCTGCTTCTCGGTGGGCTCGGAGATCGCCCACTGGTTGTTCTGGCAGAAGAACACCACGGGGGCGTTGTAGACGGCGGAGAAGGTGAACGATTCGGCAACATCGCCCTGGCTGGAGGCGCCGTCCCCGAAGTACGCGATCACGGCCGAGTCCGCGCCGTCCTTGGCCACGCCCATCGCGTAGCCGGTGGCGTGCAGGGTCTGCGAGCCGATGACGATCGTGTAGAGGTGGAAGTTGTTGCCGTTCGGGTCCCAGCCGCCGTTGTTCACGCCGCGGAACATGCCGAGCAGATTGGTCGGGTCGACTCCGCGGCACCAGGCGACGCCGTGCTCACGGTAGGTCGGGAAGACGTAGTCGTCGTCGCGCAGGGCCCGCCCGGAGCCGATCTGGGCGGCCTCCTGGCCCAGCAGCGAGGCCCACAGGCCCAGCTCACCCTGACGCTGCAGCGAGGTCGCCTCGGCGTCGAAGCGGCGGGTGAGCACCATGTCGCGGTACAGACCGCGCAGCTCTTCGGGGGTGATGTCGGCGACGTACGGGTCGTACTCGGCATGCTTGACGCGCTTGCCCTCCGGCGTCAGCAGCTGCACGAGCTCGGTGTCCCGGCTCGGCGGCTTCTTGGCGCTGGCGCGCTTGGTGCCGGCGCTGCGTCGCGGCTTGCGCGCGGCAGTGCTCTCCACGGTCACGTGTGCTCCTCCGTCGGTCCGGCCCCCCGGGGTTGCCGGGTGACCAGTGCGGCTCGCCTGTTCCAGTACCCGTGCACGGGTAGGTGCCCTCGGCCGGGAACAGGCGTGACAGGTGCCCCGGCGAGCGCCCTGCAACTAGCACGTTACCCAGTGCCCCACACCCGTGGGAAACCCTTCCTGACCTGCGTTTTTGCTTGGATATCCAAGTACCCTGTGGTCGGATTTCCGCACAGATCGCGCCGGTCGGGAACAGTCGCTGGTCACAGCCTTGCAGGGGGCCGGAACACCGGCACGTTATCCCGGTCACCCTGGGGACGGGAAGGGTTCGCCTCGGTGGAACAGTGAGCGCATTTGTGACCGATCGGCGGTGCGAACCAGAACCACATGGGCACCGTCTGTGACAAACGCAAGGTCAACGGCGTGTTCAGTGACCTAACATCTGGCGCGTGCCGCGCTCATCTGTACTCCCCTCTGCCTGCCCCGGGCCCTCTGCCGCGCCCCCGCTGGGCGCCCTGTTGCGGCGGTACGCCGCCGGATCCCCGCTGGCCTGCGAACCTGTGGACCAGGGGCTGCTCAATCGCGGCTACCGGCTCGCCACGACCCACGGCCGGTATTTCCTCAAGCATCACTTCGACCCCGAGACCGCCGACCCGGCCGCGATCGCCCGCCAGCATCACGCGACCCGGCTCCTCGCCGACCTCGGCATCCCGGTCGCCCCACCGTTGACCGGTACCGACGGCCGTACGGTCGCCGTCATCGGCGGCCACGCCTACGCGCTGCACCCCTGGATCGAGGGGCGCCACCGTGGCGGCGCCCAGCTCACCACCGAGCAGTGCCGGCGCCTCGGCGCGCTCCTGGGAGTCGTACACGCGTCCCTGGAGCGGGTGATGCCGCAACGTCAGGCCGAAGCACGAGCGCAGAGCGCCGACCCCGCCGATACCTTCGCGCTCATCGACGACCTGCTCGCCCGGGTACGCCGCCACCGCCCGCCGGACGCCTTCGATGAGTTGGCCCGCCACCGGCTCCTGGAACGGCGGGCTCTCCTGGAGCGGCACGCCGACCGGCGCCCACCGCAGGGCGGCTCGGTGGGCTGGGTGCACGGGGACTTCCATCCCTTCAACGTGCTGTACCAGGGGGAGGCTCCTGCCGCGATCGTCGACTGGGACCGACTCGGCGTCCAGCCACGGGCCGAGGAGGCAGTACGCGCCGCCGTGATCTTCTTCGTGCGTCCCGACGGCGCTCTCGATCTGGCGAAAGTGCGGGCCTACGCGCGCGCGTACCGGCGTTCCGCACACGCCACCCCGGCCGAACTCTCGGCCGCCGTGCACCGCGTGTGGTGGGAGCGGCTCAACGACTTCTGGATACTGCGCTGGCACTACGAGCGGGGGGACACCCGCGCCGACCCGCAGTTCCCGGCGGCTTCCGCGCTCGCCGTGTGGTGGACGAAGGAGTACGCCGCGGTCTGCGAGGCGTTCGTGGGGTGAGGCGCGGCCGATGGGCACGCGCGCGTGGAGCCTGCCGAACGCCACGCGCGCGTGGAGCCCGCTTTCGGGCCGCACGCGCGCGTGGAGAGTGCTACGGGGTCACGGGATCAGTCGGATCGATCGACGGATCATCAGTCGGATCCTCAGTCGGATCCTCGGTCGGATCCTCCGTCGGATCCGTCTCGGTGGGATCCGGCGTCGTAGGCTCGTTCGTGGGCTTGGTCGGCTCCTGCGTCGGCTCCTTGGTCGGCTCGTCCGTCGGCTCGTACGTCGGCGGCGTGTAGTCCGGGTCATCACCCGTGCCGGCGCCGTCGTCCTGCGTTTCCTCTTCCGTCGCCTCGGACGAGGGGCTCTCGCTCGGCGTCGGGTCCTTCTCGGTCTGCGAGGTCGTCGGCGACTGCGTGGTGTCGCCGCCCCCGCCGCCGTTGTCGCCCCTGCCCTGGAGGGCCAGCGCGACGCCCGCCCCGATGGCGATCACCGCGAGAACGGCCAGGATCCACAGCTTGCCGCGGCCGCTGCCCCGGTTGCCGTTACCGTCGAAGCCCCCATCGTCGCTCGACCCGCGGTTCGGCAGAATCGGTGACGGGATCTGCGTGGTGCCCGAGTCGCTCGGATGCGGCATGACGTTCGTACCCGCCATGCCCATCGCCGAAGTGCTCCCGCCCTCGTGCATCATCACGGGACCGGTGTTCCAGGTGCCGCCGGTGTGGCCGCCCTGGTCGTACAGCATCTGCAGCGCGTACTGGACGAGGCCGCGCATCTCCTCGGCGGTCTGGAACCGGTCGTCCGGTTCCTTGGCGAGGGAGCGCATGACCAGGCCGTCCAGCTCCGGCGGCGCCACGTCCGAGGCCTCGGACGGGGGAACCGGAATGTCCTGAACGTGCTGGTAGACCACCGACAACGGGGTCTCACCCGTGAACGGCGGCCGGAGCGCGAGAAGTTCGTACAGCAGACAGCCCGTCGCATACAGGTCGCTGCGGTGGTCGACGGCTTTGCCGAGCGCCTGCTCGGGCGAGAGGTACTGGGGCGTGCCCATGACCATGCCGGTCTGGGTCATCGTCGACTGCGCGCCGTGCAGGGCGCGCGCAATACCGAAGTCCATCACCTTCACCGCGCCGGTGTTGGTGATGATCACGTTCGCGGGCTTGATGTCGCGGTGCACGATGCCGTGCTGGTGCGAGTACGCCAGGGCCTCGAGAACACCGGAGACGATGATCAGCGCCTGCTCGGGCCCGGGGGCCTCGGCGTTGAGCAGCAGATCGCGGATCGTACGGCCCTCGACGAGCTCCATGACGATGTACGGCACGGTGTTGCCGGCGATCACGTCCTCGCCGGAGTCGTAGACCGCCACCACCGCATGGTGGTTGAGGCCCGCCACCGACTGGGCCTCGCGCGTGAAGCGGGCCTTGGACACCGGGTCCTCGGCCAGGTCGGAGCGGAGCAGCTTGACCGCGACCGTACGTCCCAGGCGTACGTCCTCGGCCGCGAACACCTCGGCCATGCCGCCCCGGCCGAGTCTGCGGGTCAGCCGATACCGGCCATCCCCGACAAGCCCGCCGTTACCCCACATGTCCGGCGCATCTGACATACCGCCGCCAGTCGCCTCGGGGTCGGACGGGCCCTGAGCGCGCTGCTGCTGTGCCATCAGTCCTCGCCGTCGTTTCAGCCCGCGTCCGCGCGGTGGTTGTTACGGTCTCCAACGGGCCACGCTACAGCCTCCGCATGAGGCGCCGGTCCGAGATGGACGGGCCATGAAACCCGTAGCGGGTCTCCGGGTGCAAATTCTGTGTACCGTCCGCACGTCACCTGTAACGCTTCCGCGACGCTTCTATCGCGTACGGTCACGGATCGGGCACCGCGCTTGACGTGTCAGTGCCCTCGGGCAGACTTGGCCGGGAATGGACAAAGGATCACCGACCGCGGGAGCACATCAGCAGCTTTCGCCCGCGCGACGGCGCACGCCGATGGGGGACGCAGAACATGAGCCAGGACGGCGCACAGGACCGGTACGCGGGGCGTGCGGTCGCCGGCGGCCGCTACCAACTGCGTGATCTGCTCGGCGAAGGCGGCATGGCCTCGGTCCATCTCGCATACGACTCGGTGCTCGACCGACAAGTAGCGATCAAGACACTTCACACAGAGCTGGGACGCGAACAGGCCTTCCGTGAGCGCTTCCGCCGCGAGGCCCAGGCAGTGGCGAAACTCACCCACACGAACATCGTCTCGGTCTTCGACACCGGCGAGGACGACCTTGACGGCGCGACCACTCCGTACATCGTCATGGAGTACATCGAGGGCAAGCCGCTCGGCTCCGTCCTCGAGGCGGACATCGCGCAGTACGGCGCGATGCCCTCCGACAAGGCCCTGAAGATCACCGCGGATGTGCTGGCGGCACTGGAGATCAGCCACGAGATGGGCCTGGTCCACCGCGACATCAAGCCGGGCAACGTCATGATGACGAAGCGGAACGTCGTCAAGGTGATGGACTTCGGCATCGCCCGCGCCATGCAGTCCGGCGTCACCTCCATGACCCAGACCGGCATGGTGGTCGGCACTCCGCAGTACCTCTCCCCGGAGCAGGCGCTGGGCCGCGGCGTGGACGCCCGCTCCGACCTGTACTCCGTCGGCATCATGCTCTTCCAGCTGGTCACCGGACGGCTGCCGTTCGACGCGGACTCGCCGCTCGCGATCGCTTACGCACATGTGCAGGAGGAGCCCGTCGCGCCCTCCTCGATCAACCGCTCGCTGCCACCGGCCGTGGACTCGCTGATCGCCCGCGCGCTGAAGAAGAACCCGAACGAGCGCTTCCCCAGCGCCGAGGCGATGCGCGACGAGTGCCAGCGCGTGGCCCAGTCGCTGCACTCGGCCGCGCCGAGCATCGTCCCGGGGGTGCAGACATCGAGCGGCGCCGGTGTCGGCTCCGCGGTCTTCCCACCGATCGGCCAGACGGGCCCGAGCCCGGCGGGGAACGTCCAGACGCCGTACACACCCGGTCCGTACGGCCCACCGACCCCCTCTCCCACGCCGCAGTCCGCGGCCTACGGCTATCCGCAGCAGGGCGGCTACCCGACGCCCCCGCAGACCGCGGCGTACTCCCCGCAGCAGGGCCTGACGACCCCGCCGCCCTACACGATCTCCCCGCAGCAGCCCTCAGCCCCCTCCCCGGGCGGTGGCCGCAAGAGCAACCTGCCGGTGATCATCGGCTCGGCCGTCGTCGCGCTCGCCGCAGTCGTCGGACTGATCCTGGCGCTGAACATGGGCGGGGGCGGCGACCCTGGCGGTGACGACGACGCCAGCGCGTCCGCGACGAAGCAGCAGGAGGCCGGGTACAAGGCGCCGGACCCCTCGAAGACGATCGAGCCGGAGAAGTGCACGGAGCCGGACGAGTCGTACAACGACCCCAACAAGATCAAACTGCCCGACTTCACCTTCAAGAACATCGACTCGGTGAAGAAGTGCCTGCAGGAGGCGGGCTGGCAGTACGAAGAGAAGCCGGTCGACGAGAACACCTACGGCGACGGCACGATCATGGATCAGTTCCCCGCGGACGACACGGACGTCGACCCCAACAACATGCCCAAGATCCAGCTCGATGTCTCGACGGGCAATCCCGCCTGATTCTCCGGACATGATCTTCCGGACAAGCGAAGGGGCCCGGCATCCGTGCCGGGCCCCTTTCGTCTGCTGCCGTCTGCGCGCTGCCGCTTTACGCGTACGGCTTTACTGGTACGGCATCCACCAGTACGGCACGTAGAGGTACGTCACTTACAGGTACGGCCCGCCCGAGCGGCCACCCTGGTGCGGCTCTTCGTCGCCCTCGCCGCCGACACCCGGAGGCAGCGCGCGGCGCATCTGCTCCAGCTGGGCACGAGCCGCCATCTGCTGGGCGAACAGGGTCGTCTGGATTCCGTGAAAGAGGCCCTCCAGCCAGCCCACCAACTGAGCCTGCGCGATACGCAGCTCGGCGTCGGAGGGGACGCCGTCGTCCGTGAACGGCAGAGAGAGCCGCTCCAGTTCCTCGACGAGATCGGGAGCGAGACCGTCCTCCAGCTCCTTCACCGAGCTGGCATGGATCTCCTTGAGGCGGACCCGGCTCGCCTCGTCCAGAGGTGCCGCACGCACCTCCTCCAACAGTTGCTTGATCATGCTCCCGATGCGCATGACCTTGGCAGGCTGCTCCACCATCTCCGTCACCGGGACCTCGCGGGAGTCGTCGTCTCCTCCGCCGCCGAGAGCCATGCCATCCTGGCCCACGACCAGGATCTGTGGGTTCTCCGGCGACCTTTCGTTCCTCGGCATCTCCATGCCGTCATTCTCTCGCACCCGTACACCTCATCACCGTGGTGCCCCCTCACAAAAGAGATCCACCGTGTACGGAATCGGTGTTCGCGTCGGGCGGACAGTCCCGTGAACGCCAGGCTTGTCACCGAATGTGACCGAGATGCCGGAATGCGGGGCCCGTGTGACGCTTGATGCGTCTTGGCGCCCGAGCACCGGGAGGGGGTCATCGACATGACTCCGTGGCTTCGCACGCTGAGTACAGCCGGCCTGCTGCTGGTCCTTGGGGCGGTCCCCGCTCCTGTTTCGTACGCGTCGCCCGCCTCGAACTCCTTGTTCGTCGCCCCGCACACCGAGTCGTATGCCGACGAGCCCGTCCCCACCGAGTCGCGCGCCGGCAGCAGTGCGGGCGTGGGGCGTCAGAGGCCGGGACGGCAGGCGTCGCCGGAGGAGGATGCCGGCGCCATACGCACAGAGATCGACCCCGGCGTTCCCGAGGTGCCGGATATCCCGGTCGGCCCGGAGACAGGCGTCGGCTCCGACGTGAGCTCCGAGCCGTCACGGCACGCCGCACCGCCGTCCTCCTCACAGCCCGTACTACGCCTCCTCCCCCTGGGCAGCGGCCTGGTCCTCATCGGGCTCGGCCTGGGGCTCGCATTCCTCGGCCTGCGCGTACGGCGCGGCTGAGACACCGTACGGGAGCGCACTGAAGGGCCTTACGGGAGCGTCAGCAGCACCTTTCCGATGTGCCCGCTCTCCTCCAGCACGCGGTGCGCGGCGGCTGCCTCGCTCATCGGCAGCTCACGGTCGACGACCGGTCGCACATGGCCGCCGGAGATCAGCGGCCAGACGTGCTCGCGAACGGCCGCGACGATCGCCGCCTTCTCGGCGATGGGCCGGGCACGCAACGAGGTGGCGGTGATGGCGGCCCGCTTGCCCAGAAGCGCGGCGAGGTTCAGCTCGCCCTTGACGCCGCCCTGCAGGCCGATGACCGCGATGCGACCGTTGGTGGCGAGTGCCTTGACGTTCCGGTCCAGGTACTTGGCGCCCATGATGTCGAGGATGACGTCCGCGCCCGCCCCGTCCGTGGCGATCCTGATCTCCTCGACGAAGTCCTGCTCGCGGTAGTTGATCAGCACGTCCGCGCCCAGATCGGCGCAGTACGCCAGCTTCTCCTTGCTGCCCGCCGTGACGGCGACTTTCGCACCGACGGACTTGGCCAGCTGGATCGCCATGGTGCCGATGCCGCTCGCACCGCCGTGCACGAGGAGGGTCTCGCCGGGCCGGAGGTGGGCGATCATGAAGACGTTGGACCAGACCGTACAGGTCACCTCTGGCAGCGCGGCCGCCTGCTGAAGCTCGATGCCCTCGGGCACGGGCAGCAACTGTCCGGCCGGTACGGCGACCTTCTCGGCGTATCCGCCGCCCGCGAGCAGCGCGCACACCTCGTCGCCGACGGCCCATCCCGAAACGCCGGGGCCGAGTTCGGCAATGCGTCCGGAGCATTCGAGGCCGGGGTACGGGGAGGTGCCGGGCGGTGGATCGTAGAAGCCCTGCCTCTGGAGGAGATCGGCGCGGTTGACCGCCCCGGCCACTACCTCGACCAGCACTTCGCCCTCTCCGGGCACCGGATCCGGGACCTCGTCCCACACCAGCGCCTCGGGCCCACCAGGTTCAGGAATCGTGATCGCACGCATGCGGCGAGGCTACTCCCGGGGTTTCGGCCTACCGAAAGCCCCTCTTGCCGATGGCTCGGTCCCGGGCAGGCGCTTGGTATCGGGCGTGACCTGCGTATGCGGCGTCTTCCGCACGATGGTGATCAGACGGTCTGTCAACTGGAGCTTCCCGAGAGCCGGATCGTCGTATCCGAGCACGCGATGCCCTCGTACGACACTGACCACCAGGTCCTCCACGTCCCGTGGCCCACGCCCCACCTCGGCCTTCACGACGGGCCGTTCAACGATGTCGAGCCCGCTGCCCTGCTGGATGAGGTCCTCCAGGACCATGCCCGCGCTGGGGCTGAGCACCGAGAGCCCGAGGAGCCGTCCGGCCGCGCTCGCACTGGTGATCACGACATCGGCACCGGACTGGCGCAGCAGCGGCGCGTTCTCCTCCTCGCGGACCGCAGCCACGATCTTCGCCCCGCGATTGAGCTGCCGGGCCGTCAGCGCCACGAGTACGGCTGTGTCGTCGCGCTGGGTCGCGATGATGATCTGCCGTGCCTTCTGCACCTCGGCCCTGATCAAAACGTCGCTGCGCGTGGCATCGCCGACCACACCGGCGTACCCGTCCGCCGTCGCCGCGTCGACCACCTTCGTACTGGGGTCGACCACCACGACCTGCTCCTTTTTCAGCCCTGTCGCACACACGGTCTGAATCGCCGACCGCCCCTTCGTCCCGAAGCCGATGACAACGGTGTGCTCCCTCAAAGCGGTCCTCCAGCGGTTCAGTCGCCATTCCTCCCGGGTGCGCTCGGTGAGGACCTCGAGAGTGGTGCCGACCAGGATGATCAGGAAGAGCACGCGCAGCGGCGTGATCACAAAAATATTGGTGAGCCGGGCGGCGTCGCTGACCGGGGTGATATCGCCGTACCCGGTGGTCGAGAGGGTGACCGTCGCGTAGTAGAAGGCGTCGAGCAGGTCGACCGCGCCGTCCGAGCTGTCGTTGTAGCCGTCGCGGTCGAAGTAGACGAGGAAGCCGGTCGAGATCAGGATCAGCAGCGCCATGACGACGCGCTTGGCGACCTGGCGAAACGGGTGTTCCACGGTCCGGCGGGGAAGCCTCACCCGCTGGGTCACGAGACGTTCGTCGGCCTGGCGGGCGATCGCGTCATGGCCCGGAAGTTTCACGTGAAACACTCCCCGATCCGGTTCATATGAGAGTCACCCCGAGTTGGTTCATGCGAGACCTGCCTCCATCCCGGCCATCGCCCACGGCAGCTCGAGGATCTCCAGCTCCTGGCCGGGGCGGCCACCGCTGGGCGGGACGACCGCGAGCGCGTCGGCCACGGCGATGCCGCGCAGCATGGCCGGGCCGTTGTAGTGCAGCGGCACAGCCCGGTCTTCGCGCAGCATGACGGGGATCAGCCGGGTGTCGTACGGATGCCCGTGCACCGCCTCCTGGAGGGGCAGCGTGTACGGCTCCGGGGCCGGACGTCCCGCGAGCGTACGCAGCAGGGGTTCGGCGAGCGTGAGCAGGCCGGAGACGGCGGCGAGGGGGTTGCCGGGGAGACCGACGAGGTGCTGGTTCCTCTTGATGCGGGCCAGCAGCATGGGGTGCCCGGGGCGCACCTTGACGCCGTTCACCAGGAGCTGGGCTCCGATGCGGCGCAGGGTGGGGTGGACATGGTCGACCGGGCCCGCGGCGGTGCCGCCGGTGGTGACGATGAGATCGGCTTCGGAGTGCTGCAGTGCCTTGTGCAGGGCCTCGGCGTCGTCGCCGAGCCTGCGCACCGCGATGACGTCCGCGCCGAGCGCGCGCAGCCAGGGCGGCAGCATCGGGCCGAGCGCGTCGCGGATCAGGCCCTCGTGGGGCAGGCCCTCGGTGAGCAATTCGTCGCCGAGGACGAGGACTTCGGCGCGTGGTCGCGGGACGGCGGAGACGGTGTCGTATCCGGCGGCGGCTGCGAGCCCGAGGACGGGTGGGGTGATGTGCGTCCCGGGAGGCAGGAGGGCGTCACCGGAGCGGCATTCCTGCCCGCGCGGCCGGATGTCCTGGCCGTGCACGACGTCCCGGGTCGCGTGCAGCCGGTCCTTGTCGTCGGTGCGGCCGTGCTCGCTGCGCAGGACGGCGGTGGCGTCCTGCGGGATACGTGCGCCGGTGGCGATCCGGACCGCCTCGCCGTCGGTGAGCGGCGCCGGCTCGGCGTGCCCGGCGAGCACCCCTTCCGGCCGGACGTGCCACGGGCCGGGTCCGGCGACCGCCCAGCCGTCCATCGCGGACGTGTCGAACGAGGGGAGGTCTGTAAGGGCGGTGAGGGAGGCGGCGAGGACGAGGCCCAGTGCGGCGTCGAGCGGGACGGAGACGGGGGCGGTGGGGGTACGGGGGGCTCGCGCGGCGGTGGCGCGTGCTTGTGGCCAAGGGGTGGCTTCGCCGGGCCGGTGGGCATCGCTGTCCTTCACCAAGGCGAGGGCCTCCTCCACGTCGAGGTCGACGTCCTCGTACTCCCCGTGGGCGGTCATCCGGCGTCCGGGCGGGCCTCGGCGGCGGGGGCCGCACCGGGGCCGGACGAGGCCTCTTCGGCCTCCTCCGACCAGCGCAGCGCGAGGGCTGTCGCCTTGCGCGCGGCCTCGGCCACTGCCTCGGGACCTCCCTTGGCCTGGGCGGCCGCGTATCCGACGAGGAACGTCGTCAGCGGAGCCGCGGGCCGGGTCACATTGTGTGCGGCGTCGCGGGCGAGATCGAGCAGGATGCCGGTGTCGACGTCGAGGTCGATGCCCAGCTCTTCCTTGACTGCGGAAATCCATTCATCCAACACGTGCCCATGCTCCCTGATACGTGCCCGGGCGGCAGCAATGTCGTCCCAGGTGTCGCAGTCGAAGGACGCGACGGGGTCGGTGATACGGGTCAGGTCGAGCGCACCGGTCAGCAGCCGTAGCGGCAGCCCGGCCAGACCCCCGTGCTCGGCGCCGAGCGCCGCCAGCTCACGGCGCAGCGCCGCACTCCGGTACGCGGCCACGAGCGGCTGGTCGCGACCATCGGGGTCGGTGAGCAGCACGCCTTCGCTGTCGGTCGACCGAAGGGCGGCCAGCAGCCGTCGTACCGTCTCCTCGTCGAGGAACGGCAGATCGGCGGAGAGCACCACGACATACGCCGCCGAGGTCTGCCGGAGCCCCGCGTCGAGCGCGGCCAGCGGACCCGCGCCTGGCGGGTCCTCGCGCGCCCACAGCACCGGGCGCGCGGTGGCCCTGCGGTCGGCCACCACCACGGTGGTGGCGGCGGAGGAACACGCGGCCAGGACCCGGTCGAGCAGCGGGCGACCGCCCACGCGCACACCGGGCTTGTCGGCGCCGCCGAGCCGCCGGGCGGCACCTCCGGCGAGCACGACGGCGTCGTGTACATCGACACCGGAGTCGCCGGGGGCCTGGTACGCGGTCACCCCACGAGTATGCGTGCCACGGCGATCACAGGGAACGCAGGAGTACCGCCGGCTGCTCCACGCAGTCCGCCACATACCGCAGGAATCCGCCCGCCGTGCCGCCGTCGCACACCCGGTGGTCGAAGGTGAGCGAGAGCTGTACGACCTGCCGCACCGCCAGCTCGGCCTCGTGCACCCAGGGCTTGGGGGCGATCCGGCCGACGCCGAGCATGGCCGCCTCGGGGTGGTTGATGATCGGCGTGGAGCCGTCGACGCCGAACACGCCGTAGTTGTTCAACGTGAAGGTCCCGCCGGTGAGTTCCCCTGGGGTGAGCGTCCCGGTCCGCGCCGCTTCGGTGAGCCGAGCGAACTCCAAGCTCAGCGACTGGGCGTCCCGCGTGTGCGCGTCCTTCACCACCGGCACGACGAGCCCCCGCTCGGTCTGCGCCGCGAACCCGAGGTGCACCTCGTCGAGCTGTACGACCTCTCCGGCGTCCATGTCGACCGTGGAGTTGAGCTCGGGATGGCGGGCGAGGGCGGCGGTGCAGATACGGGCGAGCAGCGCGAGGAGGGAGATCTTCGGTCCGCCGCTTGCGTTCATCGCCACACGCGCGTGCAGGAGTTCCGTCGCGTCGGCGTCCACCCAGCAGGTCGCGTCGGGGATCTCCCGGCGGCTGCGGGCCAGCTTGTCGGCGACGACACCGCGGATGCCTCGCAGGGGGATGCGGGTACCGGAGGCTGCCGGAGCGCTTGCCGCGCGCGCGGGGGTCTCACCGGCGGACGCGGCATGCACGCGCGCGTGGGGGGCGGCTGAGGGCTCCGGCCCCGCCGGCGCGTACGACACAGCCCCGGTCTCCATCGCCTGGCCGCGAGCACCGGCGGCGCGCGCCGCGTGCTCGACGTCTGCCCGCAGAATCAGTCCGTCGGGTCCGGTTCCCGCCAACTCCCGCAGATCCAGGCCATACTCCCGGGCCAGCCGCCGCACGAGCGGGGAGATCACCGGCACCGGACCATCGGCGCGGCGTCCGTCCCCGCCGCCCGGCCGGCCCTCGGTGGTGGCCACGTCCTGCGCGAGGCGGCGGGCGGCGGCCTCGTGCGCCGCCGTTCCCATGGCACCGCTGTCCGTACCCCGGTCGGCGGCCGACGTGTCCGCAGCGCGAGCGGCGGGCGCCACGTCCGCGCTGACGGGCCCCTCCGTGGGCCGTCCCGGCGGCCTCCGCCCAGCAGACCCCGGGCCGGTCGGCCGTACCCTTCCGCGTCGCGCGGGCGGCGTTCCCGTGCCGTACCCCACGAGTACGTTGCCGGACCCCTCGTCCGCGTCACCGGAGGCGGGTGCTCCGACCGCCACCGTCAACAGCGGTGCTCCGACGGGCAGTTCCGTGCCCTCCTCGCCGAAGCGGGACGTGACCACGCCGCCGTACGGGCAGGGCACCTCGACCATCGCCTTGGCCGTCTCGACCTCGACGACCGGCTGGTCGACGGCGACGACGTCGCCGACCTGGACGAGCCAACGGACGATCTCCGCCTCGGTGAGCCCTTCGCCGAGGTCGGGCAGCCTGAATTCGAGGACCCGGGGCATCAGTTCTCCGCCTCCCACTGCAGCCGCGCGACCGCGTCCAGGATGCGGTCGACGCCGGGCAGATGATGCCGCTCCAGCATCGGCGGCGGGTACGGGATGTCGAAACCGGCCACCCGTAGCACCGGCGCCTCCAGGTAGTGGAAGCACCGCTCGGTGACCCGCGCGGCGATCTCCCCGCCCGGTCCGCCGAAGCCCCCGGACTCGTGCACCACGACGGCCCGCCCCGTGCGCCGTACGGACGCGGTCACCGTCTCGTCGTCGAACGGCACCAAGGAGCGCAGATCGACGACTTCGAGGTTCCACCCCTCGGCCCGCGCCGCCTCGGCCGCCTCCAGGCAGACGGGCAGGGACGGCCCGTACGTGATCAGCGTGGCGCTCCGGCCCGAGCGCCGCACCACCGCGCGGCCTATCGGTTCAACGGCCGGTGGCTCGTCGGGGTTCCACGAGTCCTTCGACCAGTACAGGCGCTTGGGTTCGAGGAAGACGACCGGGTCGTCGGAGGCGATGGCGGCGCGCAGCAGCCCGTATGCGTCGGCGACCGTCGCGGGCGTGACGACATGGAGCCCCGGAGTCGCCATGTAGTACGCCTCGGAGGAGTCGCTGTGGTGCTCGACGCCGCCGATGCCTCCCCCGTAGGGAACGCGGATCGTGATCGGCAGCGGCATCGCCCCGCGGGTGCGGTTGCGCATCCGCGACACATGCGAGATCAGCTGCTCGAAAGCGGGGTAGGCGAAGGCGTCGAACTGCATCTCCACGACCGGCCGCAGCCCGTACATGGCCATGCCGACGGCCGTCCCCAGGATGCCCGCCTCGGCCAGCGGCGTGTCCGTACAGCGGTCCTCGCCGAATTCCTCGGCGAGCCCGTCGGTGACCCGGAAGACACCGCCGAGGGTGCCGACGTCCTCGCCCATGACATGGACGGCCGGGTCGGCGGCCATCGCGTCGCGCAGGGCACGGCCGAGGGCCTGCGCCATGGTGGCCGGTTTCACGGCGACCGTGGTCATCGCTGCGCTCCCTCCGACTCGTGATGCCGCTCCTCGGCGGCCAGTTCGGCCCGCAACTGTGCCTCCTGCTCCAGGAGTTGGGTCGTGGGCCGGTCGTAGACGTGCCCGAACAGGTCCATCGGGTCGAGCGCCGGGTCCTGGTTCATGCGCTCGCGCAGATCCGCGGCCATCGCCTCGGCGTCCTCGCGCGCGGCCTGGATGCCGGCCTCGTCGAGGAGCCCGCGCTCGGTCAGCGCGTGCTCCAGGAGGGCGATCGGGTCGTGTGCGCGCCAGGCCTCGATCTCTGCGTCGCCGCGGTAGCGCTTGTCGTCGTCGGCGTTCGTGTGGGCGTCCATGCGGTACGTCACCGCCTCCACGAGCGTCGGCCCTCCTCCCGCGCGCGCGTGGGCCACGGCTTCGCCGAGGACCTGGTGCACCGCGGCCGCGTCGTTGCCGTCGACCAGGCGGCCCGGCATGCCGTAACCGACCGCCTTGTGAGCGAGGGAGGGCGCGGCGGTCTGCTTGGCGAGCGGAACGGAGATCGCGAAACCGTTGTTCTGGACGAGGAAGACGACCGGGGCCTGCCAGACGGCGGCGAAGTTCAGTGCCTCGTGGAAGTCGCCCTCACTGGTGCCGCCGTCACCGACCAGGGCGAGCGCGACCACGTCGTCGCCCTGAAGACGCGCGGCATGCGCGAGGCCCACGGCATGCGGGAGTTGGGTCGCGAGGGGGGTGCACAGGGGCGCGATACGGCGCTCGCGAGGGTCGTATCCGCTGTGCCAGTCGCCGCGCAGGAGGCCCAGGGCCTGGACGGGGTCGAGGCCGCGGGCGACGGCGGCGAGCGTGTCGCGGTAGCTGGGGAAGAGCCAGTCGCGCTCTTCGAGGACGAGCGCGGCGGCGACCTGGCAGGCCTCCTGGCCGGTGGAGGAGGGGTAGACCGCGAGCCGGCCCTGCTTGGTGAGGGCGGTGGCCTGCGTGTTGTAGCGACGACCGCGCACCAGCTCCCCGTACAGACGACGCAGCAGACCCGGGTCGGCCTCGGCCGCCGCGTCCGTGCCGAGGACGCGGTACGGAACCTCGTCCGGCAACAGGGGGGCGGGGTCGGTGCGGGGCTGCCAGGCAGGCGGCGGGGTGGGCCGATAGGCACCCCGCTGCTCCATGACCGTCATGACGGCACCTCCTCATGGGAGTGGTCCGGCGGCACACCGGATGTGATGCGCCTCACCTACCGATTGTTCGGTCGTCGGCACATTTTGGCTACAGGCAGCTCCAGGCTGTGGACAATCGGTTCTCCACAGCCTGGGATGGATGCATTACGTCCATGGTATGGAGGCGGGGGGACATGGCACCTGAACAAATGGCCGAGGGACCGGAGGGCGGCCGTGCCGACACTCCTCCGCGTCCGCTGGACGCCATCGATCAGGACATCCTCCAGATGCTGCGCTCGGACGGCCGTGCGTCCATACGGTCAGTCGCCGAGCGCGTGCATGTGTCCCGGGCCAACGCGTACGCGCGCATCAACCGGCTCATCGAGGACGGCGTCATTCTCGGCTTCGGCGCCCGCATCAACCATGAGCGGGCAGGGAAGGGCGCCGCCGCCTACATCACCCTGAAGATCGTGCAGAACTCCTGGCGCACGGTGCGCGAACAGCTGCGCGCGCTCCCCGAGGTGGCCCATATCGCCCTGGTCAGCGGGGACTTCGACGTCCTGCTCCTGGTGCACACGCCGGACAACAGGAATCTGCGCGACCTGGTGCTGACCCGCCTCCAGTCCATCCCGGAGGTTCTCAGCACCCGGACCCTGCTGGTCTTCGAGGAGGAGGACGTGGAGCCGGAGAGCTGACCCCGGTGCCCTACTCGCGGCGTGCGGCCCGGTTCTTCGGGGCGTGCGGCCCGGCTGTCACTCCTCCTTGCGCAGCCCCTCGAAGACCAACCGCACGACCGCGTCGGCGACTTCACGCTCGCCCACGCCCCGGCCGTCGGGCCGGTACCACTCGACGAGCGAGTTGATCATCCCGAAGACCAGCCTGGTGGCGAGCCCGAACTCCACGTCCGCGCGGACGTCCCCGTCGGCCGCCGCCTCCTTCATGAGCTCGGCCACCCGGTGGTCGAACTCCCGACGCCGCTCCAGGGCCCAGCGCTCGGTGCCGGTGTTGCCGCGCACCCGCAGCAGGAGCGTCACGTACGGCAGTTCGGCGGTGAGCACCTCGACCATGCGCCGGGTGACGTACTCCAGTCGCCGCACGGCACGCCCCACGCACGCGTGCTCCTCGTCGAGGATCCCGAAGAGGCCGTCCAGCGCCCGGCTCACGGCCCGACGCAGCAGCTCCTCCTTGCCCGCGACGTGGTGGTATATCGACGACTTGGAGATGCCGGCCGCCTTGGAGAGGTGCTCCATGGACGTGCCGTCGTAGCCGCGGTCGTTGAAGACCCGCACGGCGACGGAGAGCAGCGTCTCCGGCGTGTACGTGTCGCGCTTGGCCGTGGTCATGAGGTGGTGCCCTCCCGCTTGTCCGAGGCGTACGCGTGGCGGTAGAGCGCGAGGGACGGCGCGTACCGTCCGGAGGGGTCGCGCAGATGCATCTCGTCCAGGACGTCGTACGCCCAGCCCTTGCCGAGCTTGCGGCTCCATTCGAAGGGCCCCAGCGGGTAGTTGACGCCCAGGCGCATCGCCGTGTCGATGTCCTCCTCGGTGGCCACCCCCTTGGTGACCGCGTCGTGCGCCAGGTCGATGATGCGGGCCACGGTGCGGGCGACGATCGACCCGGGTACGTCCCCGATGACGCTGACGTGCTTGCCGAGCGCCTGGAAGAGCCCGGTGGCCTCGGCGAGGGTCGCCGGCTGGGTGTCCTGCGAGGCGGACAGGGCGATCCGGGTCGCCTTCCGGTAGTCGAGCGCCAGGTCGAAGTAGACGACGTCACGGAACTCGACGGAGGTCTGTCCGTCCGCGAGGGCCAGCTGCCCGCCGCTGGGCAGCACCAGGCGGGTGCCGTTGTCCTCCTCGTCCTCGCGGACCTGGATGCCCGCCTCGCGGATCAGCGGGAGCAGTTCGGCCGCGGGGCCCAGGCCCCCCTCGACGACGACGTACGCGGGCGGCTGGGCCTTCTCCGCGGTGTGCGGTTCGGGTCGCTCGGCGTCGTGCCCGTACGCGTACCAGCCGCGTCCCGTCTTGCGTCCGTGCCGGCCCGACTCGACGAGCCGCCGCTGGGCCAGCGAGGGCGTGAACCGCACGTCCTGGAAGAAGGCCTCCCACACGGAGCGGGTGACCGCCTCGTTGACGTCCTGCCCGATGAGGTCGGTCAGCTCGAAGGCGCCCATCTTGAAACCGCCGGATTCGCGCAGGACGGCGTCGACCGTGGCGGGGTCGGCGGCCTGGGCCTCGTAGACCGCGAAGGCCTCGGCGTAGAAGGGCCGCGCGATGCGGTTGACGATGAAGCCGGGGGTGTCGGCGCAGGCGACCGGCGTCTTACCCCAGGCGCGTGCCGTCTCGTACGCGCGCGTTGCCGACGTGACGTCCGTCGCGAAACCGGAGACGACCTCCACGAGCGGCAACAGCGGCGCGGGGTTGAAGAAGTGCAGGCCGACGAAGCGACCGGGGTTTCGCAGGGCGGCGCCGATGGCGGTCACCGACAGGGAGGAGGTGTTGGTGGCGAGCAGGCAGTCGTGCGTGACGATCTCCTCGAGCTCCCGGAGCAGTTGCTGCTTGACGTCGAGCCGTTCCAGGACGGCCTCGACGACGAGATGGGAGTCGGCCAGTTCGGCCGGGCTCTCGGCGGGGCTGAGGCGAGTGCGCGCGGCGTCCCGGTCGGCGCCGGTCAGACGGTCCTTCTCGACCAGCCGGTCGAGGCGGGCGCCGATGGCCTCGGCCGCGGCCTGAGCCCGGCCGGGGACGGCGTCGTACAGCCGCACGGGGTGGCCCGCGACCAGTGCGACCTGGGCGATGCCCTGGCCCATGGTGCCCGTGCCGACGACGGCCACCGGGTCGGCGAGGTCGAGTGCTGTCATGCTCGCGATCCTCCCGCACGGGGTTTTCCACAGGTTCGGCGGACCCCCTTGTCCCGACCGATCGTTCGGTTACTCTAACTCTGACTGCCCACCCGTCGCCCACCACCACCCTGAACGAGGCGCTTCGCGCCACACCTATCAATATTTCCGCCAAGGTCGCGAGCTCAACGAAGAGCTCTAGAGACGAGGAGTTGGTCCCTGATGGCCGCCGCCGAACTCACCGCGCACCAGCTGATCGCACAGCACCGGCCCACCCTCGACCAGGCGCTGGAAACGATCCGTACGCGCGCGTACTGGTCCCCGCACCCCGAGCACCCCAAGGCGTACGGCGAGGGCGGCAGCCTGAGCCTGGCGGAAGGCAAGGCCGCCTTTGACGCCCTCCTGGGCACCCGCCTCGACCTGGGCCAGCCCGGCACCGACGACTGGGTGGGCGGCGAGGTCTCCCCGTACGGCACCGAGTTGGGTGTCACATATCCGCACGCGGACATCGACGTCCTGCTGCCCGCCATGAAGGCCGGGCAGCGCGCATGGCGCGACGCGGGCGCGGAGATGCGTGCGGTGGTGTGTCTGGAGATCCTCAAGCGGATCAGCGACCGCACGCATGAGTTCGCGCACGCGGTCATGCACACCAGTGGCCAGGCCTTCATGATGGCGTTCCAGGCGGGCGGCCCCCATGCCCAGGACCGCGGCCTGGAGGCAGTGGCGTACGCGTATGTGGAGCAGGTCCGCACCCCTGACACCGCGGAGTGGACCAAGCCTCAGGGCAAGCGTGAGCCCCTCGCACTGAACAAGCAGTTCACGCCGGTGCCGCGCGGAATCGCCCTGCTGATCGGCTGCAACACCTTCCCGACGTGGAACGGCTATCCGGGCCTGTTCGCCTCCCTGGCCACGGGCAACCCGGTCCTGGTGAAGCCCCACCCGCGCGCGGTGCTCCCGCTCGCCCTCACCGTCCAGGTGGCGCGCGAGGTGCTCGCCGAGGCGGGCTTCGACCCGAACCTGGTGGCCCTGGCCGCCGAGCGCCCCGGCGAGGGCATCGCCAAGACCCTGGCCACCCGCCCCGAGATCCGGATCATCGACTACACGGGCTCGACTGCGTTCGGCGACTGGCTGGAGACCAACGCCCGGCAGGCCGAGGTCTACACGGAGAAGGCCGGCGTCAACACGGTGATCGTGGAGTCGACCGACAACTACAAGGGCATGCTGTCGAACCTCGCCTTCTCCTTGTCCCTCTACAGCGGCCAGATGTGCACGACCCCGCAGAACCTGCTGATCCCCCGCGACGGCATCCGTACGGAGGACGGCCCCAAGTCGTACGACGAGGTGGTCGCCGATCTCGCGAAATCGGTCGGCGGCCTCCTCGGGGACGACGCCCGCGCGAACGCCCTGCTCGGCGCGATCGTGAACCCGGACGTGAAGGCCCGCCTGGAGGCCGCGTCGGGTCTTGGCGAAGTCGCCCTGGCCTCACGGGAGATCCGCAACCCGGAGTTCCCTGACGCGGTCGTCCGTACGCCCGTGATCGTGAAGCTCGACGGCGCCAAGCCCGATGCCGAGGCGGCCTACATGAGCGAATGCTTCGGGCCGGTCTCGTTCGCGGTCGCGGTCGACTCGCCCGAGGAGGCCGTGGAGCTGCTGCGCCGGACGATCAGGGACAAGGGCGCCATGACAGTCGGCGCGTACACCACCTCCCAGGAGGTCGAGCAGGCCGTCCAGGAGGCCTGCCTGGAGGAGTGCGCCCAGCTCTCGCTGAACCTGACCGGCGGGGTGTACGTCAACCAGACGGCGGCCTTCTCGGACTTCCACGGCTCGGGCGGCAACCCGGCGGCGAACGCGGCGCTGTGCGACGGGGCATTCGTGGCGAACCGCTTCCGGGTGGTGGAGCTACGCCGCGAGGCGTGAGTCTTCGTCTTCCGGACGCTCAGGCCGGGCGGACGTCAGGGCCGCCCGGCACGGACGCGCTGCCGGCTCCGCCCCCGGCGGCGCTCCAGTGGAACAGGGTCATGGCCACGCTGGTGGCGAGGTTGTAGCTGGAGACCTGGGAGCGCATCGGCAGGGACACCAAGTGATCGGCGCGGGCACGCAGTTCGGGTGACAGCCCACTGCGTTCGGAGCCGAAGGCGAGCAGGGCGTCGTCCGGGAGCTTGAGGCCACGGATGTCCTCGCCCTCCGGGTCGAGGGCGAACACCGGGCCGGGGGGCAGTTCGTGCACGGCGAGCGGCTCCACGGCCGTCGCGAAGTGCAGCCCCGCCCCGCCGCGTACGACCGTGGGATGCCAGGGGTCGAGGGTGCCCGTGGTGATCACACCGGTCGCCCCGAAGCCGGCGGCGAGGCGGATCACGGCTCCGGCGTTGCCCAGGTTGCGCGGACTGTCGAGCACCACGACGGGGGCAGGGCGCGGAGCGCGGGCCAGCGCATCCAGGTTGGCCGCACGGGAGGGACGTACCGCCAGAGCGGCCACAGCGGTGGGGTGCGGCCGGGGGACGAGGGCTTGGAAGACGTCCTCCGGTACCTCTGCCAGGAGCCCGTCGAGCGTGTCCCGTACGTCCGGGGCCAGCTCCTCGGCCAGCGCGAGGGCCGCCCGCCGGTCGACGGTGACGGCCACCAGGACCTCGGCGTGGAAGCGTGCGGCGTGCTTGAGGGCGTGGAAGCCGTCGAGCAGTACGGAGGTGTCGGCGAGCCGGTGCCAGGCGCGTACGGGGTCGTGGGGGGCCGTCATGGGGTGAAGCCTACGTGCGTGTGCTCCGCCTCCTCCGGGGTGCGCTGATCGCCCTTACGCGGCCCCGGGAGCGTAGGGCGGCCGCGCGAAAACAGCCGCACGCGCGCGCGTGCCGCCCAACCGCCGAGGCGGCGCAGGAAGGACGTCGGCAGGAAGACCGCGTCCGCCGCGATCATGGCGAGCGAGAAGAACGGCAGACCGAGGACCACGGCGATCACGGCGTGCTCGGTGATCATGGCTGCCAGCAGGACGTTCTTCACCCGCCGGTTGAGCAGTGTGAAGGGGAAGGCGACCTGCACGACGACCGTCCCGTACGTCACCAGCATCACGAGCGTGCCGTTCGCGGTCAGCAGGTCGGAGAGGGCGGGCCAGGGCGAGAAGTAGTCGAGGTGGAGCGGGTAGTAGATGGCGGTGCCGTCCTGCCAGCGCGAACCCTGGATCTTGTACCAGCCGGCCGTTGCGTAGATCAGGCACGCCTCGGCCATGATCACGAACAGGGCGGCGTTGTGGACGAGATTGGCGAGGACGTCCAGGAAGATCCGCGGTTCGGCGGTCCGCGCGCGGCGTGAGACCACCCACCAGAGGCCCTGCGCCCACCACAGCCCCCACAGGACCGTCAGCCAGCCGCCCAGGAACCCGCCGTCGATCTTTCCCGCGAGCGTGGCCGCGGCCAGCAGGAATCCGAGCACACCCCACAGGGCGGGTCCCACCCTGTCCGGGCCGGAACCCTCTCCACGCGCGCGTGCCTCACGCGCGCGACGTTTCCGCCGCTCGTCCAGGGACCACACCTGGCCGCAGCGCGTGAACACCAGGTAGACCGCCATCAGGTGGATGACGTTGTCGCCGCCGTCGCCCATGAAGACGCTGCGGTTCTGCAGCGAGAGCACGCCGATCATGAAGAGCACGGATATGGCGCGGGTGCGCCAGCCCAGCAGCAGCAGGACGCTCGACAGCACGGCCAGTGCGTAGACGATCTCGAACCAGGTCCGGCTGTCCGACCACATCAGGGCCGTGAAGGCGTGGTTGTCCGCGATGAGCTGCTGGGCGAGGTCCCAGCTCCAGGGGCCGTCGGGCCCGTACATCTCCCGGCGGTGCGGGAACTCCCGCAGCAGGAACAGCAGCCAGGTGGCGGCGAAGCCGATGCGTATCACGGCGGTCTGGTACGGGCCGAGCGCCGATCCGGTGATCCGGGAGATGCCGCGCGCGAGCTTCCGGTCGAGGCGGGATTTGCTCTCGAGGGTGCCGGTGCGGTCGTCGATGCTCACCGGGCCCCCGCCTCTGTCCCCGCGTCGCGCGTGCCCGCCGCCCGGTCGGCCTCGGTCACCGGCCACCAGGGCAGTTCACGGAAGACGGGCTTGTCGGAGACCTGCTCCGTGCTCCAATCGGGAGGCGGCACATTGGTCGTACGGGAGCGGACCTGGACCTGCTGGACGACCGCGCCCCTGCCGCCCGCCTGCTCACGGTCCAGGCGCAGCACCACGAGGCGGCGCAGATAGCGCTCGGCGAGGGCGCCGCGCAGGCCGTCGGGACGGTTCTCGTTGTCGCGGGTGCCCACGTAGAAGTCCCAGGCGCGGCGCAGGGCGTTCTGCTGGGTGTGGCTGGGCAGCAGATTGCCGTCGATGGCCGCGCCGTCCCGCGCGGAGAGGTCGTACCAGCGGGTCGTCCGGATGCCGCCGTCCGCGGCCCGCACCTCGGCGCGGACCTGGACCGCGATGTTCTGCTGCAGCGGGTTGGGGGCGAAGAGCTTCCAGTTCTGCTCGAACTCGGGGTAGACCCACTCGTCGATCGCCTGTCCGTGCTGCTTGGTGACCGTGTTCGAGGGCGCAACGTGCAGAAACATCGTGCCGAGATGCACACAGACGGCGACCGCGACGACGGCGAGGGCCAGGGCGACGGCGATCTGGTAGCGGAGGGAAAGGGCGGCTATGCCGGTGGAGGGAGGGGACGCGGGGTCGTACTGCGGGGGCGGCGGGTGGTGCGGCGAGGGTGCGGCGAGGGTTTCGCGGTCGTTCGGCGGGTGAGAGTCGGCAGCGGCGGTTTCGGGCTCGTCCGGCGGCTCGTGCCGGGGGTTCGAGCCCTCGTCGTACGCGTCCATTCCGCCCCGTTTCCCGATGTCCGCCATATTCCTGTCGCCGGTCGGCCGGGTGCCGTACCGCCTGCGGGGTGCCGCGCCGCGACGTTCGCACCGGCACGGTACTTAAGGCCGCCCGCCCGGCACAGCCCCGGCGAACACAGCGGCCACAACCGTGACGTTGTCCACAGCGGGTTATCCACAGCGGTTGACACCTTACGGCCCTCGTCCCACCATTGAATCGAACGAACCGAACGATCGGTCGGTAGCACTTGATCGAGGTCGAGGGGGACCACATGGCGACAGCAGCCGCGCACCGCACCGCCCGGGCACAGGCGGACGGGACGGCGGACGAGGCCGCGCGGACAGCGGCGTACGAGGCTGTCTTCGACGCCGCCGTGGCCGCCGACGAGCGCATCGAGCCGCGCGACTGGATGCCCGACGCCTACCGTTCGACGCTGGTCCGGCAGATCGCGCAACACGCGCACTCGGAGATCATCGGCATGCAGCCGGAGGCCAACTGGATCACGCGCGCACCCTCCCTGCGCCGCAAGGCGATCCTGATGGCCAAGGTCCAGGACGAGGCCGGACACGGGCTGTACCTCTACAGCGCGGCGGAAACGCTCGGCACGAGCCGCGACGAACTGCTCGACAAGCTGCACACCGGCCGCCAGAAGTACTCATCGATCTTCAACTACCCGACGCTGACCTGGGCGGACGTGGGCGCCATCGGCTGGCTGGTGGACGGCGCGGCGATCACCAACCAGGTGCCCCTGTGCCGCTGCTCCTACGGTCCGTACGCGCGCGCGATGGTCCGCATCTGCAAGGAGGAGTCCTTCCACCAGCGCCAGGGATACGAACTGCTGCTGACCCTCAGCCGCGGCACACCGGAGCAGCACGAGATGGCGCAGGACGCCGTGAACCGCTGGTGGTGGCCCTCGCTGATGATGTTCGGCCCGCCCGACGACGAGTCCGCTCACTCCGCGCAGTCGATGGCCTGGAAGATCAAGCGGCACTCGAACGACGAACTGCGCCAGCGCTTCGTGGACATCTGCGTCCCCCAGGCCGAATCCCTCGGACTCACGCTCCCCGACCCGGAGTTGAAGTGGAACGAGGAGCGGGGCCACCACGACTTCGGAGCGATCGACTGGACGGAGTTCTGGGAGGTTCTCAAGGGCAACGGCCCGTGCAACGAACAGCGGATAGCCCAGCGCAGGCAAGCACACGAAGAGGGCGCATGGGTACGGGAAGCGGCCGCGGCGTACGCCGGCAAACAGGCCGCGGGCAACGGGGAGGCTCGAGCATGACCACCAACGACTGGCCCCTGTGGGAGGTCTTCGTACGCTCGCGCCGCGGACTCTCGCACACCCACGCCGGCAGCCTGCACGCGCCGGACGCCGAGCTGGCGCTGCGCAACGCCCGCGATCTGTACACCCGGCGCGGTGAAGGCGTGTCCATCTGGGTCGTCCCGTCCGCCGCGATCACGGCGTCCTCACCGGACGAGAAGGACCCCTTCTTCGAACCGGCCGCCGACAAGCCGTACCGCCACCCGACGTTCTATGACATCCCGGAAGGGGTGAAGCACCTGTGACGGTCACCGCCGGTTCCGCGGCCGCCCTCGCCCTCGGCGACGACGCCCTGGTGCTCTCGCACCGACTGGGGGAGTGGGCGGGCAAGGCGCCCGTCCTCGAGGAGGAAGTGGCCCTCGCCAATATCGCCCTCGACCTGCTGGGCCAGGCGCGGGTACTCCTGTCGATGGCAGGCGACGAGGACGAGCTGGCATACCTCCGCGAGGAGCGCGCCTTCCGCAACGTCCAGCTGGTCGAGCAGCCGAACGGCGACTTCGCCCACACGATCACCCGCCAGCTGTACTTCTCCACCTACCAGCGACTGCTGTACGCGGAACTGGCCGCCGGAGACGGCGAGTTCGCCCCGCTTGCGGCCAAGGCCGTCAAGGAGGTCACCTACCACCAGGACCACGCCGAGCAGTGGACGCTGCGACTGGGAGACGGCACGGCCGAGAGCCGTCAGCGGATGCGTCGGGCGGGCGAAGCGCTGTGGCGGTACACCGGTGAGATGTTCCAGCCGGTCGAGGGGGTGAACGTCAACTGGAAGGACTTGGAGACCAGTTGGCTGGAATCCGTCTCGGCCGTCCTGCGCCGGGCGACCCTCGACGTGCCGGAAGGACCGCGATCCGGGGCGTGGACCGCGGGCGCCGGACGCCAGGGGCTGCATACGGAGCCCTTCGGACGGATGCTCGCCGAGATGCAGCATCTGCACCGCAGCCACCCGGGGGCGTCATGGTGACCAGGACGACGCCCTTCCAAGAGGAGGAGACGCTCCTCGAGGAGGAGCTGCGCAGGCTCGCCGGTTCCGTGCCGGATCCCGAGCTGCCGGTCCTCACCCTGGAGGAGCTGGGCGTGCTCCGCGCGGTCCATGTCCGTGGGGGCGGTGCGGTCGAGGTCGAGCTGACGCCCACCTACACCGGCTGCCCGGCCGTCGAGGCCATGTCGGCGGACATCGAGAGGGTGCTGCACGAGCACGGGGTGCCGGAGGTGACCGTCCAGACCGTGCTGTCCCCTGCCTGGACGACGGACGACATCTCGGACGAAGGACGCCGAAAGCTGAGGGAGTTCGGGATAGCACCGCCACGTACGCAGCGAGCGACGGGACCGGTTCCGATATCGCTCGGCCCGACCCGGACAGCCGCCCACGCTCCGGGGAGGATGGCAGACGCCCCACCGGATGCAGGCCTGGAGCCGGACCCCGTGCGCTGTCCGCACTGCGGCTCCGCCGACACCGAGCTGCTCAGCCGCTTCTCGTCCACGGCATGCAAGGCGCTGCGGCGCTGTCTGTCCTGCCGTGAACCGTTCGACCACTTCAAGGAGTTGTGATGGCCCGGTTCCACACGCTCCCGGTGGCCGCGGTCGACCGGCTCACCGACGACTCCGTCGCCCTGACCTTCGCGGTGCCGCCGGAGCTGCGCGAGGAGTACCGGTACGCACCTGGCCAGCACCTGGCGCTGCGGCACACGGTCGATGGCGCGGAGATACGGCGTACGTACTCGATCTGCTCGCGGGCGCCCGCCCCGGCGGAGGGCCCCGGTCCCCGGACGCTGCGGGTCGGGGTGCGGCTGGTGGAGGGCGGGGCCTTCTCGACGCACGCGCTCAAGGAGATCGGCGTGGGCGACGAGGTGGAGGTGATGACACCGGCCGGACGCTTCACGCTCGAACCGGCGGCCGGGCTGTACGCGGCGGTGGTCGGCGGCAGTGGCATCACACCCGTGCTGTCGATCGTCACGACGCTGCTGGCCCGGGAGCCCGAGGCACGGTTCTGCCTCATACGCAGCGACCGTACGTCCGCCTCGACGATGTTCCTCGAAGAGGTCGCCGATCTGAAGGACCGCTTTCCGGAGCGGTTCCAGCTGGTGACGGTGCTCTCCCGGGAGGAGCAGCAGGCCGGCCTGCCCTCCGGGCGGCTCGACCGGGAGCGGCTCACGGAGCTGCTGCCGGCACTGCTGCCGGTCGACGCGGTGGCGGGCTGGTTTCTGTGCGGGCCGTTCGGGCTGGTGCAGGGGGCGGAGCGGGTGTTGCGCGATCTCGGGGTGTCGCGGAGCCGTATCCACGAGGAGATCTTCCATGTCGACGACGGGGCCGCACCGGCTGCCACCGTGCCGGCTCCCGCGCACAGCACGGTCACGGCGCGGCTCGACGGGCGCGCGGGCACCTGGCCCGTGCGGGACGGCGAGCCGCTCCTGGAGACGGTGCTGCGCAACCGCCCCGACGCGCCGTATGCCTGCCGCGGCGGGGTGTGCGGGACCTGCCGGGCGTTCCTGGTCTCCGGCGAGGTGCGGATGGACCGCAACTTCGCGCTGGAGCCGGAGGAGACGGAAGCGGGGTATGTACTGGCGTGCCAGTCCCATCCGGCCACGGAGAGGGTGGAGTTGGACTTCGACCGGTGAGCTTCGGCGGTGGTGAGCTTCGCTCGCCGGTGACTCCCTTGTTGTCGCGCCGTTCCCTTTTCATAGAACCTGTTCTACCTTGACGCTCCGTCAGATCCATCGTCGGTCCATCAGCTCCGTCCGATGGATCAGGTACGTGGGAGGACAGGCTGTGGACTTCAGCTTCAGCGAGGAACAGCAGGCGGCCGTGGAGGCGGCGAAGGCGGTGTTCGCCGGGGTCGCACCGGACGGGGTGCCCTCACCCGCGCTCACTGCGGGCGCCGTCGCGGACGACTTCGACCGGGCGCTGTGGGCCAAGATCGCCGACGCCGACCTGCTGAGCCTGCTGCTCGACGCGCGCTACGACGGGGCGGGTCTGGACGCCATCGCTCTGTGCCGGGTGCTGCGCGAGTCGGCGAAGGTGCTCGCGCGGGTACCGCTCCTGGAGAGCAGTGCGGCGGCGCTGGCCGTGCAGACGTACGGCAGTGAGGAGTTGAAGGCGGAGCTGCTGGCGCGGGCCGGCCGGGGCGAAGTGGTGCTGACCGTCGCCGCGAACGGCCGTACCGGACACGACGGTGCCGAACAGGCCGTCACCGCGCGCCGGGAAGGCGACGTGTGGTTGCTGGACGGGGTGCAGACAGCGGTGCCCTGGGTCTTCAACGCGGACTTTGTCGTCGTACCCGCTCTGAGCACCGGTTCGGGCCGCGCCGTGCTCGCCCTCGTACCGCGCGGCCACGAAGGCGCGGTGCTCACCGAGCAGGTCTCCACGACGGGTGAGCGGCTCGGCGAACTCCGGCTGGACTCCGTACGCCTCGCCGACCGCGACGTCATCGACACCGACGGCGCCTGGGAATCGCTACGGGATCTGCTCGCCACAGGAACGTGTGCGCTGGCGCTCGGCCTGGGCGAGGGCGTCCTCGGGATGACGAGCGAATACACCAGCAAGCGGGAGCAGTTCGGATTCCCGGTCGCCACGTTCCAGGCGGTGGCCGTGCAGGCCGCCGACCGCTATATCGACCTGCGCGCGATGGAGGCGACCCTCTGGCAGGCCGCCTGGCGGATCAGCACGGGGGCGGGCGGGGCGCTGCCCGCGTCCGGCGACATCGCCGTGGCCAAGATCTGGGCCTCCGAGGGCGTACGACGCGTCGTACAGACCGCGCAGCATCTGCATGGAGGCTTCGGCGCCGACACCGACTACCCGCTGCACCGCTACCACGCCTGGGCCAAGCACCTGGAGCTCTCTCTCGGCCCGGCGGCAGCCCATGAGGAGACGCTGGGCGATCTGTTGGCGGCGCATGCACTGGGGTGAGCGGCGGAGGGCAACGCGTGGTCGCCCGAGTCGCTGAGGGCCGGGCGCCTCGCGTGAGCTCCGCCAGGCGCATGGGTGACGCCTCGCTAAGCGGACTTGCTGCTGTCCGGTGCGCCACCGCGCCCCGCAGGAGGCCACAGGCCTCTCAGGGGCGCGGGGCTGTATCAATGTGCGGCTCCGCCGCACGGGCGCGACCAGCCACATCGAACCCGCGGCTTGGAAACCGCCTCACCCAGCGGAGCGCTAGAGCACGAAGCCCGGCTGGCCCTTGTCGTCTACGACGGGGCGGCCGGTGGCGGCCCAGATCTGCATACCGCCGGCGACGTTCACCGCGTCGATGCCCTGCTGGACGAGGTACATCGCGACCTGCGCGGAGCGACTGCCCGACCGGCAGATCACATGGATCCTGCCGTCCTGTGGCGCCGCCTCGGTCAACTCGCCGTAGCGCGCCACGAATTCACTGATGGGGATGTGCAGCGCCCCCGCCGCGTGACCGGCCTGCCACTCGTCGTCCTCCCGGACGTCCAGCAGAAAGGCTCCGTCCGCGAGATCCCCGACCTCGACCGTGGGCACACCAGCTCCGAAATGCATACGCCCGACGCTACCCGACCCGCCCACCGCTGTGGCCGTGGCATCTCACGGGGAGCCGCGCCCCGGGTGAAGCCGACCGGCAGCCCGGTGAAGCTAGCCGAGCAACCCCGACAGCTCCGCCTCGCGCTCGCTCACCTGCGTCAGCAGCTGCTCGGCGATCTCCTCCAGCAGCCGGTCGGGGTCGTCCGGGGCGAGCTTGAGCATCGCGCCGATCGCACTCTCCTCCAGGTCACGGGCCACGAGGCTGAGCAGTTCCTTGCGCTCGGCGAGCCATTCGAGGCGAACGTAGAGCTCCTCGGCGCGGCTCGGACGCCATTCCTTGGGTACGGGCCCGGCGGCCCACTCCTCGGACAGCTCCTGGAGCAGGGCCTCGTCCCCGCGGGCGTACGCGGCGTTGACCCGGGCGATGAACTCGTCGCGCCGCTGGCGCTCGGCGTCATCCTGCGCCAGATCGGGGTGCGCCTTGCGGACCAGTTCGCGGTAGAGCTTGCGGGCCTCGTCGCTCGGGCGCACGCGCTGCGGTGGCCGTACCGGCTGATCGGTCAGCATGGCCGAGGCCTCCGGGGACAGCCCGTCCGAGTCGAGCCAGTCGTGGAACAGCTCCTCGACGCCCGGCATCGGCATGACCCTGGCCCGCGCCTCCTGCGCCTTGCGCATGTCCTCCGGGTCGCCGGTGCGGGCGGCCCGGGCCTCGGCGATCTGCGCTTCCAGTTCGTCGAGCCGCGCGTACATCGGCCCGAGCCTCTGGTGGTGCAACCGGGAGAAGTTCTCCACCTCGATGCGGAAAGTCTCCACCGCGATCTCGTACTCGATCAACGCCTGCTCAGCCGCACGCACGGCCCGCTCCAGCCGCTCCTCGGGCCGCACCTGCTCCTCACGGGCACCCTCGCCGGCGGAATCCTCGCTCGTGGAATCCTCGCCGGCGGAATCCCCTCCGGCCGATGCCTCGTCCCCGGCCGGCGGAGCACCATCCGCCGACGGCGCCGCAGCCCCCTCCTCAGCAGGCGGCTCGGACTGGGACTGCTCAGCTTCCGGCGTCATCACCCACCCAGCGTAGGTTACGAGCCGACGGCCCACTCAAACTCCCAACTCCCCCACGACCCTCCCCGCCTTCACAGCCCCCACCAGCTCCGCATGGTCCGCCTCGGTGCGGTCCGCGTAGGCCACCGAGAAGGACACGATCGCCTCGTCCAGTTCCTCGCTCTTGCCGCAGTAGCCCGCGATCAGTCGGGGATCGGCGCTGTGGGCGTGGGCGCGGGCCAGCAGGGCGCCTGTCATGCGGGCGTAGTCGTCGATCTGGTCGGCGGCGAGGGCCGCAGGGTCGACGCTGCCCTTGCGGTTGCGGAACTGACGTACCTGGAAAGGCCGCCCGTCGACCGAGGTCCAGCCGAGCAGGATGTCGCTCACGACCTGCATGCGCTTCTGACCGAGGACGACACGGCGGCCCTCGTGCTCGGCCTCCGGCACCGTCAGGCCCGCCGTCCTCAGGTGCGGCAGCAGGGCGGAGGGGCGGGTCTCCTTCACCTGGAGGACGAGAGGTTCGCCACGGTGGTCCAGCAGGAGCACCACGTACGAGCGCAGCCCCACGCTTCCCGTGCCGACCACGCGGAAAGCGACGTCGTGCACCGCGTATCGCGCGAGGAGCGGGAGGCGGTCCTCGGAGAGCGTGGTCAGGTACTGCTCCAGTGACGCCGCCACCCCGGCTGCCTCCGCGTCGGTTATGCGCCGCAGCACCGGAGGCGCGTCGACAAAGCGGCGCCCGCCGCCCTCGACCGGCTCCGTCGACTTCGCGGCGAAGCGGCCGCTGGTGTTGGCCCGCGCCTTCTCCGAGACCCGCTCCAGGGTGCCCAGCAGGTCGTGGGCGTCGGTGTGCGAGACCAGTTCCTCGTCCGCGATGGCGTTCCAGGCGTCCAGGGCCGGGAGTTTGGCGAGCAGCCGCATGGTGCGCCGGTAGGAGCCGGTCGCGTAGTGCGCCGCCTTGCGGCAGGTGTCCTCGTCCGCTCCCGCCTCCCGGCCAGCGAGGACCAGCGAGGTCGCGAGCCGTTTGAGGTCCCATTCCCAGGGCCCGTGCACCGTCTCGTCGAAGTCGTTCAGGTCGATGACGAGGCCGCCGCGCGCGTCCGCGTAGAGGCCGAAGTTCGCCGCGTGCGCGTCCCCGCAGATCTGCGCACCGATGCCCGTCATGGGCGTACGCGCCAGGTCGTACGCCATGAGTCCGGCGGAGCCGCGCAGAAAGGCGAAGGGGGTGGCCGCCATCCTGCCGACCCGTATCGCCGTGAGCTCGGGGATGCGGCCGCGGTTGGACTCCTCTACGGCGGTCACGGCGCCAGGCCGGTCACCGTTTCCGCCCTGGGCGGCGTGTGCGGCCCGCGGCACCCGGTCCCGCAGCGCCTTGCCCTCTTCCTTGGGGGACCCCTGAGCCGGCCACTGCGCGAACCCGCGCACCCCGGCAACCCTGCTCTGTCCCGCCTGCTCAGCCCGCGCTGCCGCCGCGCTACCGCTCTCGCTCACTTGGACCGCCTCCCCCGTGCACGAACATCAACTTGCCACGACGGTACCGCCGGGCGCCGAACCGCGTGAGTCCCTGTGGACAACTCCGCGCCTGTGGAAAACACCCAGGTCTGCCCTGTGATTGTCCTCACCCGAGACGACCCGGCGCGACCCGAGCCGAACCCGAGGCGGCCCGGACCGCCCAGCCCCGCCCCCGGACAACGCGAAAGCCCCGCAGGTCCAAGACCTGCGGGGCTTCATCTGTTCTGTGCGCGAGGGGGGAGTTGAACCCCCACGCCCTTGCGGGCACTGGAACCTGAATCCAGCGCGTCTGCCTATTCCGCCACCCGCGCATTGGGTGTGTCGTCCGTCTCTCACCGATGGGTGGGAGCGCCTGGCGACATGCAGAAGATTAGCACGCTGCCAAGGGTAGATTCACATCCCTTTCCGGGGGCAGCAACGAGGCAGGGACGAGGCGGCAGACCCCGGCATCACCTGCGCAGCCACCCCTCAAGGTGCCTTGTGCCCCACCACACCCACCCCGTTCGTATCGGCCAGAACCTGTTCACGTATCAACCTCGTACCGGTCCCGGCCATCTCCCCAGGAGGGGGACAGGGTCCACAGTCGGGTGCGGGACACTGTGGTGAAACCGCCTCTACGATCCTTCCCATGGGAGTGCCCAGGGGGAGTTCGAAGAGGAACTCTGAAGGGAACTTCGGGAGGGGACTTCAGTGGGCGTCGACATCCGTCGACGGTGCCGACAGGGGGAACCAGCCGATTTCCCGGCGCGTGGATACGATCAGTAAGCAGTACCAGGACAGCAACGAAGGAGGAGGTGCCCCATGGGAGTCCTGAAGAAGTTCGAGCAGCGTCTCGAAGGTCTGGTCAACGGCACCTTCGCCAAGGTGTTCAAGTCCGAGGTCCAGCCCGTCGAGATCGCGGGAGCGCTGCAGCGCGAGTGCGACAACAACGCGACGATCTGGAACCGTGAGCGGACCGTCGTCCCCAACGACTTCATCGTGGAGCTGAGCACGCCGGACTTCGAGCGTCTCAGCCCCTACTCCGGCCAGCTCGGCGACGAGCTCGCCGGCATGGTGCGCGACTACGCGAAGCAGCAGCGTTACACCTTCATGGGCCCCATCAAGGTCCATCTGGAGAAGGCGGACGACCTCGACACCGGTCTGTACCGGGTGCGCAGCCGTACGCTCGCCTCCTCCGCCAACCAGCAGGCTCCGGAGCGCGCTCCCGCGGGAGGCCCGGCCGCCCGTCCCGGGGGCTACGGCTACCCGCCGTCCGCTGCCGCTCAGTCGGCGGGCGCTCCCCCCATGCCGTCCGCGCCACCGCCCGGCGGCCGTCCCGGCCCCGCGTCGCCGATGGCCCAGGGCCGCGCCGCGGCGCCCGGCCCTCTGCCCGGTGCGCGCGTACGGCACTGGATCGAGATCAACGGCACCCGCCATCAGATCTCCCGCCCGACGCTGGTGCTGGGTCGCAGCACCGACGCCGACGTGCGGATCGACGACCCCGGCGTCTCGCGCCGGCACTGTGAGATCCGGACCGGAACGCCCTCGACGATCCAGGATCTCGGGTCCACCAACGGCATCGTGGTGGACGGGCAGCACACCACCCGCGCTACGCTCCGCGACGGCTCGCGGATCGTCGTGGGCAGCACCACCATCATTTACCGGCAAGCCGAAGGGTGAAGCGGGGGCAATGTCAGAGCTGACCCTCACGGTCATGCGGCTGGGTTTCCTGGCCGTACTGTGGCTGTTCGTGATCGTGGCCGTGCAGGTCATCCGCAGCGATCTGTTCGGAACGCGTGTCACACAGCGCGGCTCGCGCCGGGAGAGCGGACGGCCGCAAGCGGCCGCCCGGCAGCAGGCCGCGCCCCCGCAGCAGCGCCAGCAGGCGAGCGGCGGCGGCCGTCAACGCCGTGGCGCGCCCACCAAGCTCGTCGTCTCCGAGGGCATCCTCACGGGTACGACGGTCGCGCTGCAGGGGCAGACCATCACGCTGGGGCGTGCGCACGACTCCACGATCGTCCTGGATGACGACTACGCCTCCAGCAGGCATGCCAGGATCTACCCGGACCGTGACGGCCAGTGGATCGTGGAGGACCTGGGTTCCACCAACGGCACGTACCTCGACCGGAACCGGCTGACGACCCCCACGCCGATTCCGCTGGGCGCGCCGATCCGCATCGGCAAGACCGTCATCGAGCTGCGGAAGTAGTACGACAATGAGCGAGCGGAGCGAGCACGCAGCGGCGGTCCACTGGGTGGACCCCGGCGCGCTCCCGACCGGAGGGTGGGCACCGTGCGGATGTACCCGGAGCCGACGGGCGAGGTGCGCATGAGTCTGTCACTGCGCTTCGCCGCCGGATCGCACAAAGGCATGATCCGCGAGGGCAATGAGGACTCCGGCTACGCCGGTCCGCGCCTGCTCGCGATCGCCGACGGGATGGGCGGCCAGGCCGCCGGTGAGGTCGCCAGCTCCGAGGTGATCTCCACCATCGTCGCGCTCGACGACGACGTGCCGGGTTCCGACATCCTGACCTCCCTCGGCACGGCCGTACAGCGCGCCAACGACCAGCTTCGGCTGATGGTCGAGGAGGACCCCCAGCTCGAGGGCATGGGCACAACCCTCACGGCGCTGCTGTGGACCGGGCAGCGGCTCGGCCTCGTGCATGTCGGCGACTCCCGCGCGTACCTGCTGCGGGACGGCGTGCTGACACAGATCACCCAGGACCACACCTGGGTGCAGCGGCTCGTCGACGAGGGACGCATCACCGAGGATGAGGCCACCACGCACCCGCAGCGCTCGCTGCTGATGCGTGCGCTGGGCAGCGGCGACCATGTCGAGCCGGACCTCTCGATCCGTGAAGTCCGCGCCGGCGACCGGTACCTGATCTGCTCCGATGGCCTGTCGGGGGTGGTCAGCCATCAGACGATGGAAGACACCCTCGCCAGCTACCAAGGGCCACAGGAGACCGTGCAGCAGCTGATCGAGCTCGCGCTGCGGGGCGGCGGCCCTGACAACATCACGGTGATCGTGGCCGACGTACTCGACATCGACGGCGGGGACACCCTCGCGGGGCAGATGTCCGACACCCCGGTCGTCGTGGGCGCGGTCGCCGAGAACCAGCAGCAGCAGTTGTTGCACGACGACGGCACGATGCAGACGCCCGCGGGCCGCGCCTCCAACCTCGGCCGCCCCACGCCCTCAGGAGGCGGCGGCGAGTTCGGCCCGCCCGGCAGCGGCGACACGACGGGGTACGTACCCACGGACGGCTTCGGCGACTACACCGACGACGACTTCGTCAAACCCCGCCGCGGACGCAAGTGGCTGAAGAGATCCTTCTACAGCGTGCTCGCACTCGCCGTCATCGGCGGCGGGCTGTACGGCGGTTACCGCTGGACACAGACGCAGTACTACGTCGGCACCAAGGGCGAGCACGTCGCGCTGTACCGCGGTATCAGCCAGGACCTGGCCTGGGTTTCGCTGTCGAAGGTGGAGAAGGACCACCCCGAGATCGAACTCAAGTACCTGCCGCCGTATCAGCAGAAGCAGGTCGAGGCCACGATCGCCGAGGGCGGCCTCACCGACGCCAAGTCGAAAATCGAGGACTTGGCGACGCAGGCGTCGGCTTGCAAGAAAGACGCCGAACGCAGGCAGGCCGAGAGCCGTAATAACTCTCAGACGGGTGAAGGCGAAGCAGGCGGCACCACGGGAACCACAAGGACCTCCGTGGCGTCGAAGGCGACACCGGCGCCGACCCAGAATCCGTCGCAGTCACCGTCCGCCGACCCGTCCCCCACCGCACCCACTCCCACACCCGGTCCCAGCCTCTCGGAGGAAGAGCAGAAGCTGGTCTCGCTGTGCGGTAAGCAGTAAGCAACGCACGCTGTGAGAGGCCCCGTTACACGATGAGCAGTACTACGAACCCATCGACGCACCATACGTCCACGATCGGCGCCATCGGCGCGCCCAGCCGGCGCAACACCGAGCTGGCGCTGCTGGTGTTCGCCGTCGTCATCCCGGTGTTCGCCTACGCCAACGTGGGCCTGGCCGTCAACGACCAGGTCCCCTCCGGCCTGCTCGGCTACGGCCTGGGCCTCGGCCTGCTCGCCGCCGTCGGCCACCTCGTCGTACGGAAGTTCGCACCGTACGCGGACCCGCTGATGCTCCCGGTGGCTACGCTGCTCAACGGACTCGGACTGGTGATCATCTGGCGCCTGGACCAGTCGCCCAGACTCCAGCAGCGTGCCGAATCCCTGTTCGGATCTTTCAGTCCGGACGCCCCCAAGCAGCTGCTCTACTCGGCACTGGGCATCGCGCTGTTCGTGGTGGTCCTCATGCTGCTCAAGGACCACCGCATCCTGCAGCGCTACACGTACATCTCCATGGTCGCCGCCATCGTCCTGCTGCTCCTGCCCCTCGTTCCCGGCCTCGGCGCCAACGTCAACGGCGCCAAGATCTGGATCAGCATCGCCGGCTTCTCCATCCAGCCGGGCGAGTTCGCGAAGATCATCATCGCGGTCTTCTTCTCCGGGTACCTCATGGTGAAGAGAGACGCCCTGGCACTCGCAAGCCGCCGCTTCATGGGCCTGTACCTGCCACGCGGCCGCGACCTCGGCCCGATCCTCACCCTCTGGGCCGTGAGCCTGCTCATCCTCATCTTCGAGAACGACCTCGGCACATCGCTGCTGTTCTTCGGCATGTTCGTGATCATGCTGTACGTCGCCACCGAGCGGACCAGCTGGATCGTCATCGGCCTGCTGATGTCCGCCGGCGGCGCGGTCGTCGTCTCCACCTTCGCCAGCCAGGTCCAGGTCCGTGTCAACGCCTGGCTGGACCCCTTCGGCTGCTACGAGACGTCCGGCGCCTGCGAGCAGATCGGCCAGTCGATCATGTCCTTCGGGTCCGGCGGCGTCCTCGGCACCGGACTCGGACAGGGCAACTCCGACCTCATCGGCTTCGCCGCCAACTCCGACTTCATCTTCGCCACCGTCGGCGAGGAGCTCGGCCTGGCCGGCGTCATGGCGTTCCTGCTGCTGTACGGCCTGATTATCGAGCGGGGCATCCGCACCGCCCTGGCCGCCCGCGACCCCTTCGGCAAGCTGTTCGCGACCGGCCTCTCCGGCGCCTTCGCCCTGCAGATCTTCGTCGTCGCCGGCGGCGTCATGGGCCTCATCCCGCTCACCGGTATGACGATGCCGTTCCTGGCCTCCGGCGGCTCCTCCGTGATCGCCAACTGGGCGCTCATCGGCATCCTGCTCCGCATCAGCGACACCGCACGCCGTCCGGCACCGGCCCCCGCCTCCAACCCCGACGCCGAAATGACCCAGGTGGTCCGCCCGTGAACAAGCCCCTGCGCCGCATCGCGATCTTCTGCGGGCTCCTCGTGATGGCCCTGCTCATCCGGGACAACTGGATCCAGTACGTCCAGGCTGACTCGCTGCAGAAACACGAGTACAACCGCCGCGTCTCCATCGAGCGCTACGCCCAGCCGCGCGGCGACATCATCGTCGACGGCAAGCCGATCACCGGCTCCACCGAGAGCTCGGACAGCGACTTCAAGTGGAAGCGCACCTACAAGGACGGCGAGATGTGGGCCCCCGTCACGGGATACGCCTCGCAGGCCTTCGGCGCGACGCAGTTGGAGTCCATCGAGGACGGCATCCTCACCGGCAACGACGACCGGCTGTTCTTCCGCCGCACCCTCGACATGTTCACCGGCAAGAAGCAGAAGGGCGGCAACGTCGTCACCACCCTCAACGGCGCCGCGCAGAAAGCGGCCTTCGAGGGCCTCGGTGACAAGAAGGGCGCAGTCGCCGCCATCGACCCGTCCACCGGCGCGGTCCTGGCACTCGCCTCCACGCCGTCGTACGACCCGTCGACGTTCGCCGGGAACTCCACGGACACCGACACCAAGGCCTGGACCAAGCTCCAGAAGAAGCAGAACCCCGACGACCCCATGCTCAACCGGGCGCTGCGCGAGACCTACCCGCCCGGCTCCACCTTCAAGGCCGTCACCGCGGCCGCCGCCCTGGAACACGGCCTCGTCACGGACCCCGACGCGAAGACGGACTCGCCGGACCCGTGGACCATGCCGGACACCACCACGGAGCTGCCGAACGAGGGCAACATCCCGTGTAAGGACGCCACACTCCGCAACGCCCTCAGGTACTCCTGCAACACCGTCTTCGGCAAGGTCGGCTCCGACCTCGGCAAGGACAAGATGCTGGAGACCGCCGAGAAGTTCGGCTTCAACAAGCAGCAGTTCGTACCGGTCCGCTCCAGCGCCTCCGTCTTCCCGACCGCCATGGACAGGCCGCAGACCGCGCTCAGCTCCATCGGCCAGTTCGACACCGCCGCGACCCCACTCCAGATGGCCATGGTGGCCGCGGCCATCGCCAACGACGGCACCCTCATGGAGCCGTACATGGTCGACCGGCTGATGGGCCAGAACGTGGACGTCGTCGAGCAGCACGAATCGAAGAAGATGAGCGAGCCGCTCTCCCCGGACAACGCCCAGAAGCTCCAGTCGATGATGGAGACGGTCGTCGAGGAAGGCACCGGCACCCGCGCGCAGATCCCAGGCGTCAAGGTCGGCGGCAAGACCGGTACCGCCCAGCACGGCGTCGACAACGAGCTGGCGCCGTACGCCTGGTTCATCTCCTACGCGAAGGGCGAGGACGGCAGCTCACCGGTCGCCGTCGCCGTCGTCGTCGAGGACAGCCAGGCCGAACGTGACGACATCTCCGGCGGCGGTCTCGCCGCACCGATCGCGAAGGACGTGATGAAGGCAGTACTCGAAAGCAAGTGACCCCGCTCACGTCCCCTTCACATCGGTGCACGATGCGATACCGGTCCTGTATCGGGTGACGGTTGTGGCCAGGTCAGTCAAGGCGAGCCGGGTACGGTATGCCCGGGCAGCACACCGCCGGACCACACAACTGGGTGCGGTCGGAACCGACGGAGAGGGCTGGTAGGTAGCTATGGAAGAGCCGCGTCGCCTCGGCGGCCGGTACGAGCTGGGCCAGGTGCTCGGCCGTGGTGGCATGGCGGAGGTACATCTCGCCCATGACACACGGCTCGGCCGCACCGTGGCGGTGAAGACGCTGCGCGCCGACCTCGCGCGCGACCCGTCCTTCCAGGCCCGGTTCCGCCGGGAGGCCCAGTCGGCCGCCTCACTCAACCATCCCGCGATCGTCGCCGTGTACGACACGGGTGAGGACTACATCGAGGGCATCTCCATCCCGTACATCGTGATGGAGTACGTCGACGGGTCCACGCTGCGCGAGCTGCTGCACTCCGGGCGCAAACTGCTGCCCGAGCGCGCCATGGAGATGACCATCGGCATCCTCCAGGCCCTCGAGTACTCACACCGCAACGGCATCGTCCACCGCGACATCAAGCCCGCGAACGTCATGCTGACGCGCAACGGCCAGGTCAAGGTCATGGACTTCGGCATCGCCCGCGCCATGGGCGACTCCGGCATGACGATGACGCAGACCGCCGCGGTCATCGGCACCGCCCAGTACCTCTCTCCGGAGCAGGCCAAGGGCGAGCAGGTCGACGCCCGGTCCGACCTGTACTCCACCGGCTGTCTGCTCTACGAGCTGCTGACGGTCCGGCCGCCTTTCGTCGGGGACTCCCCGGTCTCCGTCGCGTACCAGCACGTCCGCGAAGAGCCACAGCCGCCGAGCAACTTCGACCCCGAGATCACGCCCGAGATGGACGCCATCGTCCTCAAGGCCCTGGTCAAAGACCCGGACTACCGCTACCAGTCCGCCGACGAGATGCGCGTCGACATCGAGGCCTGCCTCGACGGCCAGCCCGTCGCGGCCACCGCGGCCCTCGGCTCCGTAGGCTACGGCGGCTACCCCGACGACAAGCCGACCACAGCCCTGCGCGCCACCCCCGGCGGCCAGCAGACGTCCATGCTCCCCCCGATGAACCCGGACGACGGCGGCTACGGCTACGACGGTGGCAACCGCCGCGGCCCCAAGAAGAGCAACGCCTCTACGATCCTGCTGGTCGTCGCAGGTGTCCTGGTCCTGGTGGGCGCGATCCTGATCGGGAGGTGGGTGTTCAGCGAATCGGGCGGCACAGGCGACGAGTCGTTCCCGGCACCCAACTTCGTCAACCGGACCTTGCCCGACGCCAGGAAAATGGCGACGAACGTCGACCTAGAGGTGACGACGACCGAGAAGGCCTGTGAGAACACCCCGAGGGGCAGTGTCTGCGAACAGGCACCCAAGGCGAAGGCCCAGGTCAGCAAGGGCGACACGATCACGCTGACGGTGTCGACGGGGGCGCCGAAGGTGGCGGTGCCGAACGTCATTGGGGACAAGGAAGAGGCCGCCACGAGGGAGCTCGAGGGCGACCGTTACCTGTTCGACGTCGAGACGAAGACCAAGGAGTCGGACGAGGAACCCGGGACCGTCCTGAAGACGGACCCCGTATTCGGCGAGGAAGTGGAAAAGGGATCGAAGATCACCCTCACCATCGCCGAGGAGAGGGAACAGTCGACCGTCCCCGACGTCACCGGCAGGACCTGTGACGAGGCCACGCAACAGATGCAGGCCAACAACCTCGCAGGCGTCTGCGTCGAGGTGGAGACCGAGGACGACAACCTGATCGGCAAGGTCATCGCCACCGATCCTGCGGCCAACTCCCAGGTCGAGCCGAACTCCACGGTGAACATCCAGATCGGCAAGGAGGCCGAGGACGAGGAGCAGCAGGTCCCGGTCCCGAACGTGGTCGGTCAGACCCTCGACAACGCCAAGCGGATCCTTAAGGACGCGGGCCTGAATGTCGGCAACATCAACTCTCAAGACGGCAACTCGTTGGTCTTGGATCAGGACCCGGACGCCGGCCAACAAGTCGCCGAGGACACCGCAGTCAACCTGACCACCACCGGCCAGGACAACGGCGGCAACGGCGGCAACGGCGGCGGAGACATCGGGGGCGGCGGCTTCTTCGGCGGCGTCGACGGCGCCTCCGCCCGAAACGAGGACTGACGCCCGCCCCGTCCGCGTACAACCGCACACGTCAGAGCCCCGGCACCCAAGTTGAACTTGGGTGCCGGGGCTGTGACGTGTTACCGAACGCCCTCACTGAACATCTGCTCGCACGTAGATCGTGTCTTCATACGTGACGACTCGTTGATCGATGAGGTGGGGCATCGGAGCTCCGCCCTGGCCGTACGGCCGGACCACGAGCAGATGGAGCAGAACGTGATCAACGAAGCGGCTCTACTGGAATCGAAGACCCTGCGCGACAGCGCGCTGGAGCGCACGGACGTGCTCGACAGAGTCAAAGCCCTGTCGCTGCTGCCGGACGGCATGCATGTGACTACGGCGATGGTCGCCGCGTACTTCCAGGTGGGTATCAAGGCCATCCGTTCTCTGGTGGTCGACCACCGCGAGGAACTGGAAGCCAACGGCTACCGGGTTTTGACAGGTTCAGAACTGAGCTCCTTTAAGGAGCTCAGTGGGATTCAGTCGCGCACAGCATCCCTCGCCCTCTTCTCCCGCCGCGCGGTCCTCAACGTCGCCATGCTCCTCCGCGACAGCGAAGTCGCACGTCAGGTGCGTACGTACCTCCTCGACATGGAGTACCTGGCGCGCACCCAGCCTGTGGATAACCCTGTCCACAGGGACGCCGCCTCCCCCTCCCTCGACGACCGCATCGATCAACGCATCAGCCACGTCCTCGGCAAAACCGTCGTCCCCATGTTCAACGCCCTGATCGAGACATCGAGCGAGCACCGCCAGGAACTGATCGCCCTGCGCGCCGGCGTCCAGCGCATCGAGCGCCGGCTCCAACAACACAACGCCCGACTGCAGCGGCTGGAAGGCCCCCGAGAGAACCGGCCCCTCGCGGGAGTCATGGCCTCCATGGACGCCATGAACGGGCGCGAGTTCGAGGAGCACGTCGCCCAACTGCTGCGCCGTGACGGCTGCACCGCTGTCGTCGTACGAGGCGGAGGTGGAGACCGGGGCGTAGACATCACGGGACGTACCCCCGACGGACGACACCTCGCCGTACAGTGCAAGAGATTCGCGCCCTACGTATCCGTGACCAGCTCCCACGTCCAGAAGTTCATCGGGTCGGCGAAGGTCCTGTACAAGGCGGACGTGGCACTCTATGTGGCCACATGCCCCTTCACTCGCGATGCGATGAACGTCGCGGCCGATGGCGGCGTCACACCGGTGGACCGCAGCATGCTAGAGGCATGGAGCAGCGGTACTGAACTGCCCGCCTTGAGCTGATCTGCTGGCACCTCACGGGCAAGGGCCCGAAGTCGCAAGTCGTAGTTGCGGCTTCGGGCCTCCGTCATAGTAGGCGACAGACCTCCTCGCAGGAGGGCTGTCACTGTTCAGCGCAGCTCCGCCGGCGGCGTCCGCTCATCGTTCACCTTCTCCACCCGCTCCAGCTCGCCCCACACCACGTAGCGGTAGGTGGAGGTGAAGACCGGGGTGCAGGTCGTCAGCGTGATGTAGCGGCCAGCCTTCTTCTTGCCCGATTCCTTGGGGACGGGGGCGAGAACCTCGACGTTGTACTTGGAGGTCTCGGGGAGGATCTCGTAGACCTTGTAGACGTACCACTTGTCCTTGGTCTCGAAGACGATCGGGTCGCCCTTTTTCAGCTTGTCGATGTTGTGGAACTTCGCGCCGTGCCCGTCGCGGTGCGCCGCCAGCGAGAAGTTGCCCTTCTTGTCCTGTGGGAGCGCGGACTTGATCGGGTCGGTGTAGTAGCCGGCGGTGCCGTCGTTGAGGGACTTGGCGGCGGTGCCCTTCTTGACCAGAACCTCGCCGTTCTTCATCGCGGGGACATGCAGGAAACCGATGCCGTCCTTGGTGTCCAGGCCGATCGGACCGCGGTCCTCGGCCCAGTGGTCGCGCACCTTGTCACCCTGCTTGTCGGCTTTGCGGTCCGCGACGACGTTCGTCCACCACAGCGAGTAGGCCACGAACAGGCCGAGAATCAGGCCGGTCGTGATGAGGAGTTCACCGAAGACGCTGACGGCCATCGCGATCCGGCCGGGGCCGCGACGGCGGCGCCGCGCGGGCGAGTGCGCCGACGCGGCGGTCTGCTCTTCGTGGTCGGTCGTCGCTGCCACTCTTCATCTGTCCTTAATTGACGAGCGCATCCGGCTTCCCCTTGCTGCGCGGCCGTTCCTCGACCATCTTGCCCCAGACGATCATCCGGTACTTGCTGGTGAACTCCGGAGTGCAGGTCGTCAGAGTGATGTAGCGGCCCGCCGTGGTGAAACCCGACCCCTTGGGGACCGCGTCCAGGACAGCCGTGTTACTCGGCGCCGTCACCGGCAGGATCGACGCCATCTTGTAGACGAAGTACTGGTCCTGCGTCTCCACAACAATCGGATCGCCCGGCTGGAGCCGGTTGATGTACCGGAACGGCTCGCCATGCGTGTTGCGATGCCCGGCAAGCCCGAAGTTGCCCGCCTTCTCCTCCGGCATCGCCGTCTTCAGATCGTCCTCCGCGTAGTGACCGACCATGCCGCGGTCCAGCACCCGCTTCTTGTCGATGCCCTCGGCGATCGGCACGACCACGTCCAGCTTCGGAATGTGCAGGAGAGCGAAGCCCTGCCCCGGCTCGAACGCCCCCGGCTTCCGCTTACCGGCCGCCCAGTCGTCCTGCAGACTGCTCGCCGCACTGCCCGCCTGCGCCTCCGCCCGGATATTCGTCCACCACAGCTGATAGGTCACGAACAACAGCATCAGCACACCGGTGGTGATGAACACCTCACCGATCGCCCGGCTGGCCATCACCGCCGCCCCCGGCTGCCGCGCCCGCGCGGCCCGCCGTGCCTCCACCCGCGAGAGCGGCGTCGCGCCTGGCTCCTCCGCCGGGTGCTCCTGCCCCGGCCCGCCGTCCCCGCCATGCCGCCCATGCCGCTTGGCGGCCTTACGCCGGGCCGCACGGCCACCGGCGGCGGGGGCGTAGGAGCCGGCGGGCGTGGCAGTCCTGGCCGCCCGCAGGGACTCGCTGTCCGGTACGCGCAGCGCGACGGTCTCTTCATCGATCGGGGGCATCGGAGCGGGCGTCGGAGCAGGCTCGTACCGCTGGGGGTACGCCTCCTCCTGCCACGCCTCTCCGTACGGCTCCCCGTGGGACGGCTCGTCGTACGAAGGCGAAGACCGCGGCTCCGCGTACGACGAGACCCTCTGCTCCCCGTACCAGTCCCGCGCATACCCCTCGGGGTCGTACCACTCCTGCTCCGGCCCGGCAGCGCCTCCATACGCGCCAGCGGCCCCGTGCACGGTGTCCTCACCGTACGGGGCGGCACTGTCGCGCTCGGGGCGCAGGGCGGTCACGCCGTGGCCCTGCCCACCACCGGGGCAAGCCCCGTCGACCTGGCCACGGCCCCCCGGTCACCGCACTCGGACAGCCAGTTGGCCAGCATGCGATGGCCGTGCTCGGTCAGCACGGACTCGGGATGGAACTGCACACCCTCCACAGGCACTTCACGATGCCGCAGCCCCATGATGATCCCGTCATGCGTACGAGCCGTGACCTCCAGCTCCGCCGGAACGGTCCCCGGCTCGGCGGCCAACGAGTGGTAACGCGTCGCCGTGAAAGGCGACGGCAGCCCCGCGAAAACACCCCGCCCCTCGTGCTCGACAAGCGAGGTCTTGCCATGCAGCAACTCAGGCGCACGGTCCACGACACCGCCGTACGCCACCTGCATCGACTGCATACCCAGGCAGACCCCAAAGACGGGGACACCGGTCGCAGCACAGTGCCGCACCATGTCGACACAGACACCCGCCTGCTCGGGAGTGCCGGGCCCCGGCGACAGCAGCACACCAGCGAAGCCATCCTGGGCATGCGCCGTCGACACCTCGTCGTTGCGCAGCACCTCGCACTCGGCGCCCAGCTGATACAGGTACTGGACCAGGTTGAAGACGAAGCTGTCGTAATTGTCGACGACGAGAATCCGCGCGCTCACTGGTTGTCCACCGTCACATCGTTGAAGGGCAGCAGCGGTTCGGCCCACGGGAAGACGTACTGGAACAGCACATAGACCACCGCGAGCACAAGCACGAGCGAAATCAGCGCCCGCACCAAAGCGTTTCCCGGCAGATGCCGCCAGATCCAGCCGTACATGCCGTCCCTTCCGTCGCCGTACCACACCAGACTAACGGCGCAGCGCCTCAGGTTTCCCAGCCTCCACGGGCTGTGTGGCATCAAGGTGCGCCCACACGATCAGCCGGTGACTGCGCCCCCACTCCGGCTCGCAGGTCGTCAGCGTCAGATAACGACCCGGCCGCGTATACCCGGACTTGCTGGGCACAGGGTCAATGACCGCGATATCACTGGGCAGCGTCTTGTACGGCCTGTTGTCGATCCGGTACGTGAACCAGGTCGTGCCATCGGTCAACACCACCGCGTCACCGGGACGCAGCTTGGGGAAGTCCTTGAACGGGTCCCCGTACGTGCGGCGATGGCCCGCGACAGCGAAATTACCCTCCTGGCCAAGCTGCGCCGTACTCGCGTAGTGACCAAGCCCCTTCTTCAAGGTGCCGGTCTTCGTACCTTCGAGCACGGGCTTGTTCCACGTGAAACCAAGCCTCGGGACATACATGACCGCGAACGGCTTGCCATCCTCGTACGCCGCCGGCGGCTCGGGATTCTCGACCGCGGGAGCCTCGGCCGCGACCGCTCCCTTCGACCACTGGTTCTGAAGACTGTCGATCTGGTCGTCCATCGCGCTGTCGGCCTTCACACCCGTCCAGAACAGCACGTACGCGACAAACAGCACGATCACGCCGCCCACAGTGATACACAGTTCGCTTAACGTCCTGACGATCACTCGCATCGGCGGCTCCCGGCGCGCTTACTCCACAGGCTTCGCGTAGTGGAGATCCACTGTGCCCGAGTAGCCGGGAAGAGTCACTGCCCCTTCCTCCTCCACTTTCCAGCCGAGCCCGTAGACATTGACGTACACCATGTAGTTCTGGATCGCCGGAGACGCGGTGAGGGCCCTCTGCAGTTTCTCCGGATCACCGACCGCCGTGATCCTGTACGGCGGCGAGTAGACCCGGCCCTGAAGGATCAGAGTGTTGCCCACACAGCGCACGGCACTGGTGGAGATCAACCGCTGATCCATGACCTTGATCCCCTTGGCACCGCCCTGCCACATGGCATTGACCACAGCCTGCAGATCCTGCTGGTGAATGACCAGGTAGTCCGGCTGCGGCTCGGGATAGCCGGGGAGCTTGGCCGTGGCATTCGGCGGCGCATCGTTCAGCGTGACCGTGAGCGCCTTGCCCTTGAGCCTCTGCGTACCCGCATTCCCCTCCAGAGCCGCCAGCCTGTCGTCCTCTGCCTTCGTACTGCCGTCATCACGCTCGGCCAGCGCCTCGACGTCCTCCCGCAACGTCGCGTTGCTCTCGTCGAGCCGACCGTTCTTGTGACTGCGCTCCTGAATGAGATCGGACAGCTTCAGCAACGAGGCATCCGTCCGGATATTGGTGCCCTTGGCCGTATTGAAACTAGTGAAGAAGATCAACCCGGCGAGAGCGAACACAGCCGCCGTCAGCACACGCACCGGCCGAAATCGCCCCATACGTGCAGGGCTGGAACCCGCCTGGGGCGAGTCGGCAGAATTGCTCAACGTACCCTTATCTCCTTCGGCGCCGCGGAAGCACTACGCTAACGGACGCCCGGGGGAGCGCTAAGAGTCCCCTTGTACGCTGCCCCGGAGCCAGCCAACGTTCCCTGCGCGGCCACGCAGCGCATCGACAGGAGAGACCCTCGTGCCGAAGTCACGTATCCGCAAGAAGGCCGACTACACGCCGCCCCCGGCGAAGCAGGCAACCAATATCAAGCTGACCAGCCGCGGCTGGGTCGCTCCGGTCATGCTGGCCATGTTCCTCATCGGCCTCGCCTGGATCGTCGTTTTCTATGTGACGGACGGCTCACTGCCGATCGACGCCTTCGGCAACTGGAACATCGTGGTCGGCTTCGGGTTCATCGCCGCGGGATTCGCCGTTTCGACGCAGTGGAAGTAACGCGGCCCCAAGGTGTCGGAAAGCTGTACGGCAAGTCCCGACTCAAGCTGTCCACTGGAGTTATCCACAGCTATCCACAGCGGTGGAAAACGTCCGAAGATCTGTGGATAACCCATTGAGCGTTGACTCCGGTGTGACAGACCTACCGGGATCCGGATGCCTGTTCGCCCCTTGTCCTGCCTGGGGAAACCCAGGTCAGCGACAGGGGGCACACCTGTTCCCACACAGCATGCACAAGATCCGGCACAGTCTGTGGACAACGTCGGCTCCTCAGGTGAGCTGACCGGTCCTGATGAGTGTCATGACCACAACCGCGACCAGCACCAGTGCGCAGACGCCGTACTGGATGAGGGCCCGCCGTCCGCGAGGTGCGTGGACCATCGCGTAGCCGATCACCACGCCGCCGACGAGGCCGCCGATGTGGGCTTCCCAGGCGATGTTGCTCCACCCGAAGGTGAAGATCAGGTTGATCACCAGCAGGGCGATGACGGGGCGCATGTCGTAGTTGAGCCGCCGCATGAGTATGGCGGTTGCGCCGAAGAGGCCGAAGATGGCGCCGGAGGCGCCGAGCGAGGGCTGGTTGGGTTCGGCGAGCAGGTAGGTGAGGCCGCTGCCTGCGAGGCCGGAGATTGCGTAGAGGGCGATGTAGCGGGCGCGGCCGAGGGCTGCTTCGAGGGGGCCGCCGATCCACCAGAGGCTGAGCATGTTGAAGGCGATGTGGATGACGCTGCCGTGCAGGAACATGGCTGTGGCGAGGCGGTACCACTGACCTTCGGCGACGCCTTCGACGCTGCCGAGGCCCGGCACGTAGGCGAGCCCGAGGAGTTCGAAGCGTTCATCGAAGCGTTCGCCGATGGAGAGCTGGACCAGGAAGAAGGCGAGGTTGAGGCCGACGAGGATCTTGGTGATGAGCCGGGGGTCCTCGGTGACCGTGCCGCCTGCGAGGGTGCGCGGCTGGCTGGCGGTTGGTGAGTGGCCTGTGCCGGAGGCGCCTCGTACGCACTCGGGGCATTGGAAGCCGACGGAGGCGCTGACCATGCACTCGGGGCAGATGGAGCGCTCGCAGCGGGTGCAGCGGATGCCGGTCTCCCGGTCGGGGTGCCGGTAGCAGGTAGGCAGGCTCTGGGCGTCCTGCGGTCCCTGCGGGCTGCCTGGCACCTGGTCCATGGGGTCCCCTCATTCTCCGTACGACGGGCACACGGCGGTGTCCCAGGGACGCGTACCCCAATGCACCGCCCCGCCCTTCCTTCTACGGACGGGCGGGGCACATTGGTTCCCTGGCCTTGGTTTTCAGCCCTGACTCGCGTCCTGACTTCGGCGGGTGCGGGCGGGTGGGCCCGGCCTCGGCTGCGGCCGGCGTCAGCGGAGGTCGGTTCTGAGCGGAGCGGAGGTTCGGGTCTCAGCGGGTTTCGACGACGACCGACTCGATGACCACGTCGTTGACGGGGCGGTCGGTGCGCGGGTTGGTCTGCGTCGCGGCGATGGCGTCGACGACCTTCTGGCTGGCGGCGTCGGTGACCTCACCGAAGATGGTGTGTTTGCGGGTCAGCCAAGCCGTTGGGGAGACGGTGATGAAGAACTGCGAGCCGTTGGTGCCCGGGCCGGCGTTCGCCATGGCCAGTAGGTATGGCTTGTCGAAGGCGAGGTCGGGGTGGAACTCGTCCTCGAACTGGTAGCCGGGGCCGCCCGTGCCGTTGCCCAGGGGATCGCCGCCCTGGATCATGAATCCGCTGATCACCCGGTGGAAGACCGTGCCGTCGTAGAGCTTGTCCGTGGTCTTCTCCCCGGTCTCGGGGTTGGTCCACTCACGCTCACCCTTGGCGAGCTCGACGAAGTTCCGGACCGTCTTGGGCGCGTGGTTCGGCAGGAGCCGCACTTCGATATCGCCTTGGTTGGTCTTCAGGGTGGCGTAGAGCTGCTCAGCCACGATCTGCCTTCCGTTGTCCTTTGTGACTTCTCGATCCTCGCATGGTCGGCGCTGCCCGTCGTGCGTCGCCGCCGTTCTGAGCTGCTTCGTACCAAAGGGGCGCATGGCAGGAGAATCCATGGCATTGTCGTCGGCAAGCCCTTGTTGCACCGTATTGATCAATTATTGGCCTGAGTGCGCATGAAGTCGGTACGCGCATGACCCGGATGCTCGCTCGCGTATGCCCCGGAGTGCTCCGACAGGCATGATCCGGATAAGGGTGGAAAGGTGAACTGTGTCTTTCTGGGGGATCTCCCCAATTCCCCCCGTACGCCACCGAGGAGGATGATCCCGTGACCCGCATCGACAGCGTGCGCGCCGCGACCGGCTCGGCGAAGGGCAGCGTGCTGCACGCCGCGGAAGCGGTGGCGCCCTACGCCGACACGGCCAAGGACCGGGCCGCGCACTATGCGCATGAAGCACGCGTACGGCTCGCGCCGAAGGTGTCGGCCGTCGCTCACCAGGCCGCCGATCAGGCTCGTACGCAGTACGACGCCCATCTCGCGCCGCGTGTGGAGCAGGCGCGCACTCATGTGCCGCCGAAGGTCGACTACGCCGCCCACGAGGCTGCGCTGCGCGCCCGCATCGCCGCACGGCAGGCCACCGACTACTCCCGGCCGAGGATCGAGCAGGCCAGGGCTGCGGCTGGGCCTGTCCGTGAGGAGGCCGCGGCCCGTAGCGCGGCGGCGCTGGCGGCGCTGCGTGGCCAGGTTTCGCCGAAGGAGATCGAGAAGCTGGTCCGTAAGCATCAGCGGCGGGCCAGGGTCGGGCGTCTGGCGAAGGGTCTGGCTGTTCTTGGTGTCCTGGCGGGCGGTGCCTTCGCCGCCTGGAAGTGGTGGGACAAGCAGGCCAACCCTGATTGGCTGGTGGAGCCGCCGGCGGCCACAGAGGTGCCGGACAACGGTCAGCTGACTTCGGTCGATGGCAGTGGTCAGGATGCGCTCGACCCCGAGGTTCAGGCGAAGCAGGCCGCGGCGGAGCGCGACGAGCGCGGCTGACGCCGCCGGTTGGTGTCGGCTTGCTCCACCGGTTTCAACATCGTTTGGTTTCAACATCGCTGTGGGCGGGAGGCCTGGGGTCTTCCGCCCACAGCGGTGTTTCGCGTGGAACTTGTGGGCCGGTGGAGGCTGCCGGGCCCATTGAGGCTCATGGAATCAGGCACAGCCGTTACAGATAGGCCCCTCCGATCGCGTTTCCGCAGGTCGGAGGGGCCTTCAAGGGGTGGAGCCTAGGGGAGTCGAACCCCTGACATCTGCCATGCAAAGACAGCGCTCTACCAACTGAGCTAAGGCCCCGGATGGGAAGCGTCCGCCGGGAGAACCTTCTCCCGAAGAGCGCCGCAGCCCAGAGTACCGGGTTACCCCCAGGATCCTGCAAAAGGATTGGGGTCCCAGCGAACGACCACTCTCCATAAGATGCTCGACGTGGTTCGCTTCAGCGAACCGCGGTACGAAGCGATGGGGAGACGCGAATGGATGCCGCACAGCAGGAAGCAACCGCAAGAGCGCGGGAGCTGCAGCGGAATTGGTACGGGGAGCCGCTGGGGGCGCTCTTCCGTAGGCTCATAGACGACCTGGGGCTCAACCAGGCTCGTCTGGCGGGGGTATTGGGACTGTCCGCGCCGATGCTGTCGCAGCTGATGAGTGGTCAGCGCGCCAAGATCGGCAACCCGGCGGTGGTGCAGCGAGTGCAGTTGCTGCAGGACCTCTCCGGGCAGGTCGCCGACGGCAGTGTGAGCGCGGCCGAGGCCACCGAGCGCATGGAGGAGATCAAGAAGTCGCAGGGGGGATCGGTGCTCAGCAACAGCACGCAGTCGTCGAGCAGTTCGGGTGCGCCCACGGTCAAGCGCGTGGTACGCGAGATACAGTCGCTGCTCCGTTCCGTGGCGGCTGCGGGGGACATCATCGAGGCGGCTGACACCCTCGCCCCGAGCCACCCGGAGCTGGCAGAGTTCCTCCGGGTGTATGGGGCGGGCCGCACTTCCGACGCGGTCTCGCACTACCAGTCCCACCAGAGCTGAGCCCGCCGCCCGGCTGTTGAACACCCCGTGTCCGTAGGGTCTTTGAGCTTGCTGGATGCGGGGAGCGGGGCAGCCGGGCCTCTCGATGAGGCCGCCGTGCCGACCGCCGTAGAGGGAGCGACGCACGACCATGGGTGAGGTCTTCGCCGGCCGGTATGAACTGGTCGATCCGATCGGACGTGGGGGAGTCGGTGCGGTCTGGCGTGCCTGGGACCATCGGCGGCGCCGGTATGTGGCCGCCAAGGTCCTGCAACAGAGCGACGCGCATGCGCTGTTGCGCTTCGTGCGGGAGCAGGCGCTGCGGATCGATCATCCGCATGTGCTCGCTCCCGCCAGCTGGGCGGCCGACGACGACAAGGTTCTGTTCACCATGGACCTGGTCGGCGGAGGCTCGCTGGTCCATCTGATCGGGGACTACGGTCCCCTGCCGCCGGTGTTCGTCTGCACCCTGCTCGATCAGCTGCTGGCGGGGCTTGCCGCGGTGCACGCGGAGGGGGTCGTGCACCGCGACATCAAGCCCGCCAACATCCTGCTGGAGGCGACCGGGACGGGCCGCCCGCGGCTGCGGCTGTCCGACTTCGGCATCGCGATGCGTCTGGGCGAGCCACGGCTGACGGAGACCAACTACGTGGTGGGAACGCCCGGTTATCTTGCACCCGAGCAACTGCTCGGTGAAGATCCGGACTTCCCCGCCGACCTGTTCGCCGTGGGTCTGGTCGCTCTCTATCTGCTGGAGGGCGCCAAGCCCGATGCCAAGGCACTCATCGAGTACTTCGCGGCGCATGGCACCCCGGGTGCGCCGAAGGGCGTTCCCGAGCCGCTGTGGCAGGTCGTGGCCGCCTTGCTGCAGCCGGACCCACAAGCGCGGTTCCGCACCGCCACGGGGGCGCGCAAGGCCCTTGCCTCGGCCAGGGAGCTCCTGCCGGACCCCGGCCCCGAGGACGAAGTGATCGAGATCTTCGACCAACTCGGCCCGCTTCCGCCGGGGTTCGGCCCGGAGGGTCCACTCCCGGCGGGGTCCGAGCCGGACGGTCAGCCAGCGACGGAGTCCGGCCCGGACGGCCCGCTCCGGAAGACGCCTGACCGGGTGCACAACAGCGCTCCTCAGCACAGCAACCCAGGCCTCGACAACGCGTCTCAGGACACCAGCGTGGGCAGCGCGCCGCCGCATCCGCAGACGGGTCCCATCCCGACTGCGGCCCACGCCGGCGCCGTACCCCCTGACGGCACGCCCATGCCCGACACCGAACCGCCTCCCCTCGCCCCCAATGCCGTACCCCCACAGCCGTCCCCGACGTCCACGATGTCGGACACCGGCAGCTTCCACCTGCCGCCTCCGCCTCAGCCGCATACGGCCACCTCTCACACGCAGCGGCACCGGCCGCAAGTCCACCCACAGCGCCCTCCAAAGCCCCAGCAACCAGCTCATCCACAGCCGGAGCAGGCCCCCACTTCCCCCAGGTCCTTCGCGCTCCCGGCTCCCGCCCACGCTCCGTCGTACGGACCCGTGCATGTGAACTCCCCCCAGGGCGCGACCCCCGAGTCGCAGCCGCAGGCATTTGCCTCTACTGCTTCATACACCGCTCGCGACATTCAGGTTCCACCTCAGCCACAGCCAGTTGCGCGACACCGTGGCAGGCGCGCGCTCCGGCGTCCCGGGCCGCCCGCGCAGGTGGCCATTCCGGTGCTGCTGCTCGCGCTGGTCTGCTTCGCGGTCGGGTTCTGGGCCCTGACTCGGATCTGAGCCCGACAGCCCGCAAGTCCCGGTACTGAGCCGGTGAGGCCCGGCCTGGCGTCGGCGAACTACCGGGTCCGCGGCGGCTCGTACCCTCGCGCGACCGCACCGCCGGCCATCGCCGCCGTACCACCCGCCCGCCGCCGGGCGATCACAGTCCACACCCCGAGTCCCAGCACGAGCACGCTCCCCGCGCCGATCCCGCCCGCGGCGACCAGCTTCATCGTGGCGTCGCTGTCACTGCCGTCACGTCCGCCCGCCGCCCGGGCCCCGCTCGCCGCCGCCTCGTTGTCCTCCTCCGTGACATCGAACACACCGCGAGGCCTGGTCGCCCCCTTGTACGCCGGTTCGGCGCCGGCCGCACCGCTCACCCGCACACTCAGCATCAGGTCGATCGGCCCGTCGCTGAACTTTTCGGACGCCTCGGCGCCGAGATGCACGGCGAGGTAGTACCAGCCGGCGAACCGCATCCCGCTGACCTGGTCGTCGAGGGTGTACCGGTTCTCGTAAGCGACCGCGGGCAGCGGCTCCAGGGCAGCCGACTTCGGTGTGCCGTCGTATCCGGTGCGAGCGTCGTCCACGGAGGCGCGCACCGGGTTGTGGAGTGAGATGACGAGGGCGTTGCCCAGGAAGCCGTCGCCGTCGGCCGCGCCCAGTTCGGCCGTGGCGTAGAGCTGCTGTCCCCAGTCGACCGGGATCCGGTAGAAGCGTGTCTGCCCGGCCCGGATGCCGTCTTTCCAGATGCCCTGCTCGAGGGCGCGCGCGTCGTTGAAGCTCGTGCCGCCCCTGCGGGGCTTCGCCGTGCCGCTGACGGGCTCTGGGGATGCGGAGTTCCAGGTCTCGGGGGCGGTCGTCGGGCCGGTCTTCTTGAGGGCGGGCTCGGACACGTACTGAAGCTCCAGGCTCCACTCGTCCGGCGAGGAATCGGCTCGGCTGGTGCGCTCCACGACCACGGAGTACGTCCCCGCCGTCTGGCAGGCGTACTCGTCGGGGCCGACTCTGCGCGACGCCCAGGCGGTGAGGGGGCGCGGGCTCTCGGTGGGCCCGAACCGGGCTTCTTCGGCGTCTCCGGAGAAGCAGCTGCGGCCGGCGGGGTCCTGGAGGGAGACCTTGATGCCGTCGGAGGAGGCGACCTTTGTCCCCGTCCTGGGGAGGGCGGTGGCCGAGACGTACGTGTTGGAGACGCTGTCGAGCCGGAGGCGGTAGTAGACCTTCTCGTTGTTCTGGACGGAGCTCCGATAGGTCCCGCCCGGGGCCAGCTGTTTGGCCTCGGTCGCGTTCGACGCGCCCTCGACCAGCTGGGCGTCCTCGGCGAAGGCGTATGGATCAGGCGTCCCCGCCGCCCTCGCCTGGCCGTGTGTCTGCCCCTGCGCCGGCCCGGGCAGCACCGCGATCGCGCACAGCGCCGCCAGGCAGGTCATGACCATACGGCCGCGCCACCACACCGTGCGCCGCCCCATCACGCGCCACCCCTCGTCGTAGCCCCGGATCGTCACCCACCGGGCTCCCGCGGACCGGCATCATCGCGCCCCGAACACCGCGAAGCCCCGACCATCCTGCCCCGCCCGCCGCCGCGCCATCCCCGCTTCGGCGACACAAGCGCTTCCTCCTGTGCGTGGGCTCGAAGAGGCGGACTCGAAGACATGGAGACAACGAAAAACCCCGACCGCGAGGGCGGTCGGGGTCTGTACTGAGACTGTCGTCGGTACTCACGAACCCGTGGGCACGGAGTCAGTCGCCTCCGTCCACAGATCCTGCTCGGCGCGATCCGCCTGGATCTGGCGGTACACGAGGAGCCCGCCGATGGCGGCCAGTGCGACCAGGAGAAGCTTCTTCACCGCGCGACCTCGTCTTTCCTTGACGTAGGGGACTTCTGGCGCCCGACTATACACACCGACCGATACCGATCGGTGACCTGCGTCGGCCCTCAACTCCCGCCCGGCACAAGGCCGTAGAAGCGGACGCCTCGGCTCCGACCGCAAAGTGACAACTCGCTACATTCTGCAAATTTCGGCGCCTGTTTCCACTTTACGGATCTCTTGGGTCCATCCGGGTGGTGTTCATCTGAAGAGCGACGCGGCACGAGCGTCGGTCCACCACTTCGCGGCCCTCATACACATCATGAGGAAAGTACGCAAATCGCCCAACCCGAAAGTGAGGGACCATGGCCAGGAACAAGGTCATGAAGCTGTGGACCGCCATCATCACCGCCGTCATCGCCCTGTGCACGGCGCTCGGACTGGTCACCACAGCGAATGCGGCCACCGCAGTACCCCAGACCGAAGCCGCCCGCAAGACGAGCCCCGCGGTCACGGCCTCCACGATGTCCCACTGGACCTGGTCCTTCAGCCGCACCCTGCCTCCCACGATGAAGCAACGCATCCACGCCGAGGCCCACGGCTCCTCACCCAGCTGCCGCCACCGCCCGCCAACAGACGTGGACACACCGTCCGAGGACGAGGAGGAAGCGGACTCCACCGCCCCGTGCACGACCTGACGTAGACGCCGAGACCCCCTCGCAAGCCCCACAGCCGGGCGAACTCGCGTACGCCACCGAACGAAAAAGACCCCCAACCATGCCTGCTTGGGGGTCTTCGTGGTGTGGGGCCAACAGCATGTGAACCTGTGGCCTCACCCTGATCTGCCATATGAAACAAACAAACAACGTGCACGCCCGGGTACGTCCTCGTTCAGACGTCGCCCGAACCAGCGTCTTCCTCGGCCGCCGCCTCACCTAGGCCGATGGTCGTGGACCAGCGCACGGTCGAGGGCGCTTCGACAGACACAGCCCCCTTGCCCTCACATCGCACCGCGACAATCAGCGCGTCACCCTGCTTCCCCCTTGCCGAACTCGATACTGCGACTCCCATGCGTCACAGCATGCTCGGCAGCAAGGAGAATCCCGCGAGAAGTTACGGGGCAGTAGCGGGGGTAACAAGATCCACAAACGGAGAAGCCCGGTAGATCCTGTGGACCCACCGGGCTTCTTACCTGGCACAACAGATGTGGGGCTAACAGGATTTGAACCTGTGGCCTCATCCTTATCAGGGACAGTGCAGGTCAGCGCGTTGCCGCAGGTCCCGACGCAAGCCCCCTTGCCAGCCCCTACACCGGTCTACATCTACACGCATCCCGAGACCCCTATCCCCCTTACCGTGATCTTGGACGAGTTTTGGACTCCGCCTGGACTCACGCCACCAGCTTCAGCCTGCGCATTCCCGGCTTCCCATCCTCCAGAGCAGCCAGCACCTGGCCCGCGTAGTCCGCAGCCGCGTGTGTGTAGAGCCACGTGACCTCCCCCGCCCGCTCATGCCCGAGGATCTCCTGAGCAATGACCTCCGGCACCCCGCGCGCGTGCAGTCGTGAGGCGTAGGTGTGCCGCTGGTCGTGGAAGTCCGGCCACCAGTCGATCCGATCCTTCAGCTCCTGGCGCTTCCGCCCGGTCACCTTGTCCTTGACCGTGACCCACACCTTCTTAACCGTCTGCCGTGCGACGCCAGCGGCCTGGATCGCTTTCACCCACAGGTTCCGGAACGTCGACCGGCGGATCGGCGCTCGGTACGGGTGGTGTGTCTTCCGGCTGACCTTGTTCCGTCCGTGGAAGACCAGCTCGTCTTCGCACAGACCGTCCGAGGGCTGCGAGGCGTTCAGGCTCGGGTGGTCTTCCTCCGCGAAGAGCTCCTTCAGGACGCGGATCGCGAACCCGGTCAGAGGGACGGTGCGAAGGCCGGCATCGCTCTTCGGGTATGCCTTACGGCGGATCCGGCCGCGGGTCTCGGTCAGCACCTCGCGGACGTGGATCACGCGCTTCGTGAAGTCGATGTTGCACCAGCGCAGTCCGGCCAACTCGCCCCAGCGAAGGCCCGTCTCCTGGGCGACGATCTGTAACGCGTGGCAGTACTCGGGAAGCTTCTGCCGGATCAGCCAGAGCTGGGCATACGTCGGGGGCCGCCGGTCCTCCGGATGCTTCTTCTTGATCGTCGGCAGCTTGATCCCGTCTGCCGGGTTGAAGGGAAGGCGCCTGTCGAGCTTGGCCGCGTTCAGCATGCGATCGAGGACCTGGAAGCACTTCGTTACGGAGGCCGCGGCAAGCGGGCCGCCGTTCTCATCGTGCAGAGCGTTGACCCAGGTCTGGATCTCAAGCCAGCCGAGTTCGAACAGACGGTAGCTGCCGAACTTCGGGGTGATGTGGTTGCGCCACATCCCGTCATCGCGTACCTGGGACTGGCTCCAGTCGTGAGGCCGGAGTTCGCCTGGCTCCTGCTTGACCTGCGTGGGCCACCACAGTTCATGCCACGCACATAGGGTGATCTCCGAGCGGGCCGGGTCGATCCATGTGCGCTGCCTCAACTCGGTGCGCGTGCGCTCGAGGAACGCCACAGCCTCGTCGTACGTGTCCTTGTTCTTGGAGAGCGGCTTGCCGCCGGGCCCGGTGTAGCGAGCCTGCCAGGTGCCGGTGTGATCCTTGGTCTTCCGCCGCGATGGTTCCGGGAACTTCTCCAGGCACAGCGGACAGCCACAGTTCTTGCTTGGAACCGGGCGCGGGTTGTTCGAGATGGGTCGCCCCACGATGACCTGCCTACGGGATCAGAGAGTCGCGGTGGCGCCGACGGTGACGAGCTCGCGTGGGAGCTCTACGCGCGTACCGCAGAAGCAGAGAACGCCGGCGCCAGGTGTGGTCGGTGCGCCGAGGTCGACCGTCAGGACCGCATGCAGTTCTCTGATCAGGTCGTGGTGGTGGGTTCCCCTGGATACGAGGATGGTGACCTCGTCCGGGTCCCAAGTGGCGATCTTCGGAAGATCGTCAGCCACGGCGATGCGGATGCACACAGGTATCCCCCCAGGGATGCACGACGGCACGATGATCCGCTACGGGAGGACAGCGGGTGACTGATCGTACCTGTGTGTGTTGATGTTGTGGAGGTGGCTTGGCATATTCAGCGAAGGTTTGTTTCCCGCCGGACCAAAAGCCTGGAATTCCCCTCTCCTTAGGCAACCCTGAGTGACCGCTACGAGACGCGGCTGACCCTGAGCATCGCTTCGGCGTCCGTGATGAGGTCGCGCTGCTTGCCTTCCGGAAGCTGACGGTAGATCCGCAGCAGCCGCGCTTCACGCTCTTCGTTCGTCGGGCCGGGCACTGGCCGGCCGACGGCCTCGAAGAACTCCCGCGGTGTCGTCTTCACGCCCCAACTGCGGAAGACCTCCACCATCGACCGCAGGGTTTCTGGGTCGACGCGGGAGGTCCCGCGGGTGCGGTTCATCCACGCGTTGAGTGTCTGGTACGAGATGCCCGCCGCAGTGGCTAGGTCCTTCTGGTTTTTGCCTTGGGACTGGTCGAGGAGGCGTTGGAGAAGTGCCGCCAGGTCCTCGCCCTGGTGGGCGCGGTCCTCGGCGGGGTCAGGCTCGCCGGGGTGGTTCTGGTGGCTGGTCACCTGATGAGGATCGGGCATCTGCATCTACATGCGCAAGTAGATCGGTCGTCAATGGCTTGGTTCTGCGCGCACTCCGGCGCGCCTACATGGCCCCTGTGTGCCCCTGTACAGCTCATGCACACCCCTGTGCACATCCCTTGACGTGATCTGCATCTACACGTAGATTGTAGATATCGCAGGTCACCGGGATCGGCGAAACCCAATTCGGCCATGCGCCGGAGGAATCAGCATGCGACGACTGGACAAAGGTGCCCCGCTGCGGGCCGCCATGAAGGCGGCCGGCCTGGACATCCCGCGCCTCGCCGCCAAGACGAAAGAAGTCGACCCCACGGGCGAAGGCCTTTCCGGGTCATACGTCGGCTTCATCGTGGGCGGCGGCAAGAGCGCCCGCGAGGAGTGCAGCGACCGTGCCGCAGAACTGATCGCGACCGCCCTCGGCAAGGGGGTCTTCGAGCTGTTCGAGCCGGTTGTTTTCACGCTTCGAGAATCTACATCTACACGGAGATCGCAGACAGGCGGACTGGAGAAATCGCCGCTGCCCGAGCGGCTAATGGACCAGAGGGAGCTCGCCGGCTTCCTGCGCAAGTCCATGAGCTGGATCGACAAGCAGATCCAGGAGGCGCGCGAGCGCGACGAGCTCTGGCCCGGCCTGATCTACGTCGGCAGCTCCCGCCGCTTCGACCCGCACGCCGTCCTCGACGGGATGCGGCAGCAGCGCAGCGCCGCCTGACACCCGCAGGGCCGCCCCGGATGCGACCCGGAACGGCCCCCCAGCGCACCTCAACCCACACGAAAGAAGAGGTCACCGTGACCATTGAGATTACCGAACCGACCGCGCAGGTCAGCGTGCCGGACACCGCCCGGTTCGACGAGCAGGCGCCCGCTATCGAGGCGCTGGCCGAGCTGAGCCAGATGTTCGGGCACCTGCCGAGGCCTTACATCACGATCAACCGCTTCTCGCAGGGCATGGGGCTTCAGCTCGACTCGCCGTCGGCGTTCGAGCAGTGGCGTACCGCGCTCCAGATCGCCCCGGATTCGGTGGAGGCGCACGACAACAAGACGAACGCGTGGCTGGCCGCCGACGGCGTATTCCGGGGCGTCGCGGTCCGGCTGACGGGCTTCGGCCTGGCGCTGCCCAGTGAGCAGGACGATGCCGCGGCGGTGTCCGCGTGAACACGAGGCTCGTGAACAGTGCGTCGGGCGTGATCACTGCGGCGCAGGCACAGAACCGTACGGCTGCTGGTATCGCGTTGGCGTTGGAGTCGGCGCAGATGCTGATGACGCCGGAGACGGCCGCCGAGCAGGAGCGGATTCGGACCGAGCGAGACCGGTACCGCACCGCGTGGCGGATGTCGCGCACCCGCGCCCTGTCCGCCGGAGGCGCCGCCGATCGCTACGCAGCCCGCGCTCGTGAAGGGCAGGAAGCCCTCCAGAACATGCTGTTCGCCACCATCGCGTCGCAGATCGCCCGCAAGGCCGCGACCGACGAGGCGGCCGAGCTGCGCGCCCGGGTCGCCAATTTGGAGGCCAAGCTCGCCGAGTACGAGCAGCCCGCCGACACCGCGCCGAGCGGCAACGCCGCTTCCGAGACCACTAGCCCCGCCCTGAAGTGGCCCGCTGACTGGGACGACGTCCTGGACACCGCGATCCACACATGGGGCGGCGAGTGGGACACCCGCCGCGTCCAGCGCCTCTACCTCGCCCGCAACGGCCGCGGCCTGCTCCGGTCGCACGCCCGTGGGTTCCTGTCGCGCCGGGCCCGCCAAGGGCTGATGACGCTGCACGACCGGCCGGGTGCCCGCTTCTACACCCTCAACTCCCCGAAGGGCGGCGCCTGATGACGACGACCGTACAGGCCGGGGCTTCGGCCCCGGCCTCCGGCCCGGCACCCATCACCGGGCCCGGCATCTACGAGATGACCAATGACGAGTACCACTCGCACCGGTACGCCCTGTCCTCCAGCGGCGCGCGGAAGCTGCTGCCGCCGTCGTGCCCGGCGATCTTCCGGTACGAGCAGGACCACCCGCAGCCGTCGAAGAAGGTGTGGGACATCGGCAACGCCGCCCACAAGCTCGTCCTCGGCAACGGGCCCGCCCTCCAGCTCGTCGACTACGAGCGGTGGGACACCAAGGCCGCGAAGGCGGACGTGGCCGAGGCCCGCGCCGCCGGGGCGATCCCGCTGAAGCGAGCCGAGTACGAGCAGGTGCACGACATGGCGGACGCTCTTCGCCGACACCCCGTCGCTTCCCTGCTGTTCGACCCCGAGCGCGGCACCCCCGAGCAGTCTCTGTTCTGGCGCGACGACCGTACAGGCGTCATGCGACGGGCACGCCTTGACTGGCTGCCGAACCCGCGGTCCGGACGGCTGATCATCCCGGACTACAAGACGTGCCGGTCGGCGAACCCCGAGAAGCTCGCGAAGGACATCGACGAGTACGGCTACCACCAGCAAGACGACTGGTACCGCGCCGCCTGCCGGGCTCTCGGCATCGCGGGAGACGACGCCGCGTTCGTGTTCGTCTGCCAAGAGAAAAGCGCTCCCTACGTGATCACCGTCATCGAGGTGACCGCGACGGCCCGCCGCATCGGCGCCGCCCGCAACCGCCGCGCGCTGGAGACCTTCGCCGATTGCACGGCGTCCGGCTACTGGCCCGGCTACAGCGACGACATCGAGCCCATCGCCCTGCCCGGCTATGCCGAGACCCGCGACACCTTGGAGTACCTGTGAACTCCCCCGCCGAGCAGCAGTTCGCCGCCCCCGCGGCCCCGGCTCCGTCGTTCGTCGGTCAGGGCACGGCCGTTGAGCAGTCCCGCGCGGTCGCCGAGGTCCAGGCCGCGGTCATCGTCGCCCGCCAGTTCCCTCGTGACGAGGCAGCGGCCACCCGCAAGATGCGCTCCGCGTTCCGTCAGCAGAGCCTCGCCGCCCGGTCGTTCTTCCGCTTCAACCGCGGCGACGGCAACGTCAACGGCGAGACGATCCAGTTCGCCAAAGAACTGGCCCGCTGCTGGGGCAACATCCACCACGGCCTGAATGAGCTGCGTCGCGACGACGAGGCCGGCGAGTCCGAGATGCAGGCGTGGGCGTGGGACCTGGAGTCCAACGAGCGCGCGAGCACGACGTTCATCGTCCCGCACGTCCGCTTCACCAAGACGTCCGGGCGGAAGTCGCTGGAGGACCCGCGGGACGTCTACGAGAACAACACGAACAACGGCTCCCGCAGGCTGAGGGAAATGATCTTCACGGTGCTGCCGGACTGGTACCGGGAAGAGGCCAAGTCGGTCGCCAACTACACGCTCGAGAACGGCGCGGGCGACAAGCCCCTCGCACAGCGCATCGCGGACGCCATCACCGCCTTCGAGAACATCGGCGTCACCGTCGACCAGCTCGAAGAGAGCCGCAGCGGCCGCGTCAGCGAGAAGTGGACCAACCTCGACGTCGCTCAGCTTCAGATCATCTTCGAGTCGATCCGCCGCGGTGAGGTCACCGTGGATGAGGAGTTCCCGCAGAAGCGCGTCACGGTTGGGGAGATCGAGCAGCAGGCCAGCCAGCCCACGCACGAGGCGTCCGCGACCGAGGGCCGGGAGCAGTGGCCGGCCGCGAGGCAGCCCGGAGCGGGGGCCAAGCCGTGAAGCTCACCACCCGCCATCTCGTCCGTGGCAAGGGCCGTCACCGCGCGGTCGTCGTCCCGGAGCGCATCAAGGTGCCGCTCGACGACCTCCTCGGCCCCCGGCCGCAGTTCGCCGCGCCGCCCGTCGCCGGAGTCATCACCCAGGCCTGGAACCCGTGCCCGCGCTGCGACAAGGACACCGCGGGCGTGGTGCACACGGACGGCTGGACCTGCGGCGAATGCCTCACCACCACAGGGAGCTCGGCGCCGTGATGCCCGCCCTGTGGCCGCCCGCTGAACTCCCAGGCCTCCACATCGACATGGGGCACTGGGATCGGCGGGCGGCCCGCTGGCTCCGCTTCCCCACCGCCGACTACCGGTGCGGCCAGTGCGGCGAAGTCGAGTCGGCCTCCGGCGACGCCGTCCGCGCGTTCGTCGCCACCATCCACCGCGTCCACCAGGCCGAATGCACGGCCCACACCCAAGGAACCTGACCATGACCATCCCCACCCCTGGTGCCCTCCTCAAGGGCCCCGAACGCGAGAAGACCACTCAGAAGGCCAAGGAGCTGTACCTCGCGGGCTGCACCATCCAGTCCACCGCGGACCGGATCGGCCGCTCGTACGGCAACACGCGGACGCTGCTCCTGGAGGCCGGGGTCAAGCTCCGTCCCCGCGGCGGCATGCGCAACTGACCGGCGGTCATGGGGCGGTCTGAATGGCCGCCCCATGACCGGATCTTGCCGTATCGGTTCCGCAACATCATGGAGAAGAGCCTCAGTTGAGCAACGGGGAGCAGGACACCCGCGCGAGCGGCAGCGTCCCGCACGCGTACGGGAACGCCCTCGCGTGGCGATGGGTGCCCGAAATGCCGTCGGCGCTCAAGCGCGCCGGGCTGCACACGTTGCTCTACGCCCTGCGCTCGATGGCCAACGCGAACGGTGAGCTGCGCTTCCACGGCGACCGGAAACCGATCCGGATCCAGGACATCGCCAAGGCCGCCGGCGCGGATGAGAAGGACATCCGGGACCGGTTGGAGGCCGCTCGGCTCGCGGGGGTGGTCGTGGTCAAGGGTGAGCGCCGCCGGGGCCGTCCCGCGCTGTATGCGGTCACCCTCGAACCTCGCCCGGACTGGTCCGCCGCGGTCGCTTACCTCGATGGCGTGAAGCAGCTGCGCGAGGAGGCGAAGCAGGAGCGGGCTGCGCGGAAGGGGACGTCTCGGAAGGCGGCTCCGTGGGCCGAGGGGTTCGGGGGGCGGGCCCCTGAACTTCCCGGCTCAGAGTTCGGGGGACCGACCCCTGAACTTACCGCCGGTACGGAAACCGAAGTTCGGGGGACCGCCCCCCGAATGAGTTCGGGGGACCGCCCCCCGAATGGTTCGGGGGACCGCCCCCCGAACAACCCAGGTAGTACCCATGTCTCTACCCATGAGCGGGCTGAGGTCTTTTCACAACCTCAGGTAGTAGGGCCCCCCGACCCTCAAGATCACGAATCCCACGAAGCAGCGCAGGACGCCGAACCGCCGCCCGGCTGGATCCGCTGCGCCCGCTGCGAGCAACCGCTCATCCCCCGCTACGGCCGCACTACCCACCCCGGATGCCAGCCAATACCCGCCCCGGAGAGGACCGCCTCATGACGCCGTACGAGCGCCTCATGGCCGAGCAGATCCCCACCGGCACCTTCGGCCACGCACTCCCACCCGACCAATCCTCATCACGCCCCACCCGTCCCTGGACGCCAGACGAGCAAGCCCAACACGTCGCCGAACTCCTCGAAGCCCTCGACGGCTGGCACCACGGCGACGCCCCCCGACACCTCCGCCTCATCACAGACCAGCCAGACCAGACAGCCGCCTGACCGCCGTCTCATCCGGTTCCGCCCGCCCACGCGCACAGACAGGACCCCGACCATGACCGACTCGATCGCCCTCGACCTGCCGACGCTCACCGCCGACTCCAGCCCGCAGCCCAACGAGGAGCGGCCGTGATCGAGGTGCTCGCGTTCGTGCTCCTGGTCGTCTCCGCGGCCGGCCTCTTACTCGCCCACTGGATGTATCCGCCCTGGAGACGCCCGTGACCACCGTTCTCGCCGCCGTCCTGGCTCTCTCCGTCGGCTTCGTCGTAGGCCTTCTCGTGCGCCCCCAGCCGCGCCGCGTGTGGGCCTGCGCCCGCTGCGACGACGAAGCACTCATGACCTCCGAGCGAGCCCGCTTCGACGATCTGATCGCCAGCCTCGACCTGACCAACCACGAGCCCGAGGGCCCTGCGTGAGCGAGCGCGTGACCGTCGACACGATCACCAGCGACCAGGGCGACGCCATCTGTACCTGCACGTACGGCGAACGCTGCCCCAACTGCCGCGACTGACCCACGAGCACGACGAAGGGGCGCCCTCACAGTCTCCCCAGACCAGGACGCCCCCAGGTGTTGATCACCGTACCGCCCCACGCACCACAGGAGCACCCACGATGACCACCACCGCCACGCACCTGCGCACCATCGCAACCCGCTGGACCGACCTCCGCGAAGCCCTCGCTTCGACCGGCACCGCCACCTGGCCACCCGCCGGCCGCATGAGCGACTACCTCGCCAGCCTCGACCAGGCCGACGCCGAGGCGCTGGAAGCCGAGCGGCACCGCGCCCTCGCCCTGCGCACCCTGGAACGCGACCCCTCACAGATCGGCGAGACCCGGCCCCCGCTGCGTATCTCCGTCCTCGACACCATGCGCACAGTCGAGGCCGCGCTCGTCGAGACCGCGGACCAGGTCGCCGCCGTCGTCCAGCGCTCCCCCATGACCTTCGCCCCGCGCTCGTGGCCGGCCGCCGACCGTGCCCGCCGCAGCCAGCTGGCGCGCGCCGACGCCGCGGACCCGCGACGCTGGCGCTTCGGGGGACGACACACGGCACCGCACACCGCGCTGTGGCTCCTCGCCCGCGTGCAGGGTGCCCCGGGCCCGTTCCGGCCGCTCCCTGACCGCGAACACCGGCTGATCGCGAACGTGGCCGCAGGCGCGTGCGAGCGTGTCGAGCGCGCCCTCGACATCGCCGCCCGCAAGGCCGCGATCGCGCGCCCCTGCCCAGAGTGCAGCGGCCAGCTGGAGATGCACGGAGGCGCTGGCGCCTCACCCGTCGCCCGATGCACCTCGTGCGGGCGTACATGGGCCGCGCAGACCGCCGCAACGTAGAACTAGGAAGGGATGGCGTCAGGGGATCCGGATCGCCACGGGGTCCGACTGACCATCCCACACGACTTTCAGCTGCGCTGGTAGTGGTTCGTTTATCCCGGGGGACAGCAGGAAGGTATGCGCTTCCCCGGGCTCAAGCGTCACGCCCACAGGGCGTTCGCTCGTGGCGGGATATCCCTCTTCGAGAACAGTGACCGCAGTGGCCGTCAATTCACCAATGTTGCGGAGCTGGAAGACACCCCACTTACGGCCGCCGCCTGGGGGTTCCAGCACGAGCTCGACCTTCGGGGCAGCGGCAGCACGCTGGTCAGCCAGAGCGGCCTCTTCGGCAGCCGCGGACCTCTCGGCGGCAGCCGCAGCGCGATCGCTATGCTTCAGCGCCCTGATACTGATACCCAGCGCCACGGCGGACACCCCCAGCGCGCCCCAACCGGGGACATCTGCCCAACTCATGTCGGGACTCTAGCCCCTGTCGCAGGGCTCCAGACCCCATCCACGACGAGCCCCCGCCCACATAGTGCGGGGGCTCCGTCATCTCACCCGGCCCACCCGATCTCGCGTACCTCGATGGCCCCGGCATGACCGCATGAACTGGATCCAGCAACGAGACCCGCACGCCTCGCGGATCTCCTCGACGCTGCCGGGGTCGCGTACGTCCGGCCACGCCCGCGGATTCGTACGTACGACATCGATGAGCGCGAGCACCTCACGCCGCGCCTCGTCGTTCGGCAGCTGGGCCATGACCTCCACGGCGAGCTCCTCGAACACCGTGCCGTGCCTGTGCATAACGCCCCCTTGTGATCCACAGGGCAGCCACGGTAAGGGAGCGTCCGGAAGCCCGCTTGGACCTGTGGATAACTCCTGTTACCGCAGGTCAGTCGAGATCTAAGTCCAGCAGTGTGTCCGGGCGGCAGATCTGGCAAATCTCCAGGTTCGCGTCGGTGATCGCGAGTCGTGCCTCCATCGCGTGCACAAAGTGAGGGAGCGCGCCCGCCATGTGGCAGTCCGCCAAGTGCACAGACGAGGGCAGCGGCCCGTCAGGGGTATGCGAACGCCCCAGCTTGAACGGCTTGGACGGCCGCCGACGAGACTGGGGAGCCGGCGGATTGGACGTGCGAGCTGCGAGCGGCGGCGTTTCAGCGCGCTGCGGCTCCCCTCCCTCCGCCTTGTCCAGCGCCTGAAGAACGCCATCCCGCTGGAGCTCCAGATAAGTGTGGACGGTCTCGTTCTCCGCGATCTGCTGTTCGAGGTGCGCCAGGATCGCCCTGAGGCGGGGTGGATCAGGCGGCAGATCGGTCATGTGTTCGATTCAAACACCGACCTCCGGACCCGTCGAGCTGAGGGCGCCGTAGGCCCGCGGCCCGCACATGGACAGAGGCGCCAAGCGTCGTCCCGTGACGGGTGTCATGGTCGCCGAGCACCCGTTCGACTCGAAGTACCTCTTCGTGGACTACATGGCGCATCTCAAGCTGCTGTTCCCCGCGAAGGGCTCCAAGGAGTTCACCAACGCGGGCGAGAAGGAGCTCGCCAACAAGGGCGTCGACTTCGAGATCGACATGTTCAGCTCATCATCGGCGGCAAGTTCATCTACGCGGCGCACGAGCTCGCATTGGGGATGTTGTTTCACGTGAAACATGCTCGCGAACCGACGTGAACCCAAGGGCTACAAGTACAGGAGCAGATAGTCGCTGGTCAGGAAGGTCATCCACAGCGAACTGGTTGCAAGACTTCCTACGGATCACCTTCAGGATCCCGTACAGGCCGACCGGCCACCACCTGCTTCTTCCGCAACGCCCACGGCGTTTTGGACGGACTTCCCTGTCTCGCAGGGGGGTTGTTTGACCCCGAGGGGCACCGACTGTCAGTGCGGTGCCGCAGAATGTTCGACGCGGCCACAAGGCCCCCGCCTCAAACGGCGGCGGCCCCCTGGTCCTACGCAGGAGGCCGCCAACACCGTCAGGAACGCCAACCAAGGGAGGCCAACATTCCCAGCAACGGGAAGCATAGGCGCAAGCTCGGACATCGTCCCACCCCGAAGATCGTCTGCACCACCCGCAAGCGTGAACGCAAACGCGCTCACATCGCTGAACGCCCAGCACGGCGCCACTTCCACCGCAAGCGTGACCGCATATGCGCTCACGTCATGGAAAGCACAGCACGGCGCCACTTCCGCCGCCTTCTGAGCTCTGCCACGGATGAACTCTTCCGGGCCGGAGTGAAGGCGAGCCTGAGCGGAGCCGCTGCGCTCGCGCTCTACTGGTGGAATCACCACTGACGAGGTGAAGAAGGCACCCGCGCCGCCTCGCGACGAGGTGACGCGGGGCCTACTCCTACACAGAGTCCGGTGTCCGGTCGGCAGAAGTGGCAGGCCTGCGCGTTCGGCCCTGTGAGCGCTACACGGGCATCATGTTCTTTGATTGGGCGGGTTCATCCCCGGCTAAGACCAAGCCCCCCACCTCTTGGAGGCGGGGGCCCATGTCTGGCTACTCCTCGGCCGCCGGCAGCTTCCCCTTCACGTCCGTACGCCACCCCGGCCGAGTGATCCGCTTCCGGAAGTACGGCGCGGCGAGCCGGTAGTCAACGGCGTTCGAACTGCCGACCTTGACCACAGGCGGGAAGTCCGGATCCTCGCGGGAAATCTTCGACAGTCGCTGATGAGAGATCGTCTCAACGATCCCGTCGGCGACGAGTCTGCGCGCGAGCTCGCGAAATGACACCATGTCCGGCCCCCCTTCGGCCTCGGCCATGGTCACCATCCTGTCTGACCTTGTTGCCACGTGGCAACAAGGTCTGTACTTTGAAGCTGGCAACAACAAGCCCCAGGCCCGGCGTTGGCGCGCCCTTTGGGCCTGGGGCGACCCGCCTTCAACCGTGACGAAGAGGCAGGCCGTGACCAACCGTATCGACCAGCCCCCTGACCAGCCCAGCCCACCGCCCTGCGAAGCATGCAGCGGCGACGGCGGCACGGTCGTGGACACCAGCAGCGACGGCGTGACCCGCGAGAGCTGGAAGAGCTGCGGCTCCTGCCACGGCACCGGAACCCGCTGACCCACCGACCGGCCGGGTCACGCACATCCCCCAGCGCGGCCCGGCCACCATCCTTGGAGCCACCGTGAGCACCCCGCCGCCCGTCGGTAAGACGCTCTCCGTCAAGGTCGACCAAGCGCTGTACGACGACCTCGTCACACTCATGTCGACCGGTATGACGCAGACCGAGGCCGTGCGCACCGTCGCCCGCGTCGTGGCCGGCACCTACCGGACCGTATGGGCGGGCGGTCGGATCCCCGAGGGCGTACAGCCGGTCATCGAGCGGTTCTTTGTCGCACCGTATGACGCAGGTCAGACGCCCGAGGAGCGCGCGCAGACGCAGGGCGTCCCACAGCCGTACCGGGTGCATCCGACGCCCCGTACGACGTCCCACCCGCCCGGTACGACGCCCGTACGACGGGGCGTCTGATGGGCGTCACACCCGACCCGGGGGAGCCCGACGAGGAACCCCACTGGTGGTCCGTCGGCGACCAGCCGTACGACGAGGATCAGCCCGCCACCATCCCCGTCGCACCCGGCATCAACGTCACCATCACACCGGCAACCCCGACACCCGAGCCCGTCGACACCCGCGCGCACGACCGGCGCGCCCGCGCCCGCCGCTGGTTCCTCGTCCACGGCGCCGGCGCATTCGCTGGCTGGTCGTTCGGCCTCTACCACTCCATCGCCGCATTCCTCGACACCCTCGGCCCCGGCGCCCCAGGAGCAGGCCTGTGCCTGGCCGGGTTCGGCTGGTTCGGCGCCGAGTTCGCCACCGAGCGGTACGTGCGCATCCTGCCGTCCCGCACCCGGCCGGCCGCCGCATGGGCGCTGCGCATCCCCTTCTCCACCGCCCTCCTCACCGTCGCGCTGCACGCGCCCAACGCCCTCAACTAGGAGCCCTCGATGTACCTCGCAGCCGCCGAAGGCGCCGCCCTGGGAGCGCTCGGCGCCGGAGGCCTCTCCCTGGTCCTGACCGCCCTGCTGGTCCTCGGCGTCAAGGGCAAAGGCCGCGTCAAGCTCAAAGACAACCCAGCCATCATCTGCGGGTTCATCGCCTCCACCGCGTTCTCCGCGGCCGGGCAGATCTGGGCCAACCCCGAGCGCATCGCCAGCCAGGGCTTGACCGGCCTCGGCGTCGGCACCGGCAGCGGCCCATTCGGGAACGTGGGCATGGGCGCCGTCGCCTCCTTGCTCCTGGTCCTCATCCTGTGCTGGGAGATGAGCCCGTTGCGTGGCGCAATCCTCGGCCTCATCGCCGGGATCGTCTGGCCGGCGGCAGGTGACGGCACCATCTGGGCGGTTCCGTCCGAGCTGGGCGCCGCGATCCTGATGATGATCGGCGGCTGACATGCGCATCTGGATCGCCATCTGGGCTGGTTCCACGGTCATCTGCCGGGCGATCGCGGCGTGGATCGCTGGGGGAGTCGCCCTCAAACTGGTCATCATCGGCGTGGTTGCTGGGTTCGTGAAGGGCCTGCCCTGGACCACGAACATCGTGCTCGTACTCGCCATCGGATGGCTCGGCGCGGCGATCGCCCTCGGCCTCCGTGCGCCCGCTGCCGAGAAGCAGCAGAAGCCCGAGCAGGAGGCCCCCGCCGAGACTGCTCTCCCCACCCGCGAGGAGCTCGCCGCAGCCCTGCACGCGATCGGCTCTCCGCACGCGCACATCACCGCTCTGGCCGAGCACTTGGGCACCTCCAACGAGCGCGTGAGGGAGGGCCTCGACGGGGCCGGCATCCCGGTCTCCGGTGGAGTGCGGATGAAGGGCCGGAAGGTGGCCGTCTCCCCGGGCGTACGGGCAGACGACTTTCCGCCCCTTCCCTCCCCTTCTCCAGAAGCCGCCGTGAAGGGCGTTGTTGCAGGGCCGTTGACCAGCAACAACAACAGCAACAACAGCGGCGAGGAGGGGCCCCGAGAGGAGATGTCGATCATCCAGGACGAGGCGAACCCGCGCCGCTGGCACGTACTGCGCCGCACGCGCTCATAGACCCCGGGGCGGCCGTCATGCCGCCAAGCCGCCGGCCGCCCCGGTCCCCATCCCGACGAAGAGACAGGACCACCATCATGGCGAGACGACTGCGCCGGTTCATCACCCGGCTCGGGCCAAAGACCTACTGCGGACAGTGCGGGTGGTGGGTCGAGGGGTGCCCGCACCAGTGACGGGCCTGCGACTGGAGGCTGCGCCCCGGGTAGCGCCCGGCACTCTGACCCCACCACGAATTCCCCCCTCGTGGTGGGGCCTTCGCGTTCCCCTGGGCAGGTGTCACCTTGTCCGAGATCTCCTCACATGCCTCACACGTCGGCTACATTCCCGGGACAGCACGAGTCCAGGGGGGACCATGAACCAGCAGTACGCGCCGCACCGCGGGCACGGGTGGCCGCCGTTACCGCCGCGTCCGCCGAGATGGGGCCGGTTCGCCGCGTGGGTGGGTGGGGCCGCGGCTGCCGCGTTCGCGCTCGGCGGCGGCGTGGCGGTGCTCATGAACGATGACGGCAGCTCGGTCGCGAGCCCGGCCGCCTGCAAGACCGCGCTGGCGGAGAACTACCGCGAAGCCATGGCCGCCGGTCTGGACGCGCCGACACCTGAGGCGCCCCCGTCATGTACAGGGCTGGACGAGGCGACCCTGAAGCGGATCACGGGCGAGGTGGTCTCCGAGTACCTGGGGAGTGATCAGGCGAAGGAGGATCTGCGGCGGGCGTTCGAGGAGGGTATGGAGAGCGCGGCTGCGTCGCCGTGATGTGAAGGGACCCCGGCGGGGCCGCCGTCATGCGGTGGGCTACGCATCCAGGGCGCGCTGCATGGCGGCAGCTTGTGCGGCGTCTCCGTGATCAGCGAACCAGGCCTGGAGCTACTGCATACGAGCGCCGTCGAGCTCGAACCCCGCCGGCTCTACACCGCTCAGCAGTTGGAAGATGCCGGGATCGGCATCGAGGCCGGGACGATCCGTGCGGACCTCACTCGGGGCCGGTGGCCCGAGCCGGACGACACCGAGGGCGGTGTGAACCGCTGGTACTACGCGACCGTCACGACGGCCCTGACGACCCGTCGCAGCTACCGGCAGACTCAGGATTGATCCACTTCGGTTGTCACAACACAGACACATCACCTTCACGCCACCCTCACCCGAGCGCATGATGCCCTCCTGCATACCAAAGCCCTGGGGGGACCATGACCGACATCACGCCACCACCCATGCCCGGCTTCCCGCCACCGCAGCCGCCGAAGAAGAGCCGCAGTAACGCGGTCATCATCGGCTCCGCAGCCGCCGTCATCGCCGCGATCGTCGCCACCGGCGTCTTCGTGGCGCAGTCCGGGGACGACAAGGACGACACCGGCAGCAGCGCCAGCGAGACCGCGGACTCGGCGCCGCTGAACGAGGACACGGTGACGGCGGAGGAGGAGCCGGAGCCGACTCCTGAGGACACTGGTCCCGACGTCTTCGGCCTCTCAGACACAGTGTCGTACGAGCACGACGTCGACGTGAGCCTGTCGAAGTTCACGCGCGGAACGTCGTCCGAGTACGCGTCACCGGAGAACACGCCGTACGTGAAGTTCACCGTGAAGGTCGTCAACAGTTCTTCGAGCACGGTGGACACCACGGGCCTGACGGTGAGTTGCTCGTACGGCGAGGAGGGGCAGACGAGCGAGTCGATCTTTGATGAGGGGCTGGATGGGTCGCCGACGACGAAGCTTCTCGCTGGCCGTTCGATCTCGACGCCGTGGGCCTGCGAGTTGCCGAAGGGGGAGACGGTGTTGCAGGTCGAGGTATCGCCGGATTACGAGTCGGAGGCGGCGATCTTCACGGGGAGCGTAAAGTAGCGCTCGCGAGAGGACCCCGCCGGGTTTCTGGCGGGGCCCTCCTCATGCAGGCGGTTTATGCCGACTGTCCCGGCTACCTCGAGGAGTGGCTGCCGACCAGGCAGTGACACACTTGCCGACTGCCGTCACGACGCCCCGTCGGCCGGGACCTCCTCCAGCTTGCCCTGCGAATCCAGCGACCAACAGACGCCGCTGTCATCGGTGAAGGTGAGCGTCGGCCGGTTGTTGTGCACGGTGGCCTCGGACCAGCGCTGAGACAGGAAGCGCGCTCGCCGCTTGGGGCCCAGCAGGTGCAGGGGATACGTGCAGCGCTCATCCTCGCCACGGGGCGCGCGCGGCAACTCCCACACCTCCGCCGCGATATACGCCGTACCGAACCGCATCTCAAGCTGGTGGATCGGAGCGTCGCTCGAGTTCTCCACGAGGACGATCCAGTGGTCATAGCAAACGAAGTTCCCCTCGTTGTCCCTCTCCGTCCCCTCCTGACGGTGGTACATGAACACCTGCCGGGCCTGCGCCCACTTCCGGTCCTCCGCGGCGGCGCGCAACTCGGAACGCTCCAATGCGAGGTTGGCTGACTGCTCGGCGATGAACCGGCGCTGCTCGGCAATCTGTTCCCGCTGGCTCTTGATCGTCAGGTAGGCGAAGAGGGCGGCGCCCCCAGCAAAGATCGCGGCCATCCACGTGGGCACATCGCCCCAATTCGCAGCACTCACGCAGGAACCGTAGAGGCTGCGCCCGGCCCTCACCTTGCCTTCTACAACATCGCCACCAGGCCGCCAATTATGGGCGTGGTTGAAATCTCGTGGATCATGCCGCATCCTGGCTCCACGTCCGGCGTGCCCGGACCCAGGAGCACCGAAGGCCCACCAACGGGGGGGCCTTCACCATTTCCCCACCGAACACTCACACCCCATGCGATTCTGACCCCCACAACTCCAGGGGGGAGAGGCATGCATCCGCAGCCACAACGCCACGTCCAGAAACGGGGCGCGAACCATGGGCTCCACGTCTTCCTGACGATCATCACCTGCGGACTGTGGGCGATCACGGGATGGCCGATCGCCGCAGCCATGGGACGTAAGACCGTCACGACGACGTACGCGCCACCGCCGCCGCAGATCCCGCCGCAGCAGCCGTACGGATACCCGCCTCAACAGGCCTACCCCCCACAGCAGTACGGGCAGCAGCCCCCACCGCAGTACGGTCCGCCGCCCGGCGCGACGCAGCCGTACGGCTACCAGCAGCCCCCAGGGCAGTACCCGCCCCACCAGTAGCCCCGCTACCACCCAGGCCCGACCGCACCCCTACCAGCGGTCGGGCTTTCCGCATGCTCGGAGGTGACCATGCCGAATCAGCACCGGCCCGTCACCCAAGAGGACTACCGCCGCGTCGCCGAGCTGCACGCGCTGGACATGGGCCGCAACGCCATCGCCCGCGAGATCGGCCGCGCACAGCGCACCGTCAGCGTCATCGCCGCTGAACTGAGCCTCGTCTTCGACGTCACCATGACGGAGGACGCCACCCGCGCCCGCGTCGCCCAGCTCGCCGAAAAGCGCGCCATCCTCGCCGATGCCCTCACCGACGACGCCCTCAAGCTCACCGAGCAGGTGTGGCAGCCCGCCACGATCTACAACTTCGGCGGCAAGGACAACAGCTTCAACTTCGAGTACGTCGACGAGCCGCCTGCCATCGACAAGAAGGCGCTCATGTCGGCGGCCGGGATCGCCGTTGAGAAGTCGCTGAAGCTCGTCCCGCCGCAGGACCAGGACGACGCCGAGGAGGTCGGCTCGCTGCTGACGTCGCTGTTCGACAAGCTGCGAGACCGCCATGGGGACGGCTGAGGTACAGCTCTCCGATAAGCAAGAGGTCTCCATCGGGCAGTCAACGGCGTGGCTCAACGTCTGGGAAGGCAGCGTCCGCAGCGGAAAGACGATCGCGTCGTTGCTGCGCTGGCTGATGTACGTGGAGAACGCGCCAAGCGGTGGCGAACTCGTCGTGGTCGGCAAGACCTTCGACACCGTGGCCCGGAACGTCTTCGGCCCGCTCACGGACCCGTCGTTGTTCGGCCAGGCTGCGAAGCTGATCAAGTACACGCGTGGGGCCTCGGTCGCCTGGATCCTCGGCAAGCAGATCGAGGTCATCACCGCCAACGACGCCAAGGCAGAGGCCCGACTCCGCGGGCTCACCGGGGCCGGCGCGTACGTGGACGAGATGACGCTCCTGCCCAAGGAGTTCTTCAAGCGGCTCATCGACCGCATGAGCGTCCCCGGCGCGCTGATCTTCGGCACCACGAACCCGGACAACCCTGGGCACTGGCTGCGCAAGGAGTGGCTGAACAGGGCCGCTGAACTGGGCATCCGTTCCTGGCACTTCACCCTCGATGACAACCCGGCGCTCTCGCCCGAGTACGTCGCGCGCATGAAGGCCGCGTTCACCGGCCTCTGGTACCGGCGCTACATCCTCGGCCACTGGGTCATGTCCGAGGGCGCCATCTACGAGGCGTTCGACGCGACCAGGCACGTCGTCGACGAGATCCCGACGATCAAGCGCTGGCTGTGCGACGCGATCGACTACGGCACCGTCAACCCCTTCGCGGACCTGCTGATCGGCCTCGGCTCGGACCAGCGGATCTACGTCACGTCCGAGTACCGGCACGACTCCCGCACAGCGCGCCGGCAGATGACCGACGCCGAGTACTCCGCAGCGCGCCGCCAGTGGCTGGCCGCGCGGGGTGTACGGCCGGAGTTCACCGTCGTCGACCCGTCCGCAGCGTCGTTTATCGAGCAGCTGCACCGCGACAACACGCCCGGCGTCGTGCCCGCGGAGAACACGGTGTTGGACGGGATCCGCACCGTGGCGTCGCTGCTCGCCGGGGACCGGCTGCGTATCCATCGCTCCTGCACCGGCCTCATCGATGAGCTCCCCGGCTACAGCTGGGATGACGAGGCGGCGGAGAAGGGCGAGGACAAGCCCATCAAGCAGGATGACCACTCCTGTGACGCGCTCCGGTACGGCGTACGTACGACAGAGGCCCTGTGGCGGCCACACATCCCGCTGCTCCTGGAGGTGGCCGCGTAATGCCCCTGCCCGCTGGTGGCGACATCGTCTGGCCGCCCACCGACCCGTGCGTACAGACCGCCCTCGCCGACTGGGACGCCTGGTACGCCTCCGACCCGGACCGGCTCACCGACCGGTACGAGAACCGCGGCGTCCGCGAACTCCCGGAGAACCGGCCGGCCCAGTACCGGGGCGGCGTCTGGGGCAGGCTCGCCCGCTGGTTCTGGGGCAACCCGACGGCGCCCGGTGAGAAGCGCGACAAGCTGCACATCCCCCTGGCCGGAGACATCGCCCGCACCTCCAGCGATCTCCTGTTCAGCGAGCCCCCGACGCTCGCCGTGGACCACCTCGGCACCCAAGAGCGCCTGGAGGAGCTGCTCGCCACCGGGCTGCACCCGACGCTGCTGGAGGGCGGGGAGGTGTGCGCGGCGCTCGGCGGGGTGTTCTTGCGGGTGGTGTGGGACCAGGACGTCTCTGACCGGCCATGGATCGACATTGTGGCGGCGGACATGGCGGTTCCCACGTTCTCGTACGGGCGCCTGCGTGAGGTCACCTTCTGGACCGTGCTGGAGAGCGACGGCCAGACCGTGTGGCGCCACCTGGAGCACCACGAGCGGGGCCGGATCCTGCACGGCCTTTACGAGGGCACCGCGGGCACCCTGGGGCGGCTGGTGCCGCTCACCGAGCGCCCCGAAACCGCTCCGCTCGCACGCCTGGTCAACGAGGACGGCATCGACACCGGAGCCCTCGACCATCTCACCGCCGCGTACGTGCCCAATGTCCGACCCTCTCGGGCCTGGAGGAACATCCCGGCCGCACGCGGCTGGGGCCAGTCCGACTACCAGGGCATCGAAGGCATCATGGACGCCCTCGACGAGACGTACAGCTCGTGGATGAGGGACGTGCAGAACGGCAAGGGCCGCATCGTCGTCCCGAACTCCATGCTTGAGAACCTCGGACCCGGGCAGGGCACGGCGTGGAACGAGGAACGCCGCGTCTACTCCGGCCTCAACATGCTCCAACGGCCTGGCGACCCATCGCCCTTGGAAGTCGTGCAGTTCGAGATCCGCGTCCAGGAGCACCGCGACACCTGCGCCGAGCTGATCGAGCAGGCCGTACGCCAGGCCGGCTACTCGCCGAGCACGTTCGGCGAGACGGGCGACGGGGCCGCAGTCACCGCGACGGAGATCAAGGCCCGCGAGCGGCGGTCGATGACCACCCGGGGCCGCAAAGCCCTGTACTGGGGGCCCGGGATCGCGGACATCGTCGAGGCGCTCCTCGCCGTCGAGGCTGGCGCACGCTTCCGCGTGCCCGGCCTGGAGGTGGACAGGCCGCAGGTGGAGTTCCAGGACAGCGTCAGCGACTCCCCGAAGGAACTCGCCGAAACCGCCGAGCTCCTGAAGCGGGCCGAGGCTGCGTCACGGGAGACGCTGGTCCGCATGGTCCATCCGGACTGGCAGGACGATCAAGTCGCCACCGAAGTGGCCCGTATCGAGGAAGAGTCCGCGCTCGCCGACCCAGTCCTGACGGGTGGCGAGGGCTTCCCCACACCAGGGGGTGAGCCGGAGGAGTAGCCGATGCCGGTCTCTCCCGCGATGGCCGAGGACCTCGCCGCCGCCATCACCGTCCTGTACGAGGACGCTGAGCTCGCCATCATCGAACGCCTCCGCAAGGCCCTGGCAGAGGGCATCGAGTCGCCGTTGTGGGCCGAGATCAAGCTCCGCTCCATCGGCGATCTCCGGGAAGCTGTCGAGGAGATCACCAACGCGCTCCAGACCGACGCCAACGGAGCCGTCGCGCGGGCGCTCGCGGAGGCGTACGGGCGCGGCAGGCAAGCCGCCGTCGCCGAGCTGGGCGCCCTGGACATCGGCCGCGAGCTCCAGGCCCGCCGCGTCCTGCCGAACGCTCCGGCCGTGGACCGGCTGGCCGCGTCGTACGCCAATGACACACGCCCGCTGTATCAGCGCATCACCCGCGCGGTCGTCGACACCTACCGGAACGTCGTGGCCCGGGCATCAGCGTCCACGCTTCTCGGCAGCATGACCCGCCGTCAGGCCTCGCAGCGGGCCTTGGATCAGTTCGCCGCGCGTGGGGTGAGCGGCTTCAGGGACCGGTCGGGCCGGAACTGGGAGCTTGCCGCGTACGCCGAGATGGCGGTCCGCTCGGTCACGGCGCGGGCGGCGGTCGAGGGCCACATTGACGCTCTCGCCGAGATCGGCGTAGGCCTCGTTATCGTCTCGGATGCCCCACTGGAGTGCCCGCTGTGCCGACCGTGGGAGGGCGAGATCCTCACCCTCGGCACGCAGTCGGGGCCGCACACGATCGTCGCGGAGCACGCGATCCAGTCCACCAGGCTCTTCGCTCCGACCCGCACGGTCGCGGTGCACGTTGCCGGATCCCTCGTGGAAGCCCGGGGGAAAGGCCTGTTCCATCCCAACTGCCGCCACTCGCTGGCCGCTTATCTACCCGGCGTGACCAAGCGCCCACCGCGCCACGCGACCCCGGGCACGACGTACGAGGACACACAGCGGCAGCGAGAGATCGAGCGAACCATCCGGGCGTGGAAGCGCCGCCAGGCCGCCGCGATGGACGAGCCGACCCGCCGTCGCGCGGGCGCGTACGTCCGCAAGTGGCAGAAGGCCGCACGCGAGCACGTCGCCGCGCACCCAGACCTGCGCCGCAAGCCGCAGCGCGAGCAGATCGGCGCAGCTCGCTAACGTGGGCGTGGCTCCACCTGCTGCTCGTACTTACGGCACTCCATGTTCTTGCAGACGTAGGCGCCTCGGACCCGCGATCGACCCGCATCGCCCCACACCGTCGTATCCACATCGCCGGTGTAGTAGACCGGCTCGTCGCACTCCGGACACAGCAGGTTCGGCTGCGGACCCTTTCGGTCATCCCAACCGCTCATGCATCAACCGTACGACGGCGCTGCTTGCTCTGCTCGCGGAGCACCTCAGACCGCTGACCACCGCCGAGGAGGTCTCCATGGGGAAAGCGTTCGTCTCCAAGCTGGCAAGGCAGGGAGCTCGCGACCCGGAGGCACTCGCGGCATGGATCGGGCGGCAGAAATTCGGCAAATCCGCGTTCCAGAAGCTGGCGAGAGCAGGACGAGAACGCGCACAAGAGCAGCGGCAACTCATGAGCCGTATCCGGCCCGCCGGCCGCATCTCCCGTGACCTCACCGGCTTCTCGGACGACGAACTCGGCCGCTCGTTACCCGAACTGGCCTCGGGAGAAGCGTCACGAGTCGCTGCGGAGTTGGATCGGCGCGACGTCGCAGCCAGCCTCCCCGGAGCGCGCCCTGACCTGATCGGCCTCTCCGACGACGAGTTGAGCGTACGAGCGCGCGATGCATCGGGGGATGAGCTGGCCGCCATCGCTGAGGAGGCTGACCGCAGGCAGCTGATCGCTTCGGTGTTCCCGGACAGCAGCCTGGCCGATGACCTCTCCGGGCTGGACGAGTACACCCTCGGGTGGGCGATCCGCTACGCCCGGCCGGAAGAGGCTGAGCGGATCGCCGCGGAGATGGACCGTCGGCACCCGCCAACGCCGTTCCCGCAGGCGTCCGGATCGGGCACGGTGGATGGGCAGCTCGCCGACCGGGCAGCGATGGACGAACTGTTGGGCTCCAACCCGGACGAGTGGGCGCACCTGACCGCGGATCTTCCAGACGATCCGCGGGACAGCATGACGGCCGCCGAGCGGTGGCTGGCTGACCGGGAGGAAGCGCAGGCGTCCGCGCGTGCGGCGTACTCCCGCGAGCAGGTCCGCGAGATGTACCGCGAGCACGTCTACGCGCAGTACGCCGCGGCGGAGGACGAGTTGCGCGGCGTGCTGTTGTCGCGGGAGGCAGACGCGGCCGGTATCGACCCGATCTCGTTGTTCACGGGTCCGTCGCACGTCGCGTACGCGCGTGCGTCGGAGGAGCTGAAGCGCTGGTGGCAGAACAACCCGCGCACTACCGTGGCCGAATACGAGGAGCAGCTGACTGGGCAGCGCAGCAGGGCCGGAGAGAAGGCCCGCAAGTCGCGCAACGATCAGCAAAACCGACTCTGACCCTGGGGGCATGATGGGGCCGCGCGAGCAGGTCGTGAAAGCGCTGAACGAGGGAGCCGAGGCCGGACGCCGCGGTGACCGCCCGAGCGCCTGTCCATACAAGCCGGCAGACCTCCGGCGCTCCGCCTGGCTCCGCGGCTACGCCAAGACCCGGCCGCTGCCGAGCGAGTAGCCACCCGACCGCTTCACCCCTACAGGGCCCGCCGAGTGCGGGCCCTTTTGCATGTCGAAATCCGGTCCGCCTGGCGCGGGCCTCGCCTACGCCCCTGGAGGGCAACTCTCATGCACAAGCGCACCCTTGCCCGCCACCGCCTCGACAGCTCCGGTTGGGCGCACCCCTACGGACACGGCCCTTTCGCACCGTTCCTGTACGCCGACGGAGGGGACGGCGACGGCTCCGAATCCGGCAGCGCAGGCGGTGACAGTGCGACCGCTGGGCAGCAGCCCGCACCGCCCGTATCCGACTCGGGCTCTGGTACCGGTGACGGCCAGGATGTGAAGTCCCTGCCTGAATGGGCGCAGAAGCTCATCACGGACGCGCGCGCGGAAGCGGGTAAGGCCCGCACCGTCGCCAAGCAGAATGCGGCCAACGAGGCGCGGCAGCAGCTCACGCAGGACATCGGGAAGGCCCTCGGTCTGATCGAGGGCGACAAGGCCCCGACGCCGGAGGAGCTGACCGAGCAACTCCGCCAGTCGCACGGCGCGCTCACCAAGGCCCAGGAGGAGGCCGCCTCTTCGGCCATCGAGTTGCACGTCTACAAGACCGCTCAGCGGCTCGGCGCCGACGCGGACGCGCTCCTCGACAGCCGTGCTTTCTGCGACCAGATCGACGCCATCGACCCGGGCTCCGACACCGCGGCGTTCTCGGCCGCCGTCGAGCAGGCCATCCAAGCCGCTCTGGGCCGCAACCCAGGCCTTCGAGCCCGCGGCGTCGGCCGCTCGGGGGCAGACCTGTCTGGCGGCTCCGGCGACCAGGCCACATCCCTGGACAAGGAGCTCGCGCAGGCGAAAGCCGATGGCAACTGGCGGCGGGTGATGCAGCTGGAGAACTCCAAGCTTGCCGCCGCGGAGGCAGCACAGCAGTAACCCGGGCCGGCACATGACCGCGCCCCATCACAGTGAAGGAGAGTGGCCATGGCCGGGATTACCGCGCTGGGCACCACGTACAACCTGCCGAACTACACCGGCATCCTGCACCAGCTCACCCCGTCGGATACCCCGTTCTTCAGCGCCATCGGAGGCCTGACGGGCGGCGGGCAGACTGACTCGATCGAGTTCGAGTGGCAGACCTACGATCTGCGCGCAGCCGGTCAGAACACCAAGCTCGAAGGCGCGGACGCCCCGGCCGAGAGCGAGCGCGTCCGGGCGAGCGTCAACAACATCGTCCAGATCCAGCACGAGACCGTGGGCGTCTCGTACACGAAGCTCGCGGCGACGCAGGTGAAGGCCGGCATCAACAACGCGGAGCGGAACACCATCCTCAACGAGCTTGACTGGCAGGTCGAGCAGATGCTGAAGCAGATGGTGCGGGACATCGAGTTCAGCTTCATTCAGGGCACCTATCTGAAGCCCGCGGACAACACGACCGCGCGCAGGACCCGCGGCCTGCTCCAGGCCATCACTACGAACGTCATCGCGAACGCCCCGGCGGGTGCGCTGACGGAGGACATGGTCCTGGACCTGCTCCAGATGGCGTGGGACAACGGCGGCATCCAGGAGCAGGAAACCGCCACGTTGCTGACGAACAGCACGCAGAAGCGGAACCTCACGAGGATCTTCGTGACGGACAAGAACTACCAGGAGCAGTCCCGCACGGTGGGTGGTGTCCGGGTCCAGACGATCGAGACGGACTTCGGCACGCTCAACATCATGCTGGACCGGCACATGCCGGCCGATCAGATCGCGGTCGTCTCGCTGGACCAGTGCATGCCCGTGTACCAGGAGATCCCGGGCAAGGGCCATTTCTTCGCTGAGCCGCTCGCGCGGACGGGCGCGAAGGACCGTACGCAGCTGTACGGCGAGGTGGGCCTGAAGTACGGCAACGAGCGCACCCACGGCAAGATCACCGGCCTGCTGGCCGCCTGACGGGAGTGATGAGCATGGCTGTGCTGAAGTGCGAGCAGTACCCGCAGCTGCAGGTGCATACCCCGGCCGGGAGGGTCCAGTTCACGGACGGCCTCGCCGAGGCGACCGACGAGCAGATCAAGGCTCTGGAGGGCCTGGCCCGGAAGTTTGGCATCGAGCTGGTGGACGTGCCGGACGAGGAATCACCGGGTGGCGGCGACGGGCCGGAGGAGATCAAGCCTCCGGCCCGTTCCGCGTCCAAGGCCGACTGGGTCGCCTACGCCGACAAGCAGGACGAGGCGGTTGACCACAGCTCCATGACCAAGGAGCGGCTGATCGAGCAGTACGGCGCAGCGGAGTAGGGGGGTGCCCGGTGGCCAGGATCTACGCCACGTCGGCGGACTACCAGGCGTACACCGGGCAGACCGCGCCGACGGACATCGTGGCTCGGCTCGGCCGGGCGAGCCGATTCCTCGATGCCGAGGTGTTTCGGCTGTGCTGGTACGAGGTGCACGAGGACGGCCACCCGTCGAACACGATCGTGAAGGCCGCTTTCGCCGATGCGGTCTGCGCTCAGGTGCAGTGGTGGGCGGAGACCGGCGACGAGCTGGGCACGGCGGGGCAGTGGAGCAGCGTGAGTATCGGCTCCGTCAGCCTCTCGCGGTCCGGCTCGTCATCCGGAAGTTCCGCCCCGGTCGGCGGCCGTACGGTCGCTGACGCGGCACTGGAGGCACTCCGTACGCCAGACCTCACGCCGGACATCTTCCGTCTCGGCCTGGTGGTCGCATGGTGATCCCCGGCTACCTCCTGCGGCACGAGGTGGTCGTGGAGCCATACGAGGGCGACTCCGCTTACGGGCCGGTCTACGCCGCCCCCGTCACGGTGCGGTGCTTCCTCGAGGAGAAGAACCGCCTCGTACGCGACAAGGACGGTCGCGAGGTCACCTCGTCGTCAACGTTCCGCTGCCGACTCGGCGCCGTGGACGCGCCGCCGGACTCCCGTGTGACGCTTCCCGGCGGGCGCCAGACCACGGTCATCTCCCAGGCCCGGCACGACGGCGGCGGACTGCCCACGCCCGACCACCTGGAGGTGAGCCTCGTATGACGCAGTACACGCGGTTCCGCTTCGACGGGCGTCGCCAATGGACCTCGCGAGGTCGGCGCCTCGCCTCAGACGGGCTGCGCCGCGGCCTGGAGCATGTCCTCGCGGAGTCCCGCAAGATCGTGCCGCTCGATGAGGGGACCTTGGAGCGGTCAGGGCGGGTCGACGTGGACGGCCTGAACGGGGCCGTGTCGTACGACACCGTGTACGCGCGCAGGCAGCACGAGGAACTGACCTGGAAGCACCTCCCGGGCCGGAGCGCGAAGTACCTGGAGATCCCGATGAACTCGGAGCGGGACGTCGTGCTGAAGCTGATGGCCGTGCCGTTGCGGAGATGGCTGCGTGGCTGACCTCTTGGACGGGCTGGCCCGTCACCTCCAGGAGCGGGGCCTCGTCACGTACAAGGCGGCCGGTGCGGGCGGCGACTGCTTCGTGGAGTCCATGCCGTCGAGCCCGGACGTGGTGGTCGTCCTCACCCTGTACGGCGGTCCGGAGCCGGACTCGAAACTCGGCTACGACGAACCGTCACTTCAGGTCCGCGTGCGCGGCACAAAGGACCCGCGTGTCTCCCGGAACCGCTGTAAGGCGATCTACGACGAGCTTGAAGGCCTATGTGACACAACACTGCCCGATGGCACCGTGCTGATCTCCTGCTTCGCGAACCAGCCCGGCCCCGCCTCGATCGGCATCGACCAGCTCGGCAGGCACGAGCACGTCACGAACTACCGGCTCGAAGTGCGCTCGGTGACCAAGCACCGCGTCTGAGCCCATCCCCCATTTTCCTGTAGCCCGAGCGGTATCGCTGCGGGCATTTCGTCATGCCCGGAGGAACAGCCATGCCGAAGTACAACGCCCGCGACGTCGAGTTCCAGGTGCAGGACCCAGACACACCGGGAACCTGGGTCGCGATCGGCGGCCTCAACACCTTCTCGAAAAGCCACGAGGAGGAGACGACCGACACCACCACCTACGCCAGCAAGGGCCAGGCCGAGTCACAGAAGATGCAGATCGGCAAGCAGCTGACCATCGAAGGCTTCCACATCAGAAACCCTGCGGATCCTGGTCAGGAGCTGGTCCGTGAGCTGTCGGAACTGCTGGGCGAGGACGGCCTCGGCGGGTTCCGGTTCGCGCACAAGAACGACACCTCGTGGGAGCAGTGGACTGCCCACGTGACCCTGGGTGACCAGGGCGGCGGCAACAACGACAAGGTGTCCTGGTCGGCGACGTTCACCCGCTCCGGCGCCTCGACGACGGCGGGGAAGGCATGACGGCCCGTAAGGCACCCGCGCCCGGATCGTACGAGGCATTCCTGGCCGAGGCGTTCGGTGGCGGCACCGAGACCATTCGCGGCGTCGAGGTCCGCATCCCCACGGACGTGCCGCTCGCCATGGAGCAGCGTCTCAACGACCTGCGCGAGTCGGAGTCCGAGGACGACCTTCACGAGCTGGTCGCCCTGCTGTTCGGTGACGATGTCTTCGGCCGGTGGATCGAGAACGGTATGGGCGCGATGGAGTTCAAAACCGTCCTGGCCTGGGGCATGGCGCACTCAGCTGGCGCGGGCGTCTCCTTCATGGAGGCGTTCGAGATGGTGCGCGCCGAGGAGGCAGGCGAGGGAAAAGCCCCGTCGAGGCCGAATCGGCAGGCCCGCCGAGCCGCGTCGAAGTCGCGGTCCACGAGTACTGGTGGGCGATCCGCGCGGACTTCCGCCGCGAGTACGGCATCACGTCGCAAGAGCTCGCGTGCATAGGGCGCCGTGAGTTCTGGGCTCTCCTGACGGGCCTGTCGCCAGAGGCCACGTTCCGCCGCGTGGCAGGCGACGAGCTGAGCATCATCGACAACCCCGAGCAGATCCGAGCCGCCTTGCACTCCTGATCCAGCACAACTGAACAGCGGTACAGCGGTAGGGGGTGCTTCAGGTGGCCCTCAACATCGGCGAACTCGTCGGTCTCGTCCGCGCGGACGACTCCGGCATGCAGCGCGGACTGTCCGATGCCGAGCTGCGGATGCGCGGCTTTCAGCGCGACACCGAAGGGCGCCTCCGCCGTCTCGACGGCCGCTTCGCCACCACAGGCGAGCAGATCGCACTGGGCCTGCGTCAGGGCACCGACGCAGGCGAGCGGTTCAGCTTCTCGCTGGGCCGGATCGCGGGCGCAGCGGGTGGTCTCCTCGGAGTCGCGGGTTCGGTAGGCCGCATCGCTGCGATGCTCGGCGCCGCGGCACCTGCCGCCGCCGGGCTGGTCGCGACGTTGGCGAACATCGCCCCGGCGGGCGCCGTCGGCGTCACCGCGATGCTGGCGCTGAAGCAGGCCACCTTCGCCGTGAAGCTCGGCACGCAGGGCATGGGCGACGCCCTCAAGGCCGCCCTGGACCCCTCCAAAGCTGAGGAGTTCAACGAGGCCCTCAAGAAGCTCTCGCCCGAGGCGCAGACGTTCGCCCTCGCCGTACGGGACTTGGGACCTGCGTGGAAGCAACTCCAGCAGGAGGTCCAGGACGAGCTTTTCCGCGGCCTGGGGGAGAACCTCACACGAACCGCGGAGTCCGTACTGCCGGTACTGCGGCGGGAGCTGTTCAACACCGCCACCGCGCTGGGTGACATGGCGGCCGGCGCGATGGGCGCGGCGAGCGAACTGGCGGAGAACGGCACGCTCGGCCGGGCGATGGGCTCCGCCTCCAAGGGGCTGAGTAACCTCTCCGGCCTGCCCGAGGTCGTGGTCACGGCGCTGGGGCAGATCGCCGCGGCGGCCGGGCCGAGTTTTGAGCGGCTGAGTGGGATGGCTGCGGATGCAGGGTTCCGGATCGGCGAGAAGCTTTCCGGCGCGTTCGAGTCGGGCCGGATGCAGGAGGCCATCGAGACCGCGATCGACCTGGTCGGGGAACTGGCCGAGGTCGGCGCCAATATCGGCTCGATCCTGGGCTCGGTCTTCAAGGCGGCTGACGTCTCCGGTGGGGGCCTGATCGGCACCCTCCAGGAGGTCACCGGGGCCCTTGCGGACGCGTTCGCGTCGCCTGCCGTGCAGGACGGCCTGACGTCGCTGTTTCAGACCATGGCGACGCTGGCGCAGACGGCGGCGCCGCTGCTCGGCCACGCCCTCGCCGCGATCGCCCCGGTTCTGACGGCGCTGGGGCCGCCGGTCCAGCGCTTGATCGAGGATCTTGGTGCAGCCCTCGGGCCTGTGATCGAGGAACTGTCGCCGATCCTCGGGGCGGCAGCGGCGGCAGTCGGCGTACTGATCGACGCCGCGCGCCCCTTCCTGCCCGTCCTCTCGGATCTCCTCGTTATCGCCCTCCGGCCACTCACCCCAATCCTGATCAAACTGGGCGAAATCTTCAACGAGTTGGCGCCCGTCTTTGCTGGTCTGGCCGCGACTGCGGATGCCACCCTCGCGCCCGTCCTGGAAGGGCTCGGCGAGATCGCGGTCCAGCTCGTCACCCAATTCGGGGACCAGCTCCTCGCACTGCTACCGCAAGTAGCGGCAGCCGCCATGGCACTGACACCGTTCATGATCCAACTCGGCCAGTCTCTCGGCGAGATCCTCATGGAGCTCGCCCCGCTGCTCCCTCAGCTGATGAGCCTCGGGCTCGCCTTCCTGAGTCAGATCCTGCCGCCCCTCGTGGCCGTCCTGCCGCCCCTGGTACAGCTCGCCTCGATTCTCCTGCGGCTCGCGACCGGGGTGATCACGACCGTCGTCATTCCCGCGCTGCGGATCGTCGCCGCGCTGCTGTCCGGTGACTTCTCCGACGCCTGGTATCTGGCGAAGCAGGCCGTCACGAACGCAGTTGGGCTGATCAAGAATGGGGCGGTACGGCTCGGTGTGGTGGTTGCTCAGGGTGTCGCTACGGCGGTCGGCTACCTGCGCGGGATGCCCGGCCTTGCCAACTCGGCGTTGTCTGCCCTCCCGGGGTACCTGCGCTCACGCGCCAGCGAAGCGGGGCGCCAACTCGTTTCCGCGATCCGGCAGAAGGGCTCCGAAGCGATCGCATTGGTCCGGAGTCTGCCCGGTCGGGCGAGGTCCGCGCTCGGCAGCCTCGGCGGCATCCTGGCGTCCGCGGGCCGGTCGCTGATTCAGGGCTTCATCAACGGCATCAAGGACAAGATCCCCTCCGTGCGGAGCGTGCTCGGTGGGATTACGTCCAGCCTGCCGGACTTGAAGGGTCCCGAGGACGTCGATAAGCGGATCCTGCGGCCCGCGGGCCGCCTGGTCATCGGCGGTTTCATGTCCGGTATCGCGGACCAGACCCCGGCGCTGCGCGCGCAGTTGCAGGGCCTGACCGGTGAGGTGCCCGGCATGGCGTTGGGCGGGCTCGGCGGCGCTCCGGCTGCGGTTGCTGGCGGCGGCGTCACGGTCGTACGGATCGAGCTCGACGGCCCGGAGGCGGTCAAGCGCCTCATTCGGAAGATCGTGAAGGACGACGGCGGCGGCTCTGTCCAAGCCGCGTTCGGGGACAGGAGGGTCGCGTGAAGGTCAACGTGCGCGGGGAGCTTCTGATCGGCGGCGTGTGGACGGACGTCACTGGAGACATCCTCAAGCGGCAGCTGCTCAAGCACACGCGCGGGCGCCCGGACCAGGGCGCCCGTACGGATCCGTCCACGGCCGGGCCGTTGTTCAACAACACGAACGGGCAGTTCAGCCCGGACAACCCGCTCTCCCCGTACTACGGCCAGTTCGGCCGCAACACCAATTTCCGCGTCACCGTCGCCGTAGGCAGCCCAGCCCTTGAACTGCCGGGCAGATCGACCGACTTCGCGTCCACTCCCGACACCGCCGTTCTGGACATCACCGCCGATCTCGACATCAGGATCGACGCCACGCTCACCCCCTGGACCGGGCGGTCCACCATGCGTGAGGTAGCGGGCAAATACGAGAGCACCACGAACCAGCGCTCGTGGCTGCTCCTGGTGAACACTGACGACCGCCTCGTGTTCCGCTGGAGCACTGACGGGGTCGACGTCCTTGCGCGCCAGTCGACCCAGCCCGCCCCCGTGCCCGCCTCCCGCCGTCTCGCCGTCCGCGCAACGCTGGACATCAACAACGGCGCCGGAGGGCACGAGGTGCGGTTCTACACCGCCCCGACCATGGCCGGGCCCTGGACGCAGCTCGGCGACCTCGTGACCCGGCCTGGCGTCACGTCCGTCTTCAACAGCACGGCTCCTGTCGTCGTGGGCAACATCAGCACGCTCGGATTCGAGGGCCCCGTGGGCCGCGTGCACGCCCTCGAACTGCGGACCGGAATCGACGGCACCGTTGTGGCCCGTCCGGATTTCACCGCGCAGACCATCGGGGCGGCCAGCTTCGTCGACTCCGTCGGCCGCACCTGGACCATGAACGGCGGCGCGGCGATCAGCAACCGCCGAACGAGGCTGTCGCACGAGGTCGCCGAGTACCCGACCCGCTGGCACTCCTCCGGCAAGCACGTGTGGGTGGAGGCGCAGACCGCGGGCATCCTTCGGCGCATCGGCCGCAACAACCAGGCTCTGGAGTCCACCCTCCGCCGCCGCATCCCCAGCTTCAATCCGCTGGCGTACTGGCCGATGGAGGACGGCGAATCGGCCGTCCAGGCGTACTCGCCCATCGCTGGTGTGGCCCCGCTGAAGCTGACGCGGGCGAACTGGGCCCAGGTGGACAGCCTGCCCTCATCCGATGCCCTGCCCGCGCTCGCCTCCAGCGGCAGCAACCTGCCCATGATGAACGGGAAGATCCCCGCCGCGGCCGGCACGCTCACCGGCTGGCGGGTCGAGTACGTCTACCGGCTCGACACCCCGCCCTCGGCCCTGCGCACGTTCATGCGCATCATCTCCACCGGGACCGTCGCGGAGTGGTACATCCAGCAGGCCGATGGATCCATCGGCAGCCGCATCCTCGGCCGGGACAACGACGGAAACACCGTGATCGACCAGGGCCTCGCCACCGGCAACGACCTGTTCGGGCAGTGGGTGCGGACCGAGTTCAAGATGACCCAGAACGGCGGCAACGTCGAATGGCGCATCGACTGGATCGACGTCGGAGGCGAGGCCGGAGGCCGCGGCGGCACCTACGCGGGCCGCATCGGCCGCCCCACCGCCGTCGCCTCACCCTCGGACGGCTACAGCCCGCTCCTGGACGGAATGGCACTCGGCCACATCAGCGCCTGGCCCACGACGCTCACGGACGCCTACGAGGGCGCGATCGACGCCTGGACCGGCGAGACCGCCGGCGCCCGCATGCGGCGTCTCGCCGGCGAGGAGAACCTCCCCGTCTTCATCACGGGGAACGTCGCCGAGCAGACCCGGGTGGGGGCGCAGCGCCCGGACGCGATTCTGAGCCTGCTGGAGGAAGCGGCGGACGCCGACGGCGGGATCTTGTACGAGGACCGGGAACGGGCAGCCCTGCGCTACCGGGACCGGGCGTCGATGTACAACCAGGCACCCGCCCTCACGCTGGACTACGAGGCACCGGGCCTTGCGACACCGCTGGAGCCCACCGGGGACGACGACGCCACGGCCAACGACGTCGAGGTACAGCGCACCAACGGGTCCCGCGGTCGCGCGGTCCTCGAGGAGGGACCGCTCTCCATCCAGGCCCCGCCGAACGGTGTGGGCCGATATCCCAAGCCGTTCCAGCGGAGCCTGCACTCCGACGCCCAGGCGGAGCCGATCGCGTACTGGCTGATGCACCTGGGCACCTACGAGGGGCGCCGGTATCCACAGGTACGCGTGATGGTCCACAAGGCAGGTCCCGCGCTCCTGGAGCAGATCCTCGCGGTCGACGTCGGCGACAAGATCGTCATCAAGAACCCGCCGTTCTGGCTGGCCCCAGGCGACATCGAGTTGATCGTCCAGGGCTACGAGGAAACCTTCGACGAGCACGCCTGGGACATCATCTTCAACTGCTCGCCCGGCGCCCCGTGGACGGTGGGCGTGTACGACAGGGACCATCGAGACACGGCTGGCAGCCAGCTGGTGGGCGCCGTGGGCGCAGACGACAAGACGATCAGCGTCCTCACCACCAAGGGGCCGCGGTGGACCTGGGCCAACCCGCCGCTCAACAGCAACCCGGACTTCGAGACGGGCCTGGACGGTTGGGGTGCGCTCGGCGGCATCATCGACCGCGTTCCCGCCCCGCAGCCCGCTCCCTTCAACGGGGAATGGTCGCTGAAGTTCACCCCGGACGGCGTCGCCCAGTTCCCCAACGGCGGCACCACGCAGATGGCCGTGACGGTCGGGCAGCAGTACGTCGCCTCCGGCTGGCTCCGCTGCGCCGTCACCAGGGGAGTAGCGCTGAACGTCAACTGGTTCGGACCCGGTGGCACGTACCTGGACACCAGCCCCAATGACCAGCCCGTGACCGCCGGGGTGTGGCGGTGGTTCGAGAAGACCGTGACCGCCCCGGCCGGATCCGTCACGGCAAACGTGGCCGCGACGGTGGCGAATTTCCCGCCGGCCACAGACGTGCTGTGGGCCCACCAGGTCACCCTGCGTCCGGCTGGGGGCAGCCCCGCGGACTTCCCCTTCCGTATCCAGGCGGGCGGGGAGGAGATTGCCGTAACGAGCGTCATTCCGGCCGTGCGGGACACCTTCACCCGCAACACCGCCGGAGGATGGGGCACCTCCGACACCGGCCAGGCGTGGGCGTCGACTGGCGGCGCCCCGGGCGACCACTACACCCAGGGCAGCGAGGCCGCGCACCTGCTGACGGGCGTGGACGTCCCGCGCCTGGACCTGATGACCGTGGGCAGTGCGGACATCGATGTCCAGGTCGATGTGGCCACCGGCGCGCTCGCTGCCGGCGGCCCGCAGCTGGTGGCGCTGGTCGGCCGGGCTATCGACGGCGACAACTTGTACATGGCCCAGCTGGCCGTCAGCACGTCGGGATCCATCGTTCTCAGTATCCGTAAGCGCGTGGCTGGTACCGAATCCCAGCTCGCTGCCTTCACTACCGGGCTGGCGCATGCCGTGTTCGCCTTCTACCGCGTTCGGCTCCAGATCGTCGGCACGCGGGTGCAGGCGCGGGTCTGGATGGCCTCCGGCGCGGAGCCGCCGGTGTGGCAGGTGAGCGCCACGGACGACAGCCTCAACAGCGGGTTGCTGGCCGGGTGCCGCAGCGTGCGGCAGACCGCGAACACGAACGCGAATCTGCTCGTCTCGTACGACAACTTCCAGGTCTTGAATCCGCAGCGGTTCACGGGCAAGCGCTCTGCCAACGGCATCGTCAAGCCACACCCCCCCGGTACCGGTGTGCGGCTGGCCCAGCCCACCGTCCGCGCTCTGTAAGGAGGAGTTCTATGCCGGACCTGCTCGCTGGCACGATCGTGAGAGGGCTGGACACGCCGCAGACGGTGTATCTCCAGGACACCACCCCGAACTTGGCCGTCGCCAATACCGACTACCAGCCCGGGATCCCAGAGGTCGGTGTCACCTTCACCGCGCCCACCACGGGCAGGGTGAAGATCTCCGTTGGTGCCAGCATGCGCAACGACGCCGCGAACACGGACAGGGTCGCCGTGACGGTGCAGGTGTTCCAGACGAACGCTGGTGGCATCGAGGTCCTGGCGCCCACCGTGTTCCGCGGCGTCTGTACGGACGGCATCGCGTCCCCCAGCAACTACTGCACCACCGGGCACACCAGCCTGCTCACTGACTTGACGCCTGGTCAGCAGTACTACGCGAGATGCATGCAGATCAAGTTCGGTACCGCTGGGACCACGCCCGACATCGCTATGCGGGACATCCTCGTCGAGCCCGCCACCTGATCGAACCGTCTCTTCCCCGCCCCGAGCCGTCCCGGCCGGGGCTTTCTTCATGCCCTGGAGGGCCTATGCAGCTCGTGACCCGTAAGACCTTGGGCTGGCCCGCGTCGGCCGCGCCCAGCCAGCCCACGGCGAAGGGTGTGAAGGTTCACTACACCGGTGGCGCAGTCTCGACGAAGCTCCTGAAGGACCACAGCCTGTGCCTGGACTTGTGGCGGGACATCCGGGCCGCCCACCTCGCCAACGTAGCGGAGAACTACTCGGACGTGGCGTACAACTACGCGGCCTGCGCCCACGGATACCTCATCGAGGGCCGCGGCCTCGGCCGCCGGACCGGCGCCAACGGCAGCCAGACCCTCAACCGCGCCCACTACGCAATCCTCGGACTGGTCGGCTCCTCCGGCCTCACCCAGCCCACAGACGAGATGCTCGGCGCGATCCGCGACGGCATCGAGCTGCTCCGCAAGAACGGCGCCGGGACCGAGATCAAGGGTCACCGCGACGGCTACGCGAGCAGCTGCCCCGGTGGGCCGCTGTACGCGTGGGTGCAGCGAGGGGCGCCCCGGCCGAGGGGCGGCGAGTCGGAAGCGCCGGCGCGGCCGAGCGTGTCCCTCTCGAAGCTCCTCGCCGCGGTGCGGACCGACCCCCCAAAGTCGGGGACCCCCGTGTCGTACACAGGCGTGAAAGTCGTGGAAGCGGCCCTCGTGGCGGAAGGCCTCCTCGCGAAGAGCCTCGCCGATGGGCACTGGGGCACGGCCACCACGCCCGCGTACGCCGGATGGCAGCGCCGCTGCGGCTTCACCGGCAAGGACGCCGACGGCAAGCCCGGCAAGACCTCACTCACCAAGCTCGGCGCTCGCCGCGGCTTCGACGTCAAGGAGTAACTCATGGCTGCATCTGTAGAGAAGAAGGTCACCGCGGCGACTGCGGGCACGTACGTGGGGAGTACCGCACTGCTCGCCGGGCTGGAGGCCGTCCAGGACCATGCCGAGCTGGTCAGCTGGATGCCCTCGGCGCTGGCGCCGTTCGTCCTCGCGCTTGTCCCGGCGGCGATCACGTTCGTTTCTGGGTGGAAGGCGAAGCACACGCCGCGCGGGGTGATCGAGTGACGCCCCCGGAGTCGCGCGACGTCGCTCTCGAACTCGCCGAGCTTCGGAGGACGATGGAGGTCGGGTTCACCGAGCAGCGCGGGCAGTTGGCGCTTCTGGTGCAGCGTGGCGATCAGACGGACAAGAAACTCGACGAGCACGAGGCCCGTATCGACGCTCTGGAGCGCGCCCGGTGGCCGCTGCCGTCCCTGGCCGCCTTGACGTCGCTCAGCGCTCTCGGAGTGGCCCTGTGGCAAGCCCTCGGCGGCCGATGAAACGTTGCCCCCTCTCGCCTTCGGGCGGGAGGGGGCCGTTTCGTCGTGTCCGCGGTCAGCGCAACGCGTCAATCGCCTTCACGATCAGGGCGCGCGCATCGGCCCCATACACCGCCATGCTGCGCAGTTGCTCGAACGCCTGCACGTACAGGGCGATCTCGGATGGCTGTGTGACCTGCACACGGGCAGACAGCAGCTCCACCGACACGAGGGTGTCGTCGTACACGTGGAACAGCTCCTGCGGCCACACAGGGCGCTCCCGGGTCGCGCTGGGGATGATGCCCAGCGATACCTGGGGCAGCGCCCCAGCGGTCAGCAGGTAGCCGAGCTGCGCGGCCATCGCGTCCTCGTCGCCCAACTGGTAGGAGAGCACGGCCTCTTCGATAACAACGACGAAGCGGTGCCCGGGTTCATGGATGATCCGGGAACGCTCCAGCCGGGCGGCGACGGCCTGGGCGACGTCGTTGGGGATGTCGCGGAACTCGGCGATGGAGGAGAGCAGGCCCGTCGCGTAACCCTCGGTCTGGAGCAGACCCGGAACGAGGGTGGGCGAGTAGACGCGGAAGAGCTGCGTGGACTGGAACAGGGGCACGTAGCTGTTTTGCAGCTGCTTGAGCCCTGTACGGACCTTGCGCCTCCATTCCACGTACATGGATTCGGCGTTGCGGGACTGCGCGATGATGTCCTCGGCCTGGTCAGCCACACCACACGCCTGGCACCAGCGGCGGATGTCGTCGGCTGATGGGGGCGTGCGGGCGCCCTCGATCCGGTACGTCTTCGGATGGCTCCAGCCGCAGCGCGCGGCCAGCTCAGGCCCCGTGACCCCGGCGTCGGCGCGGAGTTCCTTCAGCCGCCCGGCGACTGCCTCGCGGGCGGCCTGCGCCGAGGAGGATGGAGAGATGGACATGAGCTGACCGGAGCACCTTCCGCGCTAGCTGATCTTGTAGTTCTCGTGCGGGACCGCACGCTCCCACACCGCTTCGAAAGCGTCGGCGCACAGCTTCACCGCGGCCGGATCCTCGCTGATCTCACCGCCTGCGGAGGCGCCCTCACCAGTGAAGTGGTTCCACCGGATCAGGCGGCCGTCGATCAGCCAGAAGTCGTTGCCTGGCAGCGCGATGTCCGAGGCACGCCTCCGCGGCAGCCAGCGCACCAGTTCGCCGGCGGCGACGTTGGTGAACGTGCCGTCGTACAGGAACCGGGTGTACTCGCTGACGGGCTCGGACACGATGCGGGCACGGCGCACGACCACCCCGCGGCCCACGGTCTCTTGGATCAAGTCAAGCCACGGACGCCACCATGAGGCCCGGTCGTCGGGGTCGTGACGGAAGCCGGCGCGCCACTGGGCGAACGGCCCTTTCTCGTAGTCGACGGCGTAGGAGTCGCGCATCTCCAGATGGACGGCCGAGTGCTGCGCTGACCCCAGCAGCTCAGGCCATGTCGGAACGCTCGACGGCATCGCACGCCTCCCTGATCGTGGCCACCATCCTGGCCGGAATGCGGATCACTGCCTCGTGGTCCGGGATCCCCTTGGCGTGGCCGGGAACCTCGAACGCGGCACATTCCGCTTCGAGTTCGGGGCCCGGCTTCCAGCCCTGGAACACGAGTTCATTCTTCTCCTGGTCGACCCACACGGTGGGGCTTTCACCGTCGCCGGTGTTGGGGTCGATCCCGATGAACTGTAGGGCCATGACTGCCTCCGCAACTTGTCGTGTTCAGCGATGTACACCACCGTCATTGGTGGGAGTTGGCTGGTCAAGGGCACAAACAAGTCGCGTGTACATAGGTGCACATTCCTGGAGAGTGTGCACGCTGCGCTCATAGCGTCGGGGGTTAAAGCAATACCCCGGCGAGGCGGCCGGCCTCCCGGGGTGTGGCCGACGACTGAGGAGCGCCGACACCATGCAAGCTACAACCCCGACCGGGGAGCGCGAGCACCGCGCCAAGATGACTATCCGGGTCTACACGGTCAGCAGTGCCGGCGTCGCGAGCGAGGCCCGCGCCACCGTGTCTGTCCCATACGGCCCCGAGCCGTTGCCGCCGATCGGCTCGAACGGCTACCCCGCGTGTGCCTGCCCCCAGCACCGCAAGGCGGGGGCTGTCCGATGAAGGCACCCCGCCGCTTCACCGTGGAGCACGACCAGGGTCAGGCGGACCCGCCGGACCTGGAGACGATGCGCGCCGTCGTGGACCGTCTGCTCGATCCGGACGCCACCCCCGAGACGCTGCCCCCGGCCGCTGACGAGCTGGAGATGCTCACTCTCCAGCTGCGCACACACCTGCAAGTGCTCATGCCCGAAGTCGAACGGGTTGCCCTGGGCCTCTCGAAGGAGAGCATTCCGCGGTACTGCGCTCTGGCCTGTCTCGGCGAGGCGCGGATGAAGCTGGGCATTGAGCCGCGCCCCGGACCGTCGGCGAGCATCGCCCACGCCCGGCGTCTCGCGCGCGTTCTCAATGCCCTGTGCGACCACTACGCGAACCTGACCGGCGAGCACATATGAGGCAGATCGTCGCGCTTTTCGCGTACGCGGCGGCAGTGTCCGCTCCCGTCCTCGCCCTGGCGGGGCCGCGCCGCACCCCGTGTCCCCTCTGAGCTCCGGAGGAACCATGTACGACCTGATCGCAAGCCCGTTCCTGACTGACTTCCTACTCGTACGCCCCAGCCACTCCTCCGGGGTCAAGATCCCGCTAACGCGGTACCTGGAGGTGAAGCAGAGCGCGGACAACGGCGACGCCCCGCCGGCATGGCTGGTCGAGGCCGCTCGCCGCCGGTGGGGGCTCGACCTCGCCCACCGGCCCGCGGGCGAGGCAATCCTTGTGCGCGCGCCTTCCCCCTACGGCTACGCTCGCGCCTCGTACGAGATCAACAAGGGCTGTGACTACGACTGCCCACACTGCTATCTCGGACAGAAGAAGTTCGAAGGGCTCAGCTGGGAGCACAAGGCGCGGTTACTGGAGATCATGCGCGATGCCGGCGTGCTCTGGCTTCAGATCACTGGCGGCGAGCCTCTGATCGATCGGCACTTCCCGGCCGTCTACGCCCGCGCGCATGAACTCGGAATGATGGTCGCGATCTCGTCGAACGGCTCGCAGCTCGCCAAGCCGCTCATCCTCGATTGCCTCACGCAACGGCGCCCCTACAGGATCACGCTCAGCGTCTACGGCGCCACCGCCGAGACGTACGACGGATTCACCCGCAACCGAGGAGCCTTCGACCGCTTCACGCGCGGACTCTTCGCCGCACGTGAGGCCGAACTGCCCGTACGCCTGAACCTGATCATCTCGTCGACCAACGCGCACGAGGTCGACGACATGCGCGCCCTAGCAGACCGGTACGGCTTCCCGCACCAGACCTACACCAACATCTCGCCCACCATCGACGGGAGCGGCGAACCGCTGCCCACGCAGGCCGAGGACTTCCTACGCCAACGGAAGCCCTTCACTGGCTGCAACGCCGGACACACGTTCTTCCACGCCGACCCGTTCGGCGTCGCCTCGATATGCAAGGTCGGACGAGAGCCCAACATCCGGCTCATCGAGGAAGGCGTCGAGGGACTGCGCCGACTCGGCGACATCGCCGATTCTCTGATGCTTCGCACCGGTGGTTGCTCCGGCTGTCAGCTATCCGGCACCTGCTGGACATGCCGACCGCTGGCCAAGCTCTACCAGGAGGCGAAGGCACCACTAAACACCTACTGCCAGCACGGAGGGAGGTAACGCCATGGCACCACCCACCGCCACCGTCAGCAAGCCGGTACCGGTCGCCATCACCACGCGCCCGCTCGCCGAGGACGAGGTCGAGCTCGTTGACGACCTTGACACCCTTGTCGAGACGGTCATGTGTTCATGCAGCGCCGGCGACGACCAGCCGTACTAGCACCTGCACCACGGGCCGCCTCGATCCGCGTAGGGTCGGGGCGGCCCCGCCATTCAGCCGAGGAACCGAACATGCCCATGCCCCGCATCGATTGGCACGACCTACCGGCCAGCACGCGCGCCGCAGTCGAGCAGCACACCGGCGCCGTACTGGAAGCGTCGACAGCCAGGGCCGGAATGAACAGCGGGATCGCCGCCACGCTCCACACCACCGATGCGACGCTGTTCGTCAAAGGCATCCCCACCGACCACGCCCAAGCTCGCCACCAAGAGCTAGAGGCCGCCATCAACCCCCATTTGCCCAACGCCTCGCCCCGGCTACTCTGGCGCGTCCAGACAGGCGGATGGGACCTCCTCGGGTACGAACGCATCGAGGGACGCCACGCCGACTACACCCCTGGGTCGCTCGACCTCCCTCTCGTGGCTGACGCCCTGGTGGAACTTCAGCAGACACCATGCCCCGACCTCCCCATCAAGAAGGCTGAACAACGGTGGTCCAGCTACGCGGGCCCGGCTGGCGTCGAGCAGCTGGCCGGCGACACGCTGCTGCACACCGATTTCGCCTGGGACAACATCCTGATCACGGACCGGGCCCACATCATCGATTGGGCCTGGCCCACACTCGGCGCTGCGTGGATCGACCCGGCCGTGTTCATCCTGCGACTCATGGACGCCGGCCACACTGCACCCGACGCCGACGCTTGCGCCCGGCAGATTCCCTCGTGGCGAACTGCCCGGCGCGACGCCGTCACGGCATTCTCTGAGGCGAACGCGCGTCTGTGGGACGAGATCGCCAACGAGGACCCGCAGACATGGAAAAAGGGCATGGCGCGGCACGCCCATGACTGGGTGACGTACTGGCGGGCGCGACCCGTGTAGGCGAGGGCTCACGCCCTCTTTCCCTGATCGGCCGCGCCGCCCCTGATCCCCCGCGGGTGCGGCGCGGCTCTCCCATTGCTCAGGTGGCGTCGGCTTCTGCCCGCTGAGCTTCTCGCCACTTCATGCCGAGTTGGAAAAGGCTCGTCGCGTCGAAGTCCCGCTTGAGCTCGGCAAGGGCTTTGTCGATCCCGGACTTGCTCAGCCCGACGCGCGGGCCGATCACCTTCTGTGCGTGGCCCTCGCCCAGGAGCTGGAGGATCATGCGCTTGGTTTCCGTGTTCGCTGCGGCCACGCCCGGTGTCTGCGCCGAGGGATCCCACACCTCACCCAATGGCCAGAAGGCATCGAAAATCGACCGAATCCACGCCACGATGACAGGGTCGGTCGTGTGCACCGCGCCGTGCGCGGGTGCCCCAGGCAACTGGATGGCGAAGAAGGCATCCCGGCTGTCGACGAGGACCATGCGCGGGAAGTCCCTGCCCAACGTGCGTACTTGGGCTCCCAATCCCGTGGTGGTCTTGACGTAGCGCTGCACGTGGCCGCTCGATCTACTGCTCGGGTGGTAGAGCGTGCGCATGGCCACGCCGCGCTGTAAGACGGCGGTATCTCGGGCGCCGGCGACAGACATCGCTGTACGAGTCCGACTGCCGGGCTGCGCTGTGATGACCTCTTCGCGAGCGCCCTCGAAGGCTCGCCCGATCGCCGCGTTCACTTCTTCCCGGTTCTCGATGATCCGGGTCCGCGTGCTGGTGTAGTAGCCACCGGCAGCGAACACCTCGTTGGCTTTGGCCATGACGGTTGGGAGCGCTCCCATCCTGGCTAAGGAGTGCCGCATGCGCTGAAGCTCAGCGGCGAGCAGGTCCGACTCCGCATCCCACGGCGCGACGGCCATAAAGGCGCCGGGATCGAGGTATCCGCGGCGTACGAGCCCGTAGTGCTTGAGCTCGGCCAGTTCTGGACTATCGGCGTCCACATCACGCTCCCCTTCTGAGAGACGCGCGTAGAGCTTGAGCGCCGCATCGGACAGTGGCCGAGCATCCCACGCCTCCACTGTGGATGATTCACACACTTTTCCCCCCATTCCTCCGATAGGCATATGCCTCTGATGCAAATGCCTACCGGGACCCCCCTTGATCACACACATTGCACAGGGAAGCTTATGTTCCACAGCCAAACCGGATCGGCGTTCGACCGAGCGGCCACACCTGGGAGGAATCTCACGATGAAGAAGTTCGGCCTGCGCAAGGTCATTGCACCCCTGATCATCGCCGTTCCCATCGCCGTGCTGCCGTCGATGGCGGTTGCCGACGACACGGACACCACCCCCTCCGACTCCCACTGGACCGCGCCGGCCTCCGAGGAAGCCACAGAGGCCCCCAGCGGTGCCGATGCGCCGCTGGGTGACTCGCACTGGTGACCTGTCGGCATCAAGGACCCCGGTCGGGTTCGGGAGGTCCCGACCGGAACGCAAGCGCCCCCTGCCGTGTGAGTCGGCAGGGGGCGCAGTGCTGTCCAGAGTAGACGGAGCGAGCTGACATCAGTACGGGCGTGCTGACATCCGCTCCCACTAGGGAGTTCTGGACAGATATTGGATTACGAAGATCATCAAATGTAGAAGCCCGGTAGATCCTGTGGACCTACCGGGCTTCTGACCTGGCACTTAACTGCTGTGGGGCTAACAGGATTTGAACCTGTGGCCTCATCCTTATCAGGGATGCGCTCTAACCAACTGAGCTATAGCCCCGCCGCGCTCTGCGGTGTACGTCCCGCGCGCTGACCTCTGAAGATTAGCGCACCTCCGGGTCAGTCCCAAAATCGATATCCGAGGTGGCCTCTTGCCGGCCCGGACAGTGTTGGAGCGCATCCCTGACCAGGATGCGCTCAGACCGTCAAGAGGCCCTGACGACGATTACTCGTCCTCCGCAAGCGTCAGCTCGATGCCGCCGACGAAACCCGCCGAGAGGTTGTAGATGAACGCGCCGAGGGTGGCGAGCGCGGTGGCCAGGACCACGTCGATGACCGCGATGATCGACGTGAAGATGAGCACGCGCGGCAGCGACAGGAAGGACTGCAGATCGAAGCCGTTGGACTCGTTCGAGCCCGTGGCTTCGGAGATCGTGCCGCCCACCGTGGAGAAGACGCCCATGGCGTCCATGACCATCCACAGCACCGCGGCCGCGACGATCGTGCAGATGCCGAGCGCGATGGAGAGCAGGAAGCTGACCTTCATCACCGACCAGGGATCGGCCTTGGCCACCCGAAGGCGTGCCTTGCGGGTACGGGGCGTCGTACGCGCCCCGGTGCGCGGCCGGCGAACGGCACCGGCGGTCGCCGGCGGCGGCGGCTGTGTCGGGTACGCCTGCGGCGGGTGGTACGGCTGAGCGGGCTGCTGAGGCTGCCGCTCGCCGGGCAACGGCGAACCGGGAGCCGGAGGCACCGGCGCGCCGCCTGGCGCCGCGCCCGCCGCGTACTGCGGCGTCTGCGCGCCTCGAGTGTCCGTCACGGTTCCCCCCTGGGATCCCTGGGAGTCATGGGACGCTTGGGAGTCCTTCGCGTCCGTGGCGGGGCCACGGCCGCCGTCCGTCTCCGTACCGGTCGATCCGGCGCCCGTGGCTCCGCTCACGATGACTCACTCCTCGCCTACTCGGCCGTGGACTCGTCGCCCTCGTCCGTTGTGCCGACGACCGTGTCGGCCTCGTCCGATTCGTCGACGTCCACAGCGTCGACCTCCTCGGCCTCGCGACCGGCCTCGGCGTTCCGAGCGATACCGACGACGGCATCGCGCTTGCCCAGGTTGATCAGTTGGACGCCCATGGTGTCACGGCCCGTCTCCCTGACCTCGTTGACTCGCGTACGAATCACACCGCCTGACAGCGTGATGGCGAGGATCTCGTCCGTCTCCTCGACCACCAGCGCGCCGACGAGCGATCCACGGTCCTCCACGATCTTGGCAGCCTTGATGCCGAGGCCACCGCGACCCTGGACGCGGTACTCGTCGACGGGCGTCCGCTTCGCGTACCCACCGTCGGTGGCGGTGAACACGAACGTACCCGTTCGAACAACATTCATCGAGAGCAGCTCGTCGCCCTGACGGAAACTCATGCCCTTCACACCCGAGGTCGCACGGCCCATGGGGCGGAGGGCGTCATCGGTCGCCGTGAACCTGATCGACTGCGCCTTCTTGCTGATCAGAAGCAGATCATCCTCGGCTGAAACGAGTTCGGCACCGATCAGTTCATCGTCGGAACCGCCCTCCGTTTCACGGAGGTTGATCGCGATGACGCCGCCGGAACGCGGGGAATCGTAATCCTTAAGTGGCGTCTTCTTGACCAGCCCCCCCTTGGTGGCCAGTACGAGATAGGGCGCCGCTTCGTAGTCGCGGATCGCGAGGATCTCGGCAATCGCCTCGTCCGGCTGGAAGGCCAGCAGGTTCGCGACGTGCTGGCCGCGCGCGTCCCGGCCGGCGTCCGGCAGCTCGTACGCCTTGGCCCGGTAGACGCGGCCCTTGTTGGTGAAGAACAGCAGCCAGTGGTGCGTGGTCGACACGAAGAAGTGGTCGACGATGTCGTCTTCCTTCAGCTTTGTGCCGCGTACGCCCTTGCCGCCGCGCTTCTGGGAGCGGTAGTCGTCCGTTTTTGTGCGCTTGACGTAGCCGCCGCGCGAGATGGTGACGACGATGTCCTCTTCGGCGATGAGGTCCTCGATGGACATGTCACCGTCGAAGGGCACCAGCTTGGACCGGCGGTCGTCGGCGAACTTCTCGACGATCGCGGCGAGTTCCTCGCTGATGATGCCGCGCTGGCGGATCGGCGAGGCGAGGATCTCGTTGTACTCGGTGATCTTCGCCTGGAGTTCGTCGTGCTCCTGGACGATCTTCTGGCGCTCCAGGGCGGCGAGGCGCCGCAGCTGCATCTCGAGGATGGCGTTCGCCTGGATCTCGTCGATCTCCAGGAGGCCCATCAGGCCCTCTCGCGCGATCTCCACGGTGTCACTGCGCCGGATCAGTGCGATGACGTCGTCGATGGCGTCCAGGGCCTTCAGAAGGCCGCGCAGGATGTGCGCACGCTCCTCGGCCTTGCGCAGCCTGAAGCGCGTACGACGGACGATGACCTCGATCTGGTGGCTCACCCAGTGGCGGATGAACGCGTCGAGCGACAGTGTGCGTGGCACGCCGTCCACCAGCGCCAGCATGTTGGCGCCGAAGTTCGTCTGCAGGTCGGTGTGCTTGTAGAGGTTGTTCAGTACGACCTTGGCGACCGCGTCCCGCTTCAGGACGATGACCAGGCGCTGGCCGGTACGGGACGAGGTCTCGTCGCGGACGTCCGCGATGCCGCCGATCTTGCCGTCCTTCACCAGGTCGGCGATCTTCTGCGCGAGGTTGTCCGGGTTGACCTGGTAGGGGAGCTCGGTGACCACCAGGCACTGGCGGTTCTGGATCTCCTCGACCTCGACGACCGCACGCATCGTGATGGAGCCGCGGCCCGTGCGGTAGGCCTCCTCGATGCCTTTCCGGCCCACTACTAGAGCACCACTCGGGAAATCGGGTCCCTTGATGCGCTCGATCAGGGCATCCAGAAGCTCCTCGTGGGAAGCGTCGGGGTTCTCCAGATACCACTGGGCGCCGGCCGCGACCTCGCGCAGGTTGTGCGGCGGGATGTTGGTGGCCATGCCGACCGCGATGCCCGCCGAGCCGTTGATCAGCAGGTTCGGGAAGCGGGCCGGCAGGACCGTCGGCTCCTGTGAGCGGCCGTCGTAGTTGTCCGTGAAGTCGACGGTCTCCTCGTCGATGTCGCGGACCATCTCCATGGACTGCGGCATCAACTTGCACTCGGTGTACCGCATGGCGGCGGCCGGGTCGTTGCCCGGGGAACCGAAGTTGCCGTTGGAGTCCACCAGCGGCATCCGCATGGACCACGGCTGAGCGAGGCGGACCAGCGCGTCGTAGATCGAGGAGTCGCCGTGCGGGTGGTAGTTGCCCATGACGTCGCCGACGACGCGGGCGCACTTGTAGAAGCCCTTCTCGGGCCGGTAGCCGCCGTCGTACATGGCGTACAGCACACGGCGGTGGACGGGCTTGAGACCGTCCCGTACGTCCGGCAGCGCGCGCGAGACGATGACGGACATCGCGTAGTCGAGGTAGGAGCGCTGCATCTCCGTCTCGAGCCCGACAGGCTCGACGCGCAGGGCCAGGCCCTCGTCCTCAGGCGTGACTGGAATGTTCTCGTCGGTCATTGCTGGTGAAGATCCTTTCTGGTGCGGTCAGCTGAGACCGACTCAGATGTCGAGGAACCGGACGTCCTTGGCGTTGCGCTGGATGAACTGGCGGCGCGCCTCGACGTCCTCCCCCATCAGAACCGAGAACAGGTCGTCGGCCTGGGCGGCGTCGTCGAGCGTGACCTGGCCGAGAACGCGGTGCTCCTGGTCCATGGTCGTGATGCGCAGTTCCTCGGCGTTCATCTCACCGAGACCCTTGAAGCGCTGGACCGAGTCCTCGCGGATGCGCTTGCCGTTCTGGCGGCCCAGCTCGATCAGTGCGTCGCGCTCGCGGTCCGAATACGCGTACTCGAAGTCGTCCCGGCCCCACTTGATCTTGTAGAGCGGAGGGCGTGACAGGAAGACGTGGCCTGCCTCGACCAGCGGCCGCATGAAGCGGAAGAGGAACGTCAGCAGCAGGGTGTTGATGTGCTGGCCGTCTACATCGGCGTCCGCCATCAGAATGATCTTGTGATAGCGGAGCCTTGCGATGTCGAAGTCCTCGTGGACTCCGGTACCGAAGGCCGAGATCAGCGCCTGGATCTCCTGGTTCTGCAGGATCTTGTCGATCCGCGCCTTCTCGACGTTGAGGATCTTGCCGCGGATCGGGAGGATCGCTTGGTACTCGGGGTTGCGGCCGGACTTGGCGGAGCCGCCGGCGGAGTCACCCTCGACGATGAAGATCTCGCACTTGGTGGGGTCGTTCGACTGGCAGTCGGAGAGCTTGCCCGGCAGGGACGCCGACTCCAGCAGGCCCTTGCGGCGCGTCAGGTCGCGCGCCTTGCGGGCCGCCACGCGCGCGGTAGCCGCCTGGATGCCCTTGCGGATGATGTCCGCCGCCTCGGTCGGGTTGCGGTCCAACCAGTCGTTGAGGTGCTCGTAGACGACCTTCTGGACGAAGGTCTTCACCTCGGTGTTGCCCAGCTTGGTCTTGGTCTGGCCCTCGAACTGGGGCTCGCTCAGCTTGACCGAGATGATCGCGGTCAGACCCTCGCGGATGTCGTCGCCCGTGAGGTTGTCGTCCTTCTCACGCAGCAGCTTCTTGTCGCGCGCGTACTTGTTGATCAGGTTCGTCAGCGCGGCACGGAAGCCCTCTTCGTGCGTACCGCCCTCATGTGTGTGGATGATGTTGGCGAAGGAGTACACACCCTCGCTGTAACCGCTGTTCCACTGCATGGCGAGTTCGAGGGAAAGGCTCTTGTCCTTGTCTTCCGCCTCGAGGTCGATCACGGTGGGATGCACCACGTCTCCCTTGCGGGAGTTGAGGTACTTCACGAAATCGACGATGCCGCCCTCGTAGTGATACGAGACGCTCTTGACCTCGTGCTTCTCGTCCTCGCCCGCCTCGTCCGCCCCGGCCGTGGCCTTCGCCGACTCGCGCTCGTCGGTGAGGTTGATCCTCAGCCCCTTGTTGAGGAACGCCATCTCCTGGAAACGCCGAGAGAGCGTCTCGAAGGAGTACTCGGTGGTCTCGAAGATGTCCGGGTCGGCCCAGAAGGTGACCGTGGTGCCGTGCTCGTCCGTGGCCTCGTGCTTGGCAAGCGGGGCCGTCGGGACCCCCAACTTGTAGTCCTGAGTCCAGCGATAGCCGTCGGTCTTGATCTCGACGGAGACCTTGCTCGACAGGGCGTTCACGACGGAGACACCCACGCCGTGCAGACCGCCGGAGACCGCGTAGCCGCCGCCGCCGAACTTTCCGCCCGCGTGCAGGACCGTCAGCACGACTTCGACGGCCGGCTTGCCCTCGGAGGGGACGATGCCGACTGGGATGCCACGACCATTGTCGACAACCCGCACGCCGCCGTCGGCGAGGATCGTGACGTCGATGGTGTCCGCGTGGCCGGCCAGCGCCTCGTCGACGGAGTTGTCGACGACCTCTTGCACCAGGTGGTGCAGTCCGCGCTCACCGGTCGAGCCGATGTACATGCCGGGTCGCTTGCGGACCGCGTCCAGACCCTCGAGGACGGTGATGGCACTGGCGTCGTACAACGAGGCTGTGACCTCGCCGTTCGCGCCGGCGTCGGTGGACGGGATGTTCTCGTTGGGGTTGCCGGAATCGGCCACGAAGCGCCCTTTCTGGCACAGCACAGGACAAGCTCTCAGCGGATGGCCGGAGCGGCTGCGGCGTGTTGCGTTGGTAAGCCTTAGTCAGCGTTGCTCGGTGAGTCCCACAAGTGGGGCGGGATTAGCCTCCAGTCTACCGGTAGCGCCGACAGTGATGGGCGTTTGCCGGTACCTGAGTCCGCATCTGCCGCCCTGAACCGGACTCGGCCGACTCCCCATACGTCGACTGGGAGTCCAAGAGGCTCACAGCGGCACTCAGCGCTTCGGGATGCCAACCCCGCGCTACGAACGGCATACCGCCCGGTCTGGCTCACTCGTAGGTGTCGCCGGGACCCTTGCTGCCGGGCGCGCGCAGGGGTCCGAAGCGGCGGGCGGGGCCCCCGGGACCGTGCACCTTGATCAGCCGCACCGTGCCATGGCCGAGGTCCTCGTTCAGGCGGGCCACCAGTTGCGGGGCACGCAGTCTGATCTCGGTGGCCCACGCCGTGGAGTCGCAGCGGACCGTCAGCTCTTGCGCTTCCTCGTCGTACCGCTCCGGCCGGCAGTGCAGGGCAATTACTTCGCCGACGATCTCCGGCCATCGGCCCATGACCCCGCCCACAGCGGCCGGAGTCTCCCAGCCGCGCTCGGTGATCAGCCGGTTGATGGCGGAGCCGAGCGCCATCGGATCGCGGCCGTCGGCGCGCGCACCGGAGCGCAGGCCACCGCGCCGCGCCTGCTTCTTCTGCTGCGCCGCGTCTCCACGCGCGCGTGCCTGCTCTTTCGCCGCGCGCAGGGCCACGCGCGCGAGGTCGACGCCGGACGGCTCGGGAGGCTTGGGGCTCTGCTCCGGTTCCGGTGTGTTTTTGCTCATACGCGCTCCACCGTGCCCTCCGCCACCACGTACCGAGTCCCCGTCAGTACGGCCGGTACGTCGTCGTCGACCGCCGCCGTCACCAGGACCTGCTCACCCGGCGCGACCAGTTCGGCGAGACGTTCGCGGCGCCGGGTGTCGAGCTCGGCGAACACGTCGTCGAGGACCAGCACCGGCTCGTTGCCCTCGGCCCGCAGCAGGTCGTACGAGGCCAGGCGCAGCGCCAGCGCGTACGACCAGGACTCGCCGTGTGACGCATATCCCTTCGCGGGCATCTGGCCAAGTTTGAGCAGCAGCTCGTCCCTGTGCGGGCCGACCAGGGTGACGCCCCGCTCGATCTCCTGCTTGCGGGCGTCCGCGAGGGCCGCCATCAGCTGCTCGTGCAGCTCCTCGCGCGCGTGGCCGACGAGTTCGGGCGAGGAGGGCTTGTACTCCAGGGCAACGGGGCCGCCGCCGGGCGCCAGCTGCTCGTACGCCTTGTCGGCCAGCGGCTGGAGCGCGGCGATCAGATCGAGCCGCTGCGCGAGCAGTTCGGCGCCCACGCGCGCGAGGTGCTGATCCCACACGTCGAGCGTGGACAGGTCCATGGAACGACCACCGTGGCGGCGGGCGAGTGCGGCCGACTTGAGGAGCGTGTTCCGCTGCCTGAGTACGCGGTCGTAGTCGGAGCGCACGCCCGCCATGCGCGGGGCGCGTGCGGTGATCAGCTCGTCCAGGAAGCGCCGGCGCTCGCCCGGATCGCCCTTGACGAGCGCGAGATCCTCGGGGGCGAACAGCACGGTTCGTACGATGCCGAGTACGTCACGGGGTCTGACCTGCGACGACCTGTTGATACGGGCGCGGTTCGCCTTGCCGGGGTTCAGCTCCAGCTCGACGAGCTGCTGGCGCTCCCCCTGCCGTACCTGCGCCCGGATGATCGCGCGATCCGCCCCCACCCGTACAAGAGGCGCATCGGAGGAGACGCGATGGCTTCCGAGAGTCGCCAGATAACCGACCGCCTCGACGAGGTTCGTCTTGCCCTGCCCGTTGGGGCCCACGAACGCCGTGACCCCCGGATCGAGCGCGACATCGACCCGGGCATACGAGCGGAAGTCAGCCAGCGCCAGATGCGTGACGTGCATGGTCGTTCGCCGACCTCCCCAACGTGATGCTTCCGGTTGCCCCCAGCCTGTCCCCTGCTTGTGGACAACCGGGCCATCCCAGGTATGGAGAACCCAGGAGGTGGACTACTTCTTCTCGACCGCGTGGCCGCCAAACTGGTTCCGCAGCGCCGCGATCATCTTCATCTGCGGCGAATCGTCCTGCCTGGAGGCGAAGCGCGCGAAAAGCGACGCGGTGATCGCCGGCAGCGGAACCGCGTTGTCGATCGCGGCTTCCACAGTCCAGCGGCCCTCTCCGGAATCCTGTGCATAACCCTTGAGCTGCTCCAGGTGCTCGTCCTCGTCGAGAGCGTTGACCGCCAGGTCGAGCAGCCAGGAGCGGATGACGGTGCCCTCCTGCCAGGAGCGGAAGACCTCGCGTACGTCGGTGACGGAGTCGACGGCCTCCAGGAGCTCCCAGCCCTCGGCGTAGGCCTGCATCATCGCGTACTCGATGCCGTTGTGGACCATCTTCGCGAAGTGCCCGGCGCCGACCTTGCCCGCGTGCACGGCGCCCGCGTCACCCTCCGGCTTGAGCGCGTCGAAGACCGGCCGCACCTTGGCTATGTTCTCGGCATCGCCGCCGTACATCAGCGCATAGCCGTTCTCCAGGCCCCAGACGCCGCCTGAGACACCGCAGTCGACGAAACCGATGCCGCTGGCCGCCAGCTCCTCGGCGTGCCTCTCGTCGTCGGTCCAGCGCGAATTGCCGCCGTCCACAACGACGTCGCCGGGCTCCAGGAGATCAGCGAGTTCGTCGATGGTGGACTGGGTCGCCGCCCCGGCCGGGACCATCACCCACACCACGCGTGGAGCGTCGAGCTTGCCCACAAGCTCCTCGAGGCTGTGGACATCGGCGAGGTCCGGATTGCGGTCGTATCCGAAGACGGTGTGGCCTGCGCGGCGTATGCGCTCGCGCATATTGCCGCCCATCTTGCCGAGACCGACGAGACCGAGCTCCATCAAGCTGTTCCTTCACTGACGACGTGACGTGAGGGGCACTTTCGTACCTGCGTCCGAGCCTAAACCCGGACGCTCCCGCACATCTGTGGGCATAGCCGCTCAGACGTACGCCCTCACCTGCGGACTCTCGTCAGCCGCTCAGCCGCACCGGCATGATCAGGTACTTGTACGCCTCGTCCGCCTCCGCGTCCACGGCTGGCTTGCCGCTGAGGAGCGCCGGCTTGGTGGACGTCGTGAAGGAGAGCTGGGCCACCGGGGAGTCGATGGCGCTGAGTCCGTCGAGCAGGAACGTCGGATTGAAGGCGATCGAGACGTCGTCACCCTCCAGCTGGGCATCCACCCTTTCCACAGCCTGTGCGTCGTCACTGGAGCCCGCCTCCAGGATCAGCACACCCTGCTCAAAGCTGAGCCGCACCGGGGTATTGCGCTCGGCGACCAGGGCCACACGCTTGACGGCCTCCACGAAGGGGGCGGTCTCGATGACGGCCACGGAGTTGAACTCCGTCGGGAACAGCGTGCGGTACTTCGGGAGGTCGCCCTCCAGCAGGCGCGTGGTCGTACGCCGTCCCGCGCCTTCGAAGCCGATCAGCCCCTCGCCCGCGCCCGAACCGGACAGCGCGAGGATCACGCTGTCGCCGCTCGTGAGGGCCTTGGCGGTGTCCAGGAGCGTCTTGGCGGGCACCAGGGCGACCGCGGACGCCTCCGGGTTCTCCGGCTTCCACAGGAACTCACGGACCGCGAAGCGGTAACGGTCGGTGGACGCAAGCGTGACCGTGTCGCCCTCGATCTCGATGCGTACGCCGGTGAGGACGGGCAGCGTGTCGTCGCGGCCGGCGGCGATGGCCACCTGAGCGGCGGCGGAGGCGAAGACCTCACCGGGGACCGTGCCCGTGGCCGACGGCATCTGCGGCAGCGCCGGATACTCCTCCACAGGCAGGGTGTGGAGCGTGAAGCGCGAGGATCCGCAGACCACCGTCGCCCGTACACCGTCTGTGGAAATCTCCACCGGCCGGTTGGGCAGGGCACGGCAGATGTCGGCGAGCAGGCGGCCGGAGACCAGCACCGTGCCTTCCTCGTCGACCTCGGCGTCCACGGAGACGCGTGCCGAGACCTCGTAGTCGAAGCTGGACAGGCTCAGTGCGCCTTCCTCGGCCTTCAGCAGAAGGCCGGCGAGCACAGGCGCCGGCGGTCGTGCCGGGAGGCTGCGTGCCGCCCAGGCCACTGCCTCCGCGAGTACGTCGCGTTCCACCCGGATCTTCACCGTTGCCGCCTCCGTCTGTTGCCGGCGCTCTCGCCCTGCTTCGCGTTCGTCGTCTGACTTGGTGTCGCTCGGTCCGCTCAGGGGAAGGACACCGGGAACCAGTCTGACGCACAGCACTGACAGTCGGTGCCCCTCGGGGTCAAGTCGTTCCGAGCGGCACCTGAGGCGCCGAGCGCGAGTTGTGCACAGCCCCGTCTTCGAAACGAATTCCCAGCTCTCTCTAGTTGGGAGTAGTAGTAGGGGCTGTGGATACCGTGGATAACCTCGTATGCGCAGGTCAGCGCCGGTTTTTTGTCCACTGGTCCTGTGGGTGGAGGCGGTGGACAACTCGGGTGTTCTGTGGACGGGGAAAAGTTCTGCACACCCGATGCACAGGATCGGGGTAGTTCTCCCCAGCGGCGTCCCCAGGTTTGCCCAGGTTCCCCACAGCCCCACCGGACACCTTGGTGTGACGCCTTTCACTCCGGGCGGTGAAAGTGCACGTCACGTTGCCGAACAGTGGACAGCGATGTGGAGAAGTCGGAGATCGCTGGGGACAACTGGCCTCAGCCTGTGGGCCACCAGTGGACAACGTTCCGCACAGCCTGTGGATCTTCTCGCCGTCCACAGACTGTGGAGATCGTCTGTCCACGAATCCACAGTCGGCTGACCTGGCGTGATCCGCTTTTGGCAGCGCACCCTGTGGACACAGTCTGGACAACTTCCGGGTCCCCAGGGTGTGGACGCGAGAAAGTCCCGGAATCTGTGGAGCATGGCCGTAACGCGGCGCGTATTCGAACAGCGGGTGCTCCCAGGGTGACCGCGGTTCGATGCGGAACACGGTCCACAACGGCGGAGGACGACCGCAGAGGGCATGCCAGAAGCGGGCAGGAGCCGTACGAGATCAGCGAAAGGCGCCCTCGGGGAGTGTCCCGGGGCGCCTTCGGCGACGTATGGAAGGAGCTGTCAGCCGTTCTTGATGCGGTTCGTGAGCTCGGTGACCTGGTTGTAGATGGAGCGCCGCTCGGCCATCAGGGCGCGGATCTTGCGGTCGGCGTGCATGACGGTCGTGTGGTCGCGGTTGCCGAACTGCGCGCCGATCTTCGGGAGCGACAGGTCGGTGAGTTCCCGGCACAGGTACATGGCGATCTGGCGGGCCGTCACCAGAACACGGCTGCGCGAGGCTCCGCACAGGTCCTCCACGGTGTGCCCGAAGTAGTCGGCGGTCGCAGCCATGATGGCCGTCGCCGTGATCTCCGGGGCTGCGTTCTCGCCGCCCGGGATCAGGTCCTTGAGGACGATCTCCGTGAGGCCGAGGTCCACCGGCTGCCGGTTGAGCGAGGCGAACGCCGTGACGCGGATCAGCGCGCCTTCCAGCTCGCGGATGTTCCGTGAGATCCGCGAGGCGATGAACTCCAGGACCTCCGGTGGGGCGTTGAGCTGCTCCTGCACCGCCTTCTTACGAAGGATGGCGATGCGCGTCTCCAGCTCGGGCGGCTGGACGTCGGTGATCAGCCCCCACTCGAAACGGTTCCTCAGCCGGTCCTCCAGAGTGACCAGCTGCTTGGGCGGCCGGTCCGAGGACAGCACGATCTGCTTGTTGGCGTTGTGGAGCGTGTTGAAGGTGTGGAAGAACTCCTCCTGAGTCGACTCCTTGTCCGCGAGGAACTGGATGTCGTCGACAAGGAGGATGTCCATCTCTCGGTAGCGCTTGCGGAAGCTGTCGCCCTTGCCGTCGCGGATCGAGTTGATGAACTCGTTGGTGAACTCCTCGGAGCTCACGTACCGCACGCGCGTGCCCGGATAGAGGCTGCGGGCGTAGTGGCCGATCGCGTGCAGCAGGTGCGTTTTGCCGAGTCCCGACTCCCCGTAGATGAAGAGGGGGTTGTACGCCTTGGCAGGTGCCTCGGCGACGGCGACCGCGGCGGCGTGCGCGAAGCGGTTCGAGGCTCCGATGACGAAGGTGTCGAAGAGGTACTTCGGGTTGAGGCGTGCAGTGGGCTCGCCCGGACCTGTGGCGGGTGCCGGCTGCGCGGCCAGCGGGCCTGGGGCGCCGCTGGGGGCGGGCAGGGCCGAGCCGACGGGGCCGCCGCGGTGGACGTGGCCGCTGCCGGATGGCAAAGGCTGTTCGGGCAGTTCGCGGCGGTCCGGGCGCTGGTCGTAGTCGGAGCGTGGCTGCTCGTAGTCGGACCGCTGCTGTTCGTAGCGCTGGCGCTCCAGGGACTGCGGCCGGTAGTCCTGCGGAGGCGTCGCGTACGGGTCACGCTCCGGGAAGCCGAGTCGCTGCTGCTGCCAGCCGTAGTCGTCGCCCTGCGAGGGCCGCGGCCAGCTGCCCTGCTCTGGGCGCGGCTGGTAGTCGGGATACGCAGGGCGGGCGGTGGGGAGCTGGTCGGGGCGGGCGGTGGGGAGCTGGTCTGCGCGGGCGGTGGGGAGCTGGTCGGGGCGGCTCTGGGGGTGGTCGTGGTTGCGGTCGTGCGGTCGGTCGTCCGCGCGGTGGCGGCCGTATCCCTCGTATTCGTCGCGCCCCTCGTATCCGTCCCTCCCGTCCCGTCCCTCGTATCCGTCTCTGCCGCTCTGCGAGGGGAGTTCGGTCTCCTCGTAGCGCGGCCGGCGCTGGGCGGGGGGCGTCGGCGGGGGCTCGCCGGCGGAGTCGTCGACGGTGATCGCGATACGGATGGGACGGCCGCACTCGCGGCTCAGCGTGTCACTGACAATCGGCGCCAGGCGCCCCTCGAGCACACCCTTCGCGAATTCGTTCGGTACGGCGAGCAGCGCGGTGTCCGCGACCAGGGCCAGCGGTTGGCAGCGCTTGATCCAGTGCTCGTCCTTCACCTCGACGCCCTGCCCTCGTCCTTCACCGAGGAGTTGCTCCAGTACGCGTGGCCACACTGCGGCAAGATCGGCAGGTACGTCAGCCACAGGGCACGCTCTCTCACGGGTCCCTCGAACGGGTGGTTCGCGGGACGGATCGGTATGTCACTCGGGTGGGCGGGTGGAACGAGGCAGTTCGGGCGGGGCGAACGATTCAGACGGGTCAAGGAGAAGGGAACGAATCGAAGTCCCGTCACGGTAGTCAGGGCGACCGCTGCGGTTCAAGTTGTTGTCCCCAGCCTGTGGATAGTGTCTCCTGCCGCCGCTGGTTTGACCGGATGGCGTAGCCGCGCGTACCGTTGCCAGGTCGAGTTGTCGATGGCTGCTGCCGCCTGCCTCCGATGGGCATAGATCACGTACGAGTGATCGGGAAGCGGTGCACTCGGGCGTAAGCGAGCTACTCGTGGGCGCACGGTGACAGCCATGACGGCACCCCGCAACTACCGATTCTTTCTGGAGCCCCCGAGTGAGCAAGCGCACCTTCCAGCCGAACAACCGTCGTCGCGCCAAGACCCACGGCTTCCGGCTGCGTATGCGCACCCGTGCCGGCCGCGCGATTCTCGCGACCCGTCGTGGCAAGGGTCGCGCCCGCCTGTCCGCCTGATTTCGCAGCACAGGTCATGACGTGCTGCCTACCGAGAATCGGCTGAGGCGGCGCGAGGACTTCGCGACCGCGGTACGCCGGGGACGCCGGGCCGGACGCCCGCTTCTCGTCGTCCACCTGCGTAGTGGTGCAATGGACCCGCACGCGCCTGGGGAGAGCGCTCCCCCGTCGCGTGCGGGTTTCGTTGTCAGCAAGGCGGTGGGCGGCGCTGTCGTACGCAACAAGGTGAAGCGCAGACTTCGTCATCTGATGCGCGATCGAATGGCCCTGCTGCCCCCCGGTAGCCTGGTAGTCGTACGAGCGCTGCCCGGTACGGGTGACGCCGACCATGCACAGCTGGCCCAAGACCTGGATGCCGCTCTGCGGCGGCTACTGGGAGGGGGCGCGCGATGAAGTACCCACTGCTGGCTCTCATCAAGCTGTACCAGTGGACCATCAGCCCGCTGCTCGGGCCGGTGTGCAAGTACTACCCGTCGTGCTCTCACTACGGGTACCAGGCCATCGACCGCCACGGTGCGATCAAGGGAACGGCACTCACTGCCTGGCGGATCCTGCGGTGCAATCCGTGGTCGCTGGGCGGTGTGGACCATGTCCCGCCGCGCAAGCGTCCGCGGTGGCACGAAATGCTGCGTAACACCTGGCGCGCACGCAAGGGCGGGAACTCCGCCGCCGAACCGGCCATTGGAGGGCACGGTATGTCCGACCAGCCCTCGAGCCCGGCCGCCGAGACCCCGTCGCATGCTCAAGGAGCCTGATTAGTGGACACGATTGCCAGTATTTTCAGCTTTATCACGACGCCCGTTTCCTGGGTCATCGTCCAGTTCCACTCGGTGTACGGCGCTCTCTTCGGCCCGGACACGGGCTGGGCCTGGGGCCTTTCCATCGTGTCCCTGGTGATCCTGATCCGAATCTGCCTGATCCCGCTCTTCGTGAAGCAGATCAAGGCGACCCGGGCCATGCAGACGCTCCAGCCCGAGATGAAGAAGATCCAGGAGCGTTACAAGAACGACAAGCAGCGTCAGTCCGAAGAGATGATGAAGCTGTACAAGGAGACGGGCACCAACCCGCTCTCCTCGTGCCTTCCCATCCTGGCGCAGTCCCCGTTCTTCTTTGCCCTGTACCACGTGCTCAACAGCATCGCGTCGAACGACACCGTCGGTGTGATCAACGAGCGGCTGCTGGAGAGCGCGCAGAAGGCACACATCGTCGGTGCCCCGCTGGCAGCGAAGTTCACGGACAGCTCCAGCAAGGTCGAGGCGCTCGGTGCTTCGCTGACGGACGTCCGTGTCGTCACCGCGGTCATGATCGTGCTGATGTCGGCGTCGCAGTTCTACACGCAGCGCCAGCTGATGACGAAGAACGTCGACACCACGGTGAAGACGCCGTTCATGCAGCAGCAGAAGATGCTGATGTACGTCTTCCCCGTCATGTTCGCCGTCTTCGGCATCAACTTCCCCGTCGGTGTCCTCGTCTACTGGCTGACCACCAACGTGTGGACGATGGGCCAGCAGATGTACGTGATCCACAACAACCCGACCCCGGGCAGCAAGGCCCAGTCCTCCTACCTGGACCGTCTGTACAAGCGCGTCACGCACCACGGCGGGACCCGCGGCCGCGGTGAACGCGCCATCGTGAAGGCCATCGTCGCCAAGGGCCGTGACCGCAACGAGTACGAGCGCAAGTTCATCAACGGTCTGACCAAGGCGGGCCTTGCGGCTCAGGCCGACGGCACGGTGGTGAAGAGCGAGGTCACGACCGTCGCCGAGACCGAGGACGGTGCCCCGGCGACCAGCACCCCCAAGCGCCAGCAGCCCAAGCGGCAGAGCAAGTCCCGGCGTCAGTCGGGCGGCACGCAGGGCGGCGCCAGTGGCGCCAAGACGACGGGTGACTCCGAGGAGAAGACCTCCTTGAGCAAGTCCGACGGGCCACAGGATGCCAAGCCGGCGGGCGGCAAGTCGGCCTCAGGCGGCAAGCCTGCTTCGGGTGGCAAGTCTGCCTCGGGTGGCGCACGCAGCAAGGCCCAGTCCGGACGCAAGGGTCCGCAGCGGCCCAAGTCCCCCTCCAAGAAGTAAGAAGGAGCCCATCCCGTGACGGAAGGCACCACCTCCGCCGCCACCGAGGGTGGCGACACCCTGACCCGCCTTGAGCAGGAGGGTGAGATCGCGGCGGACTACCTCGAGGGTCTGCTGGACATCGCCGACCTCGACGGTGACATCGACATGGATGTCGAGGCCGATCGCGCCGCTGTCTCGATCATCAGCGACACGGGCAGCCGTGATCTACAGAAGCTGGTCGGCCGTGACGGCGAGGTGCTCGAGGCTCTTCAGGAGCTCACGCGGCTGGCCGTTCACCGGGAGACCGGAGACCGTAGCCGTCTGATGCTGGACATCGCGGGCTACCGCGCCAGGAAGCGCGAGGAGCTGTCCGAGCTGGGCGCCAAGGCCGCCGCCGAGGTCAGGAGCTCCGGAGAGGCCGTGAAGCTGAAGCCGATGACGCCCTTCGAGCGCAAGGTCGTGCACGACGCGGTCAAGGCCGCGGGCCTGCGCAGCGAGTCCGAGGGCGAGGAGCCGCAGCGCTTCGTCGTCGTGCTTCCCGCCTGAATCGGTACGTACGTTCCTCCGGCCCCGTCTGTTGCGCAGGCGGGGCCGGACTTTGTCAGCCTGATAGTGCCTGTTGGTTCCTTGTGGCCCTGGTGATCAGCGCCCAGTGCGCTTGTGCGGTACGGAAGGACGGTTCCCCGTGACGGAGGCAGCGGAGCTCCCCCCTGCGCCTGCGCAGGCCCGGGCGGTATTCGGCGATCGCTTCGCAGACGCGGTTCGGTACGCGGAACTGCTGGCGGACGCAGGAGTGCGGCGTGGTCTCATTGGTCCCCGCGAAGTGCCTCGCCTGTGGGAGCGGCACCTGCTGAACTGCGCGGTTCTCTCGGAAGTCGTGCCCGAGGGTGTGACCGTGTGCGACGTCGGCTCCGGTGCCGGGCTGCCCGGCATCCCACTGGCCCTCGTCCGACCGGACCTGAAGATCACGCTGCTTGAACCGCTGTTGCGGCGTACGACCTTCCTCACCGAGGTCGTCGAGCTGCTCGGCCTCGACCATGTCACTGTGGTCCGCGGCCGCGCTGAGGAGGTCCTGGGCAAGCTGCCTCCGGTCCATGTCGTGACGGCACGGGCCGTCGCGCCTCTGGACCGCCTCGCAGCATGGGGCGTGCCGCTACTGCGTCCCTACGGAGAGATGCTTCTGCTCAAGGGCGACACCGCGGAGGAAGAAGTCAAGGGCGCCGGGGCCGCGCTGAGTAAGCTCGGTGCCGTGGAGACCTCCGTGCTCCATGTTGGCGAGGGTGTGGTGAGTCCGCTCTCCACCGTGGTTCGGGTCGAGGTCGGGGAGAGCCCCGGAGGGGTGCGCTTCGCGGCCAAGCGTGCCAAAGCTGCACGGATCGGACGGGCACGTCGTCGTCGCTGAACCGTCCTGACGGTGAGACGTACTCCACACAAGCTGCCATGACTACGCATGTCGGAGTGTCGTGCGGGCGCCGTCGCAGGCGCTGTGCATCGTGTTTCACGTGAAACGTCGCTCACCCCTGCATGGCATCATCAGTCGGGGCCGCGCTGCGGCCGAACCGCGCGACCGCAATCCCCTCGGATCCCTCAGAGGAAAACCCTCTGCGGGCAACAACACGTCCCCCGGGGAGGGCACAGAGTTGTCCACAGAGGTGGATTTCTCCACAGAAGAACGGGCCTCGCTGGTTCACGACCCCGAAGACATGGGAGGCTCTGTTCATTGCGAGCCTGAAGTCGAGGAGAGTGAATCCTTGCGGTCCGACGCCAACATCGCGGGACCGATGACCGATCCGGTCCCCGGTCCCCGTACCGAGTCGATGGGGGACGATGTTTCACGTGAAACACCGCCCCCGATGGACGACACTCCCATCGGTCGTGCTGCCCAACTGGCGGTGGAGGCTCTAGGCCGCGCCGGCGAGGGCCTGCCACGGCCTGAGCAGACCCGTGTGATGGTTGTCGCCAATCAGAAGGGCGGGGTGGGCAAGACCACGACGACGGTCAACCTTGCCGCTTCGCTTGCCCTGCACGGAGGGCGAGTCCTGGTGATCGACCTCGACCCTCAGGGCAATGCGTCCACTGCGCTGGGCATCGACCATCACGCCGAAGTTCCGTCCGTCTACGACGTCTTGGTCGAGAGTAAGCCGCTCTCCGAGGTCGTCCAGCCGGTCCCCGATGTCGAGGGTCTCTTCTGCGCACCTGCCACGATCGATCTCGCCGGTGCGGAGATCGAGCTGGTCTCTCTGGTGGCACGGGAGAGTCGGCTGCAACGAGCGATCCAGGCGTACGAGCAGCCGCTGGACTACATCCTCATCGACTGTCCGCCGTCGCTGGGCCTGCTGACGGTCAACGCACTGGTCGCCGGTGCGGAGGTCCTGATCCCGATTCAGTGCGAGTATTACGCGCTGGAGGGTCTGGGCCAGCTGTTGCGGAACGTCGACTTGGTGCGAGGGCATCTCAACCCCACGCTGCATGTCTCGACGATCCTGCTCACGATGTACGACGGCCGGACGAGACTGGCGTCCCAGGTCGCGGACGAGGTGCGCAGCCACTTCGGCGAGGAGGTGCTGCGGACGAGCATTCCGCGCTCGGTCCGCATCTCCGAGGCGCCGAGCTATGGGCAGACAGTGCTGACCTACGACCCGGGGTCGAGTGGCGCCCTCTCCTATCTTGAGGCGGCACGGGAAATCGCGTTGCGAGGCGTCGGCGTGACGTATGACGCGCAGCATGCCCATTTGGGCGCACAAAATGATCAGAGCATGGTGGAGGGGATCCAGTGAGCGAGCGACGGAGGGGGTTGGGCCGTGGTCTCGGCGCACTGATCCCGGCGGCCCCGGCAGGGGAGAAGACGGCACCTCCGGCGGCGGGCGGGGCGTCGACCTCGCCAGCCGCGGTGCCCGTACTCACCGCGGAGCGCGGAGTGGCGGCGGCGAAGGTCGCCGCGCTTCCGCCGGGCAATGTTTCACATGAAACCGCGGAGCCATCGGCGAACGGTGTCGCGGAAGTGCCGGCGGCTCCCGTCGGGGCGCACTTCGCCGAGCTGCCCCTCGACTCCATTTCGCCGAACCCGCGCCAGCCCCGTGAGGTGTTCGACGAGGACGCTCTCGCTGAACTTGTCACCTCCATCAAGGAGGTCGGGCTTCTCCAGCCCGTCGTCGTACGACAGTTGGGCCCGGCTCGCTACGAGCTGATCATGGGCGAACGGCGCTGGCGGGCTTGCCGTGAGGCAGGGCTCGAGGCCATCCCGGCGATTGTGCGGGCCACGGAGGACGAGAAGCTTCTCCTGGACGCGCTTCTGGAGAACCTGCACCGCGCTCAGCTGAACCCACTGGAAGAGGCAGCCGCCTACGACCAGTTGCTGAAGGACTTCAACTGCACGCACGACCAGTTGGCGGACCGGATCGGCCGGTCCCGTCCGCAGGTCTCCAACACCTTGCGTCTCCTGAAGCTCTCGCCCGCGGTCCAGCGCCGTGTCGCCGCCGGGGTGCTCTCCGCAGGCCATGCTCGGGCCCTTCTCTCTGTCGATGACTCGGAGGAGCAGGACCGTCTGGCGCACCGCATCGTGGCCGAAGGGCTCTCGGTGCGGGCCGTCGAGGAGATCGTCACCCTCATGGGGTCGCGGCCGCAGTCCGCTCCGCGCTCCAAGGGGCCGCGGGCCGGCACGCGGGTCTCTCCGGCGCTGACCGACCTCGCCACGCGCCTCTCGGACCGCTTCGAGACCCGCGTGAAGGTCGACCTCGGCCAGAAGAAGGGAAAGATCACCGTTGAGTTCGCCTCAATAGATGATCTGGAACGAATCCTCGGCTCGCTGGCCCCGGGTGAGGGGCCGGTCCTCCAGAAGAGCCTCTTGGACGACGACTCTGGGGATTCTGAGGGGTCTGAAGCCTGAGCCTCAAGGGGTGGGCACGATCCGATCGGCCGATCATGAGAGCGGGCCGTGTCCGGTGTGTACCGGAACACGGCCCACTCTTTGCTTTCTGGCGGTATCGATGGAATCGCGGATACGATGCAATCGGGTATGGCGCATCCACCTGGCAGCACCTTCTGTGGGGAGGCGGGGGCCATGCGGGCGATGAACCGCACCGGACTGGTGAGCGCGGGCCTGGGGCTTGGCGCGGTCGGCGGGTTCGTCGGCAGCCTGCTCAGGGAAAGGAGCGCTCTGACAGCCGCTCGTGATGCCGCGGGCGAAGGAAGCGAGGAACTGCCTTCATGGGGCGTCGGCTCGTACCGCTCACGCTGGACAACCTCCAGGATCTTCCCAAGCGCTGCCGCACGTGTGTCTTCTGGGAGTTGGACCCAGTCAGCGGTCAGGCCGCGGTAAAGGCGGGCACACCCGAGCTGGAGAAGGAAGCGTGGATCTCCGCCGTCCTGCTGGAATGGGGATCTTGCGGCCGGGTCGTCTACGTGGACGAGGTGCCGGTGGGCTTTGTGCTCTACGCGCCGCCCGCGTATGTGCCGCGATCCACGGCGTTTCCCACGAGTCCGGTCTCCCCTGACGCGGTGCAACTGATGACGGCCTTCATCGTGCCGGGCTATCAGGGACAGGGAGTCGGACGTGTGATGGTCCAGACGGTCGCCAAGGATCTACTGCGGCGGGGCTTCAAGGCGATCGAGGCCTTCGGAGACGCCCGGTGGAAGGAACCGGCTTGTGTCCTGCCCGCCGACCATCTGACGGCGGTGGGCTTCAAGACGGTACGGCCCCATCCGACGTACCCGAGATTGCGGCTGGAGCTGCGGACAACGCTCTCCTGGAAGGAAGACGTGGAGTTGGCGCTCGACCGGCTCTTGGGGGCGGTGCAGAAGGAGCCTGCTCTGCGGCCGCTCTAAACGCTCATGCGAATGGGCCAACCCTTTCGGGTTGGCCCATTCGTGTTTCACGTGAAACAACGCCGCGTCTGTGCAACGGGCATAGCCGATTACTCGGTGATGAAGTCCTCGAGGTCGCGAACGATCGCAGCCTTCGGCTTGGCACCGACGATGGTCTTGGCTACTTCGCCGTCCTGATAGACGTTCAGGGTCGGGATGGACATGACGCCGTACTTGGCGGCCGTACCCGGGTTCTCGTCGATGTTGAGCTTGACGACCTCGATCTTGTCGCCGTATTCGGCGGCGATCGCCTCGAGGGACGGTGCGATCTGACGGCACGGACCGCACCAGGCGGCCCAGAAGTCCACCAGGACGGGCTTGTCGCTCTTGAGGACGTCCTGCTCGAAGGAGTCGTCGGTCACATGCTTCAGGGTGCCGGCCACTGCGGGCTCCTTAACTGGTTGGTGCGGTGAGGTGATTGGAGGTCAGACGGTGGTTTTCTCGGGCTCGGCCACGGCCTCGCCGTCCGCGAGGGCGGCGAGGAAGCGCTCGGCGTCGAGGGCGGCGGAGCAGCCGGTGCCGGCCGCGGTGATCGCCTGGCGGTAGGTGTGGTCCACCACGTCACCGGAGGCGAATACACCCTGGATGTTCGTCCGGGTCGAGGGCGCGTCGACCTTGAGGTAGCCCTCGTCGTCCAAGTCGAGCTGGCTCTTGAACAGCTCCGTGCGCGGGTCGTGGCCGATCGCGATGAAGAGGCCCGTCACCGGCAGTTCGGAGAGCTCCCCCGTCTTCACATTGCGCAGCTTCAGGCCGGAGAGCTTCTGGTCACCTTGGATCTCGGCGACCTCGCTGTCCCAGACGAACTTGATCTTCGAGTCGGCGAACGCGCGCTCCTGCATCGCCTTCGAGGCGCGCAGAGTGTCACGGCGGTGGACGACCGTCACCGACCTGGCGAACCGGGAGAGGAAGGTGGCCTCCTCCATCGCCGTGTCGCCGCCGCCGATCACGGCGATGTCCTGGTCCTTGAAGAAGAAGCCGTCACAGGTCGCGCACCATGAGACGCCTCGTCCGGAGAGCGCGTCCTCGTTGGGCAGACCCAGCTTGCGGTGCTGGGAACCCGTGGCGATGATCACGGCCCTGGCCTGGTGCACCGTGCCCGCGGTGTCCGTGACCGTCTTGATCTCACCGCTGAGGTCGACAGCGACGACGTCGTCGGGAACGAGCTCGGCGCCGAATCGCTCGGCCTGGGCCCGCATGTTGTCCATGAGCTCGGGGCCCATGATGCCGTCCTGGAAGCCGGGGAAGTTCTCCACCTCGGTGGTGGTCATCAGCGCGCCACCTGCGGTGACGGCGCCCTCGAACACCAGCGGCTTGAGCGATGCGCGCGCGGTGTAGAGCGCCGCCGTATAGCCGGCGGGCCCGGAGCCGATGATGATCACGTTACGGACGTCGCTCACGGCTTGATTCCTCGTCTCTGAAGACTGCTTCGTACGACCGGTGGGAGCCTGTCTCAGACTTCTCACCCCACCCAACGGATCCTACGGGGCGTGCATTCCCGACTGTGTCCGGTGTGTCCGGGCACACGGCGACGCGTGACCGCACGGCGACAGCACGGATGCCATGGACCGGAGTGGAGGTCGCTCAGCGTCGATCGTAGGACTGCCGCAGCAGCACCTTGCCGGCCGAGTCCGGAGACTCGGCCACGCAGGCGGAGTCGACGACATAGGCGGTGACCCGGGTGGCGTTGGAGGCGTCAGGCAGCACCACGAGATAGGCCTTTGCGTCTTTGTAGGTGCCTGTCTTGTAGGCGAGAGCGGCTTCGTTACGACCGATGCCCTGCTGGATGCACGGGGGCACCGTGACTTTGGGTTCCTTCAGAGTGCTCGGCTCGTCGGGGTCGGACGCCGAGCCCCAGGGTGACTGGTCGTTGCCACCGCCGCTGTCTTTGCCTTCGCTCGCGGCGAGGAGATCCGCGACCTGGCTTTCCAGCTTCCCCTCGGTGAAGGTGTTCGCGGAGTGGACGCGATCCTGCTCTGGAGTGGTGCCCGGAGTGTCGTCGCCCATCGACTGAAGAAGCAGGCCGCCCAGCCCGAGCGCTGCAGCCGTGAACATGGCGCCGAGGACGACGGTGCCGCGACGGCCCCGGCGCGTGCGCTTCGTACGACCCGGTCCGGTGGCGGCGCGAGGGCGTCCTGCGGGGCGGTCGGCCGCGGGCGATGTTTCACGTGAAACACGCGCGCCGTCACTCTCGCCTGCCAGGAGAGGGGAGGCACCCACGGGCTCCTGGGCGTCCGCGGCACCGGCGTCCGGCTCCGTGGCATTCAGCAGGGCCTCCGCGGCGAGAGCGGCATCGATGCGCTCCGCGACGTCGCCAGGCATACGCGAGGGGCGAGGCAGCGTGCCGAGCATGCCGCGGATCTCTTCCAGCGATGCGTACACGTCGGCACAGAGCGCGCAGTCGTCGAGGTGCCGACGCACATCTGCTGTACGGGAGGGCGGGAGCAGACCTTCGGTGAGGTCGGAGATCTCCGTGACTTCCGGGTGCTCGGCCGTGTCGGTCGATGTCACGCTCGCCCACCTCCGCCCTTCACAGCAGTTGGATCGCTTGGCCCTGCATCGTGTACTCCCGCTGCGGGTGGGACGGAAGTCCCCTGCGTGCGGTTCCGTCCCTCGCCCGACTTCTTGCTGTCCTCGCCACTTCTGGCGTCCGTACGCAGGTGCCTGAGCAGGGGGAGGAGTCTGGCTCTGCCTCGTGCGCAACGGCTCTTGACCGTGCCGGTCGGCACGTCGAGCACGCGGGCGGCCTCCGCCACGGGGTAGCCCTGCATGTCCACCAGGACGAGGGCGGCCCGCTGATCGGACGGCAGGGTGCCGAGGGCTTCGAGGAGCTCGCGGTGCAGATCGTTGCGCTCGGCCGGCGCGGACGCCGACTCGTGCGGCTCCAGGAGTTGCTCAAGACGTTCCGTGTCGTCGACGGGAGATGTCTTCCGCGAGGCCGCCTTGCGTGCGCGGTCGAGGCAGGCGTTCACCGTGATGCGGTGCAGCCACGTCGTGACGGCCGACTGGCCGCGGAAGGTGTGGGCGGCGCGGTAGGCGGAGACAAGAGCGTCCTGGACCGCGTCGGCGGCCTCCTCGCGGTCCCCCAGAGTCCGCAGAGCCACTGCCCAGAGCCGGTCGCGGTGGCGCCGCACAAGCTCACCGAAGGCTTCTTGGTCGCCCTCCACATGGCGGGCAAGGAGATCCTGATCGCTCACTTCTGTGAGCGAAGACTCATCTCGCACTCTGCCCCTCCCCTCGGGGCAACCTTACGGGACTTCTCCGCCAGAACGCGATGGGTGGAGGCGGCCAGGAGAACTACGACCCACAGAGTTCCGGGCACTCGGGCTCCGAAGGAAACGTGACTCAAGTCACCGCGCGGTATGAGGTGATGGGAACGGATGATCCATTTATCCTGTTGATCACTCCCGTGCCGTGAAAGTAATATCCATGTCGACTTTTCGGCCACTGAAGGGGGAAGCATGAAATTCTTCAAGAGGGCTGCGGCAGTCGGCGCCACGGTTGCCCTGCTGACGCTCTCCGGCGTTTCGCAGGCGGGAGCGACCACGTACACCGGGAAGGACTGCAGCGGCGCCTACCCGTGCCTCAGGTTCTATTACAACTCGAATTTCAAGGGATCTGAAGCCAACTTTGTCGGGTACGGAAAGATTAATAACCTGGCCGGCTACGAGTTCGCCACGAGCGGTAACGGCAAGGGGCTTTCAGTCAAGAACAACGCTGCGTCTGCCTTCTTCATCGCGAAGACCACAGACGAAACCGCGGCGATCTATTACAGCAGCAACCAGGGCGGCCCCTGCGACGAGCTGTGGGCTCAGGGCTCCAAGCAGGCTCAGGCCAACAAGCTGAACAAGACCTACAACAACAATGCTTCCCTCAAGATATTTGACGGAAGCCAGGCGGCAGGTATCTGCTACCAATTCTGAGAGTTCATCGGGTGCCGGGCGCAAAGGCGATGCGTCCGGCACTTTTTCTTTGAGTCAAGGGGGATCGGATGATCAGCGTGGGAAGAAGGACGCACATTACTGCACTGGCCTGTGCTGCACTTGTGTATATCACCGGTTGCAGTGGTCAGGACGGACAGGAGTCTTCCGGAGGTCCCGATGCACCGTCTCCCAGCGCCTCGGCCACTAACCTCCGACCTTCACCCCTGGAAAGTTACCTGAAACTTCCCATAGAGGCCTACTCGTTCAGTGCTGACCAGTTGTACGTCATCTCCAAGGCCGAGCGGAAGCTGGCCGACTCCTGTATGCGAAAGTACGGCCTCAGGTACAAGGCAGCGGCTTCGGACAGTCCTGCGAAGTACATTCCGGGAACCAACCGCAGGTATGGAGTCATGAACGCAGATGTTGTGGCGACATACGGGTACCACTTCCCTGAGACAACCGCTGCTGCGAGCGAACTCGAACTTACGGAGCAAGAGGTCCTCGCGTTGAACGGGAAACCGGGAACTTCGTTGGAACTGAACGGGGTCGAAGTTCCCGAGGGCGGTTGCCTGGGACAAGCCAAGAAGAACCTCCGCGGCAAGTACGCTTATGAGGAAGGGGTCGAGGTGGCGCAGTCGATCGCTTTGGGCAGCTTCGAGAAGTCACTGACCGCGCCCAGCGTGGGAAAAGCGACAAAAGAGTGGTCGCAGTGCATGAAGAAGAGGGGTTTCTCGTACAGTACGCCGCTGCGAGCATTGGCTGCGGAAGAGAACTCCGGTGAAGAGATTACAAAGCGCGAAATATCGGCTGCGACGGCAGATGTCGATTGCAAGACCCAGACTCACTTGGTGAGGATCTGGAGTAGGCAGGAGGCCGAGATGCAAAAGAGTATGATTAAAGAAAGTCGAAAGGAACTGGACCGTCTGTCAGAAGCGCATGAGAAGCTCCTCACGGAAGCGCGCTCCGTCGGCGGTTGACGACCTACGCTCTCGCCCTGCTCCGCCCAACACGCACAGAGCGAGAGCCATATGGTCTAGGAATCACGCAAGCCGATCAGCTTGACTTCTGAAATGCCACCCCTGAATTGTTCCGCTGATCCATCGGTCGGCAACTCGGTGATGTGGATGAGCACATAACGGGTACGGACCTCTTCCTTGAAGGTGGCCTTGAGGACCGAACCCACCTTCGCCAGCTTGGTGAGGCGGTGGGAGAAATCGCTCAGCGATGCCGGGCTCGAAGCGTCATTGTCAGCAGCCAGGACTTCCACGGTCTGGCCGCTTCGATACATGCTGATGTCGACACCCGAGAGACTCTGCACACTTCCAAGATCCAAGATCAGTCCACTGCCGTCCCTGCGGTTCGGCAGATTCCCGAAATTCGCGTAACCCCGGTACTGGGGAGTGATCCAAGCCGTGTCCGGTTTCCCGTCCAGGGCAAGTGGTACCTCGTCCTCCTGTATGCCTTCGCCGCTGGGAGCGAATTCACGCGCGTCATGGATCTGAAGAGACTTCGTGGCGACAGGTTTCTTCTTCCCGTCGTCATCTGGTGTCTGGTTCGTGCCCGTGTCGTCGGACGACTTGCCGCCCCGTTCCATGAGGGCGTCCGCCAACTGCCAACTGCCAAGGCCCAGTGCGGCGATGAGCAATGCGGACACGGCCCACTTGAGGGCCTTGCCGGTACGGCTCTGCAACGGGGGCGGCGGGGTCGGCACCGGTTGTGTGGCTCCGGGCCCCGGTGTCTGACGCCCGTAGGAGCCTTGCTGGTACGTGGTGCGCTGGTAGTCCGGCGGCCCGGCGAAGGCGGGCTCCGGCGGGCGGATGCGCGGCATCTCGCCGATCGCCTTCACCAGCTCCTCCGGCGTCGTGCATGGCGGTTCCTGGCGGGACGCCGTCGCTCCATCGTTGATGAGCGCGCGCATCGAGAGTTCCGCCAGTCCGCGGTGCACCCCGGCGCGCACCTGGTCGGGCGCGATGAGCCCAACGCCCTTCGGCAGCCCGGAGAGGCCGTACGCGTCGCTCTCGTACGGCCAGCGCTGGGTGAGGGCGGCGTACAGGAGCGCGCCGATCCCTTCCGTGTCGGTGCGCTGCGGTGTGTCGGAGCTGATGCCGCGCAGCGCGGCATTCACGGCGAGCCCGCGGATGCGCCACTGGCCGGACGAGGAGCGCAGCACCGCGCCCGGGGTCAGCCTCAGATGCGCCAGCCCTTCGCGGTGCGCGGCCGCCATCGCCTGGGAGACCTGACTGACCATCTGATACGCGTCGTGTACCTCCAGCGGGCCGGCGGCCAGAAGCGTCGTCAGCTCCGTGGAGTCAGGAAGCCACTCCTGCACCACATAGACCAGGTCGTTCTCCTCGACCGCGTCCAGCACTTGGACGAAGCGGGGATCGCCCAGGAGGGCAGCGGAACGGGCCGCCGCCAGGACGGAGCGCGCCCGCGGATGATCGGCGGGCAGCAGGTGCACGCCGACGGCACGACGCAGCTTCTCGTCCACGGCACGCCAACTACTGAAACCGTCCAGACGGGTGACGCACTCTTCGAGCCGGTAGCGTCTGGCGAGCTTGTGGCCGCTGTGCAACTCGGGCGGTGAGGTCCTGCCGGGGCTCTCGTCCCCGCCGCTCCCCTGTGCCTCTGCGCTGTCCGAGCTTTTCGTGTCCCGCTCCCGGTTCTGGGCCACCCCGTCGGCCGTGGACTGGTCCGCCTTGGCGGTCAGCGGCTCATCACCGCTGTTGTCTGCCACGTCGACGGCAGCCGTGCTCCGTTCCGCCACCGTCGCTCCTGCCTCCCCATCTCCATTGCCCGCTGTTCGACGCCAAAGCCAATTGTGCCCACAGTCCGCCGCTATGCACGACACGCGGTCCCGGACGATGGTTGTGCGCGTACCCCGCCTCAGCGCCCGAGGCGCCCCCGGACCATGCCGACCATTCCGTTCAGTTCCTCGATGTGCATACGCCGAGCCGCGACGAAGAAGATGCCGAGCAGGGCGATGCCTCCGCCAAGGAGGGCGGCCAGGGAGCCAAGGACGCCCTGCCCCAGCCCCTGGGTGATTCCGTAACAGGCCGCGGCCGCCAGCAACGCCGCTGGTACCGAGGCGATGCCGAGACGGGCGTACGTACGCAGGACGCGAGCCCCGTCCAGGTCGCCGCCCAGCCGCTTGCGCAGCCGCTGCCAGGCCACACCCACGCCGATCGCGTACGCGAGACCGTAGGAGGCCGCCATGCCCGCCACAGCCCAGAGGGGCGGCAGCAGGACGTAGCAGAGAGCCGCGGCGCCGGCGTTTACGGCGGCCACAATGACGGTGTTGTAGAAGGGAGTCCGGGTGTCCTCGTACGCGTAGAAGGCGCGCAGCACGACGTACTGCACGGAGTACGGGATGAGGCCGAGCCCGAAGGCCATCAGCATGTAACCCATCTTGGTGGCCGCGTCGGTGCCTGAGGAGCCGAAGATCAGGGTGCACATCGGGATGCCGAGTGCGACGAATCCAAAGGCGATGGGCACGATCGCGACGGCGGTGGTGCGCAGACCCTGGGAGATGTCGTCGCGGACGGCGCCCGAATCCTCTTCGGCAGCCGAGCGCGAGAGCCTCGGCAACAGGGCAGCCATCAGCGAGACCGTGATGATGGCCTGCGGGAGGCCCCAGATGAGCTGGGCGTTGGCGTAGGCGCTGAAGCCGGTGCCGGCGGTGCCCGTGTCCGTGACCGCCGCGGTGGCCAGCTGGGTGACGACGACGGCGCCCGCCTGGTTGGCGAGAACGAAAAGGATCGTCCACTTGGCGAGCATCGCGGCCTTGCCGAGGCCGTTGCCCTTCCAGTCGAAACGCAGCCGCAGCCGGAACCCGGTCTCGCGCAGGTACGGGATCATCGCGAGGGCTTGGACGACCAGGCCGAGCAGAACACCGATACCGAGCAGCCGCTGGCCCTCCGGTGGGATGTTCCCGACGGCCATCCCGGAGTTAGCGGAGGTGCCGTAAACCCAGATGAACATGCCGAGCGTCACGATGATGACGATGTTGTTGAGGACCGGAGTCCACATCATCGCGCCGAAGCTGCCGCGGGCGTTGAGGATCTGTCCCATCACCACGTGGATGCCCATGAAGAAGATCGTGGGCAGGAAGTACCGGGTGAAGGTGATGCCGACCTCGCTGGCCGCGGGGTTGGTGGCAACCGAGTTCGACAGCATGCGGACCAGGAGCGGTGCGGCGAACATCGCGAGCAGGGTCAGCGCGCCGAGGGCGACGATGACAAGGGTCAGCAGACGGTTCGCGTAGGCTTCGCCGCCGTCCTCGTCCTCCTTCATGGCGCGCACGAGCTGCGGTACGAAGACGGAGTTGAGGCCGCCTCCGACGGTCAGGATGTAGATCATCGTCGGCAGCTGGTACGTGACCTGGAAGGTGTCGCCCAGGAGGGCAGTACCCAGCGCGGCGACGATCAGCGCGGACCGGATGAATCCCGTGAGGCGGGACACCATCGTGCCCGCCGCCATGACCGCGCTCGACTTCAGCAGACTCGACGCGCGGCCCCCGGACTTCTTCGGCGCGGGCGTGGGCGCCGATGCGCTCGCAGGCGGCGGAGACTGAGGGGCCGCGGGAGCCGGCTCGGGTGTGGGGGAGGGCACACCAGGCGGGGAAGGCACACCGGGCGGACCCGCAGGAGGGTACGTGCCGCCCTGCTGCTGGTCACGGAAGAGATACGCGAAGGCATCCGGCTCGTGGCGTTCCTCGCCGGCCTGCGTCACCAGGTCGTCCACGCCCACGAACTGGGTCGTGCGGGCGTCGTCACCGTAGGGAAGATGCTGCGTCAGGCCTTCCGGCTCGGGCGCCGGGGTCTGCGCCCACACACGTGGATCGGGAGCGTACGGCGACTGCGGCGGCTGGGCGTAGAGCTGCTGCGGCGGCGGGTATGTGCCGGGCGGGGGCGGGGGATGTGCGGCGCGGTCGTACAGCGCCTCACCGACCGGGTCCTGGGCGGCGAGATCTCGAACCCCGTACGGATCCTGTCCGTAGGCGTCCTGAAGGTACGTGTCGGCGGGGGGCTGTGGCGGCACCTGGCCGGGCTCCGGCAGTCCCTGCGGCGGGTCGTCGGGGTAGCCGGAGCCCCCCGCGCCCTGACCGCGGTCACCGTCGTACGGCGCGTTCATGGTTACCCCACCTCATCGTCCCCGGGCCCACCGGCCACGACTTCGCTCAACGGTCCACTCTCTCACCCGTGGCGGACGGGTCGGTGCTTTCCGGTGCGGTGTCCGGTGAAGGGTCACTCGGCTGCTCCGGGTCGTCTGCCCCCGATTCCAATGGCGACGCCAAACCCGATTCCGCTTCGGACGCCGTCCCCGACTCCGAGCGGGACTCATCCTCACGACCTTCCTCGGCGTCGTCCTCGAGGCCGTCGTCCGGCCCCTCCTCCGCCTGCCGGGCAACCGCGCGCTTGCGCTGGGTGTACATCCGGAATCCGGCGAGTACGAGCAGCAGGACACCGCCGGCGATGACAAGCATCACCGTGGGGGTGATCTCGGTGACGTTCACGTCGAACGTGATGGAGTCGCCGTAAGGCTGGCCGTCCTCCGTGTAGAGCTGGGCGGTCACCGCGTACCGGCCGTTGGCCCGGCCGTTGGCGGTGAACTTCACCGACTGGCTGTGCCCGCCCGACACCTCCACCTGCTGTTCTCGGTAGGCACGCTCACCGATGCGCAGGCGCGTCGGCTTCTCCGATGTCAGGCGCAGCACCAGATGGTCGACGCCCTGGACAAGGTTGTTCTGCACAGTGATCGGAATGGTGGCGCTGCGGCCCGACAGCTTCGCCTCCGACTTCTTGATCAGTGCAACCTGCTGGGTGAGATCGTCGATATACGTCTCCACACCGCTGCGGTACACGACCTCGTCGGCTTCGTGGCCGCGCCAGGACGTGGACATCGCCCGGTTGAGGGCCCGCCCGAACGGGGTGACCACGCGGGACTCGTCGGTGAGGATCACCCGGAACTTGTCGAGCTTCTGCTGCGTGCTCTCGATCTGCTCGAAGGTTTCCGGCGGCAGTTCCTGCTTGCGCAGTGAGGAGGGGTACGCCGAGGGGACCCGCGTGGTGGCGCCGGGGTCGGGCTTGGCTTCGGTGGCCGCGGACAGGTCCGCCGACTGCGACCAGTTCCCGTTCTGGAGGGCTGTGAGCGCCTGCGCCATCGTCTGGGCCTGGCTGGCGGACGGCATGCGCTGCGGGGCAACCACGATGCTGCGCTGCTTCCCCGGCTGCTGAAGAGTGATCATCAGGGTCTGGGCGAGGAATTCTTGCACGGCGAGCGTGGAGTTGCCGGCCACCGCCATGTCGCCCTGGAACGCCGTCGACAAGCGGGCGTCCGCGACCACCGCCGTGGTGCCGCCGCCGATGGGGCGGGCAGCACTGGGCGTGTACGACAGGCCGCCGGTCTCGTCGAGGCTGTCACTGCGGGAGATCACCGTGTCGGCGCCGGCGGAGGTGGCGACCTTGACGATCGACGGGTCGATCGCGCCGTTCGCAGGCCAGGCGTAGTCCGTGCTTGGCGTCACATGGAGGATCGATTCCACCGTGGTGGCGGCCACCTCCGTGGCGTCCTTGAGATGGCTCAGCGACCCGGTGACCTTCGTGCCCCTGTGGGCCAGCGACGCCAGATCCGGGTCGGCGAAGGGGAGGGCGACGACCTCCTTGCCCTGGACTGCCTTCTCCAGCTCGGCGAGCCATTGCTTGGCGACCGCCTGGTGGGTGCCCGGAGTGGTGGTTTCGGCACTGGTCTGGATCTCGTAGCCGCTCGTCATCGCGACCACAGAGGCCAGGAGGTCCGGATCGATCACCCATGTGACGTCCAGCTCTTTGCCGAGAGTGAGGAGCTGCTGCAGTCGGCCGCCGGGCGCGAGCTCCGCGGCGAGGTCGTCATCCTTGAAGACAGGGGTCTGCTGCTCGTTCGAACCCGTCTCGGCCGTCACATGGGGGGTGGAGATCAGGGGCCAGAGGTACGTCGTCCTTGTCTTCGTCTCCGCCGCTTCCGGCTGCCACGGAAGGAAGGTTCGCTCGATCCCGAGAATGCGCTCGTACGGCTGGGCGGCAGTCTCCCCGGTGAGCGTGACCCCGAGCTGGTAGACGCCATCAGCGCCGAGGTCCAGCTCGTCTACGGGGACAGAAATACTGAAGCTCTGTGGGACGCCCGGCGCCAGCTTGGCGAAATCCTGCACGTACGAGCCGCCGACTTCGGCGCCCGCCTCCGGGTTGTTCTTCGCGGCCGTGTCGATCGACGAGCGGCCGTTCATCGTCGGTCCTACGCGCAGACCGACCTGGGCGTCCGTGACCGACTGCTTGCCCTTGTTGGTGATTCGGCCCGAGACGGTGAGCGTGTCCCCGTCCGAGGGGACGGTGGGGCTGAGCGAGTCCAAGGAGACGTCAACCGTCTTCGAGCCGGTGGCCTCGGCCACGGCGGTGCGCTCGGCGGCATCCGCGGAGGGCGAGGCGGGCAGCTGGAGAAGGCCGGCCAGCAGAGGCGCTCCGGCGAGCAGTGCTCCGGTGCGCCGAAGCCACCGGCGGGCAGGTGAGGCACTCGTCCCCTGGAAGTCTGCCGCCTCGGCCACGCGCTCGCCCGTCCCTCGTCGTCGTCAGTGGTCGTCGGAATGTGCGTCCACGCATGGTAACGATGCGCGCTGAGGGGAAGTGCCGCGGTCCGCCCCACAAGATCGGGGGGCCAGGCCGAGCTGTCGCCTATGTGCACGTATTGAGGGAGGCGCCCCACCAGGTACGGGGGAAGCACCTGTGCACGCGTAATGGGGGCGCTCGCCGTCGCCCGCGCCACGTACCCTTTTCTGTTGTGCCGAACGCCAACGAAGACAATCCCAATGCCCTGAGCCAGGTGCAGCACCGCGCGGTGAGCGAACTACTGCGGGTGTCCCCCGTCGCCGACGATCTCGCCCGCCGTTTCCAGGAGGCCGGATTCTCCCTCGCCCTGGTCGGTGGCTCGGTCCGGGACGCCCTTCTGGGCAGGCTCGGAAACGACCTGGACTTCACGACCGACGCCCACCCCGAGGACGTACTGAAGATCGTGCGGCCCTGGGCGGACGCCGTGTGGGAGGTTGGGATCGCCTTCGGGACGGTAGGGGCGCAGAAGGACGCCCGTGTCGGGGACGCAGTTCAGCGCTTCGACATCGAGGTGACGACGTACCGCTCGGAGGCGTACGACCGGACCTCACGCAAGCCTGAGGTGTCGTACGGCGACTCGATCGAGGAAGACCTCGTGCGCCGCGACTTCACGGTCAACGCGATGGCCGTGGCGCTGCCGGAGAAGGAGTTCATCGATCCGCACGACGGGCTGCGGGACCTGGCGCAGCGCGTGCTGCGTACCCCGGGCACTCCCGAGGCGTCCTTCTCCGACGATCCACTGCGGATGATGAGGGCGGCCCGCTTCGCCGCGCAGCTCGACTTCGAGGTGGCATCGGACGTCGTCGCCGCGATGGAGGCCATGGCTGAGCGCATCGAGATCGTCTCCGCCGAGCGTGTTCGGGACGAGCTGAATAAGCTGATCCTCTCCGCGTACCCGCGCAAGGGGCTGACGCTGCTCGTCGACACCGGACTCGCCGCGCATGTGCTGCCCGAGTTGCCCGCGCTGCGTCTGGAGCGTGACGAGCACCACCGGCACAAGGACGTCTACGACCACTCGCTCATCGTGCTGGAGCAGGCGATCGAGCTGGAGGAGGACGGTCCGGACCTCACGCTCCGACTTGCCGCGCTGCTGCACGACATCGGAAAGCCGCGCACGCGCCGCTTCGAGAAGGACGGTCGAGTCTCGTTCCACCATCACGAGGTGGTGGGCGCCAAAATGACCAAGAAGCGCATGACGGCTCTCAAGTACTCCAATGATCTTGTGAAGGACGTCTCGCGACTGGTCGAGTTGCACCTGCGCTTCCACGGCTACGGCACCGGTGAGTGGACGGACTCCGCGGTCCGCCGCTACGTGCGGGACGCGGGCCCGCTTCTCGACCGTCTCCACAAACTGACCCGCTCCGACTGCACCACACGCAACAAACGCAAGGCCGCCGCGCTCTCTCGTGCGTACGACGGCCTGGAGGGGCGCATCGCCCAACTCCAGGAGCAGGAGGAGCTGGACGCCATCCGGCCCGACCTCGACGGCAATCAGATCATGGAGGTCCTCGGTGTCGGACCTGGCCCAGCCATCGGCCAGGCGTACAAGTTCCTGCTGGAGCTGCGCCTCGAGAACGGGCCGATGGAGCACGATGCGGCGGTGTCGGCACTCAAGGAGTGGTGGGCCGCGCAGAGCTGAGTCGCGAAACGGGCGATGTTTCACGTGAAACATGACCTGGCACCGACTGGATCCGGATACGCCGAGGACCGTTGTTTCACGTGAAACAACGGTCCTCGCGCGTCAGATGAGCTTCTACTTGGCGGAGTACTCCGACAGGCAGAGCGTGAAGTCGCTGCTGCCACCGGTCTCGGTGTACTCGGCGTACTTGGTGCGGTCGCAGCCGGAGTCGTCGGTCTTCTTCTGCTCGACCTTGTACGCGGCCTTGGAGTCGCCGCAATCCACGACCTCAAGCTCCGGGTTGGTGGTGCTGTCCGGGTTGCCGATGCTCATGCAGTCGCCGACCTTGGCGGCTTGCGCGTCGTCTCGGCTCGCCACCCAGCCGATGCCCGCGGCGATGAGGGCGGCGACGACGATCGCGATGCGCAGGTAGAACTTGAAGCCGCGCTTCTGCTGCTGGGGCGGGACCGGGGCGTACGGCGCGTTCGGCTGCTGCGGGTAGCCGGGCTGGCCGGGGAACTGAGGCTGGCCCTGAGGTGTCGTCTGGCCCTGGGCGAACGGGTTCTGGCCCTGAGGCGGCTGCCCCTGAGCGTATGGGTTCTGCCCCTGGGGCGGCGGCGGAGTGGTCACTTGAGGGTCCCCCTAGAACGTAGGAGCGCGTTGCGCGAAATAAGACCCACGTAAGCTATCGGCCCCTATTGGCAACTCAGTGTTCCAGAGATGCTCTGTGTCACTGATGTGACACTCGACGCCGCCCAAAGCGGGCCATAGACGCAGCAACTGCCGCGTAGATAACGGCCACCGTGACCACCAGTGGGACTGAGCGGCCGTCAGGGGGCAGCATCAGGGCGGCCACTCCTGCGGCGCCGACGAAAGCGACGTTGAACAGCACGTCGTACACGGAGAAGATCCGGCCGCGGAAGCCGTCGTCGACGGATGACTGGACCACGGTGTCGGTGGCGATCTTCGCGCCCTGGGTGGTGAGACCGAGGACGAAGGCCGAGATCAGTACGGGTACTTGGGCGAACGGCAGACCGAGCGCAGGTTCCAGGACTGCGGCGGATCCGGAGCAGACGACGATCCAGCCGCCCGGTCCGAGTTTCCCGGCTGCCGTCGGAGTCACCACCGCCGCCGCGAAGAAGCCCGCCCCGGAGATCCCCACGGCCAGCCCCAGCAGAGCGAGACCGTCCTCCCCGGAGCCGGACGACCAGGCGTACCGAGAGAGCATCAGCACCATGACCGTCAGGGCGCCGAAACAGAACCGCATCAGAGTCATCGCGGTCAACGCCCAGGCGGCCTCGCGGCGTGCGGGCTCGGCCAGATGGCGGACGCCGGCCACCAGGCCACGTGCCGTACCGGCCAGGGCCGCCTTCAGATGTGGCTGCACCAACTCCTGGCCGGGACCCAGCAGTTCCCGCGCCATACGCAGCGAGGCGAGCGCCGCGCACAGATAGAGCGCCGCCCCGACGAGGACGACCGCGGCATCGGAGTCCGAGATGACGAGACGTACGACGAAGGCGATGCCGCCGCCCGCGGTCGCGGCGAGTGTCCCGGCCGTGGGCGACAGTGAGTTGGCCATCACCAGGCGCTCGGAGTCGACGACACGCGGCAGCGCGGCGGACAGACCCGCCAGGACGAAGCGGTTGACCGCGGTGACGCTCAGTGCGGAGACGTAGAAGAGCCAGTCCGGGACGCCGCTCACGATCAGCACGGCCGTCAGAGAGGCCAGCAGCGCCCGCAGGAGGTTCCCGTACAGAAAGACCTGCCGCCGTCGCCAGCGGTCCAGCAGCACCCCCGCGAAGGGGCCGACGAGCGAATACGGGAGGAGGAGCACCGCCATCGCCGAGGCGATCGCGGCCGCCGAGGTCTGCCGCTCCGGCGAGAAGACGACGTACGTGGCGAGCGCGACCTGGTAGACACCGTCGGCGCCCTGGGACAGCAGCCGTACGGCGAGCAGGCGCCGGAAGTTCCGGAAGCGCAGGAGTACGCGCAGGTCACGTACGACAGCCATGGGGCACAGCCTCACATACGAGGAGGGTCCCCGGGCACACGACCCGGAGACCCTCAACATCCCTCTGAGCGAAGCTCTTAGCGCTCGACCTCGCCGCTGATGAACTTCTCGACGTTCTCGCGGGCCTCGTCGTCGTAGTACTGGACCGGCGGGGACTTCATGAAGTAGCTCGATGCCGAGAGGATCGGGCCGCCGATGCCGCGGTCCTTGGCGATCTTCGCGGCACGCAGGGCGTCGATGATGACACCCGCGGAGTTCGGGGAGTCCCAGACCTCGAGCTTGTACTCCAGGCTCAGCGGGACGTCACCGAAGGCGCGGCCCTCGAGACGGACGTACGCCCACTTGCGGTCATCCAGCCAGGCCACGTAGTCGGACGGGCCGATGTGGACATTGTCCGCACCCATGTCGCGGTCGCGGATCTGGGAGGTGACGGCCTGGGTCTTGGAGATCTTCTTCGACTCCAGGCGGTCACGCTCGAGCATGTTCTTGAAGTCCATGTTGCCGCCGACGTTCAGCTGCATCGTGCGGTCCAGGATCACACCCCGGTCCTCGAACAACTTTGCCATCACGCGGTGCGTGATCGTTGCGCCGACCTGCGACTTGATGTCGTCACCGACGATCGGGACACCGGCCTCGGTGAACTTGTCCGCCCACTCCTTGGTGCCCGCGATGAAGACCGGAAGGGCGTTGACGAAGGCGACCTTGGCGTCGATGGCGCACTGGGCGTAGAACTTCGCCGCGTCCTCGGAGCCCACCGGGAGGTAGCAGACGAGGACATCGACCCGCTGGTCCTTGAGGACCTGGACGACGTCGACCGGGGCTTCGGCCGACTCCTCGATGGTCTCGCGGTAGTACCTGCCGAGCCCGTCCAGGGTGTGGCCGCGCTGCACGGGCACACCGGAGTTCGGGACGTCGCAGATCTTGATGGTGTTGTTCTCGCTGGCACCGATGGCGTCCGCGAGGTCGAGGTCGACCTTCTTCGAGTCGACGTCGAAGGCAGCCACGAACTCGATGTCACTGACGTGGTAGTCGCCGAACTGGACGTGCATCAGACCCGGGACCTTGGCGGCCGGGTCGGCGTCCTTGTAGTACTCGACGCCCTGGACCAGCGAGGCGGCGCAGTTGCCCACGCCGACGATGGCTACGCGAACCGAACCCATTCCGGTTGCTCCCTGTGTGTACTCGGTGAAGCCCTGAACGGACTTCACGTGTCGGTGTCGTCGGACGGATCCGGCCGGGAGGTGTCCCCGTGCCGGGGCAGGCCGCCCGACTCTCCAGATGTGCTGTCCTGCTGAGCGGAGCCGTCCGCGGCGGGACGCCGCTGGTCCCGTCCGGCCCGCTCGCTCTCGATGAGCTCGTTCAGCCAGCGCACTTCGCGCTCCACGGACTCCATCCCGTGTCGCTGGAGCTCAAGGGTGTAGTCGTCGAGGCGCTCCCGGGTGCGGGCCAGGGAGGCGCGCATCTTCTCCAGGCGCTCCTCGAGACGACTACGGCGGCCTTCGAGGACGCGCATACGTACATCCCGCGACGTCTGCCCGAAGAAGGCGAAACGAGCGGCGAAGTGCTCGTCCTCGTACGCGTCGGGACCCGTCTGCGAGAGCAGTTCCTCGAAGTGCTCCTTACCTTCCGCCGTCAACCGATAGACGATCTTGGCGCGGCGTCCCGCGAGTGGAGCGGCAGCTGCTTCATCGCGGGCACCTCCCGATTCCTCGATCAACCAGCCGTTGGTGACCAGCGTCTTGAGGCAGGGGTAGAGCGTCCCGTAGCTGAAGGCACGGAACACGCCCAGTGAGGTATTGAGCCGTTTACGCAGCTCATAGCCGTGCATCGGGGACTCGCGGAGCAGGCCGAGTACGGCGAACTCGAGGATCCCGGAACGCCGGCTCATCGTCGCCTCCTCTCTGCAGCAGTCTTGCCGTGACGGTCGTTATGCCGAGCTGATGTATCGACTCGATACATCAGCACGATAGAACGGCCATCCGTATGCGACAAGAGGGGGCATGGTGAGCGGCGTCACATCACCGATTCGTGGGACACAGGTTGCCTGTTTTGGGGTGACCTTCGGCCCTCGGTGGGTTTTGCCGGTGCGTAGTCTGTGCGCCATGCACATCACCGGGAACCAAGTGACGTTTGGGGGCGTCCTCGTCCTCGGTGCAGTACGGGTGAATGACAGAACGACCGCATCCGTACTTCGGGGGGACCGGGAAACCAGCCGCCGTTTCCAGGCGCGCAAAGGTGCGCCTGCCCGAGGAGTAACCGTTCGATGAGCGAGCACCGTCGTAAACCGCCGCAGCCGCAAGGCGGCGGACGTGCCGCAGCCCGACGCGGCCTTACCGGCTCGTCCCCCGGTCGCCGCGCGGCACCGCGAGGCGTCACCGGGTCTCCTTCCGCCTCCTATGGCTCGGGGGGTGAGGAACGGCCGTACGGTGGCCGTGCGGAGGCCCGAAGGGCTGCCCAGAGAAGTACCAGCGGCGGCGGCCGGCGCAGAGCGGCCGACGGCGCGGGAGGTGGCGGCCACGGTGGTGGCGGCCGCAGAGGCGGGCCTGGCGGGCCAAACGGGCCCGGGCGTGGCAGGGGCCGCGGCGCGGAGCCGCCCAAGAAGCGCCTCATCGACTATCCGCGCGCGGGCAAGTACGGCGCCGCGCGATGGGTGCCGTCATGGAGGCTTGTGACGGGCACATTTGTCGGCTTCCTCGGCAGCATGATGGCCGTGGCCGGCATCGCGTACGCCATGGTGGGCGTCCCGAAAGTCGACGAGGCGGCGACGGCGCAGAACAACGTCTACAAATGGGCCGACGGCACCACGATGGTCGCCACCGGCGGCGAGACGAACCGCCAGATCATCGGCTACGCCCAGATCCCCGAGGAGATGCGCTACGCCGTCATCTCGGCCGAGAACAAGACGTTCGAGACCGACAAGGGCGTGGACCCCATGGGCATCGGCCGTGCCCTGTTCAACATGGCCAAGGGCGGCGATACGCAGGGTGGCTCAACCATCACCCAGCAGTACGTGAAGAACGCGAGGCTCGGCGACCAGTCGCAGACGCTCACGCGTAAGTTCAAGGAGCTGTTCATCTCCATCAAGGTCGGCGCCTCGGTCGACAAGCAGGAGATCATGGCCGGCTACCTGAACACCGCCTACTACGGACGCGGCGCTTATGGAATCCAGGCGGCGGCGCGTGCGTACTTCAACAAGGAGGCCGAGGACCTCAACGCCAGCGAGTGCGCCTTCCTGGCGGCGGTGCTCAAGGGAGCCACGTACTACGACCCGGCGGGCTCCGAATCGATCGACCCTGCCGCCACTCGAGAGGCCAACAGCAAGCGGGCCACGGAGCGATGGAGCTGGATCCTCGGCGAAATGGTCAAGGACGGTCATCTGCCGGCCTCGGAAGGCGCCAAGTACAGGAAGCTGGGTTTCCCCAAGACTCAGAACCCGCGCCTGAACACCGCGCTGAGTGGCCAGATCGGCTATCTCGTCGACCTCGCCAAGGCGTACATCGTGAACAACAGCGACAAGACCGGGATCACCGCCGAGAAACTCCAGCGGGGCGGCTACACCATCCAGACGACCTTCGAGAAGAAGATGGTCAATCAGCTCGAAGAGGCGGTGAAGAAGGTCCAGAAGGAGAACATCAAGCCGGACGAGCGTCCCAAGACGGACAAGTACGTCCAGTTCGGCGGGGCCTCCGTGGACCCGGAGGACGGCGCCATCAAGGCCATCTACGGCGGTGAGGACGCGACGAAGCACTTCACCAACAACGCCGACCAGACCGGCGCCCAGGTGGGTTCGACGTTCAAGCCGTTCGTGCTGGCGTCGGCCATGTCATGGGGTGTGCGTAATCCCGACGGTGACGAGACCCAGGCGCAGGACGAGCGGACGATCGTCTCACCGAAGAGCCTCTACAGCGGCAAGAACAAGCTGAAGATCGAGGATTACGACGGCAACGTCTGGCAGGACAAGAAGGGCAGGGAGTGGCTGCAGACGAACGACGGCGGTGAGTCGTACAACGCGCCGAGCTACCAGATCGACCTCCGCGAGGCGATGAGGGTCTCGGCGAACTCCGCCTACGTGCAGCTCGGTATGGACGTCGGTCTGGACAAGGTCAGGGAGGCAGCGCTGGACGCTGGCGTCCTGGAGGGCAGTCTGGCCAGCGCGAACTATCCGTCCTTCTCGCTCGGCACGTCCGACCCGAGCGCGATCCGCATGGCAGGTGCGTACTCCACCTTCGCGGCCAGTGGCAAGCAGAACGACCCGTATTCGGTCACCGAGATCAAGGACGCGGACGGGATCGTCTTCAGGCACGCGGACGTCGCCAAGACCAGGACGGCCTTCACTCCCGAGGTCGCCGACAACGTCACCGACGTTCTGAAGACCGTCGTGGAAGACGGCACGGGCACTGCGGCGGCGCTCGACGACCGTGAGGTGGCGGGCAAGACCGGTACCACCGACGGCAACAAGTCCGCATGGTTCGTCGGCTACACCCCGCAGCTCTCGACGGCGATCTCCATGTATCGCATGGACGACGACGCGAACAACAAGAAGCGCAAGTTCCTGGAGATGTACGGGACGGGTGGCCAGAAGAAGATCCATGGCGCCTCGTTCCCGGCCGAGATCTGGCACGACTACATGGAGGACGCGCTCAAGGGCAAGCCCGCGGAGGAGTTCCCGACACCCGAACCCATCGGTAAGGTCGTCAACGACATCCCGACTCCGACTCCGACGCCCTCGCTCCCCGAGCCCGAGCCCGAGGAGGAGAGCCCGACGCCGAGCCCGACGCCAAGTGAGCCGACGACGAGTCCCTCGCCCTCGCCGAGCAACACCTGTGACGCCTTCGACTTCGAGTGCAACAACAACGGCGGAGAGGGCAACGGTGGTGCTGGTAACGGCGGAGTCGATGGAGGTGGGAGTGCTTCACCGACGGAGTCCGATCCTCCCGGCAACAACGGCGGCAACGACAACGGAGGCCTCTTCGGGGGAGGCACCGGGTAGCCCACACTGTGAGTGTTGCAGGTGAAACAGGCTGTTTCACGTGAAACAAGGGCCGCCGCACCGACACGGTGCGGCGGCCCTTGTCGTACTCAGAGGCGAAGGCCTTCAGTCAGGCGACCAGCCACGGCCACGGCGACAGGACGCCCCAGCACACTCTCAGCTATGTACGGCAGGATGGTCGGCATGCCCAGTGCAGAGACGAAGCGAGCGAGCTCGCATGAGCCGGAGCCGGTACGGCCGACCAAGGAGGACGCGGTCGCCGCAACCGGCAGCGAGCTGATCGGTGGCCCCATCGGGCGGCGCGCGCTGCTCGGGACGTCCTGGTGGACCCCTGTACGTGTCATCGCGCTCGTCGCGATCGGCATGTTCGCCCTCGGCATGGTGCAGAAGCTGCCGTGCTACGACGGCGCCTGGTTCTTCGGGGCCAGCTCGCAGTACACGCACGCGTGCTACTCCGACATCCCGCATCTCTACCAGGGTCGCGGCTTCGCCGAGGGTCTCGTGCCGTACTTCGACAAACTCAGCGGCGATATGGAGTACCTCGAATACCCGGTGCTGACCGGCGTGTTCATGGAGGTCGCCTCCTGGCTGACACCGGGCAGCGGCAGCATCCAGGACCAGGCAAACGTCTACTGGATGGTCAACGCCGGGATGCTGATGGTGTGCGCGGCGGTCATCGCCGTTTGCGTGACCCGCACTCACCGCCGGCGGCCCTGGGACGGTCTGCTGGTCGCCCTCGCACCCGCCTTCGCGCTCACCGCCACCGTCAACTGGGACCTGCTGGCCGTCGCCCTGACGGCCGCCGCGATGCTGATGTGGGCGCGGAGCCGCCCGCTCGCCTTCGGCGTCCTCCTGGGCCTTGCCACGGCCGCCAAGCTCTATCCCTTTTTGCTCCTCGGGCCGCTGCTCGTGCTGTGCTGGCGTGCTGGCAGGTGGCGGGAGTTCGGCACCGCGCTGCGCGGTGCAGCGGGCGCCTGGCTGGTCGTGAACCTCCCTGTGATGCTGCTCGCCCCAGAGGGCTGGTCGAAGTTCTACACATTCAGCCAGGAGCGTGGCGTCGACTTCGGCTCGTTCTGGCTCGTCCTGTCTCATCGCATGGACAGCCCGCCCACCACCGACACTGTCAACACGCTCGCCATGGTGCTGATGCTGCTCTCCTGCCTGGGGGTAGCGGGACTCGCGCTGACTGCCCCGCGCAGGCCGCGCTTCGCCCAACTCGCCTTTCTGGTCGTTGCGGCCTTCATCCTCACCAACAAGGTCTATTCACCGCAGTACGTGCTGTGGCTGGTCCCCCTCGCCGCGCTGGCCCGCCCCAAGTGGCGGGACTTCCTGATCTGGCAGGCGTGCGAGGTCGCGTACTTCCTCGGGATCTGGATGTACCTCGCGTACACGACCAGTGGCGACGCTCACAAGGGACTGCCGACCGACGGCTATCACGTCGTCATCGTCATCCACCTGTTGGGGACGCTCTACCTGTGTGCCGTCGTCGTACGCGACATCCTCATGCCGGAACGGGACGTGGTACGCCGGTCCGGGGACGACGATCCGTCGGGCGGGGTACTCGATGGCGCGGAGGACGCCTTCGTGCTGGGAGCCGCGGCCCATCCGCCGCAGCATGCGGCGCACTTCGACGGGCCGCACGTGGAGTGGGGCAGCCGGGGCCCGTCGGCGGGTGCCGGTTCGCCCTGAGCGAACAAGGCGTAGACAGCTACACAAAAGGCCGTACACGGAGTCCGTGTACGGCCTCTCCGCTGAGGCTCGGGCGGTCAGCGCTCGACGATTCGGTCGAACTGCGTGGTGGTGTGCCGCAGATGGGCCACCAGTTCCTCGCCGACCTTCGGTTCCGGGGCGTCTGAGGGCACGAAAAGGATCGAGACCTGCATGTGCGGAGGCTCCGCGAACCAGCGCTGCTTGCCGCCCCAGACGAATGGCGAGAGGTTTCGGTTGACCGTGGCGAGGCCGGCCCGGGCGACGCCCTTGGCGCGCGGCATGACGCCGTGCAGGGCCTTCGGGGCCTCCAGGCCCACCCCGTGCGACGTACCGCCCGCCACGACCACCAGCCAGCCGTCAGATGCGGCCTTCTGCTGGCGATAGCCGAAGCGGTCCCCCTTGGCGACGGGAGTGACGTCCAGGACGGCTCCGCGGTACTCGGTCGCCTCGTGGTCCCCCAGCCACAGCCGCGTACCGATGCGGGCGCGGAAGCGGGTCTGCGGGAACTGCTGCTGCAGCCGGGCGAGTTCCTCGGCCTTGAGGTGGCTGACGAACATGGTGTGCAGCGGCAGCCGGGCCGCACGCAGCCGGTCCATCCAGCCGATGACCTCCTCGACGGCGTCCGAGCCGTCGGTGCGGTCCAGCGGCAGATGGATCGCGAAGCCCTCCAGCCGTACGTTCTCTATGGCGGCGTGAAGCTGAGGCAGGTCGCGCTCGCTCACACCGTGCCGCTTCATCGAGGACATGACCTCGATGACGACACGGGCGCCCACGAGGCCGTAGACCCCGTCGATCGACGACACGGAGCGGATCACGCGATCGGGCAACGGCACGGGCTCCTCGCCCCGCCGGAACGGCGTCAGCACCAGCAAGTCTCCACCGAACCAGTCCTTGATCCGGGCGGCCTCGTACGTCGTGCCGACGGCCAGGATGTCCGAGCCCAGCCGCGTGGCCTCGTCCGCCAGTCGCTCATGGCCGAAGCCGTAGCCATTGCCCTTGCACACAGGGACGAGTCCGGGGAACTGCTCGGACACCTGCTTGTGGTGCGCCCGCCAGCGTGCGGTGTCGACGTAGAGCGTGAGCGCCATGGCCGGACCTGGAACCTTTCTCGTGGCAGCGGTGTATCAGAGGTATGAAGGCAAATTCTGATGCGTCAGCGGCGGGACATGTAGATGTCGAGCGCCTTGTGGAGCAGCTTGTTGAGCGGGAAGTCCCACTCGCCAAGGTATTCGGCGGCTTGCCCGCCCGTGCCCACTTTGAACTGGATGAGGCCGAAAAGGTGGTCGGTCTCGTCCAGCGAGTCGGAGATACCCCGCAGGTCATAGACCGTGGCACCGAGCGCGTAGGCGTCGCGCAGCATGCGCCACTGCATCGCGTTCGAGGGCCGGACCTCACGCCCGATGTTGTCCGAGGCACCGTACGAGTACCAGACATGCCCGCCCACGACCAGCATCGTCGCGGCGGACAGGTTCACACCGTTGTGCCGGGCGAAGTAGAGCCGCATGCGGTTGGGGTCCTCGTTGTTGAGGGCCGTCCACATGCGCTGGAAGTACGAGAGCGGGCGGGGCCGGAAGTGGTCGCGGACGGCCGTGATCTCGTAGAGGCGCTGCCACTCCTCGAGGTCCTGGTAGCCGCCCTGGACGACGTCGACGCCCGCCTTCTCAGCCTTCTTGATGTTGCGCCGCCAAAGCTGGTTGAAGCCTTTGTGGACGTCCTCCAACGATCGGTTGGCCAGCGGTACTTGGAAGACATAGCGGGGTTGTACGTCGCCGAAGCCGGCCCCGCCGTCCTCGCCCTGCTGCCAGCCCATGCGACGCAGCCGGTCGGCGACCTCGAAAGCGCGCGGCTCGATGAAGTCGGCCTCGATGTCGCGCAACCGCTTCACGTCCGGATCCTGGATGCCCTTCTTGATCGAAGCGGCCTCCCAGCGCCGGATGATGACCGGTGGGCCCATCTTCACGGAGAAGGCGCCCTGCTGCTTGAGATGCGCGAGCATCGGATCCAGCCACTCGGTCAGATTCGGCGCGAACCAGTTGATGACCGGGCCCTCGGGCAGATAGGCGAGGTAGCGCTTGATCTTGGGTAGCTGCCGGTACAGCACGAGGCCCGCCCCGACCATGTCGCCCGTCCTGTCGTCGAACCAGCCGAGATTCTCGGCACGCCACTCCGCCTTGACGTCTGCCCAGGCCGGCACCTGCATGTGGCTCGCCGCGGGCAGGCTCTGGATGTACGCCAGATGCTGCTCTCGACTGATGGTCCTCAGGGTCAGGCTCATATGGGGGGCTCCTCGGGCTGGTGTGTCCCCATGGGTACAGGGGCTCCGGCTCTCGCGCCGAAGCCTACTGCGCCTTGCGAGCGCCCCGTCTGGCCCTACGGAACCTGGGCCCGGCGCATGCGCGGCCGGGAGGTCCGGAAGGGGTGTCCGGCCCTCGAGCCGGTAGTGGGAAGGCCGTTGGCCGACATCCCCGTCCGCCGGGGAATCGCTCAGCCGATGACCCCGCCGAAGAGACCGCCGTGCGCCATGCCGAGCATGAAGCCGACACCCGCCGCACCGAGCCCCAAAATCAGACCGAAGCGCTCCCGCGTCGTCACGGAAACGAACTGTCCGGCCGCTCCCGTGAGAATCCCCACCAGCCCCGTCCAGGAGCTGATCAGATGCAGGTGATGGAACATCGCCGTGATGAAGGACGTCGCCCCCAGCACCAGCGTCACGGCGAGCAGCGTGTCCTGGAGCGGGTGGCGCTTGTGATCGGTGGCGAACAGGGATCCGGCGACTTGGGGGCGCACTGTCTGTGCCATAGGGCACCTCCTGCGGAAAACGGCGCATCGTAGCGCCATACACACCCGATGTGTACAGATTGACGGCCACCGCCCCCGGATTTCAACCGGAAGCCGGTGTCCGGGTAGTCTGTACCGTCTGCACCGGTGTCTGTCCATGCCATGACGCGACTCCCACTCAGTTCACTGAGTGACGAGCCCGATTGTCAGTGGTGGCCGATACCGTTGCTAACGCATCACAACCCTCCTGCCACGGAACGACCGTGGCCGCCGAGTCCAAAGGAGGTGGGTTCCACATGCGTCACTACGAGGTGATGGTCATCCTCGACCCCGATCTCGAGGAGCGCGCTGTCTCCCCGCTGATCGAGAACTTCCTCTCCGTTGTCCGTGAGGGCAACGGAAAGGTGGAGAAGGTCGACACCTGGGGCCGTCGTCGTCTCGCGTACGAGATCAAGAAGAAGCCCGAGGGTATCTACTCGGTCATCGACCTGCAGGCCGAGCCTGCGGTCGTCAAGGAGCTCGACCGCCAGATGAACCTGAACGAGTCGGTCCTCCGGACCAAGGTCCTCCGCCCCGAGATGCACTGAGCTCTCCCGCTCAGTTGATCTCGGGCATCGAGTAGCAGCAAGCAGCCAGCAGTAAACCCGCCGAGAGGTTCCCAATGGCAGGCGAGACCGTCATCACGGTCGTCGGCAATCTTGTCGACGATCCCGAGCTGCGCTTCACCCCTTCCGGTGCGGCGGTCGCGAAGTTCCGTGTCGCGTCCACTCCTCGCACCTTCGACCGTCAGACCAATGAATGGAAGGACGGCGAGAGCCTGTTCCTGACGTGCTCGGTCTGGCGTCAGGCGGCGGAGAACGTCGCCGAGTCGCTTCAGCGAGGCATGCGCGTCATCGTGCAGGGCCGGCTGAAGCAGCGGTCCTACGAGGACCGTGAGGGCGTCAAGCGCACGGTCTACGAACTCGACGTCGACGAGGTCGGCGCGAGCCTGCGCAGCGCCACGGCCAAGGTCACCAAGACCACCGGCCGAGGCGGCCAGGGTGGTTACGGCGGCGGTGGCGGCGGCCAGCAGGGCGGCGGCTGGGGCTCAGGTCCCGGTGGCGGTCAGCAGCAGGGCGGCGGCGCTCCAGCCGACGATCCCTGGGCGACCGGTGCGCCGGCCGGCGGCGGCCAGCAGGGCGGCGGCGGTGGCGGCTGGGGCGGAAGCTCCGGCGGCTCCGGCTCCGGCGGCGGCTACTCGGACGAGCCCCCCTTCTGAGGGCGGGTTCGCACCCACACTTCTTGATCACACAGGAGATACACCATGGCGAAGCCGCCTGTGCGCAAGCCGAAGAAGAAGGTCTGCGCTTTCTGCAAGGACAAGGTCACGTACGTGGACTACAAGGACACGAACATGCTGCGGAAGTTCATTTCCGACCGTGGCAAGATCCGTGCCCGCCGCGTGACCGGCAACTGCACGCAGCACCAGCGTGACGTCGCCACGGCCGTCAAGAACAGCCGTGAGATGGCGCTGCTGCCCTACACCTCCACCGCGCGATAAGGGAAGGGTGACCGACACATGAAGATCATCCTCACCCACGAGGTCTCCGGCCTCGGCGCCGCGGGCGACGTCGTCGACGTCAAGGACGGTTACGCCCGCAACTACCTGATCCCGCGGAACTTTGCGATCCGCTGGACCAAGGGCGGCGAGAAGGACGTCGAGCAGATCCGTCGTGCTCGCAAGATCCATGAGATCCAGACCATCGAGCAGGCCAACGAGATCAAGGCCCGCCTCGAGGGCGTCAAGGTCCGCCTGGCCGTACGCTCGGGCGACGCCGGTCGGCTCTTCGGTTCTGTCACCCCCGCCGACATCGCCTCGGCGATCAAGGCTTCCGGTGGCCCTGAGGTCGACAAGCGCCGCATCGAGCTGGGCGCGCCGATCAAGACGCTGGGCGCCCATGAGACGTCCGTGCGTCTGCACCCCGAGGTTGCTGCCAAGGTCAACATCGAGGTCGTCGCCGCCTAAGCGCTGCGCTCGCTGAAGCAGTGCATTGTGGGGCCGTGCCTTTCGGGGCGCGGCCCCACACGCTTGTCCCCCTCGCCTGCCGAGCGGGTCTCTTGGCGGCCAACATGTGGGCGGTGGGGACACATGGAAGGCACGTTTCACGTGAAACGGCGTGCATCGGTCCCCGAGTTGGTCCGCCGTTTCACGTGAAACAGAGCGAGCTTGGTTGCGGTCGACATCACCCAGTGCAGGTTCGGCTTTGCTCAGCGCGTGGCACCCGTGACGATCCAGCGACCCGAGCGGGAGCGCAGCCACAGGGTCAGCATTCGTATGGCCATCATCAGGGTCATTGCTCCCCACAGCGCCGTCAGGCCGCCGCCGAGAACAGGTACGAGCAGAGCGGCGGGCGTGAAGATGGCGAGCGTCACGAGCATCGCCCGTGCCAAGTAAGGGCCGTCTCCGGCGCCCATCAGGACGCCGTCGAGTACGTAGACGATGCCGCAGACCGGCTGGGAGAGGGCCACCACGATGAGAGCGGGCAGTGCCGCCTCCTTGACCATAGAGTCACTGGTGAAGAGCGGGACGAAGAGCGGCCGGGTGACGATCACCAGCACACCGAGTGCGACGCCGACCGCGATGCCCCACTCCATCATGCGGCGACAGGCCTCGCGGGCGCCTTGGCCGTCACCCGCGCCGAGGTAGCGGCCGATGATCGCCTGACCGGCGATGGCGATCGCGTCCAAGGCGAAGGCAAGCAGACTCCACAGCCCAAGGATGATCTGGTGTGCGGCGATGTCCGCGTCACCGAGCCGGGCCGCCACGCCGGTGGCGATCATCAGGATGGCCCGCAGCGAGAGCGTACGTATCAGCAGAGGCGCTCCGGCCTGGGCACAGGCGCGTATCCCGGCGGCGTCCGGCCGCAGCGGGGCGCCGTGCTTTCGTGCTCCACGGACGACGACAGCGAGATACACCGCGGCCATACCGCACTGGGCGATGACGGTGCCCCAGGCAGAGCCGGCGATGCCGAGGTCCGCGCCGTAGACGAGGCCGACGTTGAGGGCTCCGTTGGCGATGAAGCCCGCGATGGCGACGTACAGCGGTGTCTTTGTGTCCTGCAGTCCGCGGAGGACTCCGGATGCGGCGAGAACGACGAGCATCGCAGGAATGCCGAGCGCCGAGATCCGTAGATACGTGGTGGCGTAGGGGGCGGCGGTGTCCGAGGCGCCGAAGAGTCCCACCAGGGCGGGGGCCGTCGGTATGACGACAGCGATGATGGCTGCCCCCAGCAGGAGCGCGAGCCAGATGCCGTCCATACCCTGCCGGATCGCGGCTTGCAGATCGCCCGCGCCGACGCGGCGCGCGACGGCGGCTGTGGTGGCATACGCCAGGAATACGAAGATGCTGACGGCTGTGGTGAGGAGGGCGGAGGCGACACCGAGACCGGCGAGTTGCGGAGTGCCGAGATGGCCGATGATGGCGCTGTCGGCCAGGAGGAAGAGAGGCTCGACGACGAGTGCGCCGAAGGCCGGAACGGCTAGCGCGACGATCTCTCGGTCGTGCCGACGCCGGGCGGCCTTGGGTGCCGCGGAAGCCTGTGTCATGCGCATCAATCTAATCTTCCACAGGTAAGTGGCGCAACAATCACGTGGTCCTTACTTCTCCTTCTGTGGAAAGCGTCGTTGCGGGGTCTTCGTAACGATCTTGGTTCTACTGTGGAAGTTTTTCTTCTGCACAGCCGGTGGACGGGATATATGCAGGTCAGGATAGGTGTGGAAATCGGGGCGCGGGCTTGTTCACAGGCCTGTCCACCGAGTCGTGCACAGGTTTTGCGAGGTTCTCCACAGCATCAAGGCGGTCGTCCACATGGCCTGTGGATAACCAGATTGGCTGACGGTGCCCGCAGGCCTAACGTGGTCCGGCGCCCCGCTCCTCTTTCGGACTCGGAAACCTCGCAAAACCGACGCGCGAGAACCGGAGTTGGGCCTCTCATTTGTCAGTGCCGTGCCGTAGAAAGATGAGGCACGGCTAGGTCCGCTCGGCGGACGGGAGGAGGTGGCTCGGTGAGTATTTCCGAGCCCTTGGACGACCCGTGGGCCGACAGCGGTCCCAGTGATCGTCTGCCCGCCTCCCGTCGCCGTGACGGTGGCAGGGTTCGCGACGAGCAACACGATCGCGGACGGGACAACGGAGTCTGGGACGGCGGAGGTTCGTCCTTCGAGCGTGTGCCGCCGCAGGATCTGGACGCCGAGCAGTCCGTCCTCGGCGGCATGCTGCTGTCCAAGGACGCCATTGCCGATGTCGTCGAGTTGCTCAAGGGACACGACTTCTACCGGCCGGCGCACGAGACCATCTACAGCGCGATCCTCGACCTCTACGCGAAGGGGGAGCCGGCCGACCCGATCACGATCGCCGCCGAGCTCACCAAGCGCGGCGAGATCACCAAGGTCGGCGGCGTGTCGTATCTGCACGGCCTCGTTCAGACGGTGCCGACGGCGGCGAACGCCGAGTACTACGCAGAGATCGTTCATGAGCGTGCTGTGCTGCGTCGCCTGGTGGAAGCCGGTACGCGCATCACACAGATGGGGTACGCGGCCGACGGTGACGTCGACGAGATCGTCAACAGCGCCCAGGCCGAGATCTACGCGGTCACCGAGCAGCGCACCACGGAGGACTATCTGCCGCTCGGCGACATCATGGAAGGTGCGCTCGACGAGATCGAGGCGATCGGTTCGCGCTCGGGGGAGATGACCGGTGTGCCGACCGGCTTCACCGATCTCGACCAGCTCACAAATGGTCTGCACCCGGGGCAGATGATCATCATCGCGGCGCGTCCTGCCATGGGTAAGTCCACGCTGGCGCTGGACTTCGCGCGGACCTGCTCGATCAAGCACAACATGCCGAGTGTCATCTTCTCGCTCGAAATGGGCCGCAACGAGATCGCGATGCGTCTGCTGTCCGCGGAAGCGCGTGTGGCTCTGCATCACATGCGTTCGGGCACGATGACCGACGAGGACTGGACCCGGCTCGCGCGCCGGATGCCGGATGTTTCGGCTGCTCCCCTCTACATCGACGACTCCCCGAACCTGTCCATGATGGAAATCCGTGCCAAGTGCCGTCGACTCAAGCAGCGCAGCGACCTGAAGCTGGTGGTCATCGACTATCTGCAGCTGATGCAGTCGGGCGGTTCCAAGCGGGCCGAGAGCCGACAGCAGGAGGTCTCCGACATGTCGCGGAACCTGAAGCTTCTGGCCAAGGAGTTGGAGCTTCCGGTCATCGCGCTGTCGCAGCTGAACCGTGGCCCCGAGCAGCGTACGGACAAGAAGCCCATGGTCTCCGACCTGCGTGAATCCGGGTCGATCGAGCAGGACGCGGATATGGTGATCCTGCTGCACCGCGAGGACGCGTACGAGAAGGAGTCTCCGCGCGCGGGTGAGGCGGACATCATCGTGGGCAAGCACCGTAACGGTCCAACGGCGACGATCACGGTCGCCTTCCAGGGCCACTACTCGCGCTTTGTGGATATGCAGGCCTGACCCACACTGTTGGTGCAGGGTCTCAGATTTCGCGGCACAGTCTCATCTCCGATGGCACATCGGCGGCACTTATGCCGTCATCGTGAGACTCGCTGGTCGGGGTTCTCACCCTTTCGGATGGCAGGGTTCCGGCCCGCTCCGCCCGTCAGTGCCTGAAGCACATCCCGGATTACATCTTGACCACTGAGCAGGGTCCGGTAGTGGTGGATGTGAAGCCGCACTGCCGGCTTTCCACCCCAGTGGTGGCGTTCACGTTTGCGTGGACCCGGCAGGTGGTCGAGTCGCGTGACGGGCGCTCAGCGCCTCGTCTCGTACCTGGTCAGGATCACGCCGCAGGGAAACGTCCGCGTCTCCACCAGGTTCAGGTTCACCCAGCTGTCCAGCGCGGTGAAGAACGGCGTGCCGCCGCCCACCAGGACCGGCGCGGTGGCCAGCACGTACTCGTCAATGAGCCCGGCCCGCATGGCCGCCCTGGCGAGCGTTGCGCCGCCGATGTCCATCGGGCCGCCGTCCTCGGCCTTGAGCCGGGTGATCTCGGCGACCGCGTCGCCGGTGACCAGGCGGGTGTTCCAGTCGACCTTGTCGATCGTCGAGGAGAACACCACCTTCGACATGTCCCGCCAGCGGCGCGCGAACTCGATCTCCGCCGGGGTGGCGTTGGGCTGCTGGTCGCCGGTCGGCCAGTAGGAGCTCATCATCTGCCACAGCTTGCGCCCGTACAGCGTCAGGTCGGTCGCCTGCAACTGGTCGGACCAGAACTGGAACAGCTCGTCGCTCGGCACGCTCCAGCCGATGTCGTCGCCGGGCGCGGCGATGTAGCCGTCCAGGGTCAGGTTCATGCCGTAGATCAATTTCCGCATGGCGCCAGCCTTCCGTGAGTCGGTCTCACGCGTACAGACCGGCGCGGCGCGGGAAACTCATCGGTGCGCGATCTGAACTCGCATGTAGTCCTCGTGCTCGGTGGCTCAGCTCCCCGTACCCGCCAGGCGGACCGGGCAAGGGCCTTGGCGCCGGGCGTTGGGCTGGCCGCTGATCAGACATGAGGCCCAGTTCTGCGGTGCGCGGCCCCGGAACACCAACTTCTGCCGCCTCAGCACGCACCGCGCCGGAGCGTCGTCCCCGGGGCATTACTTCACCGAGTCCCACGCGCCGGCGTTGAAGCTGCGCAGGAGGGCGATCAGCGCGGCCCCGAGCCGCCAGTCCACACCGGGTGCGTGTACGTGAAGTTTGTCGCCCTTGGACCTGAACTCCAGCGAGACCTGCCCGTTCGCGCGCCACCGGATGCGCCGGGGTGCGCGTGCGAAGCCGCCCTCGTTGCCAGGGACGCTGTCGAAGACGCTGATCACGAGGACCACCGCCATCAGGGGCAGCAAGAGCCACCACATCCACCACCATACGATCCTCCCCTTGAAGCCGACCGCTTCGGAGCCGCCGGGCTGGTGCACGGTCCAGCGGGTGCGCAGGCCCCTGCCGCGGAGCGCCTTCTCGCGCATGAGCGTGCCGATGACCTCGCCGTGCGCGCCGAGCACCTGAAACCTCGCGACGCCGCCGGCCGACAGGGTCACCACGGTGGCCACCCGCTCCCGGCGTTGATCGTCGGCCCACAGGGTGAAGGAACGGGCCCCGCCGCCCCGGGCCGCAAGGTACGCGGACGTGCCTCCCGGCGGCAGTTCGCGCTCCACGTACACGGCCGACGGCGTCGGCCCCGACCCGTCGGAGAAGCTGACCATGTCCGCCACCTTCACCTGACCCTGGCCGTCGACTCGTCTCGGCCCGCCGTACATGGTCAGTACGTTGCTGCTCATCCGACGTGCTCCAAGTGGTAGTCGCAGGCCCAGGCCGGCCCAGTCTGTCCCACCCGCCACCCAACGGATAGCCCCGCCCTGCGGCAGGGTCAGCTGCCAGTTCGAGTGACAGGTTCAGTCCCGCGGCCACGCACCGGGAGGCCCTTCCCCATCCGCAGATCAGCTGCTTGATCCCCGTAGCCACTTCGAGGATTCGGATACGACCGTGAGACAGACCGACTACGACACGGCGTGAGACAGCGCATGGTTTCCGCAGGTCACAGTGCCGCCTTAGGGCACGAACCGCGAGACTCTACACGCCAGGGCAGGCATGCTTGACCTGGTGTCCGCCCCCTACTTGCGGTAAACGCGGCCGTGCTCCTGTCGGCGCTCGACGCCGGGCGGCCGGTCAGGTGGACTGGGCCCATGACGACACCTCAGGAAGAGCTGCTGCCCGGTACGCGTCGGGCCCTGCTGCACCGTATTGCCACCGCTCAGGCCGAGGGACGGGCGCCGTCGATGGCGGCGGTGGTCGTACGGGGCGGGGAGGCGGTGTGGCACGGGGCGCGTACCTCAGTGGACGGGCACGGGCCGGACGAGAATGTGCAGTACCGGATCGGGTCGATCACCAAGACGTTCACGGCGGTGCTGGTGCTTCGGTTGCGGGACGAGGGAGTGCTGGACCTCGGCGATCCGCTGGAGAAGCATCTGCCGGACACCGGAGCGGGGGAGTCGACGATCGCCGAACTGCTCGCGCACACGGGCGGGTTGGCGGCAGAGTCGCCCTCGCCCTGGTGGGAGCGCACGCCGGGGGCGCTGCGCCCGGAGCTCGCCGACGTGCTGGGCGAGCAGCCGTACCGGCACCCCGTGGGGCGGCGGCACCATTACTCGAACCTCGGTTACACGTTGCTGGGCGCGTTGGTGGAGGAGCTGAAGGGCGCCCCCTGGGAGGAGGTTCTGCGGCGTGAGGTCCTCGAACCTCTGGGGTTGCACCGCACGAGCAGTCGTCCACAGGAACCGCACGCGGGCGGCTGGGCCGTGCACCCCTGGGCGGATGTGATGCTGCCGGAGCCCGCAGAGGATCTGGGCCGGATGGCGCCGGCCGGTCAGCTCTGGTCGACCACAGGCGATCTGGCGCGCTTCGCAGGGTTCCTGGCCGAGGGGGACGACCGGGTGCTGAGTGCGCGGTCGGTGCTGGAGATGCGTACGCCCGCGGCGCCGCCCGAGGCCGCGGAGGTGGCGGCAGGTACGGCGTATGGCCTCGGCATGCAGATTCAGCACCGGGGAGGGCGGATCCTTGTCGGGCATTCGGGGTCCCTGCCAGGTTTCCTCGCCGGTCTTGTGATCAGCGTCGAGGACGATCTGGCCTCCGTCGTGCTCGCCAACTGCACCTCAGGCCCGCTGGTGATGACGGTTGCCGCGGACCTCGTACGCATCGTCGCCGAGGCTGAACCCCGGGTCCCCGAGCCGTGGCGCCCGTTGTCTGAAGTCGACGCATCCGTACTGGAGTTGGCGGGGCCCTGGTACTGGGGCACACAGGCCTCCGCGCTGCGTCTCACCGCCGAGGGAGGCGTCTCGCTAGGACCCCTGTCCGGCGATGGCCGTCGCTCGCGCTTCCGGCCCAATGGCGATGGGACATGGACGGGCCTCGACGGCTACTACGCGGGTGAGCTCTTGCGGGCCGTACGGCGCCCCGACGGGGCGGTGAGTCATCTGGACCTGGGGTCGTTCGTCTTCACGCGGCAGCCGTACGACGAGGGGGCGCCGGTGCCGGGCGGGGTGGATCCGGAGGGGTGGCGCGGGATTCGGTGGCCGTAGCGTCGGACGAGCGGCGCCGGGCGCGACAGGGCTCCTTTTCAGCAAGAGCGTTCCGTGCGACGGGAGGCGTCGTGTTTCACGTGAAACACGACGCCTCAGCGGGATGCATACACCGCCTCAGAGAGGAAGCTTGAACCCCACGTGGGAGGGCGTGAACCCGAGCCGTTCGTAGAACCGGTGGGCGTCGATGCGGGTGGCGTCGGAGGTCAGCTGGACCAACTGGCATCCCTCGCACCGGGATTGGTCGACGGCCCATTCGATGAGCCGGGAACCCAGGCCGCTGCCGCGCTCATCGGCGTGAACGCGTACGCCTTCGATGATTGAGCGGGTCGCTCCCTTGCGGGACAGGCCGGGAATGATCGTGAGTTGGAGGGTGCCGACGACACGGCCTCCGCGTACGCCGACGACCAAGTGCTGGTTCGGGTCACCGTTCAGGCGATCCAGCGCGGCCAGGTACGGGGACAGGTCGTCCGGTGACTCGCGCTGGGCGCCCAACGGATCATCGGCGAGCATGGCGACGATGACCGGGACGTCGTCCTCGACAGCGGGTCGTATCTCAAGGTCTCCCATGGCGGCAGCCTATTCGGGCTCGTCAAAGGCGATGGCGCGTCTTGGGCGGGCACGGGTGTGAATGTACGTACCGCCGCTGCAGAAGCGGGTCCTCGACCAGGCACACGGCGCCCCATGCTGACCTCGGCAGTGAACATCGGAGCCCTCAACCTCGGCAACGCCCTGTCCGCCTGGCTGGGAGGCCTCGTCATCGCGGGCGGCCTGGGCTACACACCGCCTCAACTGGGTCGGCGCCGCTCTGGCCGCCGCGGCCCTCCTGCTCGCCATAGGTTCGGCCGCTATGGAGCGCCGTGCCGACGCTCGAGCCTCGTCGTGGCAGCCGCGGAGCCCGCCGGACAGCAGACCGCCGTCCACCACTGATCCGCGGCTGAGGTGCCTCCGACAGAGGCCTCAGCCCGCCGCCACCGTCAGCGGAGCGAACCGGCGCGTCCAGTCGCCCGGGAGTTCCGGGATGCCGTACGTCATGACCGCGTTGAAGCCGGCAGAGGCAAGGCCACGGGCCTTGACCCAGGTCAGCAGTTCCTCGTGCCGTACGTCGATATCGGTGCGCAGTGCGTCGGTGGTATGGGCGGCCAGCGAGGCGATGAGCTCCTTAGCAGTCTCCGTGTCCTGGGCGATCAGCGGGCCCACGACTTGGTTGTCCATATTGGGCCAGGCGGCCGCGTACCCGGTGATCCGCCCGGCCTCCTCTGCGACGCGCAGTTGGTCGGCGAAAGCCGGCAGTCGCGTGATCACGTGAGTGCGGTCAGTGCCGAAGACCTCCTGGTCGAGCCGGAGGATCGCGGGAAGATCCTCGGCCGTCGCCGCACGCGTGGTGGCCTCCGGCTCCGGTCCGCCGGGCGTGAAGTGCCCGCGGACCATCTCGACCCGGCCCGTGGTCTTCAAGCCCAACTCCTCATAGAGAGGGCGGCCGTACGGCGTCGCGTGCAGGGTCAGCGGGGTGGTGTCGAGTGCCGCGACGACATGCCGCATCAGACGGCGGCCGACGCCTTGCCGTGCGTGTCGTGCGGCGACCAGCACCATGCCGATCGCGGCCAGACCGGGGCGCTCCTGTGGTCCGTACGAGGTCACGACGCAGGCGCTGATGAGACCGCCGTCCGGGTCGTCGATCCCATAGCCTCTGCCCGCCGCCAATAGCAGACCCCACTTGTGCTCCTCACGGGGCCAGCCCCGGTTCTCGGACAGGTCGGCGCATGCGGCGAGGTCACGAGGCGTCAGACGGCGGATGGGCAGGGCGGCGAGGGAAGGAGTCGGCACGCTGGTCAGGCTGTCTGACGGGCGCCCTCGACGTCCACCGATTTCCGGGGAGCGATGCGCAGATTCTGACCACGGCGAGTCAGTCCCCAGGGCTTGAGGACCGAGATCACCGTCATGAAGACATACGCGGACAGCGAGACGATCGGCCCGGCCAATACCTCGCTGACGTCGGGAAGTGGTCCGCCCGCGGAGACGGTGGCGACCGCGGAGTTGACCCCGGGGCGCAGCGCGAAGACTGTGGCGGTCATCGTGGCCAGGGTCAGCCAGAACTTCGTGTAGACCCATCGGTGCCTCGCAAGACCCCAAGGGGTGCCCAGGGACAGCACCAGACCGCTGAGGAACGTAAGGAACGCCAGGGGAAGCAGGAGCCAGTCGGCGAAGAGCTTCATGGCGCGGACGGAAGCCTCCACGGTCACTGCGGAACCGGTCATGGTCGCGGTGATCCCGAGCACGAGCAGGCCGAGCGTGAGCCCGAGCCAGCATGCGGAGGCAGCTACATGGACAACGAGGGTGGCCCGGCGTGCGGGGCGGGTTAGTTTCACGTGAAACACCGTGCCGGGCCGGAGCAGCGAGGACGTCTGACAGCGGGAGTAACCCCACGTACTAGCCTCGGCGTACATGGCGAGACTTCATCTCTTCGATCTGGACGGGACGTTGCTGCATGGCAGCTCGGCACCCGTGGAGATCTCCCGGCAACTCGGCCTGGAAGCCCAGACGGTGGCCCTCGACAAGGCGATCGGCGCGGGACGCATAAGCCCGCTGGAGTACGCGTCACATGTGCATGCCCTTTGGGCAGAACTCACCGAGGCACATGTGGCGGCGGCCTTCGCGGGGGCTCCCTGGCTGTCCGGCATTGAGGAGGTCTGGGCCGAGATCAGGGGGAGCGGCGATTACTGCGCCGTCGTCTCGCTTTCGCCGTCGTTCTTCGTGGAGCGGTTGACGGAATGGGGCGCGCATGCGGCCTACGGTTCACGCTTCCCTGCCGTGCCGTTCACCGAGCCCGTGGATCCGGCGGGGATTCTGAGCGCTGCCGCCAAGGTGCAGATCGCGGACCGACTCTGCGCGGAGTACGGACTGGGGCGTGCGGACTGTGTTGCGTACGGCGACTCGATGTCGGACAAGGACCTGTTCGAGGCGGTTCCGGTATCGGTAGCCGTCAATGCGGATCAGCATCTGACGGGTCTGGCCACGCACTCCTATGTGGGGCGTGATCTGGCGGATGCCTATCAACTGACCCGGCATTCCCGGTAATTGAAGGAATTGATGGTTCGCTCCCGCGCAATTTTGAGCGCAGTGAGCTGGGGACTTGTGCGGCGGACCGTGACCGGTAGGGTCGACTCCGGTTCCGGTGTGATGTGTGCGCGTGTCGTGCACGCGTCCCCCAGGGAACGAGCGCAGGTCAACGCAGCCTAACGGGACGGAGAGATCGAATAACCGCATTCTCCGTAATGCGGCCAGGGTGTGGGTGAAGGGTGAGACGCTGCCATGGCGGTGGTGCGGCCATTGTCACATTCTTGCCTTACTTGTCCGTAGGGGGCGGGATTTCGGGTTTCAATGTGCCCGAATTGGCCGGCGGGACAGAACGGAAAAACAAGCCGTCTGCGGGGGAAAGCAGGCACCTTCCGACCGAGGAAGTGCGCAGACCGACCGAAAGATGTTCGAGGCGAGGCACACCATGGACGCTCCGACCACCACGTCGGCCGACAACGGCACTTCGGGGGGCAGCGGCGAGGGCGGCTGGTTCACGCCGCGCAGGCAGCCGGAACCGCCCGCGGGCGGCGAGCAGGAGACGACCGAGGGCAGCCGTCTGGCCGCGTTGCGCCCCGTGGGCAGGCCCGCGACGAATCGCGGCGAGGCAGCGCAGAAACGAATATCTCCCGTCGTGGAAGCCGGCCCGGCCGACGCCGGCGCTACCGAGGCCAGAGCCGACACGGCCAACGCCTCCCCGAGCGACACACCCACCCCACCGCAGCCGGATCCCCAACCCCGCGTCCCCGAACAGATGTCAGCCCCCTCCCGGCCCGCGTCCCCCGACGCCGTCCGTGTCCGCCGCACCATGGCGGAGGTGGCCCCCATAGCCGACAAGGTCACCTCGTACTTCTACGCCTTGCTCTTCGTGCGCCACCCCGACCTGCGCCCGCTGTTCCCGGCCGCGATGGACACCCAGCGGGACCGGCTGCTCAAGGCGCTGCTGACCGCGGCCGAGCACATCGACAACACCGAGGTCCTGGTCGCCTATCTGCAGAACCTCGGCCGCGGGCATCGCAAGTACGGCACCCTCCCCGAGCACTACCCGGCCGTCGGCGAGTGCCTCATCGGCTCCCTGAGCCGGTACGCCTCGGCAGTCTGGGACGATGAGACCGAGGCCGCCTGGGTCCGGACGTATACGACGATCTCGCAGATCATGATCGATGCCGCAGCCGCGGACGAGCTGCTCGCGCCGGCCTGGTGGCACGCCGAGGTCGTCTCGCACGACCTCAGAACCTCCGACGTCGCCGTCATCACGGTCCGCCCCGACCAGCCGTACCCCTTCCTCGCCGGGCAGTACACCAGCCTGGAGACTCCCTGGTGGCCGCGGATCTGGCGGCACTACTCCTTCGCCTCGGCACCCCGCTCCGACGGGCTGCTGTCCTTCCATGTGAAGGCCGTCCCGGCGGGCTGGGTCTCCAACGCGCTCGTGCACCATGCCCGGCCCGGCGACATCATCCGGCTCGGCCCGTCGGCGGGCTCGATGACCGTCGACCACACCACCGACAGCGGGCTGCTCTGCCTGGGCGGTGGCACCGGGATCGCCCCGATCAAGGCACTTGTCGAGGACGTCGCCGAGCACGGTGAGCGGCGCCCCGTCGAGGTTTTCTACGGCGCCCGCACCGATCACGACCTGTACGACATCGACACGATGCTGCGGCTCCAGCAGATCCACCCCTGGCTCGCGGTCCGCCCGATCGTCGACGATCAGGCGCATGTCCAGCTCCCCGACGCCATACGGGAGTACGGGCCGTGGAACGAATTCGACGCGTATCTCTCGGGCCCACCCGGCATGATCCGCAGCGGTGTGCACACGCTGAGAGACATCGGCATCCCCTCGGAGCGGATACGCCACGACTCGGTGGAGGAACTCGTCGCTGCCGTGGACTGACCCCGCTGCTCACCCGACGAGCGGAGCGTCAGCCCAGGTCAGGCGCGTGCATTGCCAGTACGCCCTCGATGTTGCCGTCCAGGTAGTGCCGCAGCGACAGCGGTACGAGATGGACGGAGGCGATCCCCACCCGGGTGAAGGGAATGCGTACGATCTCGTACTCGCCGCTCGGCTCGTCGATCTCGGGGCCATGGCGCTGGGAGGGGTCCATGGACTCCAGCCGGCACACGAAGAAGTGCTGGACTTTCACGCCGGTCGCGCCGCCGTCCTCGCCGATGTGCTCGACGGTGTCGACGAAGCAGGGCACCACGTCGGTGATCTTGGCGCCGAGCTCTTCGTCCACTTCACGGTGGAGTGCGTCGACGACGGTTGTGTCCTCCGGCTCGACCCCTCCGCCGGGCGTCAGCCAGTAAGGATCCATGCCGGGCTTGGTTCGCTTGATCAGGATCAGGTCATCGCCGTCCAGCAGGACGGCGCGGGCGGTGCGCTTGACCACGGGTCGGACGGTCATGGGAGAAATGTGGCCCAGCTGGTTCCACGTGAAACATCTCTCTCAGGACCAGTCGGTGGCGACCTGAAGCAACCATTCGTGCGCCCGCGCTATATGCGGCGTGGCGAGCGTGCCCGTGCGTACCACCAGGAAGTAGGTACGCAGCGGTGGCACCGCGGGTTCGAGCAGTGCCACCACGTCCCCGCACTCCAAAGCCGTTGCGCACAGATAGCGGGGCAACACCGCGAGCCCCGCGCCGGTGATCGCGCAGGCGAGGACCGCGCGCAGATCGGGGACGATGACGGTGCCCGACGCTGCCGGGCGCGAGTCGAAGACGGCGGCCCAGTAGCGGGCGACGAACGGCAGCGACTCGTGCACCTCCACCACGGGGAAGTTCTCCAGGGCGGGCGCGCCTTCGCACAGCAGCTTGTCGGAGCCGATACGGGCCTCCCAGCGCGGCGAGGCGACCAGGACGTGCTCCTCGTCGCAGAGCGGAGTCGCCGTGAGCAGGGCACCGCGTGGACGGGCCGTACTGATGGCCAGATCGTGATGTCCGGCGGCGAGTCCCTCCAGTGTCTCCTCGGCATTGCCGAAGGAGGCTCGCAGAGCGAGGCCCTGGCCATCCTCTCCGGCCAGCTCCGTCAGCGCGGGCAGGGCGAGCTCGGCCGTGAACTCCGGCGGCCCGGCCAAGTGAAGGGTGCGTACAGAAGAGGCTTCGTCGAGGCCGGTCTCGGCGATCTCCACAAGGGCGTCCAGATGCGGGGCGGCCTTGTGGGCGAGTTCGTCGCCGATGGTGGTGGGGGTCACGCCGCGGGCCTGACGCAGGAAGAGGGGCCGCCCCAGCTGACGTTCCAGGGTCCGGATCTGGGAGGTGACGGCCGGCTGCGAGAGGCCGAGCAGTGCGGCGGCGCGAGTGAAGGAGCCGGCCCGGTGCACGGTCACGAAGGTCCGTAGCAAGGCCAGATCCATGGTGTGTCGCCCCTCTCTCCAGCCCCACGGCAGCGCTCAACTATAAATAAGTCGATAGGTCTCTGTCGCTACTGTGATTGGACACTGACACAGAGTCAACTAGCCTTGTTGGCGCGGTTCTTCGCGCGCAGAACCGGGACGGTCCGAGCCACGAGGGGGGAGGTTCGGACCGTCCGTCGTCCGTATCCGTGTTATTGGCCGGTTGCTCAGGAAGCCGTCACCGCGCCGACTCATCGAGGGCACGCAGCACATCCGCCACCAGGTCCCCGGGATCCTCGGCGCCGACCGAGAACCGGATGAAGCCCTCCCCGACCGCATCCCCGCCCCACCGGCCGCGCCGCTCAGCCGTGGACCGTACCCCGCCGAAGCTCGTCGTATCGTCCACCAGGCGCAGCGCCTCGAGAAAACGGTCGGCACGCGCGCGCGTGGGCAGCGAAAACGACACCACGCACCCGTAGCGCCTCATCTGCTGCGAGGCGATCTTGTACGAGGGGTCGTCGGGCAGCCCCGGATAGCGCAGCCCCGTCACCTCGTCCCGGTCGCGCAGCGCCTCGGCCAGGGCCAGGGCGGTGGCGTTCTGCCGGTCGACGCGCAGCTGGAGCGTGGCGATGGAGCGGTGTGCGAGCCAGGCCTCCATCGGCCCGGGAATCGCTCCGACGATCTTGCGCCAGCGCCTTACGGCTGCCATGGCCGAGGCGTCGCAACCAGTGACGTATCCCAGGACGATGTCGCCGTGCCCGGTGAGCTGCTTGGTGCCGCTGACCACCGAGAAGTCGGTGCCGAGTTCCAGGGGGCGCTGTCCGAGCGGGGTCGCCAGCGTGTTGTCGACGGCGACCAGGCAGCCACGCGCGTGTGCCGCCGCAGCGAGCCGCTGGATGTCGCACACATCGAGTCCCGGATTCGACGGGGTTTCGAGCCACAGCAGCTTCGCGCCGTCGAGCACATCGAGCTGGGCGTTGCCGCCGGTCGGCGCGGTACGCACCTCGATGCCGTACCCCTCGAGCTGCTCGCGGACGAGTGGCAGCACTTGGTAGCCGTCGCTGGGCAGGACGACCGCGTCACCCGCGCGCAGCTGCGAGAAGAGGACCGCCGAGATGGCCGCCATGCCGGAGGCGAAGACGAGCGTTTCGACGCCGTCCTGTCCAGGCGCCTCCAGCTCGCCGATGGCGCGCTCAAGGCGGGTCCAGGTCGGGTTCTCGTCGCGGCCGTAGGTGTACGGGCCTGTGGGGTCGCCCGGCAGGTGGTAGTAAGCGGCGAAGACCGGCCCCGGGAGGGTCGGCTCGTGCTTGACAGGGTCGGGCAGCCCGGCCCGCACCGCGCGCGTGCCGTCGCCCGGCCCCGTAACGGCATTCGTCATGCCGCCTCTCCCTCCAGGTGTTTCTGAACCGCGGCGAGCAGACCGACGCTCGCCGCCTCCACCATCTCAAGGCACTCCTCGAAGCCGTCCGTGCCTCCGTAGTAGGGGTCCGGTACGTCGAGGTCGTGGCCTGCGGATTCAGCAGGGGCGTGCGAAGTACCCGTTGAGGGGTGGTGGTCGGGCGACGGGCGGGCGTACGACCGCAGGAGCTGGACCTTCTCCGCGTCCGCCGAGGTCGGCGCGAGGCGTCGCAGGGCCTCTAGATGGCCGCTGTCGAGTGCGATGACCAGGTCGAGCCGGGAGAACCACGAGGCCCGGAACTGGCGGGCCGTGTGGTCGCTGTCGTAGCCGTTCGCCTCCAGGACGGAGACGGTACGCGGGTCGGCGGCGTCCCCCTCGTGCCAGCCGCCGGTGCCGGCGCTGTCCACCTCGATCAGTCCGTCGAGCCCGGCCTCCGCCACGCGCGCGCGGAAGACGGATTCGGCCATCGGGGAGCGGCAGATGTTGCCGGTGCAGACGAAGCACACGCGATAGGGCATCAGGGTCGCTCAGTCCTTGTCGGGGAGGACGACGTTCAGCGCCCAGGAGACAACCGAGATGATCAGGCCGCCCAGGACGGCGGTCCAGAAACCCTCGACATGGAAGCTCAGGTCGAGCTTGTCCGCGAACCACGAGGTGAGCAGCAGCATCAAGGCGTTGATCACCAGGGTGATCAGGCCGAGTGTGAGGATGAACAGCGGGAAGGTGAGCACCTTCACGATCGGCTTGACCAGGAAGTTCACCAGGCCGAAGATCAGCGCCACGAGAAGCAGTGTGCCGATCTCCTTGCCCGTGCTGTCGCCGGTCAGGGTGATCTTGTCGAGTATCCAAACGGCGACGGCGAGAGCGCCTGCGTTGGCGATCGTCTTGACTACGAAATTCTTCATGTGTCTGATCGTGGCAGACGAGATCGGTAACGAGTGCGGACGAGGGCGATGAAGGCATTCCGGCTGGACGAACTGGAGGCGGAGCGCGCCGCCAACGACGGTGCGTATCTCCAGTTTCTACGCGAGAAGAACATGTCGGTCGGCCTGTACGCGCTGGACGCGGGCACGCAGGACCCGCAGCAGCCCCACCGCCAGGACGAGGTGTACTTCGTCGTGAGCGGCCGTGCTGCCATCACGGTAGGCATGGAGACGACCCAGGTGGCACGCGGCAGTGTCGTCTATGTGCCCGCGGGGGTGGCCCACAAGTTCCACCACATCAGCGAGGATCTGCGGGTTCTGGTGGTCTTCTCTCCACCCGAGAGCTGAGGTCCCGCCTCAGGGTTCCCTAGGGGAACGATCAGGGGAGGACAAGGGGTGCCGGGCCCCCGTCGTGACCCCTGCCGCGCCTAGCATCGAAGGCAGGACATTCGAGACTCGTCGGCCCCTCAGCAGGGGGGCGGCGGGCAGAGAGACAAGGAACAAGGGCGATGCGTGAAATCTTCGCGGGGATGCCGTGGTGGGTGAAGTGGGTCGCGGTGCCGGTCATCGCTCTGGTCGTGTTCGGCGGCGTGATAGCGAGCGTTGTCGGGTTCGTGATCGGCCTGCTCTTCAAGGTGCTGGTGTTCGTGGCCCTGGTCGGCGGAGTCATGTACGTCGTACGGAAGTTCATGGCGAGCTCGTCGTCACGAAGCGACTGGTAGAGCGCCTGGTGGAGCAGGTCGCACGCGGCGGAAGCGGGCAGAGGGGCTTCCGCCGGGGGTTGCCGACAACGGGTCGGCAATAAAAGGAATCAACCATTCCCTCGGGGGAGGGAAGTTTCGGAGCAGGCCGTCCGCGAGCGGTGACGGGCGGTTAGAGTCCGGAATTCGACGCGGGGTTGATTCCCGCGGGCGGCGCACAGACCCCTCCCGTGACACCCCTGCACGGGTGGCCCCCTCGCGCTTAGGGAGTGACCCTTGGCCACTGCTGACACCGCAACCCCAGGACCGAACGCCCCCTCGACCGAGCCGCACCCCACGACACTCATCGGGTCCGTGCAGCGTGCGATGCGCCTCCTGGAATCCGCCGCCCAGCACGAGCACGGGGCGCCCGCCAAGCAGCTGGCCCGCGAGGCCCACCTCGCGCTGCCCACGGCGTACCACCTGCTGCGCACCCTGGCGCACGAAGGGTATCTGCGCCGCGAGAAGGGTCTGTTCTTCCTCGGCGAGGCGGCCGAGCGACTCAGCAGCAGCGCTGCCCGGCAGAAACGTCGCAGCACGGTCGTCGACGCGCTCGCCCAGTGGCGCGATTCCATCGGTGTGCCCGTGTACTACGCCGTCTACCGAGAGGGCGAGATCGAGGTCCAGTGTGTCGCCGACACCCCGGCCAATCCGGCGGTCGAGGAATGGGCCGACTTCCGCGAGACCGGACACGCCCACGCAATCGGTCAGTGCCTGCTGTCCCAGCTCGACGAGGAGGCCCGTCGCGACCACCTCGACCGATATCCCGTGCAATCGATCACTCCGTACACGGTGCGTGACGATCACCTTCTGTTGCGGCGTCTCGAAGGGACCAGATGCATGAAGCCCGTGATCGAGCGTCAGGAATACGCGTTGGGGACAGTCTGCGCCGCGATCCCGATCACCGCGGGCACCACGGTCGGCTCAATGGCCATCTCACTGCCCGCTCACCAGGCGGACCGACTGCTGCCCGCGGCACGGCAGTTGCAGAAGGAGATCGGCAGGCTGCCAGGGACGCTCGCCGTCTCTATCAGCATCTGAAAAATCACTCCTTGTGATCTGGTGTGTACGTTCAGCAAGATGCCAGCAGTGTCAGGTGGATGGTTCCTGGCCAGTCGACGGCAGACGGCGGGGTAGGCGATGCGCGAGTCAGTAGTACAGGCAGAGATCATGATGAGCTTTCTCGTCTCGGAGGAGCTCTCCTTCCGTATTCCGGTGGAGCTTCGATACGCGACCTGTGATCCCTATGCCGTGCGTCTGACCTTCCACCTGCCCGGTGATGCCCCGGTGACCTGGGCCTTTGGCCGGGAGCTGCTGATCGATGGGGTGGGGCGGCCGTGTGGGGTCGGCGATGTGCACATTGCGCCCGCCGGCTCCGAGGGGTTCGGCGATGTGCTGATCCGGCTCCAAGTGGGCGCCGACCAGGCGCTGTTCCGCTGCGGAGCGGTGCCGCTCGTGGCGTTCCTCGACCGCACGGACAAGCTGGTGCCACTCGGCCAGGAGCACTCCCTTGCCGACTTCGACACACATCTCGACGAGGCCCTGGACCGCATCCTGGCGGAGGAACAGAGTGCGGGCTGAATCGTACGGTGCTCAGGGTGCCGTAACGCTTCAGCGCTTGCGGCGGCGGCCCCTCCCCCCGAGTACCGGCGTCCTGACGCCCGCCTGGGTCTGCTCCGGAGGCTGTGCCTGCGTAGGCGTCTGCGTCTCAGATCCGGATCCGGGGCGGTCCGCTGAGACCACCAGAGCGGCCAGGGCCGTAGTGACCGGTACGGAGGCGACCAGGCCGATCGAGCCGACGAGTGTACGCACGATCTCCTCAGCGACCAGCTCACTGTTGGCCACCGTCCCCACGCTGCTCTGAGCGATCGAGAACAGCAGCAACAGGGGCAGCGCGGCGCCCGCATACGCGAGGACGAGCGTGTTGACGACGGACGCGATGTGGTCCCGGCCGATACGGATGCCCGCCCGGTACAACCCGCGTCGGCCCATCGACGGATTGGCCGCGTGCAGCTCCCAGACCGCCGACGTCTGTGTCACCGTCACATCGTCGAGCACACCGAGCGAACCGATGATGACGCCCGCGAGCAGCAGACCGCTCATGTCGATGCTCGGATACAGGCCATGGATCAGACCGGTGTTGTCATCCGTGTTGCCAGTGAGTGCGGACCAGCCGATGAACAGTGAGCCGAGCACCCCGATCAGCAGCAGCGAGAGCAGTGTTCCGAGCACCGCGACCGATGTTCGGGCGGACAGTCCATGGCAGGCGTAGAGCGCGATCAGCATGATCGCGCTCGCCCCGACGACCGCCACGACCAAGGGGTTCGAGCCCTGCAGGATCGCAGGCAGGATAAAGAACGTCAGGAGGAGGAAGCTGACGGCCAGCGAGATCAGCGCCATGACACCGCGCATCCGGCCCACCACGACCACGGCGAGCGCGAAGATTCCGGCGAGCAGCGCCAGCGGGAGCCTTCGGTTCACGTCGGTGACCGAGTACTGGAGGTCCTTGGGAGCGTCGGGCGCGTACGCCACGATCACATCCTGCCCCTGGCTCAGCTGCCGAGACGAGTCCGGCTGGACGATCTCCGTGAAGGTACGGCCCTTGTCCTTGCCGGTGTCGACCCGGACCGTCGCCTTCTTGCAGGTGCCGGTCGCCTGCTGCTGAGCGGACGAGCCCTCCGCGGTCGAGGTGTCGCCGGTCGGGGTGCCCCCGGAGGCGTTGACGGACTTGCAGTCCACCTCGTCGACCTTGGTCACCGTGGCCTCTTGCGTCTGCCGGTCGAAGCCGACGCCGGTGCGTTCGTGGGGTGGGGCGCCGCCGGGCCACAGCACGGCCAGGCCTACGACGACTGCCGTGGCGAAGGGAATCAGCACCGCGGCGATGACCTTGCGCAAGTGTTTGGACACGGGGGCTGGAGGGCCATGGCCATGGCTATGCGCATGGCTGTGACCATGACCGTCACCAGAGCCGTGGTTGTCGCCGGGGCCGGGCCCGTGCGGCGGCTCGGAGGGGGGAAGCGGGGGCTGATGCGTTGTAGTCACCGACCGATCATCGCAAGAACGGAAGGGGCCCACTGTTCAGCGCGCCCACTATGACGCTAGCGTGGAGGGACCTTTTGCACACGCGGGAGCTCGGAGCACCGGGCTGAGAGGGCGCTGACCTCCGTCCCAGCGATGTTTCACGTGGAACATCGCCGTACGGAAACCGCTGCGTCGACCGCTGAACCTGTTACCGGGTAATGCCGGCGTAGGGAGTAGGTCTCATGACCAACAAGGACGTACGCACGCCTGCCTCCAAGGAGACGGACGAGGACTCAGCCTCGTCCGGGAACGGCGAGGCCGGGAAATCCATCGGCTGGCACAAGGCATATGTCGAGGGCTCGCGCCCCGATCTACGGGTGCCGGTCCGCCAGGTCCACCTCACCAACGGGCAGTCAGTCACCCTGTACGACACCTCCGGCCCGTACACCGATCCAGCCATCGACACCGATGTCCGCAGGGGCCTGACGCCGCTGCGCGAGAACTGGATCATCGCCCGCGGCGACACAGAGGAGTATGCGGGCCGTCCCATCCGCCCCGAGGACGACGGGATCAAGCACACCTCGCCGCGTGGCGGACTGCGCAACCTGGACGCCGTCTTCCCAGGACGTCCGCGCCAGCCGCGCCGGGGCACAGGCAGTACGGCCGTCACACAACTCGCGTACGCACGACGTGGCGAGATCACACCGGAAATGGAGTTCGTGGCAGTCCGCGAGAACGTCGACCCCGAGGTCGTACGTGAGGAGATCGCCGCGGGGCGGGCCGTGCTGCCTGCAAACGTCAACCACCCGGAGATCGAGCCGATGATCATCGGCAAGCGGTTCCTGGTGAAGGTCAACGCCAACATCGGTAATTCGGCGGTGACTTCCTCCATCGAGGAGGAGGTCGAGAAGATGACCTGGGCGACCCGTTGGGGTGCCGACACGGTCATGGACCTGTCCACCGGCCGGAACATCCACACCACCCGGGAGTGGGTGCTGCGCAACTCCCCCGTCCCCATCGGCACGGTGCCGCTCTATCAGGCGTTGGAGAAGGTCGACGGCCGTGCCGAGGAGTTGACCTGGGAGATCTACAAGGACACGGTCATCGAGCAGGCCGAGCAGGGCGTGGACTACATGACCGTCCACGCGGGCGTGCGCCTGCCGTACGTACCGCTCACCGCGAACCGCAAGACCGGCATCGTCTCGCGTGGCGGCTCGATCATGGCGGCCTGGTGCCTGGCGCATCACAAGGAGTCGTTCCTCTACGAGAACTTCGAAGAGCTGTGCGAGATCCTGGCCGCCTACGACGTCACGTACTCGCTCGGCGACGGGCTGCGGCCCGGCTCGATCGCGGACGCCAACGACGAGGCCCAGTTCGCGGAGTTGAGGACGCTCGGGGAACTCAACACGATCGCCAAGCGTTTCAACGTACAGACCATGATCGAGGGCCCGGGACATGTCCCGATGCACAAGATCAAGGAGAACATCGACCTTCAGCAGGAGATCTGCGATGAAGCTCCGTTCTATACGCTCGGCCCGCTGACGACGGACGTCGCGCCGGCGTACGACCACATCACCTCCGGCATCGGTGCCGCGATGATCGCCTGGTGGGGCACGGCCATGCTCTGCTACGTCACGCCCAAGGAACACTTGGGCCTGCCCAACCGTGACGACGTCAAGACCGGCGTCATCACCTACAAGATCGCCGCCCACGCAGCCGACCTCGCCAAGGGGCACCCAGGTGCACAGGAATGGGACGACGCGCTGTCCGATGCTCGCTTCGAGTTCCGCTGGGAGGACCAGTTCAACCTGGCCCTCGACCCCGACACGGCCCGAGAGTTCCATGACGAAACCCTCCCGGCAGAGCCCGCCAAGACGGCCCACTTCTGCTCGATGTGCGGGCCGAAGTTCTGCTCGATGAAGATCAGCCACAGCATCACAGAGCAGTTCGGCGGTACGGCTGCTGCGGGGGCGACGGCCGAGGAAGTCGCTGAGGGGATGCTGCAAAAGTCGAAGGAGTTCGCGGCCAGCGGGAACAGGGTGTACCTGCCGCTGGCGGACTGAGGAGCCGTCGAACTCATGCTCAGTCGGGCCCCTCTCCGTCAGCGCCGGAGGGGCCCGCTCTGAGGTTCTCCGCGTCTGCGGAGAACCTGCTGTTACGGGATACGATCGCGTCCATGTCAGACGGGAGCCGGAGATTGCGGCGGCTGCGCGCACGTTCGGCAGAGATCTTCTGGGCCATGGACCGTGCGTTGGGTGGCGACCAGCCGCCAACGAGCATGCAACGGTTGGCGGCGCGGTACCCGCTTCGGGTCGGCATGGTGGGCAGTGTCTTCGCGTCCGGGGCTTTCGCGTTGCTGGCGCTCACAAGCGAGACGCGTCCGTCGGACCTCGTGGCGGTACTCGTGGGCGGCGTTCTGATGGGCGCCATCTTCGGTCTGACTGCCCGGGGGGAGAGGGCGCGTCAGCGGCGCTTGCGGCGACGGGGAGTCTGGGACGGCTCGTAAGAGAGCCTCATGCGCGGGCGGAATGACCGCGATGACGGCCACGCCCAGAGGGCAATGGACGTTGCCCATGGCGGTTCAGACGCTCGTCGATGAAAATCTCTCAAGACATCCGCCGCGAACACGGCGATACGCAGACGGAGATCGAGGAAGGCATGGCGCAGAAGTCGCAGAGTTCGCGGCTGAGGGGGACCGGGTGTATCTTCCGCTCGCCGATTGACCTGATCCGGGCGCGGCGGCAGCCGCACCGCTCCGGACTCCGGCCCTCGACTTCATCGTCGTGGGCCGGAGCGGTTGTGCGGCTCGTCCGTCCGGCCGGAGCTCGGGGTCCCGGTTCGGCTGCTTCTGGTCTCGCCTCGGCCGCGCCCCTACTCCGGCTGATGCTCCGGTCCCCCGAAGTCCGGGCTTGAGAAGTCCGGGCTCGAGTAGCTGGGGCGGGGGCCTGCCGCGGGGCCGCCGTCGGGGCTGCTGAAGCCCGGGCGGTTGTAGCCGAGATGTGGGATTCGGCTGGTCGGCTGCGGCGGTGTCGTCGTACGGCCGAGGGCCGCTGAGCCCGGGTCGGCGAGTGCCTCTCGGAGAAACGGCATGATGCCGCGCTCCAGGAGGGCCTCGCGCCAGGCTTCCCTGGCCCGGCTCAGTTCCTCGCTTCGTTCACCCCGCGTGCCGGCCTCGAGCGAGCTCTCTCCGTTGCGCAGGGCGGTGAGCAGCAGACCGACCGCGGCGATCAGGATCGCGGCCGCGGTCACCGCGCCGAAGACCCACCCGGTGGTGAGGAGGGTCCGGGCGAACGCCGGCTCGGGGTTGAGCATCTTCAGGAGGTAGCCGACGACCAGGAAGATCGCCGAGGCGGTGCCGGCGAGGACAGGAGTGAGTACCGCGGCGACGGCGACGGCGCCCGCCCCGGCGGGCTCGGTGGCTTCCCCCACCGTGGCGGCGAGCCCCACCGAGCTCGTGCCCGGGTCCGTGGATCCGGATCCTTCGTGGACGCGTGGCGTGGGCGGCGCCGGCCGGCGCAGTTGCTCGCGGACCTTTACGTAGTGCTGGTATTCGGTCGCCGCGGCCGCCGTGATGAGCGCGGAGGCGTTGAGCGCCATGGTGCGCAGTTGTTCGGGGTTGAGCCGCTGGCCGACAGCGGCGAGTTCCGGACGGTGTGGTGCGGAGCGCAGCGCCTCATCGAGGACCCGCTCGTACTCTTGGCGGTCCTCACTCAACAGGTGCTGCGGAACGCTGTTCATGTGCATCCCCCGATGCTCCGTAGGGCTTGGGGCTCGGCATGCTGACGAGCCGTCGGGCAGAAACGGAGGGGAGCCTGCTACGGATAAGCCGATGGTAGAGCGGGGACGGTACGAGGTGACAGGGGGTTTCCAGAAATTGCCCCTCGGTAGGGCCCGTCCTCGGTGGAAGAACGCCTGCCCGGAAAAGGGTCAGCTATCCAGGGGCAGTTGCTGGACCAGTAGCTTTCCGGCCATGGTCACGCCACCGTCCATCGCGATGGCCAGCCCGTCCGCGTAAACATGCGGTCCTTCGACCACAGGGCCCGCGGAATCGTCGCTCTCCTCGGAGCCGACCTCGCCGAGAAGGTACGGAATGGGGCTGTGACCATGGACGATGCGAGAGCCACCGTACATGTCGAGGAGTTCGCGCACGGCTTGTGCGCCCCCGTCGTCGCGGAACGCGAATCGCTTGGTGAACTTGCGGAAGAGGTCCCAGCATTCGTCCGCGTCGTTGCGCGTGAGGGCTTCGCGGACGGTGTCGTTGACCGCTTCGATGGAGTCGCCGTAGTCGAGATAGGCGGTGGTGTCGGAGTGCACCAGAAGGTGCCCGTCCGCCAGCTCCATCGCGTCGAGGCGGGCCATCCACTGCAGATGGTGATCCTCGAGGCGCTCCATATCGGTCTTCTGGCCGCCGTTGAGCAGCCAGGCGGCCTGGAAAGTGGCCGTACCGGCACCTGAGTTGACGGGGGTGTCGCCGAATCGCTTGGCGCCGAGCAGCAACAGCTCGTGATTGCCCATCAGCGCCTTGCAGTAGCCGCCGGCCGCGGCGGCCTCGGCGGACAACCGCATCACGAGGTCGATGACGCCGATGCCGTCGGGCCCTCGGTCGGTGAAGTCCCCGAGGAACCACAGTCGTGCCGTGCCCGCCGACCAGTGGCCGTCGATGTCGATGAGGCCCTTCTCGCGCAGTGCGGCGACGAGTTCGTCGAGGTAGCCGTGTACGTCGCCGACAACGTACAGCGGGCCCGGCCCGGCGGTGGACTGCGGGAGCGTCGCGGCTTCGGGGCTGACCGGCACCTGAAGGGTGTCACCGCGGTTGATGACGGGCAGATCGCGCTGCGTCGGCGTGTAACCCTCGGCGTCCTCGACCGGTCTGGTGCCCTCACCGGGAGGCATCTGCTGCGCATGAGGGCGCTGTTGCGGATGAGGCCCGGGCTGGGCGTACGGGCCGGGCTGCGCATACGGATCGGCTTCGTGGACGTACGCGGGCACACGGAAGTCGCGCACCGTCGGCGTCCGCACCTCGGGTCCCTGACCGGCCCCCTGAGTCATCGACCCCTCCACCACCATCGCGCCGCATCTGCACCGCACGGGACTGCCTGGTCGCAGCGGCCCGCGGTGTCGTGCGCCCATCATAGGAATGCGGATCGCGCCATGTGATGACCCAGGGGTGGTGAATCGGGGCAGGACCCCAGTTCATCGTGGTTTTCTCCCGAATTGAGAGCAGCTTTCTCACCGGATGCCACCGCCTGACGTCACCTCTCCTCCGGTGAACGGGGCGGGCTGACGGTAGTACGGGACGGCCGCCGATCGGAGGAGGTCCGCACGATCAACTCCGTCGGTATCACCTGCTCGACCGGTTGGTCCGATTCGACCCCCTCGATGGCGTCGATGAGGAGCTGGACCACGGCCGTGCCGATGTGGCGCGGTTTGAGTGAAAGCGTGGTGAGGGGAGGCTCGGTGTTGGCGTACACCGCGGACTCGCTGCAGCACACGAGCAGCAGATCCTCCGGTACGCGCAGACCGTAGCGGCGGGCGGCCGTGAGGAGGTCGGTGCCGTTCGGGTCGAACAGTCCGTACACGGCATCAGGCCGGTCGGGCCGGGCGAGCAGCCGGTCGGCGGCGGCGGATCCCGCGCAGGGATCGTGCGCGGGGTAGGCCTCGTACACCGGTTCCTGGCCGACGCGCTCGCACCAGTGCAGGTACGCGGTCGTCGACAGATGCGTGTACGTGTCCGTCGAGGTCCCGGTGAGCAGGCCGATCCGGCGGGCGCCCGCGTCGGCCAGGTGGTCGAGGATGCCCAGGACCGCGGCTTCGTGGTCGTTGTCCACCCAGGCGGTCACCGGCAGCGAGCCGGCCGGGCGGCCGTCGGAGACCACCGGCAAACCCTGGCGGACCAGTTCGCTGACGACGGGGTCCTGGTCGGAGGGGTCGATGACCACGGTTCCGTCCAGGGCCACGTTCGACCACACGTCGTGGCGCGAGGTGGCGGGGAGGATGACCAGGGCGTAGCCACGGGCGAGCGCGGCCGAGGTGGCGGCTCTGGCCATCTCCGCGAAGTACGCGAACTCCGTGAAGGTGAAAGGTTCATCCCCGTAGGTCGTCACGGTCAGGCCGATGAGGCCCGACTTTCCGGTACGGAGCGTGCGGGCCGCGGCGGAGGGGCGATAGCCCAGCCGGTCGGCGACCTCGCGGACATGGCGTCGGGTGGCGTCCGGGAGCCGGCCCTTGCCGTTGAGTGCGTCGGACACGGTCGTGATGGAGACTCCGGCGGCGGCGGCCACGTCTCTGATGCCCGCCCGGCCCGGCCGACTGCCTCGACGGGAGGTCTCCGCCCGGCTCACCTGGTGCTTCCCTGCTGCTGTCATGGCGAGCCGATAGTAGGGCTCATGCGGTGGGGTAGTGCGGACGCATATTCACTCGTTGACAGGCACGTTTCTGCATGGTCGATAGCCCTCAATTTCCTTGGAAAATAAGGTAGTTGAGCGATTCAATGACAGTACGTCACTTGTTGGGGCGCATGAGCCTGCCGAATGGGTCATGTTTCGAAGAGGTCTCAACTCACCTGCATGGGGGATGCGCGCCACGGCGTGAGCCACCGGCGCTTGAACCGGACGGCGGCGCGCCCCCCGCTTCGTACGCCTCCGTGGGCCCGATGCCAGGGGCCGCCTACGTGGTCGGTCCCGAGCCATACGCAGCGGCGCCGAATCCTCATAAGGTGAGGAGTATTGGAAGCCGGTGGTGGTCATGAGGAGGACTGCGGTGAGCGAGACGAGCCCCAAGCTGCGCGCCGAGCTGGAGGGTATTCCCACCTACAAGCCGGGGAAGCCCGCCGCGGCCGGCGGGCGGGTGGCGTACAAGCTGTCCTCCAACGAGAACCCGTATCCGCCGCTGCCCGGGGTGATGGAAACCGTGGCCGCCGCGGCGGGGTCCTTCAACCGTTACCCGGACATGGCGTGCACGGCGCTGATGAGTGAGCTGGCGGACCGGTTCGCGGTGCCGCTCACGCATCTGTCCACCGGCACGGGCTCGGTCGGCGTCGCCCAGCAGCTGTTGCAGGCCACGAGCGGTCCCGGTGACGAGGTCATCTACGCCTGGCGGTCCTTCGAGGCGTACCCGATCATCACGCAGATCAGCGGTGCAACGTCGGTGCGGGTGCCGCTCACGTCGGGGGACGTGCACGATCTTGACGCGATGGCGGACGCAATCACCGAGCGGACGCGGCTCATATTCGTCTGCAACCCGAACAACCCCACCGGCACCGTGGTGCGCCGGGCCGAGCTGGAACGCTTCCTCGACCGGGTGCCGAGCGACGTCCTCGTGGTCCTCGACGAGGCGTACCGCGAGTTCATCCGCGATCCCCAGGTGCCGGACGGCGTCGAGATCTACCGCGAGCGGCCGAACGTCTGCGTACTGCGTACGTTCTCCAAGGCGTACGGACTCGCCGGACTGCGCGTCGGCTTCGCGATCGCCCATGAGCCGGTGGCCGCGGCGTTGCGCAAGACCGCCGTGCCCTTCGGTGTGAGCCAGCTCGCGCAGGACGCGGCGGTCGCCTCGCTGCGCGCCGAGGACGAGCTCCTCGGCCGGGTGGGCTCGCTGGTGTGCGAGCGAATTCGCGTCGTCGAGGCCCTGCGTGGGCAGGGCTGGACGGTGCCGGAGACCCAGGCGAACTTCGTCTGGCTGCGGCTCGGCGAGCGTACGGTCGACTTCGCGGCGACCTGTGAGCAGGCCGGGGTCGTCGTGCGGCCTTTCCCGGGGGAGGGCGTGCGCGTGACGATCGGCGAGACCGAGGCGAACGACATCTTCCTGAGGACGACGGAAGGGTTCCGCAAGGAGCTCTAGCCTCCCGCGGCCGGCAGGGTTCCGTCGGGGACGGGGCTCTGCCGGCGGGTCTCCTGTCCCCTCTTCGCGTCACAACGCTCTGACCTGCGCCTCCGCGCCAGAGGCCGGATGGTCCAACCTTAGGGACCCCCCACCTCTCACGCCTCGAACGGTCATGCGTCATAATTGCTTGTGAATGTGAACGCGTTCACAAGCTTGCCCGGTTGATCCCGTATGTCTGCGACAAGCTGGGCAAACTGCCGCTGTGACCACGGCGACGTAAGGAGACTGACGACGTGGACCTGGCTCTGGCGCCGGAGACCCTGGCGCGATGGCAGTTCGGCATCACCACCGTCTACCACTTCCTCTTCGTCCCCCTGACCATCTCACTCGCCGCGCTCACGGCCGGCCTGGAGACCGCCTGGGTGCGCACAGGGAACGAGAAGTACCTCAGGGCGACGAAGTTCTGGGGGAAGCTCTTCCTGATCAACATCGCGATGGGTGTCGTGACAGGCATCGTGCAGGAGTTCCAGTTCGGCATGAACTGGTCCGACTACTCGCGCTTCGTCGGTGACGTCTTCGGTGCCCCGCTCGCCTTCGAGGCGCTGATCGCGTTCTTCTTCGAGTCCACGTTCATCGGCCTGTGGATCTTCGGCTGGGACAAGCTGCCGAAGAAGATCCACCTCGCCTGCATGTGGATGGTCTCGATCGGCACGATCCTGTCGGCGTACTTCATCCTCGCTGCCAACTCCTGGATGCAGCACCCCGTCGGCTACCGGATCAACGAGCAGCGGGGCCGTGCCGAGCTCACCGACTTCTGGCTGGTCCTGACGCAGAACACGGCGCTCGCCCAGGCCTTCCACACCCTCTCCGCGGCCTTCCTCACCGGTGGCGCCTTCATGGTCGGCATCGCAGCCTTCCATCTGGCCCGCAAGAAGCACATCCCCGTGATGAAGACCTCGCTGCGGCTCGGCCTGGTCACCGTGGTCATCGGTGGTATGTTCACCGCGATCAGCGGCGATGTCCTCGGCAAGATCATGTACGAGCAGCAGCCGATGAAGATGGCGGCGGCCGAGGCGCTGTGGGACGGCGAGGCGCCAGCGCCCTTCTCGATCTTCGCCTACGGGGACGTCGACAAGGGCCACAACAAGGTGGCCATCGAGATTCCGGGACTGCTGTCCTTCCTCGCCAAGGACGACTTCAGCTCGTACGTCCCCGGCATCAACGACGTCAACAAGGCCGAACAGGAGAAGTACGGCCCGGGTGACTACCGGCCCAACATCCCGGTCGCGTACTGGGGTTTCCGCTGGATGATCGGCTTCGGCATGACGTCCTTCGCCATCGGTCTGGCCGGGCTCTGGCTGACGCGGAAGAAGTTCTTGCTACCGCAGCACCTGCGTGTGGGTGACGACGAGGTGCCGCATCTGGTGCTGTTGCCCAAGAAGGCACTCGGCCCGACGCTCACCAAGTGGTACTGGCGCATCGCGATCCTGACCCTGGGCTTCCCGCTGATCGCCAACTCCTGGGGCTGGATCTTCACCGAGATGGGTCGCCAGCCGTGGGTCGTGTACGGCGTGCTGCAGACCCGCGACGCGGTCTCCCCCGGCGTCTCGCAGGGTGAGGTCCTCACTTCGATGATCGTCTTCACGGCTCTCTACGCGATCCTCGCCGTCATCGAGGTCAAGTTGCTCGCGAAGTACATCAAAGCCGGGCCGCCCGAACTCACCGAGGCCGACCTCAATCCGCCCACCAAGATCGGCGGCGACTCCCGTGACGCCGACAAGCCGATGGCCTTCTCCTACTAGGCCCAGGGAGCTGCAGAGTCATGGAACTTCACGACGTCTGGTTCGTCCTCATCGCCGTCCTGTGGATCGGCTACTTCTTCCTGGAGGGCTTCGACTTCGGGATCGGCGTGCTCACCAGGCTGCTCGCCCGTGACCGTGCCGAGAAGCGGGTGCTGATCAACACCATCGGGCCGGTCTGGGACGGCAACGAGGTCTGGCTGCTCTCCGCGGGCGGCGCGACCTTCGCCGCCTTCCCCGAGTGGTACGCCACGCTCTTCTCCGGCTTCTACCTGCCGCTGCTGCTCATCCTGGTCTGCCTGATCGTCCGTGGAGTCGCTTTCGAGTACCGGGCAAAGCGGCCCGAGGAGAGCTGGCAGCGCAACTGGGAGAGCGCGATCTTCTGGAGTTCGCTGCTCCCCGCGTTCCTGTGGGGCGTGGCCTTCGGCAACATCGTGCGGGGCGTGAAGATCGACCGGGACATGGAGTACGTCGGCAACCTGTGGGACCTGCTCAACCCGTACGCCATCCTGGGCGGTCTGGTCACGCTGACGCTGTTCACCTTCCATGGGGCGGTGTTCGCCGCGCTCAAGACGCTGGGCGACATCCGGGAGCGGGCGCGGAAACTGGCGCTGCGGCTCGGTGTGGTGACGGCTGTGCTCGCGTTGGTCTTCCTGGGCTGGACCCAGGCCGACAAGGGCGACAGTACGAGCCTGGCCGCGCTGATCATGGCGGTGATCGCGCTGGTCGCGGCGATCGGGGCGAACCAGGCCGGGCGTGAGGGCTGGGCATTCGCTCTGTCCGGCATCACCATCGTGGCCGCCGTGGCGATGCTCTTCCTGACTCTCTTCCCGAATGTCATGCCGTCTTCGCTCAATGACGACTGGAGCCTGACGGTCACCAACGCCTCGTCGAGTCCGTACACGCTGAAGATCATGACCTGGTGCGCGGTGATTGCGACACCGGTCGTGGTGGTCTACCAGGCGTGGACGTACTGGGTGTTCCGGAAACGGATCGGTACGCAGCACATCGCTGAGGCTGTGCACTGAGTTCGATCGCCACTGAATCCAGGGGCATGTTTCACGTGAAACATGCCTGTTGAGGAGAAGGTGTGTTTTACGTGAAACACACCTGCTTGACCCGAGGGTGTGTTTCACGTGAAACCGATCGACCCGCGACTGCTCCGGTACACCCGCGCCACTCGCCTCTTCCTGGTGGCGGTCGTGATGCTGGGCGCTGCCGGGGCGACGCTGGTCATCGCCCAGGCGATGCTCATCGCCGAGATAGTGGTCGGCGCTTTCCAGCACGGGCTGGAGGCCGCCGAACTCCGCGCCCCGCTCCTGCTGCTGGTGGCGGTCGCGAGTGGTCGGGCGCTCGTCTCCTGGCTCACGGAACTCGCCGCGCACCGGGCCGGGGCAGCGGTCAAGTCGGAGCTGCGGGGGCGGCTGCTGGAGCGCGCGGGCGCGCTGGGCCCGGGATGGCTGAGCGGGCAGCGGACGGGGTCGCTGGTCGCACTCGCCACCCGCGGAATCGATGCGCTCGACGACTACTTCTCGCGCTACCTCCCGCAGTTGGGGCTCGCAGTGGTCGTGCCAGTGGCGGTGTTGGCGCGGATCGTCACGGAGGACTGGGTCTCGGCGGCGATCATCGTCGGCACACTGCCCCTCATCCCGATCTTCATGATCCTCATCGGCTGGGTCACCCAGTCCCAGATGGACCGTCAGTGGCGGCTGTTGTCGCGACTCTCGGGGCATTTCCTGGACGTGATCGCGGGTCTGCCCACGCTCAAGGTGTTCGGGCGGGCCAAGGCGCAGGCAGAGTCGATCCGGCGGATCACCGGTGAATACCGGCGGGCGACCATGCGGACCCTGCGGATCGCCTTCATCTCGTCCTTCGCGCTGGAGCTGCTCGCCACGATCTCGGTTGCCCTGGTCGCGGTGACCATCGGGATGCGGCTCGTCCATGGCGAGATGGATCTGTACGTGGGGCTGGTCATCCTCGTTCTCGCGCCCGAGGCGTATCTGCCGCTGCGGCAGGTGGGGGCGCAGTACCACGCGGCGGCGGAGGGGCTCGCCGCCGCCGAGGAGATCTTCTCGGTGCTGGAGACGCAGGTGCCGGACTCCGGGACCGCGATCGTGCCGCCCTCCGGCGGTATTCGCTTCGAGGGCGTGACGGTCCGGTACCCAGAGCGGTCGTCCGACGCCGTGTCGGATGTGTCCTTCGCGGTCGAACCCGGCGAGACGGTGGCGCTCGTCGGGCCCAGCGGCGTGGGCAAGTCGTCGCTGCTGAACGCGCTGCTGGGATTTGTGAAGCCCACGTCGGGCCGGGTACGGATCGGGGAAGTCGACCTTGCCGAGGCCGACTTGGCCACGTGGCGTTCGCAGGTGGCCTGGGTGCCGCAGCGTCCCCATCTGTACGCGGGGTCCATCGCCGAGAACGTACGGCTGGCACGGCCGGACGCGGACGACGCCGATGTGGCCAGGGCGCTGGGTGACGCCGGCGCGCTCGAGTTCGTGGACGCGCTGCCCGACGGGATGCGGACCGTACTCGGGGAGGACGGGGCCGGGCTGTCCGCGGGCCAGCGGCAACGGCTCGCGCTGGCCCGGGCGTTCCTCGCGGACCGACCGGTGCTGCTGCTCGACGAGCCGACGGCTTCGCTGGACGGGGAGACCGAGGCCGAGGTCGTGGAGGCTGTCCGGCGCCTGGCGGTGGGGCGGACGGTGCTGCTCGTGGTGCACAGGCCGGCGTTGCTGGGGGTGGCGGATCGGGTGGTGCGGCTGGAGTCCGCAGTGCCCGTCGCGGGAGCCGGATCCGCGCACCCTGGTGGTACGGAGGCGCGCCGCACAGAAGCGGCAGTGCCCCCAGCCGACCAGGACGAGCTGCCACTCTCCACTGAGGAGCGAGGCAGCGTCCTCGCCCGCGTCCGCGCCATGGCCGGAGCTCGGCGAGGTCGCCTCGCGATCGCTCTCGTGCTGGGCAGCCTCGCGCTCGGCAGTGCCGTGGGGCTGATGGCCACCTCGGGGTGGCTGATCTCGCGGGCCTCGCAGCAGCCTCCCGTGCTCTATCTGATGGTCGCCGTCACGGCCACGCGCGCGTTCGGGATCGGGCGGGCCGTCTTCCGGTACGCCGAGCGGCTGCTGTCGCATGATGCCGTGCTGCGGATGCTGGCCGACACTCGCGTCGCCGTGTACCGGCGACTCGAGCGGCTCGCTCCTGTGGGGCTGCGGACCGCCCGGCGCGGAGACCTGCTCTCGCGGTTGGTCGCCGATGTCGACGCACTCCAGGACTACTGGCTGCGCTGGCTGCTGCCCGCCTCGGCCGCGGTCGTCGTGTCGGCCGCATCCGTGGGATTCACGGCATGGCTGCTGCCTGAGGCCGGGGCCGCCCTCGCCATCGGGCTGCTCGCCGCCGGAGCCGGCGTCCCACTGGTGACCGGCGCCTTCGCGCACCGCGCGGAGCGCAGGCTGGCCCCCGCCCGCGGCGTCCTGGCGACCCGCGTGGCCGATCTCCTCACAGGAACGGCCGAGTTGACGGTCGCCGGTGCGCTGCCCGCGCGCACCGCCGAAGCGCGGCAGGCCGATGCCGCGCTGACTCGCATCGCGTCGCGCACCGCGACCGCCACCGCGCTCGGCGACGGGCTCATCGCGCTCGTCTCCGGGCTCACCGTGGCGGTCACCGCGCTCGTCGGCGCCCAGGCGGTCGCCGACGGCCGCCTCAGCGGCGTGCTGATGGCCGTCGTCGTCCTCACCCCGCTCGCCGCGTTCGAGGCCGTCCTGGGGATTCCGCTCGCGGTCCAGTACCGGCAGCGGGTGCGCAAGAGCGCGGAGCGCGTGTACGAGGTCCTGGACGCCCCCGATCCCGTACGCGAACCGGAGAGGCCACGAGAGGCACCGGCATCGCCGTTCCCGCTCGTTCTTCAAGGCATGTCCGCCCGCCACCATGGGCAGGACCGGGACGCGCTGGCCGGGATCGACCTGACGCTCGCACGCGGGCAGAGGATCGCCGTCGTGGGGCAGTCCGGGTCCGGCAAGACGACCCTCGCGCAGGTGCTGCTGCGGTTCCTGGACGCGGGGACAGGGACGTACATGCTGGGCGGCGTGGACGCGTACGACCTGGACAGTGACGACGTACGACGCCTGGTCGGGCTGTGTGCGCAGGACGCGCATCTCTTCGACAGCTCGGTGCGCGAGAACCTGCTGCTCGCGCGGAAGGAGGCGACCGAGGACGAACTGCGCGACGCGCTCGGACGGGCCCGGTTGCTCGACTGGGCCGACGGTCTCCCCGAGGGGCTCGACACGCTGATCGGCGAGCACGGGGCGCGGCTGTCCGGTGGGCAGCGGCAGCGGCTGGCGCTGGCCCGTGCGCTGCTCGCCGACTTCCCGGTCCTCGTCCTCGACGAGCCCGCCGAGCACCTCGACCTTCCGACGGCCGACGCGCTGACCGCCGATCTGCTCGCCGCGACCGAGGGCCGTACGACGCTGCTGATCACCCACCGGCTGGCGGGTGTGGAGGCGGTGGACGAGGTGATCGTGCTGGCGGACGGACGCGTGGTACAGCGGGGCCCGTACGGCGAACTGACTGCCGTGGACGGTCCACTGCGGGAGATGCGGGAGCGGGAGGAGGCGTCGGAGCTGCTGGCAGCGGTTCGCTGACTCGGCCGAGCGGCCCTACGAAGCCGCCCCGCTGACGATCCATTCAAGTGCCGTGGACCAGGCTCCTGTTCGGAGCAGCGGAATGGTCCGTCCGAGGCATTCGGTCCCCCAGGCGTACGACTTGAACAGGACCGCGGCTCAGGCGCGGGACACGATCCGTTGTATGCGCCCACTTCGCCGCCATCCCCTGCTCGTACCGGCGCTGCTGTGCGCGCTGGCCCTTCTGGCGGCCGGGCCCACGGCGGCCAAGGGGGACGCGGGCGATCCCCGTGGCCTGAGCACCGAGGTGGTGCGGCTCTTCGAAGAGGCGTCCGCCGCGACGCAGCGATACGAGGAAGGGCGCAAGGAGGCCGAGGTGCAGCGGGCCCGGGCGCAGCGGCTGGAGCGGCTTCTCGAGCGGGAGCAGCGGAACATTGCCGCACTGCACGGGGACCTCGGCCGGATCGCGCGCGCCCAGTACCGCAGCGGTGGGGGGCTTCCGCACACCGCGCAGTTGCTGCTTGCGGACAGTCCCGAGGAGTTGATGCGCGGTCAGCGTGCGGTGTGGCAGGCGGACCTGGCGGTCAACAACGCCGTCACCAAGAGCCGCCGCGCCGAGGCACGGCTCGCCGCAGACGAGGCGAAGGCCGCGAAGGCCTGGCAGGCCCTGGAACGGCGCAACGCCCGACTCGCCGAGATGAAGCAGAGAATCGAGCAGAGGCTCGAAGCGGCGCAGTCGACGCTTCAGGGGCAGGCGGACGCCTCGGTCGCGGCGGGTGCGTGCCGGGCCGCGGTCCGGCTCGACCAGCCGGAGCCAGGCTTCGCGGCGGCTTGGGTCGCGCCATTGAAGACGTACGAACTCTCCGCGAGCTTCGGCAGCGGTGGTGAGCGCTGGGCGAGTCGGCACACGGGGCAGGACTTCGCGGTGGACATCGGCGCGCCGGTGCGCTCAGTGGGCGAGGGGCGCGTGGTCAAGGTGTCGTGCGGCGGTCCGTTCGGTATCGAGGTCGTTGTGCGGCACCCCGGGGGTTACTACACGCAGTACGCGCATCTCGCGACCGCCGCGGTCGATCAGGGGGAGCGGGTGGCGGCCGGGCAGTGGGTCGGCCAGTCGGGCACGAGCGGCAACTCGACTGGACCGCATCTGCACTTCGAGGTGCGCCTGACGCCGTATCACGGCTCGGGGGTCGATCCGATGGGATGGCTGGCCGAGCGCGGGGTGCGGCTCTACTAGGAGAGAGCCACCATCTGCTCGATCACGACCGCTACCCCGTCCTCGTTGTTGGCGACTGTGCGTCCGGAGGCCGCGGCGATCACGTCGGGGTGTGCGTTGCCCATCGCGTACGACGTGCCTGCCCAGGTGAGCATTTCCACGTCGTTCGGCATGTCCCCGAAGGCGACGACCTCCTCGTGCGAGATGCCGCGCTCGGCGCAGCACAGCGCGAGCGTGCTGGCCTTGGAGACGCCGGGGCCGCTGATCTCCAGCAGTGCGCTGGGGCTGGAGCGGGTCACGCCTGCGCGGTCGCCGATGGCCAGGCGGGCGGTCATCAGGAAGTCGTCCGGGTCGATCTCGTGGTGGAACGCGAGAATCTTGAGCACCGGCTCGTCGGCACCGGGGCCGTCCGGCGCCAGGAGTTTCTCGGCGGGCGCGAGAGTGTCCGGGATCTCCATGTGCATCTTCGGGTACGACGGCTCCTGGTAGAAGCCGTATGTCTGCTCGATGGCGAACACGGTCCCCGGCGCGGCCTCGCGGAGCAACCGCACGGCATCGAGCGCGTTCTCCCGTGCCAACTCCCGGACCTTGACGAAACGGTGGTTGCCGGCGCCGCCGTGCAGGTCGACCACGGCGGCGCCGTTCCCGCATATGGCGAGGCCGTGGCCGTGGACATGGTCGCTGACGACATCCATCCAGCGGGCGGGGCGGCCGGTCACGAAGAAGACCTCGATGCCGGCCTCCTCCGCGGCGGCCAGAGCGGCGACCGTGCGCTGCGAGACGGAATGGTCGTCGCGAAGCAGGGTGCCGTCCAGATCCGTTGCGATCAGCCGGGGCGGAACGGTGGAGGCCGGAGTCTGGGGCCGGCGGGTCGCTGAGGTCACGCCGCCATTGTCCCGCAGATGCGCGCACGACCGTGCGACGGCCCGCACACACGGGCCCCACGCCAGCCCGGGGCCCGCCGAGGCCGCAGGTCAGTGCGGCTCGGGAAACCGGATGTAGCCCGGCGGCACGGCGGCAGTGAGCCAGACGCCGTTGGCGCTGACCCGGAAGACGTGGCCGTCACGGTGCATGGTGGCGGCGTCCACGGACACCACGACGGGACGACCGCGGCGGGCACCGACGCGGGTCGCGGTCTCGCGGTCCGCTGAGAGGTGCACATCGTGGCGGTTCATGGGCCGGAGGCCCTCGGTGCGGATCGCGTCCAGGTTGCGGGCGACTGTCCCGTGGTAGAGATACGCGGGCGGCGTCGCCGGGGCCAGACCGAGATCCACCTCGACGGAATGGCCCTGGCTGGCGCGGATCCGGGTGCCCTCGATCGCGAAGCGCCGCTTGTCGTTGGTGGCCACCACGTGGTCGAGCTCGGCCCGCGTGAACCGGAAGCCGTGGGCTGCCGCCGCGGCCATCAGCGTCTCGATCTCGACCCAGCCGCCCTCGTCGAGCGTGAGCCCGATCAGCTCGGGCTGATGCCGCAGGTGTTTCGAGAGGTACTTCGACACCTTCACGGTGCGGCGTGCATCGATCTTGGAGTCGATCGCGGAATGGATCTCCTCATCGATCTCGGCATCGGTTTTGGATTCGTTCATGACGCCAGAGTGCCTGGCGAGACGCTGATCACGCATTTTATTTGTGTGCGGAGGTTTGATCCACAGCCAAGTGCGTTATCCACAGGGAAAGTTGACGGTACCTGTGGACAACTCTCCGTCTCTTTCGGTGTTTTCCTCCGGCATGTCCTCACAGCGGTGGCTCTATCCGACCGATCGCGCGCAGCGCCCTGGGTGTGAAGCGGGCCATGAGGTGGGCACCACGGGCCTCGGGGGTCACAGGCACCACGGACTGGTTGCGGACCACCGCGCGCAGGACGGCGTCGGCGACCTTCTCGGGTGGGTAATTGCGCAGTCCGTACAGCCGCGCGGTCTTCTTCCGGCGCTGCTTTTCCTCGTCGGCGTCGACGCCCGCGAAGTGTGCGGTCGAGGTGATGTTGGTGTTGATGAAGCCGGGGCAGATCGCCGAGACGCCGATGCCCTGGTCCGCCAGCTCCGCGCGCAGGCATTCGCTGAGCATCAGCACCGCCGCCTTGGAGGTGCTGTAGGCGGGCAGCGCCTTCGAGGGCAGATAGGCCGCCGCCGACGCGGTGTTGACGATATGGCCGCCCTGCCCGCGCTCGACCATCTGCCTGCCGAAGAGCCGGCAGCCGTGGATCACACCCCACAGGTTGACATCGAGGATCTTCTTCCAGTCCTCCGTCGTGGTGTCGAAGAAGGAGCCGGAGAGTCCGATCCCGGCGTTGTTCACCAGTACGTCGACCACCCCGTACTCGGCGGCGACCTTGTCGGCGAGCTTCTCCATGGCCTGTTCGTCACCGACGTCGACCGTCTCGGCCCACGCTTCGCGCGCCCCGCCCTGACGGGACAGCTCCGCGGTGCGGGCCACGCTCTGTGCGTCCCGGTCGACGGCCACCACGCGTGCGCCGGCCTCGGCGAACGCCAGGGCGGTGGCCCGCCCGATGCCGCTGCCTGCCCCGGTGACCAGCACGAGCTGCCCGCCGAAGCGGTCCGCGTACTTGCCGGTCGCCACTGGTGCGGGCCTTCCACTGTCGATGGAGGTCACGAACTCGGTGATCCAGGTGGTCAGTTGATCCGGTCGGGTGCGCGGGATCCAGTGCTTGGCCGGGAGCGTGCGGCGGACCAGCTGCGGGGCCCATTGCTCCAGGTCGTCGTAGAGCCGTTCGGACAGGAAGGCATCGTCCAGGGGGGTGATGAGCTGCACGGGCGCGTGTGCGTACGCGTCAGGGCGCGGATTGCGCAGCCGCGGCCGGATGTTGTCCCGATACAGCCATACGCCGTTTGCCGCGTCCGAGGGCAGCGAGGCGGTCGGGTACTCGTCCGTGGGGATCTTCTCGATCCGCCGAAGGATCTTCGGCCACTGCTTGCCGAGTGGGCCGCGGCAGAGAAGTTCGGGCAGGACGGGGATGTGCAGCGCGTAGATGTACCAGGACTTGGTTCCCTGGCCGAGGAGTTGACCGAGCCTGCGCGGGGTCGGGCGTGACCTGCGCTTCTTGATCCAGTGCCCGAAGTGGTCCACGGAAGGCCCGGACATCGACGTGAAGGAGGCGATCCGCCCTTCGGTGCGCCCGACCGTGACGAATTCCCAGCCCTGGCCCGATCCCCAGTCGTGCCCGACCAGATGCACCGGCCGGTCAGGGCTGACCGCGTCCGCGACCGCCAGGAAGTCGTCCGTCAGCTTCTCCAGAGTGAAACCGCCGCGCAGCGGCTGCGGCGCGGTCGACCTGCCGTGGCCCCGGACGTCGTAAAGCACCACGTGGAATCCGCGCTCGACGAGGCGTGGAGCGACCTCGGACCACACCTCCTTGGTGTCCGGATAGCCGTGGACGAGCAGGACGGTCGGCTGCGAGGGGTCCCCCAGTTCGGCGACGCACAACTCGACCCCGCCCGTCCACACCCACCGTTCGCGCGCGCCCTTGAGCAGCCCTTCGCCTGCCACGCGACCCCCGTTGCCCGTACGGTCTCGCTTGCTCACGCGCCCCCCAATTACGCACGCCGGCCAGGCCCGTCAGCGATCGCGTGCCGGGCCCTGTCGAATGTTCCAATTGTTGGAAGCCGCGTCAACGGCAGGCGCGGGGCCTGTGGACAATTCGCCCAATGTGGAAAGCCGGCCGGGGTGGACAGCCGCCCTCGGTTGTTCGACCTCAGGCGGACCCCTACGGGCCCGTAATACCGGAGAGTGACACCGATACAGCTCCCTGGGGTGACGCCCCATTGTGGCCCGCGCCACTACCTTCGAACCGTGACTGTGATCGCGACCGAAAGCCTGAGCAAGCGGTTCCCGAGGGTGACCGCGCTTGACCGGCTCTCCGTGGACGTCGGGCCCGGTGTGACGGGACTCGTCGGAGCCAACGGAGCCGGCAAGTCCACACTGATCAAGATCCTGCTGGGTCTGTCCCCCGCCACCGAGGGCCGCGCCGAAGTGCTCGGCCTCGATGTCGCCACCAAGGGCGGCGACATCCGCGAGCGGGTCGGATACATGCCCGAGCACGACTGTCTGCCGCCCGATGTGTCGGCAACCGAGTTCGTCGTCCACATGGCGCGCATGTCCGGCCTGCCCCCGGCGGCAGCCCGCGAGCGCACCGCGGACACGCTGCGCCACGTCGGTCTCTACGAGGAGCGCTACCGCCCCATCGGCGGCTACTCGACCGGCATGAAGCAGCGTGTGAAGCTCGCGCAGGCCCTTGTCCACGACCCCCAGCTGGTCTTCCTCGACGAGCCGACCAACGGCCTCGACCCGGTCGGCCGCGACGAGATGCTGGGCCTGATCCGCCGCATCCACACCGACTTCGGCATCTCGGTCCTGGTCACCTCGCACCTGCTGGGCGAACTGGAGCGCACCTGCGACCACGTCGTCGTCATCGACGGCGGCAAGCTCCTGCGGTCCAGCTCCACCACGGACTTCACCCAGACCACGACGACCCTCGCGATCGAGGTCACCGACACCGACGACCACCCGGACGGCACCCGCGCGGTGCGCGAGGTGCTGCACGCGCGCGGGATCGACACTCACGACGGCAGCGGACTGCCGGGCGCCGGTCACATCCTGCTGCTCACGGCAGACGGCGAGGAGACGTACGACCTCGTACGCGACATCGTCGCCGACCTCGGCCTCGGCCTGGTCCGTATGGAACAGCGCAGGCACCACATCTCGGAGGTCTTCAAGGACGCCGACGACGCGCGCGACGAAGAGCGGAAGGAGGCGGTCGGCCATGGCGGTTGAGCAGACCCCGGCCCGGGCCGGCGAGCAGACCCGGATCCACAACATCGGCTACCGCAACTACGACGGCCCACGCCTGGGCCGCGCCTACGCCCGCCGCTCGCTCTACTCGCAGTCCCTGCGCGGCTCGTACGGCCTCGGCCGCTCGGTCAAGACCAAGGTCCTGCCGATGCTGCTCTTCGTGGTGATGTGCGTGCCCGCGGCCATCATGGTGGCCGTCGCGGTCGCCACCACGGCGAAGGACCTGCCGGTCGACTACACGCGCTATGCGATCTTCCTGCAGGCGGTCATCGGCCTGTACGTGGCCTCGCAGGCACCGCAGTCCGTCTCGCGCGACCTGCGCTTCAAGACCGTACCGCTGTACTTCTCGCGCCCCATCGAGACCGCCGACTACGTCCGCGCCAAGTACGCGGCGCTGGCATCGGCGATGTTCATCCTCACCGCCGCACCCTTGCTCGTGCTCTATGTGGGCGCACTGCTGGCCAAACTTGACTTCACCGACCAGACCAAGGGTTTCGCACAAGGGCTCGTCTCCGTGGCACTGCTTTCACTGCTCTTCGCCGGTATCGGCCTGGTCATCTCGGCGGTCACCCCGCGCCGCGGCTTCGGCATCGCGGCCGTCATCGCCACGCTGACCATCTCCTACGGGGCGGTGTCCACCGTCCAGGCCATCGCGTACGAGCAGAACAGCACCGGTGCGATCGCCTGGCTCGGCCTCTTCTCGCCCATCACACTCATCGACGGAGTACAGACCGCCTTCCTCGGCGCCTCGTCCTCCTTCCCCGGAGAAGTGGGCCCGTCGAACGGCGAGGGCGTCGTCTACCTCCTTGTCGTCCTGGGCCTCATCGCGGGCTGCTACGGCCTCCTGATGCGCCGCTACCGAAAGGTCGGACTGTGACCACGCTCAACATCGACCACGTATCGCGCTGGTTCGGCAACGTGGTGGCCGTCAACGACATCACGATGACGGTCGGTCCGGGAGTCACCGGCCTGCTCGGCCCGAACGGCGCCGGAAAGTCCACCCTCATCAACATGATGGGCGGCTTCCTCGCCCCCTCCACGGGCTCCGTCACACTCGACGGCGAGCCGACCTGGCGCAACGAACAGATCTACAAGAAGATCGGCATCGTCCCGGAGCGCGAGGCGATGTACGACTTCCTCACCGGCCGCGAATTCGTCGTCGCGAACGCCGAGTTGCACGGCCTCGGTAAGAAGGCCGCTCAGAAGGCCCTCGCCACGGTCGAGATGGAGTACGCGCAGGACCGGAAGATCTCGACGTACTCCAAGGGCATGCGGCAGCGCGTGAAAATGGCCTCCGCGCTCGTCCACGGGCCGTCCCTGCTGCTGCTCGACGAGCCCTTCAACGGCATGGACCCACGCCAGCGCATGCAGCTGATGGAACTGCTCCGTCGCATGGGCGACGAGGGCCGCACGGTGCTGTTCTCGTCGCACATCCTCGAAGAGGTCGAGCAACTCGCCTCACACATCGAGGTGATCGTCGCCGGACGGCACGCCGCGAGCGGCGACTTCCGGCGCATCCGGCGCCTGATGACCGACCGCCCGCACCGCTACCTCGTGCGCTCCAGCGACGACCGCGCGCTCGCGGCCGCGCTCATCGCCGACCCGTCGACCTCCGGCATCGAAGTGGACCTCCAAGAGGGCGCGTTGCGCATTCAGGCGGTCGACTTCGGGCGCTTCACGGCACTGCTGCCGCGGGTGGCCAGGGATCACGGCATCCGCCTGCTGGCGGTCTCGCCCTCGGACGAGTCCCTCGAGTCCGTCTTCTCGTATCTCGTCGCGGCGTAGGAGGCCGAAGATGTACGACCCCACAGTCGCCAGGCTCACCTACCGGGGCCTGCTCGGCCGCCGCCGGGCCCTCATCCTGGGCGCGCTGCCCGTCCTGCTGATCGTGATCTCCGTGGCGGTCCGTGCCTTCACCGGCACCGACGACCAAGTGGCCGCCAACGTCCTCGGCGGGTTCGCGCTCGCCACGATGGTGCCGATCATCGGCGTCATCGCCGGTACGGGCGCGATCGGGCCGGAGATCGACGACGGCTCGGTGGTGTACCTGCTCGCCAAGCCGATCAAGCGGCCCACGATCATCTTCACCAAGCTGATCGTCGCGATCGCCGTGACCATGGCGTTCTCCGCGATTCCGACATTCCTCGCCGGGATGATCCTCAACGGCAACGGGCAGCAGATCGCCGTCGCATACACCGTGGCCGCGCTGGTGGCCTCCATCGCGTACGCCGCCCTCTTCCTGCTGCTCGGCACGGTCACCCGGCACGCGGTGGTCTTCGGGCTCGTCTACGCCCTCGTCTGGGAGGCCCTCTTCGGGTCCCTTGTGTCCGGGGCGCGCACGCTCAGCGTTCAGCAGTGGTCGCTCGCCGTGGCCCATGAGGTCACGGGTGGGGACCTTGTCACCTCCGATGTGGGCCTTGCGACGGGCACGGTGCTGCTGATCGTGGTGACCGTGGCCGCCACATGGTTCGCGGGGCAGAAGTTGCGGTCGCTGACGCTGGCCGGCGAGGAGTAGGCACTCCGGGGAGTCGGGGCGGCCCCACGCGCGTGTACTCGCTGTTGGGGTCCACGCGCGTGGGGCTTCTTTTGATCTTGAGATCGGTTTTACGCGGGCAACGGCACACTTGTCCAAAGGGATGCACGGCAAGGAGGAACGGGGATGGGACGGCAGGCACCGCGAAGCGACGGTCAGGGGGAGTCCGAGGACACCTGGGACGACCTCGTCCTGGACGAGGACTTCATACGGTCCGCCGAGACGGCCGAGCCGTCGGCACGCGCTCGTATGCTCGCGGCCCGCTGGCGCAATGGAGGTCCCGAACCGCAGCCCTGGCGGTCCGACGAACCGCCCGCGGGCTGGTTCTTCAGCAAGGCGCGACGACGCAAGTGGCGCCGCAACCGGTAGCCGCTCCCGGGCCTCCCTCGCGGAGCGCACCTTTATTCGGTGGCGCCCAACTCGGCGTACGGGCAGAGTGGTTATGTCCAGGTCGCCGGGTTCCTCCGGCGCCGCATTCTGGGAGAGGAGCGCGACGATGCCCATCAGTAGCAGTCCGTCGAGCTCCCGGCAGGGCAGCCCGCGGCGCACTCCGGAGTAGCTACCGCTCCGTCGAGTCCGCCCCGCACGGGGAGCTGCCCGGGGCGGCCGCTTCGAGCGCGCATCACGCGCGGGCCGCCCCTCCCGACTTCGCCGGAACGCTGTCGCTGTGACATGCCTGATGCCAGGTCACAGCGGCAGCGTTGGGCGCTCAGCTCAGCAACCGCTCCAGCACCACCGCGATCCCGTCCTCCTCATTGGACAGGGTCATCTCGTCGGCGACCGCCTTGAGTTCCTCATGGGCGTTGGCCATGGCCACGCCGTGGGCGGACCAACCGAACATCGGGATGTCGTTGGGCATGTCGCCGAACGCGATCGTCTCGGCCGCCTTGACGCCCAGACGGCGGGCCGCCAGCGAAAGGCCCGTGGCCTTGGAAAGACCGAGGGGGAGGATCTCGACGATGCCCTCGCCCGCCATGGTGACGGACACCAGACCACCCGCCGCCTGACGTGCCGCGTCCGCGAGTTCGTCGTCGGTCAGACGCGGGTGCTGGATGTACATCTTCGTCAGCGGCTCGGCCCACAGTTCCGCGAGGTCGGTGAACGGGACGGCCTGCAGCAGTCCCTGGACCTGGTAGCCGGGACCGATCAGGACGTCGCCGTCGAGGCCGTCACGGCTCGCGGCCAGGGCCAGCGTGCCGACCTCCGCCTCGATTTTGGCGAGCGCCAGGCCGGCCAGCTGCCGGTCGAGAGTCAGCGTGGTGAGCAGCCGGTGCGCCCCCGCGTCGTACACCTGCGCGCCCTGAGCGCACACCGCGATCCCGTCGTACCCGAGTTCGTCCAGGATGTGGCGGGTCCACGGCACCGCCCGCCCAGTGACGACGATGTGCGCAGCGCTCGCCGCGGTGGCCGCGGCGAGCGCCTCACGTGTGCGCTCCGAGACCGTGTCGTCGGAGCGCAGCAGCGTTCCGTCGAGATCGGTCGCGACGAGTTTGTAGGGGAAGGCGGGAGCGGAGTCGCTCACTTGGCGGCCTTCGCGACCGGCTCCAGGATCTCCCGGCCACCCAGGAACGGCCGCAGCACCTCGGGCACCCGGACGGAGCCGTCGGCCTGCTGATGGTTCTCCAGGATTGCCACGATCGTGCGCGGTACGGCGCACAGCGTGCCGTTCAGTGTCGCGAGCGGCTTGACTTGCTTGCCGTCACGCATACGGATCGCCAGGCGCCGCGACTGGAACTCCGTGCAGTCCGAGGTCGACGTCAGCTCGCGGTACTTGCCCTGGGTCGGGACCCACGCCTCGCAGTCGAACTTACGGGCCGCCGAGGACCCCAGGTCCGCCGAAGCCACGTCGATCACCCGGAACGGCAGCTCCAGCGAGGTCAGCCACTGCTTCTCCCAGTCCAGCAGGCGCTGGTGCTCGGCCTGCGAGTCCGCCGGGTCGACGTACGAGAACATCTCGACCTTGTCGAACTGGTGCACCCGGAAGATGCCGCGCGTGTCCTTGCCATGCGAACCGGCCTCGCGGCGGAAGCAGGGCGAGAAGCCCGCGTAGCGCAGCGGGAGGCGGTCGCCGTCGATGATCTCGTCCATGTGGTATGCGGCGAGCGCCACCTCGGAGGTACCGACCAGGTACAGGTCGTCATTGTCCAGGTGGTACACGTCCTGCGCCGCCTGGCCGAGGAAGCCCGTGCCGGCCATGGCCTGCGGGCGGACCAGCGCCGGAGTCAGCATCGGCGTGAAGCCGGCGGCCGTGGCCTGCGCCATCGCCGCGTTCACCAGCGCGAGTTCCAGCAGGGCGCCCACGCCGGTGAGGAAGTAGAAGCGCGAGCCGGAGACCTTGGCGCCGCGCTCGACGTCGATCGCGCCGAGCGTCGTACCGAGCTCCAGGTGGTCCTTCGGCTCGAAGCCCTCCGCCGCGAAATCACGGATCGTGCCGTGCGTCTCCAGGGTGACGAAGTCCTCCTCGCCGCCGACCGGGACGTCGGGGTGCACGAGGTTGCTCAGCTGGAGCAGCAGCTCCTGGGCCTCGGCCGCGGCCTCGTCCTTCGAGGCATCGGCAGCCTTGACGTCGGCGGCGAGCTGCCCCGTCTTCTTCAGGAGCTCGGCCTTCTCGTCGCCGGAAGCCTTGGGGATGAGCTTGCCGAGGGCCTTCTGCTCGGCGCGCAGCTCGTCGAAGCGGACGCCGGACGACCTGCGCCGCTCGTCGGCGGAGAGCAGGGCGTCGACGAGCGCGACGTCCTCTCCACGGGCGCGCTGCGACGCACGCACACGGTCGGGGTCCTCACGGAGCAGGCGAAGGTCAATCACCCCTCAAGGCTACCGGTGCGGTGTTCTGGCCCACGACCCGGTATTCCGATCTGTCGCTGCTGACCGTTATGCCGGAATTAATCAACTCTGTCAATAAAAGAAGCCCAACTCCCCGGAATGGGGCAGTAGGGATACCGCGAGTTGACCCGATTCCCCTGCGGGAAAAGAGACTTGCGGAGTGGGTTGTCCACAGGGAGTCACACCCTTCGAAGAGTTATCCACAGGCTGTGCGAAAGATCTGTGGACTTCGCAGGTGATCGGTCCGAACGTGGCACGCCGGGACGAAAAACCCCCGGACCTGACCCTCTCTCCGTCCACTTTCGGGTGGAAATGGTTCACCCCAAAGGGTCGGCTGGGGGAAACGGGCGGACGGAGCGCGACCTGCTGTGCTGTGGTCCCAGTTGGGGGTCGTAGGGCGATTTGTCGACTGCATCACGCCCTGTTGTCGACTTGTCCCCAGGTCGAGAACAGGTCCTGTGGATAACTTCTGTGGATGAAGAAGAGCGGCTGGTAGGACCGGCTTGGACGGGCTAGAACCGGCCGTCCTGGCAGCGGGCCAGCCAGTCGGAGGCCGCCGCGAACTCGCCGTCGGACGTGCCCGCCCCCGGTGCGCGTACCTCCCCGGCGTCGACCTCGGCCCGCGGATAAGACCCGAGGAACCGCACCTGCGGACACCTCCGCTTGAGGCCCATCAGCGCCTCGCCCACCCGGCGGTCCGCGATATGGCCCTCGGCGTCGATGGCGAAGCAGTAGTTGCCGATGCCCTCACCGGTCGGCCGGGACTGCAGCAGCATCAGGTTGACGCCGCGTACGGCGAACTCCTGGAGCAGTTCCAGCAGGGCGCCCGGGTGGTCGTCGCGCTGCCAGACGACCACGGACGTCTTGTCCGCGCCGGTCGGTGCCGCGGGCCGGGCGGGCTTGCCCACCAGCACGAACCGGGTCTGCGCGTTCTCCGCGTCGTGGATCCCGGTCTCCAGCGGCTCCAGGCCGTACCGCTGGGCCGCGAACTCACCCGCGAAGGCCGCGTCGTAGCGCCCCTCCTGCACCAGGCGCGCGCCGTCCGCGTTCGAGGCCGCCGACTCCCAGATCACGTCGGGGAGGTTGTTCTTCATCCAGATGCGCACCTGCGGCTGGGCGGCCGGGTGCGCGGTCACCGTCTTGATCTCCGATAGCTTCGTGCCCGGCCTGACCAGCAGTGCGAAGGTGATCGAGAGCAGCACTTCGCGATAGATCATCAGCGGTTCGCCGGCGACCAGTTCGTCGAGCGTCGTGGTGATGCCGCCCTCGACGGAGTTCTCGATCGGGACGAAAGCCGCCTCGGCCTCGCCGCCTCGGACTGCGTCGAGCGCGGCCGGTACGGACACCATCGGGACGAGTTCCCGGGTGGCGGTCTCCGGGAGTGTGCGCAGGGCGACTTCGGTGAAGGTGCCCTCGGGTCCGAGATACGCGTAGCTGGCTGGCATGGCTTCACCCTAATGGGCCGTACGCGGCCAGGGCTCACGCCTCTGGCCCCGGCCGCCCCAGGGGGCTTTCTCATCCCTCCAGCAACCGTTGCCCCACGTATTCCCCCTCCGCCGCCCCGCCCGGCACCGCGAACAGTCCGCTTGCCTCGTGCCGGATGAACGCCGACAGCGCGTCTCCCCGGTCGAGCTTGCGCTGCACCGGTACGAAGCCGCGCAGCGGGTCGGCCTGCCAGCAGACGAAGAGCAGGCCCGCGTCCGGTACGCCGTCCGCGTCGAAGCCGTCGTGGAAGGAGAACGGCCGGCGCAGCATGGCGGCGCCGCCGTTCTGGTCGGGCCGCGTGATGCGCGCATGTGCGTTGATCGGGATGACGAGCTTGCCGGAGGCGTCTGTCTTCTCCAGCTTCGGCTCGGTGGTCTCGGTGCCGCCGGTCAGCGGTGCCCCGTCCGACTTGCGTCTCCCGATGACCTCCTCTTGGTCCTTGAGCGAGAGATTCTCCCAGTCGTCGAGGAGCATGCGGATACGGCGTACGACGGCGTAGGAGCCCCCGGCCATCCACGGGGGTTCGCCCGAGTCGGGTACGAAGATCCGTTGGTCGAAGTCTGCTTCGGACGGCTTCGGATTGCGCGTGCCGTCGATCTGGCCCATCAGGTTGCGGGCCGTCATCGGCTGCGCGGTGGCGCCCGGAGAGCGGTTGAAGCCGTTCATCTGCCAGCGGATCCGGGCCGCGGAGCCGGCGTCCTTCTGGATCGCGCGCAGGGCGTGGAAGGCGACAAGGGCGTCGTTCGCGCCGATCTGAACCCACAGGTCGCCGTCGCTGCGCGCCTTGTCGAGGTGGTTCGAGGAGAAGTCGGGCAGCGGGTCGAGGGCGATGGGGCGCTGCTTCTCCAGTCCGGTACGGGTGAAGAAGCTGTGCCCGAAACCGAGGGTGACGGTCAGGGACGACGGGCCCGCGTCGCGGGCGACATCCGTGTCCTTGCTGTCGGTCGCTTCGCCGGTCATCAGCCGCTGTGCCGTGGCGGACCAGCGGCGCAGCAGCGCGGCGGCCTCCTTGCGGCCCGCGCCCGCCGCCAGGTCGAAGGCGACGAGGTGACCGCGTGCTTGGAGGGGGGTGGTGATGCCGGGCTGATGTTTCCCGTGAAACATCACCTCGTCCGCGCCGAGCGAGCTGAGGGGCATGGCCTGGTCGGCGGAGGGCGCCGCGGCATAACCGGCGGCCCCGCCCGCCGCGCCGAGCGCGAGCCCGCTGGCACCGGCGGTGCCGAGCAGCCGCCGTCGCGAAATGATCCCCTTGGGAGAGGTCTCCGGAGTGGACTGTTCAGCCATGGTGTCGTTCAGCCGATCTGCGCGTTCTTGTCGACGGTCACCTGGTCGATGTCGGAGGTCCGCACCGTGACTGCGATGTTCCAGCTGCCCGTCATGGGGATCTGCACCCCGCTCGCCGTCCAGTGTCCGGTGGCGATACGGTCCGGGACCACGGGCAGGGGTCCGATGTCCTTCGCCTCGAGGGTGAGGGCGACCTTGACCTCGGGGATGTCGAAGGCCTTGCCGTTGGGCCGCTCTACGTAGACATGCATGTCATTGCCGCCGACGCGAGCCGGGTCGAGTTCGAGCCGTGCGACGCCCTTGCCGTCCTGGCCGCCCGTGTCGAACGGCATCTCCAGGGACAGTGCTGCGGACTCCGGCTGTGAGGCGGCGGTGGCGGCCTTGGCGTCCTCCACCGTGCGACCGGGCTCGGTGGACGTCAGTGCGGTTGTCACGGCGAGTACTACCACGGCGACACCCGCCTCGGCGAGCACCGAGCGGCGCAGGCCCGAGCGACGCGGATCGGCGTCGCGGGCGCGCTTCTCGCGTGCGGTGGCCACGGCGGCCCGCTGCCGGGCCAGTTGAGCCGCACGCTTGCTGTTCCCGCCGCCCGCGTGTGCGGCGGCCGGTTCCTTCTCGTCCGTACGCTCCTCGGCGTCTTCAGGGCCTGCAGGGTCTTCGGGGTTTTCGGTTTCAAGCGGGGCTTCAGGAGCCGACGTCAACCGGGCGGTCCAGCGCCGGGAGATCCACGCGACGCCGACGAGCACGGCCACCAGCCCGATCTTGACGAGTAGCAGCTGCCCGTACGACGTTCCGGTGAGCGCTGTCCAGGAACCGAGCTGCCGCCACGACTGGTAGATCCCGGTCGCGGCGAGGACGGCCACACTGCCGAACGCGACGCCGGAGAAGCGGCGTACGGTGGACGACTCGATCGACGGCGCGCGGTAGAGCGCCACCAGCAGCGCCGTCAGGCCGCCCAGCCAGGCGGCGACGGCCATCAGATGCAGGACGTCCACGGGCATCGCGATCCCGGTCTGGATGCCGGTCGAGGCATGCTCGGCAAGCGCCCAGGTCCCGGCCAGGCCCGCCGCCACGACGGACCCGCCGATGGCGAGCCCGAAGGTGAGGTCCTGCTTCTCCTTCTCGTCCTCGCGCTTCTCGAAGGCTCCGAAGAGTACGGCGATGAACAGCGCGCCCGCGGCGAGCAGCAGCAGCCGCGAGACCAGCGCAGCGCCCGTCTTGGTCTGCAGCACCTGGCTGAGCAGATTCAGGTCGAAGATGTCCCCGACCTTCCCGGAGCCGGCGTAGGAGCCGCGCAACAGCAACATGGCGAGCGTGGCCGCGGTGAGAGCGAGCCACCCGGAGACCACAAGCCGCTGCAGCGGCCGCACGCCGGCACCGCGCGGCCAGCAGGCGAGCACGAAGGCCGCGCCGCCGACGAAGAGTACGAATCCCGCGTACGCCACATAGCGTGCGAAACCGTAGAGCCCGCCCACGACTCCGCCGCCCGCCTCCTGGTCGGACAGCGAGACGGTGGTCTTCGAGGGCGCGCCCACGGAGAAGGTGAAGGCCCCCGAAACGGGGTGGCTGTCCGCCGACACCACCTGGTAGGTGACGGTGAACGTGCCGTCGGGCAGGCCCTCGTGCAGATTCACGGCGTACGTGTTGCTGCCCAGGTCGGTGGTCTTGCCCGTGTCGACCTGCTTGCCCTTCGGGTCGAGAACGCGCACCGAGCCGTCGGACATCGCGACCTTCTCGGAGAAGGTCAGCGACACCTGGGAGGGCGCCTGGTCGACCACCGCTCCCTGCTGCGGGTCGCTCCCCGTCAGCGCGGCGTGCGCGGAGACGGGCGTGGCCTGGGCGAACAGTGCGCCGGCGACGGCGAGGAGCAGCAACAACAGGATCCGCACGCGGGGAGCGATGGCCTGCCTCACGGTGGGTCCCTCCCTCAGTGGTGCGACGTCGACGAGGACTGCGCGGACGTCGGCCGGTACGTGGCTGACTTCACCGGCATCTCGACCGTGATCGGGTCGGTCTTGGTGAAGCGCAGCTTCACGGACACCGTCTCGCCCTCCTTGGGCTTGTGCTTCAGCTTCTCGAACATCAGGTGGTTGCCGCCGCTTTCGAGGACGAGCCGACCGCCGGCGGGGATCTTGAGCGGGCCGGCCGCCTTCATCGTCTGACCGGACGTCTCATGGACGCTGACGTCCTCGGCGATATCGCTGGTGACAGAGACGAGGTCGTCGGAGCTGTCGCTCTTGTTGACGACGGTCAGGTATCCGGCCGCCAGGGAGTCCGTGACGGGCTGAGGCATGTAGGCGGACCGGACCGACAGGTCGGGGGCCGAGTCGGCGCCGTCGGCCGAGCCGCCGCAGCCCGTGAGGGCCAGACAGCCCGCTACGACGACGGCCGGTGCGACAGGACGCCTCACGGTGTCTGTCCCTTGATCAGCTTGGGGAGGTCCTTGGTGTAGTCGTCGACAGTGGCGTCCTCCCCGTACAGCACGTAGCCCGCATCGGTCTTCGGCGAGAACGCGACGACCTGGGTGCCGTGCTCCGAGATGACCTTGCCGCTCTTGTCCTTCGTGGACGGGTTTATGGTGATGCCGAGCTGGCGGGCGCCACCCTGGATCGTGGAGAAGGAGCCGGTGAGGCCGACGACAGCGGGGTCGATGCCCTTGAGCCACTTGCCGAGCTCCGAGGACGTGTCCCGTTCCGGGTCGGTGGTGACGAACACGATGCGGAGCTTGTCCTGCTCGGCCTTGGGCAGCTGCTTCTTGGCGACGGCGATGTTGTTCATCGTCAGCGGGCAGACGTCGGGGCAGTTGGTGTAGCCGAAGTAGATCAGCGTCGGCTGCCCCTTGGTCTCCTTGCGGAGGTCGTACGACTTGCCCTGGGTGTCGGTGAGGACGAGGTCCGGCTTCTCGAACGGCTTGTCGAGGACCGTCGCGGCCTTCTCTGAGCCGGTCTCGGCGGACACCTCGGCCACGGGCGAGCTGCTGCTGTTGTCGCTGCTGCCGCAGGCGGTCAGGGTCAGTGCGACCGCGGCGACCAGGGCGGCGGCGAACGTCTTCTTGCGCATAGGAAAATGTCCCAGATGTGAGAGCTGCGGCCCACACCGGGGTCGTACGGCGATGTACGACCCCGTGGGCACGCACCAGGGGTGTGTTGGTCCTCAGGCCTCGGAACGCCGACGGCCGGCCAGAACGCCGTACGCGACGCCCGCCACGCCGACGACGATGCCCACGATGCCCAGGACGCGGGCCGTGGTGTCGCTGGTGTCGGAGGGGGAGGAGGCCTGCTCGGTCGACTCGTTGGCGGCCGCCTGAGCGTCGGCGGCGTCATCGGATTCGGTGTCGGAGGCGGCCGAGCCGTGGTGGCCGTCCTCGGCGGCGGACAGCGCGAGCACCGGCGCCGGCGCCTCGGGCTCCTCCTGACCCTCCTGCGGGACCTCGATCCAGCGCACGACGTCCTTGTTGGAGTACGTCTGGAGCGCCTTGAACACCAGCTCGTCGGTGTTCTCGGGCAGTGCACCGATGGACAGCGGGAACTTCTGGAAGTAGCCGGGCTCGATGCCCTTGCCGTCGGCGGTCCAGGTGACCTTGCTGACGGCCTCGTCGATCTTCTCGCCGTGCAGTTCGACGGGCTTGGCGAGCTTGGACTTGGTGACCTCGATCTTCCAGCCGTCGACGGGCGCCGGCATGACCGAGGCGAGCGGGTGCTCGGTCGGGAAGTTCACTTCGAGCTTGGTGGTCGAGGCGTTGTCGCGCTCGTTCGGCACCTTGAAGTTGACCGTCGCGTATCCGCCCTTGGCGGCCGTTCCCTCCGGATTCACGGTGACGTGCGCGAAGGCGGGGGCGGACAGAACGAGGACGGCCGATGCGGCGAGTACACCGGCGGCGGCGATATGGGGGGCCTTCATGGCAGGGAGCACTCCACTTTCAGCAGTGGTTCGTTGAAAGAACGGGGTTGCGCGTGCGAAAAGACGGGCAGGCGCGCGTGCCGCATGACGGCACCCCTAGGAGTGGTGGTGCGTCGCGTCAGGCGGCGAGGAGGAGGTCCGCGTCCGACGGCGGCCCGCGTCTGATCACCGAGTGCTGGAGAACGGTCGCACGAGGGACCGGCGGCCCGGGCTGCGTGGCGCGCAGTGCGCACATCGCCGCCTCGGGCGGACTCGGAAGTCCCGCCAGCAGGACCCGTACGAGCGCGAGTGCCCGGCGCAGCGCGCGGACCGGCCCCTCGCCGTGCGCCGACAGCTGCATCAGGCGCCGCAGCGCGAGGTCCCCGTGGCGCAGCAGCCACCCGGCGGCGACGCCCGCGAGAACGTGGCCGAGCAGCATGGGCAGGGAGGGCAGCGCCGACATCGAGGAGTCCCCGGCGGCCGTGACGGCCTCCGCGGAGTGTTGGTGCGCCAGGTGCCCCGCGCCGGCCGCACCCGCCCCTGTACCTGTCCCCGGGTCGATTCCCGCGTTGCTGAGGATCCGCTGGGCCTGCGCCGGGCTGATCGCCGCGACGGACGTGCCGCACACGAGTCGCGCGGCCCGCGCCACGAGCGAGGCGTCCACGCTCCCGGGCTCCACAGCCGTGGCGTGTTGCCCGAGCCCGAAGAGGGTGTGCAGCACGGTCTGTGCGACCGCCAGCAGCGCGGCGATGCCCGGCAGCGAGCGCTCACGCCCGGCGAGCGGCGCCGCGACGGCGAAGACAGCGAGAAATCCGGTCCCCAGCGACCACAGCGGAACGCCCTCGCAGGAGGCGACCGCGTGCCCGGCCCCGGCCAGCACGACGCAGACCGCGGCGAACATCGCGGCCTTCGGAACCCGGAGATCACCTCCGGTGCGTGCACGTAGTCGGGGGGCACTCATTGCGGGCTCATCATCGCACTGGGCCCACCCGCTCCATACGGCAGGTCCGCAAGGTTCCGTACGGCCCGGAAGGTCACGTTCTGGCGGGAGGCGCCCGCATCTACACCGATCGCAGCCGGCGGAACATCCGCCGTATGGGCGGCGTCACGTCAATCTCGCGCTTACAGTCCGCCCCTTGGGGCAATACGTAACGGTATGTCGAGCCGCGGCCAGGAGGCTGGAGCATGAGCATCTGGTGGTCCCTCCATCTCCGGCGCGAAGCCGCGAGCGTCCCGCTCGCCCGACGTCTCCTGATTGGCACGATGGAGACAGCAGGGGTGGATCCGGATATCTCGTACGACCTCTCCGTCGCCCTGAGCGAAGCCTGCGCCAATGCCGTCGAGCATGGTGGCGAATCCCCCGAAGGGCAGTCCGCCGAGGCCTTCCGGGTCACCGCCTATCTCGATGGGGAGAAGTGCCGCATCGAAGTGACCGATTCCGGCCCAGGCTTTCCCTCCGGACGCAGGCGCCCCCCTCTCCGTCCCGCGCCCAGCGACGCCGAGCACGGCCGGGGCCTGTGCCTGATCGAGGAGCTCGCCGACCACGTCCAGATCGCCAACAAGCCGGGGCGAGGCGGCGCGGTGGTCAGCTTCGACAAGATCCTCAAGTGGAGGAAGGACACTCCGCTGGTGGCGGTGTAGCGCTGCTGTAGGTGAGCCGGGGTGCTGTTTCACGTGAAACAGCACCCCGGCTCACCCATGAGTCGCAGTCCACGATGTCTCGCTTGCTGCTGTTGTTCCGCATTTGTCATGGCCGTTGTTCGTGGTCCCGTCGTACCAGTTGTACTCGTCGATCCAGAAGTGCGGGTTGACCCGCACCACGCGCTCGGAACCGGCTGCATCCAGCCGATGTACCGGAACGTGCGGCTCTCAGGGTCCTCACAGCAGCCCATCAGCTCTCTGACGGCTGCCCTCCCTAGGTTTCCGCGCATGACGGGAAACCACAGGACATCACCGAGGGTGAGAGCGGCGTCCCGCTCACCCTCCGCATCACAGTCCAGAACACCACCGAGTCCTGCGCCCCGGTCGCCGGCGCGGCGGTGGAGATCTGGCACTGCGACGCCTGGGGCTACTACTCCGGCTACACGACCGCCAACACCGGCGGCTCCGCGCCCGCCGAGAGCGAGGACGGCTCGAACGCCAACGACAAGACGTATCTGCGCGGCTACCAGATCGCGAATGCCAACGGGGTCGTCAAGTTCGAGACGATCTTCCCCGGCTGGTACACCCCGCGTACCTGCCACATCCACGTCAAGGTGCACACTGGCGGTGAGAAGGAGGACGGCACCTACGAGGGCGGCACGGTCAACTTCACCGGCCAGCTCTTCTTCGATGACGACATCGCCCAGCAGATCGTCAAGCTGGAGCCGTACACCCAGCACTCCGGCAGCTACACCGGGCTCGACGACATGGTGTACGACGGAGGTGGCGCGTCCAGCGGCCTGCTCATCCTGGAGCCCGTGCACAAGAAGGACGCCTCCAAGGGCTACAAGGGGTACATCACGCTGGGCATCGACCCGGACGCCGAGAACACCGGCGCAGGCGGTGGCGAGGGTGGCGGCGGTACGCCTCCGGGTGACGTACCCAGCGACGCCCCGAGCGCTTCGGCGTCCTCCGCCACCTCCTCGTAAACGCTCACGCAAAGGCTTACGTCGATGAGCAACTCCCCGGACGAAACGCTGGCGCAGGCCGCCGTGACCGCCCTGACCGGACAACTCGCGCTGGCCCCCAAGCCCGGACTGCCCGACCCACGCGATCTCGGCGCCTGCGCCACCGGACAGGACCACAACTCCCTGCGCTGGTCGGCCAAGGCGCTGGCCCCCGGTCTCGCGGCAATGGCGGCCGCCGCCCGCCGCACCGGCTCGGCGACGCCCGGACTCCGCGCCGAACTGGGCGCGATCGGGCGGTCCACCGAGCACTCGGTGGGGCTCGCGGGCGGCGGCCACCGAGGGGCGCTGTGGGTGCTCGGCCTGCTGGTCGCCGCGGCCGCCCTGGATCCCCGGGCCACCGGCCGGGACCTCGCCGCGACCGCCAAGCTGCTCACGGCACACCCCGACCGGAAAGCGCCGCGACGCCCCTCCCGCGGCTCCTCGGTCTCGGCGAAGTACGGGGCTCCTGGGGCGCGAGGCGAGGCCCGGGCCGGGTTCCCGCACGTACGGCGGGCGTTGGACGCGCTGGCAACGGCCCGCTCGGCGGGCGCTCCCGAGCAGTACGCCCGCCTCGACGCCCTGCTCACCGTCATGTCCACCCTTCAGGACACGGAGTTGCTGTACACGGCGGGTCCGCACGGCCTGCGGCACGTCCAGGCGGGCGCTCGTGGCGTCCTGGAAGCGGGCGGTACGTCCACGGAGGCCGGCCGCGCGGCCCTCGCCGCCTTCGACGACGACCTCCACGCGCGTGCGTGGAGCCCCCGCGGAAGCAGCGGGCTGCTCGCCGGGGCCCTGTTCCTGGACTCTTCCCCACTCTCGGCTTCTCCCTCACTCTCGACTCCGCTCAAGCGGGAAGACCTCCCATGAGCGGGGGACCTCCTTCCAGTGGGGGTCAGTTCACCGTCACGGGTTGCCTGACCTGCGGTGCGGTGGCCCGTCTTCCGGCTGCCCACCTCGCCGCGGGCCCCATCCCGTACGAAGCCGCCAGCATGAGTCCGCCGAGGACCAGCCAGCCCGGCGTCCCCCACCCAACGAGCAGTGCCGTCAGCACCAGCGGGCCCGCCGTGCGCGCCACGGTTACGCCCGTACCGAAGAAGCCCTGGTACTCGCCGATCCTGTCGGCCGGGGCGAGATCGAAGGAGAGCTGCCAGGAACCCGCCGACTGCTGCATCTCGGCAACGACTTGAAGCACCGCGCCCGCGACCAGCACGCCCACCGCCACCCAGGTCGAGACGCCGGCCGACAGAGCGAACACCGCGCACGACCCCAACATCACCAGCCCCGAACGCCGCACCGCCCGCGTGGCCGACGCGAGGCCCGTCACCCCGCGTGCCATCCGCACCTGGAAGAGCATCACAGCACCGGTGTTGAGCACGAACAGTGCGGAGACCAGCCAGGCCGGGGCGTCGGTCCGCTCCGCGATCCACAGTGGGATGCCGAGGCTGAGCAGCGGCATTCGCAGCAGCAGCACGGTGTTGAGCAGCGTGACGAGCGCGTATGGGCGGTCGCGCAGCACTCCGAGAGCGTCGCCCCGTTCGCCCTGTCCGCGGCCCTGATCGGCACCCACGCGCGCGTGCACGGGCTTCACGACCGGCAGCCGGAGCAGCACCCCCGCGCACAGCAGGAAGCTCACCGCGTCCAGCGCGAACACCGCGAGGTAGGCCTCCCTGGTCCCCACATGCAGCGCGAGCCCGCCGAGCCCCGCCCCCATCGCCAGGCCTGCGTTGAGCGTCGACTGGAGATGTGCAAGCAGCCCGGTCCGCTCCTCCCGGGACACCACCCCGGCCAGCAGCGCCTGCCGGGCCGCCGCGAGCCCCGACTGCGCCGCCGCGTAGCCGCACGCCGCGAGCACGAATGGCACAAAGCCGCGTACGACGAGGAAGGAAGCCACCGCGAGGCCGGTCCCCAGCGCCAGCAGCACCGCCGCACCACGGGGCCCGCGCCGGTCGGCGAGCCGCCCCAGGGGCACGCCCGCCAGTGACCCGGCCGCCCACGCGATGGTGAGCCCGAGGCCCACGCGCGCGGGGGCGAGTCCGACGACGTGGGTGAAGTACAGGGCGGAGGTGACGTAGAAGGCACCGTCTCCGACGGAGTTGCTCAACTGGGCCAGGGCCAGGACGCGCTGCGGGCCCGCGGGCGGGAGAAGCGAGTTGGTCATGGGGACAACGCTATGGACGCAGTGGATCCCTCAACAGAACCAATCACGTTGATACTTCGTGACCCAATTTCCAGTGACCGCGTACCCCGGCTCAGCCCTCCAGAACTCGCATGCCCGCCGCCTCAGCCTTCCAGCACGTGCGTGCCCCGCCTCAACTCCCCAGCACCCGCCCCAACACCTCCAAGGCCTCCGGATAGACCCGCTCCCGAGGCGTCCCGTACCCGACCACCAACCCTTGTGGCCGCCCCTCACGCGCCCCGTGCCAGTGCTCCCCGAGGCACCCCACCGCGAGCCCCTCCTCGGCGGCCCGTGCGTGTACCGCGCCCTCGTCCGCCACGTCCACCAGCGCGTGCAGCCCGGCCGCGATCCCGCGCACATTCCGACGCGCCCCCAGCCGGTCCAGCAGCTGATCCCTCCGCCGCCGGTACCGCAGTCGGCAGGCGCGTATGTGCCGGTCGTAGGCGTGGCTGGTGATCAGCTCGGCGAGCGCCAACTGGCCGATGGACTCGGTGTGATGATCGCTGTGCAGTTTGGCGTCGGCGACGGCGTCGACCAAGTGCGGCGGCAGCACCATCCAGCCGAGCCGCAGCGCGGGCCCGAGCGTCTTGGAGGCCGTCCCCAAGTAGACGACCTGTCCCGGTGCCATCCCCTGGAGTGCGCCCACGGGCTGTCTGTCGTAGCGGAACTCCCCGTCGTAGTCGTCCTCGACGATCAGCCCTCCACGCGCGCGTGCCCAGTTCGTCAGCGCCCGCCGCCGCTCCGGTTGAAGCGTTACTCCGGTCGGGTACTGGTGCGCGGGCGTGACGACGGCTGCTGCCGCGTCGCCCAACTCCTCGGCGCGGGCGCCCCGTTCGTCGACGCTCACAGGGGCTACGGATCCGCCGTTGTACCGCACCACGTCCCGGTGGAAGGGCAGCCCGGGGTCCTCCATGGCGATCACCCCCGGCCCCAGCACGCGCGTGAGGAGCGCGAGCCCCTGAACGTAACCGGACGTGATCACGATCCGCTCGGGCGGCGCGATCACCCCGCGCGCCCGCCCCAGATACCCCGACAAGGCGGTCCGCAGCTCGATGCGGCCGCGCGGATCTCCGTATTCGTAGGCCATGGAGGGCGCCGCCGCGATGGCCCGCCGCAACGCCCGCAGCCAGGCCGCCGCCGGGAACGTACCGACGTCCGGACTGCCGGGCCGCAGATCAAAACGGGGCGCACGCGCGCGTGCACCGTTCCCGGACGCGTCCAGGGACGTCGTGGGCAGCGCCGCCACCTCGGTCCCCGAACCCTGCCGAGCCGTCAGATAGCCCTCGGCGACCAGCTGGTCGTACGCCGCCTTCGCGGTCCCCCGCGAGACGCCCAGTTCGGCCGCCAGCCGCCGGGTCGCGGGCAGCCGCGTCCCCGGAGCAAGCCGTCCGTCGCGTACGGCATCCCGCAGAGCCCGCTCGAGACCCGCCCGGCGCCCTGCCCACGCGTCCGGCTGCAGATGCAGATCAACACCGACGCCCGACCAGAAGTCGTTCACCAAAGCCGCCCCCTAGGCACACCAAAAGGCCGGGTACCCAGAAGGGCACCCGGCCATCACTCTCGTATCAGCCCTTATCGGGAGGCCATTTCGGCCCCGCGTGACGTACTCGTGCGGTACTCGGGAAAAGTCAGCCCTTCAGGGAGGCCATCCACGCCTCGACCTCGTCGGAGCGGCGCGGGAGCCCCGCCGAGAGGTTCTTGTTGCCGTCCTCGGTGACCAGCATGTCGTCCTCGATGCGGACACCGATGCCGCGGTACTCCTCGGGCACGGTCAGGTCGTCCGCCTGGAAGTACAGGCCCGGCTCGACCGTCAGGCACATGCCCGGCTCCAGCGTGCCGTCCACGTACGTCTCCGTCCGCGCCGCTGCGCAGTCGTGGACGTCCAAGCCGAGCATGTGACCGGTTCCGTGCAGCGTCCAGCGGCGCTGCAGTCCTAGCTCCAGCACGCGCTCCACGGGCCCTTCGACCAGGCCCCACTCGACGAGCTTCCCGGTCAACACGCGCTGCGCGGCGTCGTGGAAGTCGCGATACTTGGCGCCCGGCTTCACTGCCGCGATACCGGCCTCCTGGGCTTCGTACACGGCGTCGTAGATCTTCCTCTGGATCTCGCTGTACGTCCCGTTGATCGGCAGCGTGCGCGTCACGTCGGCCGTGTAGAGCGTATGGGTCTCCACGCCCGCGTCCAGCAGCAGCAGGTCCCCGGAGCGGACGGGACCGTCGTTGCGCACCCAGTGCAGCGTGCAGGCGTGCGCGCCGGCCGCGCAGATGGATCCGTAACCGATGTCGTTGCCCTCGACCCGCGCGCGCAGGAAGAAAGTGCCCTCGATGTAGCGCTCGCTGGTCGCCTCGGCCTTGTCGAGGACCCGTACGACGTCCTCGAAGCCGCGCACGGTCGAGTCGACGGCCTTTTGCAGCTCGCCGGCCTCGAACGCGTCCTTGACCAGCCGTGCCTCGGAGAGGAAGACCCGCAGCTCCTCGTCGCGCTCGGCGGTCACCTTGTCGGTGAGCGCCGCCTCGATCCCGGCGTCGTAGCTGCGTACGACACGGACCGGTCCGGCCGCCTCGCGCAGCTTGTCGGGCAGCTCGCGGACGTCGGCGGCGGGGATGCCGTACAGCTGCCCGGCCTCGGCCAGGGAGTGGCGGCGGCCGACCCAGAGCTCGCCGTGCCCGGAGAGCCAGAACTCGCCGTTCTCCCGGTCCGAGCGCGGCAGCAGGTAGATCGTCGCCTTGTGGCCGTCACCCTTGGGCTCCAGGACCAGGACGCCGTCCTCGGTGAGGTTGCCGGTGAGATACGCGTACTCGACGGAGGCGCGGAAGGGGTACTCCGTGTCGTTCGAGCGCGTCTTCAGGTTGCCCGCGGGAATGACCAGCCGCTCGCCCGGGAAGCGCGCTGAAAGCGCGGCGCGGCGGGCGGCGGTGTACTCGGCCTGGGCAATGGGCTCCAGGCCGTGCAGCTCGGTGTCGGCCCAGCCGGACTTCATGTTCTCGGCGAGTTCGTCGGACACGCCGGGGTACAGACCGTTCTTGCGCTGCTTGATCGGCTCTTCGGACTCGTCCCCAGTCTCCGGAGTGAGCTCTTCGGCCACGATCATCCTCCTAGATACGGCACTGGACCCCCTCCATCGTACGGTCGTACGGGAGGGGGCCCAGCGGGTCGGAAGTCCTTTTGCGTGGCCTACGGGCACTCACTCGAAGCGTGCCGCCAGCAGCACGACGTCCTCCCGTCCGTCGGCTGCGTCGAGCTCCTGCGGCAGCACCGTCCGCAGCACATGGTCAGCGAGCGCCCCCGGATCCGCACGCAGCGCCCTGGGCACGCTTGCCGCCGCCGCGTGCAGTCGCGCGAAGGCCCGGTCCGTGGGGTCGCCGGTGCGCTGCAGCAGACCGTCCGTGTACAGCAGAACCGTCTCTCCTGGCGCCGCCCGGAACTCCACGCTCGGCGCCTCCCAGCAGGCGAGCATGCCCAGCGGCGCCGACAGCGACGTCTCCACGAACTCCGTGCGCCGCTCACCGATCACCAGCGGCGGGCAGTGCCCGGCACCGGCCATCGTGATCTTGCGCGAGGCGGGCTCGCAGTACGCGAACAGGGCGGTGGCGCTACGGGCGGGCTCGGTCAACCTGAGCAGCAGTTCCAGATCGGACAGGACGGCGACGGGGTCCTCGCCCTCCATCACGGCGTACGCCCGCAGGGACGCCCTCAGCCGTCCCATGGCGGCCACCGCGCTGGGCCCCGACCCCGTGACGGACCCGACCGCGAGACCGAGTGCGGCGTCCGGCAGGGGCAGCGCGTCGAACCAGTCGCCGCCGCCACGCGGGCCGGTGCGATGCCGGGCGGCGAGCTGGACGCCGAAGACCCGGGGCAGCCGAGAGGGCAGCAGCTCCTCGGTGATCGTCGTCATGCACGCGCGCGTGCGTTCCAGTTCGACCAGCCGGGCCAGGTGCTCGGCCGCGGACCGGGCGTACAGACCCACGAGGTGCCGCTGCCGCTCGGCCGGCTCGGCGGGCTCGTCGTACAGCCAGACGGCGGCGCCAAGGCGGCCCGCCGTCTCGGTGGACAGTGGGAGCGCGTAGCTCGCGGCATAGCCGAGCCGGGCGGCCACCTCGCGGTGACGAGGATCGAGCCCGTCCTCGGAGAGCAGATCGGGCTGTGCGATCTCGCCCTCGCCACCAGGCAGTCCGTCCAGGATCTTTCCGTACGACATACAGCTGCGCGGGACCGTCTCGATGTGACCGAGATCGGCGCGGGCGAGGCCCAGCCCGATGGTCGCGTCCGGGCCGAGGCCGTCACCCGGCTCCATGACGACGAGTCCGCGCCGGGCACCCACGAGGGCGGCTCCCGCGCGCATTAGTTCATGAAGTGCGTCACTCAGGCATGCCGTGCGAACCATCCGCTCGGTCAGCTCGTGCAGCGTCGTGAGATCGGACACCCAGCCGGCGAGACGGTCCTGGAGAACGGCTCCTGGGGGGTTTGGAGCAGGGGCCGAAGAGGTACCCGGGGCGGCAGGCGCGGGCGCGACAGTGTGTGTGGGTCCCGGAACAGTTGAATCGATTCCGGCCACTTTCGGAAGGTGAGGGGCGTTCATGGCGTCCGGCTTTCCGACCGGTGCGTATTGCTCAAAAGCATCGCAAACCCCCATGTCATTCTGCGCCGCTAGCAGTGTCTCCACATGTACACGTACTCGTGAGGGGATGTCCAGCATTGTCCTGCTGGGATTCCTGGTGTCCTATGGGGAGCTTGAGAAAAGCAAAGTTGGCTTAAAACTGCCTCGGGTTACGGTGTATTGCGGTCGACTGGCCTTGTTCGACGGAGCGTCACAGCGGTCGTGATGGGTACGTACTCGGTGAAGGCCAGGGGTGGTTGGGATCGTCCCGGAACCTGGCGACGGACCCGGGCGTCTTAACCACCGACGACCGTGCCCCATCCTCCCGTGGCGGAGGCGGCAAGCAATACGCGCGACAGTAATCGCCAGGCGCCGCCACCCCCACGCCATGCCCATGCTGTTGATAGGCGCAGTATGGACGCGGACGCACTCAAGGCTTGACCCATAGGGGTTCCCCTTGTCCTGGACAGGGGTGTGATGCGCCAGTAGGTACGCACAGTGAAGTGATCGACACATGATGTGATGTGGTCCTCGGTGTTGCCAGGCGTGCAACGGAAAGGAACGAGCGCTCATGCGCGAGATCCTCGGAAGGCGACGCAGGCTCCTTTCCAGGCGAAACAATGGAAGGCCTGAGATGCTCGGCGCGGCCCTGACATTCGCGACCGCATGGCAGTGGCCCGTACTCCCCGGCGTCGCGCCGGACCCGCAGGGGCGGGCCCGCTGCGGGTGCCCAGATCCGGAATGCACAGTTCCAGGTGCTCACCCCTTCGACCCCGCTCTCCTCGCGGCGACCACCGACCAGCGCATGGTGCGCTGGTGGTGGACGAACCGCCCCACGGCGCCGATCGTCCTCGCCACCGGCGGCCAGGCACCCTGCGCGGTGAGCCTGCCGACGCTCGCCGCCTCTCGCGCGCTCGGGGCGCTCGACCACATGGGCATGCGACTCGGCCCGGTGATCGCTTCCCCCACGCGCTGGGCGCTGCTCGTGAAGCCGTACTCCTTCGAGCAGCTGGGTGAGTTGCTGTACGCGAAGGACTTCGTGCCCGGCTCACTGCGCTTCCACGGAGAGGGCGGCTATCTCGCGCTTCCCCCGTCCGAGACCGGACAGGGCCAGATCCGCTGGGAGCGGGCGCCGCTGCCCGGCTCGGCGGCGCCTTGGGTGCCCGATGTGGAGGCCGTCGTGGACGCCGTGGTGGAGGCTCTCACTCGTCCGGGTGTGAGCGCACCCGAGTTGTAGGGGAATCGGGCGCGCGGCGAACCGAGCGCCCCTCTTGGTCGTTATCGTCCCTTTCATGCTGCGTTTCTCCGGAGGGCGACCCCCGGGCTTCCGAAAAGTTCGTCTGCCGGCGCTGACGGGCGTCGTCGCGCTCGCGGCCACGCTGCCGCTGGCCGTGGCCTCCGCCGGGCCTGCGGGTAAGGAGAGTCCCGCAAACGTACGTACATCCGAACACGTCGACGGCAAGGCGGCCGCATCACGCAGCGGCCCCGCCGAGAGTCCGCAGTGGCTCGGCCTGGATCCCGCCAGCACCTCCCGCTGCGGGCCCGAACTCGCCTCCCCCGACGGCATCGAGGCGCAGACCTGCGTGCTGACCCGGGGACGGGACACCTGGGCGCGTACGTACTACCGCAACGCGACCGGCGACGACCTTGCCGCCGTACTGACCCTCATGGCACCCGGCAGCCGTACCGTCCGGATGCACTGCGCGGTGGGCGCGGACGACGAGCCGGGGGCGTGCGAGACGCCTCGGGAGCGCACGGTGGGGGACACGCGGGCGTACGCGGCGGTCGTGGAATTCGCGGCAAGTGCCGAGGGACCTCTGTTGCTGCGCTCGGGGAGCGACTCGGCTGCGTAGGGGCCAACTCGCCTGTGGGGAGGGCGGGTTGGGGCGCTTGCAGAGGACGGGCCAGGATCCGGAAACAGAAAGACCCGGTTGCTGGCGACGGGGGATGCACCAGCAACCGGGCTATTGAACGGTAACAAGAGATCGGCGGTTCGCAAATTCGATCTCGGCTATTCGGACACCGAACTTCCTGCCGCGACAGGGGGTTGTGACAGGAGTCACCGGTTCCGCGAGATCCCTGGCGCTGACCGGTCGGTCAGCCGCAGACGGGGTGTCGAACTGGCGTCAACTCAGCGTGACCTGGCGGTTGGTGAGGCCGCCACGCGCCCGGCGCTCGTCCGTGGTGAGCGGTGCTTCGGTGGCCATTGCGGCGGCGAGCCGCTCGGCGAATTCGGTGGCCGGCTTCTCGATGTCCTCCGCGGTGACACCGGTCGGCAGATCCCAGACCGGCACCGTGAGGCCGTGCGCTCGGAAGGAACCCACGAGACGGGTGCCCTCCCCGAGGCTCGACCGGCCGGCCGCGTGCAGCCGCGCGAGCGCGTCCAAAAGCTGCTCCTCGGCGTGCGGCATGACCCAGCGCAGATGGTTCTTGTCCGGGGTCTCGCACCAGTACGCGGCGTCGACGCCCGACAGCTTCACTGTCGGGATGGCGGCGGCGTTGGCGCGCTCCAGGGACGCGGTCACGTCCGGGGTCGCGTTCTCCGAGTCCGGGACCCAGAACTCGAAGCCCGAATGCACCACGGGATCGAACGCGCCCTTGGGGTCGAGGAGATCCTGCAGCCGCGGCCCGTCCGCCGGGGCGCGCCTGCCCTGGACCGGGGTGCCGGGCTCGGCGGTCAGCGCTCGCTGCAGGGTGTCGGCGAGGTCGCGGCTGATGTCGCCGGAAAAGGTGTCGTTCTGGAGGCCGATCATCACGGAGCCGTCGTCGCGGCGCAGCGCGGGCCACGCCATCGGCAGAACGGTCGCGAGCGTGACCGAAGGAACACCCTCCGGTAGGGACCCCTTGAGCGTCAGCTCGACCGTGGCTGCGGGCACCAGCTCGCGCAACGCGACCCAGTCGCACTCGCCCGGCAACCCCTCGAACGGGCGCTGCACCAGCTCGGTCACGGCATGCGACGCGCTCCGCCCGTGACACGCCTTGTAGCGGCGGCCACTGCCACAGGGGCAGGGCTCACGGGCTCCCACAACCGGGATGTCGCCGTCCTGCTGCTGCGGCTGCCTGGCCTTCGTCTGGGATCGCTTCTTGGCCATCGTGGGTTTCTCCCGGTTACGGCTTGTCTCGTACGGGCGCGAGCCTAGTCGCTCGTACGAGGACCGACGGGAACCTGTGGACAACCTGCCGGCCTGTCGAGTCGTCCCGTAACCGGTGTTTCAGTCGACACCTGCTTCGGCCAGACCGGCGCCTCAGCCCAAGTCGTCGAATGCGTCCCCGAAGTCCAGGTCGGGTATCGCCGACACCGCCGGAGCCGTGATGCGCGCCGCGAAGTCGTTGCGCCGGCGCTCCGTGTGTGCGTCATGTGCGTCCTTCTGGACGACCACCCACACCGTGACCTCGCCCTGGACGTCGTCCCTGACGCCCCAGTCGTCGGCCAGCGCGGTGATGATGTTCAGCCCACGGCCGCCGTGTGCGGTGACCGAGGGCGTGGCCGGAACCGGGCGGGTCGGACCACCGCCGTCCGTCACCTCGACGGTCAGCCGTCCGCCCGGGTCCACCCGCCATGCGGCCCGGACATCCCCGTCCCCCGCCAGCGCGTCACCCAGCGGCCGGCCGTGCCGGCATGCGTTGCTCAACAGTTCAGAAAGGATCAGTACGGCATCGTCGATGACCGCTTCCGCCACGCCACCGGTGCGCAACTGATCGCGCATCCGCTGTCTTGCTTCCCCCACGCCCGCAGGGCCATGGGGTACGGCCATGCTCGACGACGTGGGCACCTCCTGTGCCACCACCAACGCCACCCCCGAGACCTCCTTCGCCCCACGCCACGGTGTGGATGCCCCCCTGGACTGGACCGGAAACCGGCCAATGCACATGCAGTGACGCACTCGTAACTCTCGAACACGGACCGAACGCGCCGGAGCACTCCCCGTAATGGCGTGGCCGGATTTCGACGGTCTGGCCGAGTCCCGCGGACCTCGCAGGTCAACGGCCCAGTTGGCGCAGTACCGCGCGCGGGCGGTTGGTGATGATGGCGTCGACACCCAGCTCGACGCAGAGGTCGACGTCTTCGGGTTCGTTCACGGTCCATACGTGAACTTGGTGTCCGGCCCGCTTCAGGCGCTCGATGTACGGCGGGTGGTTCCGCACGATCCGCATGGACGGGCCCGCGGTCCGGACACCCACGGGCAGGCGTCCGTCGCGCAGCCGGGGCGAGAGGAACTGGAGCAGATAGACCGTCGGCAGCGTCGGGGAAGCCGCCCGTACGCGGTGCAGCGAGCGCGCCGAGAAGCTCATGACGCGTACGGGCGATTCGGCGGCGGAGGCCGGGGCGTCCAGGCCGAAGCGCTTCAGGAGGTACAGCAGACGCTCCTCGACCTGGCCCGCCCAGCGCGTGGGGTGTTTCGTCTCGATGGCCAACTCCACGGGGCGGCCGGCGTCGGCGACGAGCTCAAGGAGGCGCTCGAGTGTCAGGACGGACTGCTGCTCCCAGGACGGCGGCCGCTGCTGCTCCCAGTCGGGCGCCTCGTCTCGGTTCTTCCAGGAGCCGAAGTCCAGGGCGGCGAGGTCGGCGAGCTCCAGGGCGGAGACGGCGCCGCGGCCGTTGGAGGTGCGATTGATGCGGCGGTCGTGGACACAGACGAGATGGCCGTCCGCGGTCAGCCGTACATCGCACTCCAGGGCGTCCGCCCCGTCCTCGATCGCCTTCTCGTACGCGGCCAGGGTGTGCTCCGGGGCTTCTTCGGAGGCGCCGCGATGGGCGATCACCTGAATCAGGTGCTGTCGTGCGTGGGTCACCGCGTCATGGTGCCACCGCGCGCGCGTGGCTGCGTCATGCTGCCCACGCGCGTGGGTACGCGCTGAAGGTGGCGACCCAGGAGCTGCGGTGGTTATGTCGGACTGGTCCCATGTAAGGGAAGGAAGTCCGGGCCCTCAGGTACAAAGGAAGGTCCCGGACCCACAGGCACCGCTTATGGCGCCCTGACGTCCCGTGGGAAAAGCTGACGGCATACAAGGAAGTTACCTGCACAGCTGAATCGCGCCGGATCGCGTTCCCGTATGAGCACGTATGAGTGAGCGATACCGAGCGCGACCGGAAGAAACAGCAGTGGTGGATCGAGAGGAAGAGCTGTGAGCACCGAGAACGAGGGCAACAACGAGGGCAACGCGGTACCCCCCGCCCCGTCCGCCCCTCCTGTGCCGGTGGACGCTCCCGCTGCTTCCAGGCATCCGGAGCACGGGGCTCCACCGCGGCCGGGGCCCCATCCGGAATCTCAGGAGGGCGATCCGACGGCCGTGCTGCCGCCTGTGCCCTCCGGAACGCCCGACGGCACAAGTGCCGCCCCCGGTGCGGAGCCGGGCGCCTGGCCCCCTCCGCCTCCGCCGGCCACGCCCGCGTATGCGAGCGGCGGCTCGGGAGCCGGCTGGGGATCCGCGTACCAGCAGCCCGCGCCCAAGTCCGGAGGCGGCCGTGGCGGCCTGATCGCCGCGGTCCTCGTGGCCGCGCTCGTCGCGGGCGGTGTGGGCGGCGGCATCGGCTACTGGGCGGCCGACAGCAACGACTCCTCCACGGGCTCGACTACGGTGTCCGCCTCCCAGAGCGGCGGCGATTTCAAACGCGACGCGGGCACGGTCGCGGCCATCGCCAACGAGGCGCTGCCCAGCACCGTCACCATCGAGTCGGAGAGCGGCAGCGGCGAGGGCGGCACGGGCACAGGCTTCGTCTTCGACAAGCAGGGCCACATCCTCACCAACAACCACGTGGTGGCGGAGGCGGTCGACGGCGGCAAGCTCTCCGCGACCTTCCCCAACGGCAAGAAGTACGACGCCGAGGTGGTCGGCAACGCGCAGGGCTACGACGTCGCGGTCATCAAGCTCAACGACGCGCCCGCGGACCTCAAGCCGCTGCCGATCGGCAACTCCGAGAAGGTGGCCGTCGGCGACTCCACGATCGCGATCGGCGCGCCCTTCGGTCTGTCCAACACGGTGACCACGGGCATCATCAGCGCCAAGAACCGCCCGGTGGCCTCCAGCGACGGCAGCTCCAGCGGCAAGGCCTCGTACATGAGCGCCCTGCAGACCGACGCCTCGATCAACCCGGGCAACTCCGGCGGTCCGCTCCTGGACGCGAAGGGCTCGGTGATCGGCATCAACTCGGCCATCCAGTCCGCGAGCAACGGCCTGGGCGGCACCGGTCAGTCCGGCTCCATCGGCCTGGGCTTCGCGATCCCGATCAACCAGGCGAAGAACGTCGCCCAGCAGCTGATCAGGACCGGCCAGCCGGTCTACCCGGTGATCGGCGCATCGGTCTCCCTCGAGGAGGGCACCGGAGGCGCGAGGATCACCGAGGAGGGCGCGGGCGGCGCGGACCCGGTCGAGCAGGACGGCCCCGCCGACAAGGCCGGTCTCAAGCCGGGCGACGTCATCACCAAGATCGACGACACGGCGATCGACAGCGGCCCCGCACTGATCGGCGAGATCTGGACCCACCAGCCCGGCGACACCGTCACGCTCACGTACACCCGCGACGGCAAGACCAACACGACCGAGGTCACCCTCGGCCAACGGGAGGGCGACAGCTGACCCGCCACGCCGGCTGACCCGTTAGTCTTGATCCCGCGCCGATCTCTGGTCGGCGCGGGGTGGGTTGCCCGAGCGGCCTAAGGGAACGGTCTTGAAAACCGTCGTGGCAGCGATGTCACCGTGGGTTCAAATCCCACACCCACCGCAGATGAACGGTCCCCGACCAGCTAAGTCAGTCGGGGGCCTTCGTCGTTGCCGGTGTCCGTGAACGACCGCTGTTCCCCGCGGTTTCCCTCTCGTTCGGGCACGCGAGGGGCACGCCGACGGGATGATCCGACGCACCGGTGACTGTCTGAGGTGGAGGCATTCTGTTGCAGGAAGCGTTGTACGTGCGGTTCCAGGGGACCACTCGAAGCGAGCGGGGTCATTTCCCCGGGGTCTTCGCCCTCGTCAACGGTCTGGCTCGTGAGGGCAGACTGTCTGAGGAGCAGGAGCGATTTCGGCGGACCAACAACGACTGGTATGACGCCAACTACATCAACCCGTCAGAAACCGACCCGACCGTCTATGACCCTCATCTGAACCCCGGCGCTGTCGCGTGGTTCAAGATTTCATCTGTCGACCTCATCAAGCGCGTGGATGGGTACCTGGAGATCCTTGCAGCACACGGTGTTGGCTGCGCGCGAGCTGAGTCGTCGGATCCTGGAACGATCATCTACGAAGATCAATACCAAGTTGTCGTGGTGCCTCACCGGCCGGCCCTTGGCGAGACCTGAGCACGACATCGATATGAGGTCGGCGGATTCTCAATGTACTTCGCTGCTGTACCGCTCAGCGGCCGGAGGCCTGAAGGGGTGTCTCTCTGGGAGGGACACCCTTCTGCGTGCACCTTCGGGAGCCCCCCGCCCCTCCCTCACCCCTGTCGGCCACCCACCAGCCTCCGGGCCGACCCCACCGTCGACCTTGCCTCCCGTTCCGAAAGGCCCACCTGGAGCGCCGCGTCCACCAGCGGTTCGACGAGTTCGTCGCCGATGCCGTTCTCGTACGCCCGGCAGGCCGCCCAGAAGAGGCGGGTGTTGCGTTGGCCCTCATGGGCGGTGGCGACGAACTGGACCAGGCCCTGGCCGTGCCCGCCCGCTGAGGCTGAGGAGGAGGGTGTGGGGTGGTGCGTCCTGGGCGGGGGTGTGAGCAGGCGCAGGAGGGCGCGTGGACAGGGTGCGGGCGCCAGGTGGGAAGTACCAGGAGCCGTGCGGTAGACGCCGTGCGCGGAGCGCGAGCCGGGGCCGACGAGGTAGCCGCCGGCGCCGCGGATGTCGATGCCGGGGGCGAGACGGCCCGCCGAGTTGGGGACGACGACGTCGGGTGGGCCGGACAGCCACAGGTGGCGGCCGCCGCTGGGGGTCAGGACGACGACCGTCTCCGGGATCGTGAACAGGTGGCGCAGGGCGAGTTCGCGCAGCGCCGCCGAGGAGTCGGTGCCCGATTTGGTGTCGAGGTCGATGCCGATGAGGTGGTGTGGCTCAAGACCGCAGGCGATGCCGTAGCCGGTGGCCCAGGGGGCGGCGGCGAAGAGCTCGCGAATGCGTTCCGGTTCGGTCGAGGCGTCGTACACACCGTGCCCGAAGCGACCGCACTCCCCGTGGCAGGGCGGCGCTGTCGGGTCGTCGCGGTGCGGGGAGCGCAGCGCCGGGAGCTTGGTTCGGGACAGTGGGATGACGGCCAGTCCGCGCTCGGCGGCTGACAGCGCGTGTGCAAGGGCCAGCGTCGTGGCCTGCCGGTCGATGGTGGCCATGACTCCATGTTCGTACGGGTGTTCGAAAAAAGGAAGAGGGGGTGGCCCCGTAGAGGCGGTTGGGCCTCGGTTTCGACGGGGTGTTTCCGATGACCTTGACAGTCCCCAGGATCTGACGGACAGTCAGAAATCCTTGTTCGTACGAGGTCCGGGAGGGCCGTCGTCGTGCACCTCGCCTCCACCGAGCGCCAGCGACGGCTGCGCGCCGAACTCCGTACGTACTTCCGGGACCTGATGCCTGACGGGCCGCCCCGCGCCACCGATTCGGATCGGCAGCGGGCGCTTCTTCGGCGCATCGGTGCCGACGGCTGGCTGGGGCTGGGCTGGCCGGTGGCGTACGGAGGTCAGGGGCGCGGTGCCGATGAGCAGTTCGTGTTCTTCGACGAGGCCTACCGGGCGGGCGCACCCGTCTCCATGGTCACGCTGAACACGGTCGGGCCGACGCTGATGAAGTACGGGACCGAGGAGCAGAAGGACTTCTTCCTGCCTCGGATTCTGCGCGGCGACGTCGTGTTCGCGATCGGGTACTCGGAGCCGTCGGCCGGGACCGACCTCGCTTCGCTGCGGACGCGCGCCGTGCGCGACGGCGGGGACTGGATCGTCGACGGGCAGAAGGTCTTCACCTCCAACGCGCAGAACGCCGACTGGATCTGGCTCGCCTGCCGCACCGACCCGGACGCGCCCAAGCACCAGGGCATCTCGATCCTGCTCGTGCCCACCGACGCCCCCGGTTTCTCATGGACGCCGATCGAGACGGTGGGCGGGCTGACCACGACGGCCACGTACTACGACGGGATCCGCGTTCCGGCGGGCAATCTCGTCGGCGAGGAGAACGGCGGCTGGGGCCTCATCACCAACCAGCTCAACCACGAGCGGGTCGCGCTCGCGGCGATCGGCATGCAGGCCGAGGACTTCTACGCCGCCGCACTGACCGCGGCCCGTACGCCCGATCCGGTGACCGGGCGGCGCAGGGTTGACGAGCCGTGGGTGCGATCGAGACTGGCCGAGGCACATGCGCGGCTGGCGGCATCGCGCCTGCTCAACTGGCGTTTGGCGGGGGATGTCGGGGCCGGCCGGCTGGCTCCCGGCGATGCGAGCGGCGTGAAATTCGCGGGAACCGAATCGACGGTCGCGGTGTATCGAATGTGTCAGGAAATTGTGGGAGCGGACGGGCTGATCCGCTCGGGTTCGCCGGGCGTGTTCGGGGACGGCGAGCTGGAGCGGATGAACAGAGCGGCGCAGATCAACACGTTCGGGGGCGGGGTGAGCGAGGTGCAGCGGGAGATCGTGGCGACGATGCGGCTCGGGATGACGAGGGGGCGGCGGTGAGCGAGGAGTCCGGCGGGGACCTCGACGCACGGCTGAAGGCGTACGAGGGACGGGCGGCAGCGGTAGCGGGCGTGGGCAAGGACCCGGTCAACGAGCCGATGATCCGGCACTGGTGCGAGGCGGTGGGCGACAGAAACCCGGCGTATGCGGGGCCGAATGCCATAGCGCCGCCGACCATGCTCCAGGCGTGGACCATGGGCGGACTGTCCGGGCATCAGGGCAGGTCGAAGGCGTACGACGAACTGCTCGGTCTGCTCGACGACGCCGGTTACACCTCCGTGGTCGCCACCGACTGCGAGCAGGAGTATCTGCGCCCGCTGCGGCCGGGAGACGAGATCACCTTCGACTCGGTGGTCGAATCGGTCTCCGCGCGCAAGACGACCAAGCTGGGCACGGGGTATTTCGTCACGACGCGAATGGATGTACGGGCAGGGGGCCAGCCGGCGGGGACACATCACTTCCGGATCTTCAAATACGCACCTGCGATCCGGAAACCAAGGGCTCCGGAAGATGCGTCACCGGCGACCGAGGCGGCGGCTTCGGATGCCTCGACGGTGTCACGGCCCCGGCGTCCCCGTCCTGTCGTCAACCGTGACAACGCCGGTTTCTGGGAGGGCGTGGCCCGGCACCGGTTGCTGATCCAGCGCTGCGACGGGTGCGAGACCCTGCGCTTTCCCTGGCTGCCGGGGTGCAACGAGTGCGGGTCACTGGATTGGGACACGGTCGAGGCGAGCGGGGAGGGGATCGTGTACTCGTACGTCGTGATGCACCACCCGCCCTTCCCGGCCTTCGATTCTCCCCATGCGGTCGGGCTGATCGAACTCGCAGAGGGCGTGCGGATGATCAGCAACGTGGTGGGAGTGCCGCACGACGAGGTGCGGATCGGGATGCCGGTACGCCTCGAATACGAGCGGGCGGACGAAGAGTTGGAGCTGCCGGTCTTCCGTCCTGTCGGAGCCGTCGAGGGGAGTGAGGGCTGACATGGACTTCACACCCACACAGGAGCAGGCGGCGGCCCGTGAGCTGGCCGCGCGGATCTTTGGCGACCTGTCCACACCCGAGCGGCTCGCCGCCGCCGGGACGGGCAGTGATGCCGAGCTGTGGAAGGCGCTGTGCGAGGCCGGGCTCGTGGCCGCCGTGGAGGAGATAGGGCTCCTCGGGCTGGTGCTCCTGTTGGAGGAACAGGGGCGGACGACGGCCCAGGTGCCGTTCGCGGCGAGCTGTGTGTACGGGCTGTTGGCGGTGTCGGCACATGGTTCGGCGGAGCAGCGGGAACGGCTGTTGCCGGGCATCGGGGACGGGACAGCGGTGGTGAGCGGGGCGCTGTGCGAAGCGGCTGTACGGGAGGAAAGGCCCGGGGAGCTGAGCGGCACCGTCGCCGCAGTGCCGTGGCTCCGCGACGCCACGCATGTCCTGGTCGTGGACGACAAGCGCCGACTGTGGCTGGTGCGGAGCACAGACGCCGAGTGCACTCCCGTCGAGCTGACGGCGCCCTGGTCTGCGGGGCGGCTGACGCTGGACGGCACGCCGGCGGAGCGGCTCGGCGAGGGGGCGTACGAGAGCCGGGTGCGCCGGGACGGGGCGAACGAGGGCAGGCCGTACGACGACGTGCTCGCCACCGCGCGTACCGCCTTCGCGGGGCTGCAGGCCGGGGTGTGCGCGGGTTCGCTGGCTCGGGCGGTGGAGCACACCAACACCCGCGAGCAGTTCGGGCGGCCGCTCGCGGCCAAGCAGGGGGTCCAACTCCGGGCAGCGGATGCGTACATGGACACCGAGGCGATACGGGTCACGGCGTACGAGGCGGCCTGGCGACGTGACGAGAGGCTGGAGTACGCCAGTCATGCGCTGACCGCCGCGTGGTGGGCCTCGGAGGCGGGGCAGCGCGTGGTGCACACGGGCCAGCATCTGCACGGCGGCATGGGGGCCGACCTCGACCATCCTGTGCACCGGCACTTTCTGTGGGGGCGGCAACTGGACGCGTATCTGGGATGCGGGAGCGAAGTTCTCCAGGAGCTGGGGGAGTTGATCGTGCACGGAGAGGGCGAGGGAGAGGGAACGGGGGCGGTGGAGGCATGAGCGCCGGTGTCGGGCAGATGGTTTGTGTCGGTTATGAGCTGCCGCCGCTGGAGATCGAGATCACCCGTACGCTCATCGTCGCCGGGGCCATCGCGTCGCGCGACTACCAGGATGTGCACCACGACGCGGAGCTCGCACGGCAGAAGGGCTCGCCGGACATCTTCATGAACATCCTGACGACCAATGGTCTGGTCGGCCGCTACATCACGGACCACTTCGGTCCCACGGCGGTTCTCCGCCGAGTGGCGATCAGACTGGGGGTGCCCAACTACCCCGGCGACACGATGGCGTTGACCGGCACGGTCGACGAGGTCACGGAGGTCGAGGGCGACGATGCCGCGGGCAAGACGGTCACAGTGAGGGTGGTCGGGGCCAACGGCATACGCAAGCACGTCACGGGGACGGTGACCGTGACGGTCCCAGGCGGTGCGGACGGGGTGGGCCGGTCATGAGCGTACGGACGAGGGACACGCTCGGTGGACGGGCGGCGGTCGTGGGGATCGGGGCCACCGAGTTTTCCAAGGACTCGGGGCGCAGTGAGCTGCGGCTGGCGGTGGAGGCGGTGCGGGCCGCGCTCGACGACGCGGGGCTCACGGCGGCCGATGTGGACGGGATGGTGACGTTCACGATGGACACCAGCCCGGAGATCACGGTTGCCCAAGCCGCCGGTATGGGGGAGCTGTCCTTCTTCTCACGAATCCACTACGGCGGCGGGGCGGCCTGCGCGACCGTTCAGCAGGCCGCGCTCGCGGTGGCGACGGGGGTGGCCGAAGTCGTGGTCTGCTACCGCGCGTTCAACGAGCGGTCGGGGCGGAGATTCGGGTCCGGGGTGCAGCGACGGGAGCCGTCGGCCGAGGGCGCGGCACTCGGCTGGGGCCTGCCGTTCGGGCTGCTCACACCTGCCTCCTGGGTGGCGATGGCGGCGCAGCGTTATCTGTACACGTATGGGCTGACGTCAGAGGCGTTCGGGCAGGTCGCGGTCGTGGACAGGAAGTATGCGGCGACCAACCCGGCGGCGTACTTCCACGGCAGACCGATCACGCTCGCCGACCATGCCGCCTCGCGCTGGATCGTCGAGCCGCTGCGGTTGCTGGACTGCTGCCAGGAGACCGACGGCGGACAGGCCCTGGTCGTCACCTCCGTGGAGCGGGCGCAAGACCTGCCGCATCCGCCGGCGGTGATCACGGCGGCGGCCCAGGGCGCCGGCCGGAGACAGGAGCAGATGACCAGCTTCTACCGGGACGATCTGACGGGGCTGCCGGAGATGGGGGTGGTGGCGAGGCAGTTGTGGCGTACATCCGGACTGACGGCGGCCGAGATGGATGTGGGGATTCTGTACGACCACTTCACGCCGTTCGTGCTGATGCAGTTGGAGGAGTTCGGGTTCTGCAAGCCGGGTGAGGCGGCGGACTTTGTCGCTGAGGGGCGGCTGCCGCTCAACACACACGGGGGACAGCTCGGGGAGGCGTACCTGCACGGAATGAACGGCGTGGCGGAAGCGGTACGACAGCTGCGTGGGACGTCCGTGAACCAGATATCCGGCGCCCGCCGGGTGCTGGTCACGGCGGGCACGGGGGTTCCTACGTCCGGACTGATCCTCGGGGCGGATGACGGAGGCTGAAAACGGGGCGATTCCCGCGGGGGTTACTCCCCACTGCCGAGTCCTTGAGCGTTCCGTACTCCTACGGAACCGCACGGCGCTGCCCTGTACTACTCCTGTGGGAGGGGTCTCTCAGGGGTGGACCCTCAGGGGTGCGGGCTGTGACCTCCACCTCCAGGAGGTGGAGGTAGCGCCACTCCTACAACCTGAGGCGGACAAGGCTTCAGGACCTCCGGCCGATCCGCTCGAGTAGGGGGCGATCCTAGCGTGGAGCCATGACCACACCCGTCTGCACCAGCGCCTCGAACGCCGCTACGCCAAGGGCGGGGACCCTCGCGTATCCGTCGTTCGCGTCGTACGTGAAGGCCCGCCAGCCCGTGCTGCTGCGTACCGCGCGCTCGCTGACCGCGAACCCCAGCGACGCCGAGGATCTGCTGCAGACCGCACTGACGAAGACGTATGTCGCGTGGGAGCGGATTGAGGACCACCGGGCGCTCGACGGTTACGTCCGCCGGGCGCTGCTGAACACGCGGACGTCGCAGTGGCGGAAGCGGAAGGTCGACGAGTTCGCGTGTGAGGAACTGCCGGAGCCGCCGGCTCCGCCTGCCGGGGATCCGGCGGAGCAGCAGGCGCTTCACGACGCGATGTGGCGCGCGATCATGAGGTTGCCGGCGCGGCAGCGGGCGATGGTCGTCCTGCGGTACTACGAGGACCTGAGCGAGGCCCAGACGGCGGAGGTGCTCGGTGTTTCGGTCGGCACGGTCAAGTCGGCGGTGTCGCGTGCGCTCGGCAAGTTGCGAGAGGACCCGGAGTTGGACCCTGTTCGCTGACGGGTGCGGCGTCGTCGCCAGGGCTCGGCGCCTGGCCCCCGTATCGGCCTGACGGCCTCGTGCTCGACCTCGCCTCCCCGCTCTCGGCTTCTCCGCCACGACGGGCTGACACGAACGGGCTGAATGGCGCTCGGCCGCCTCACAAGCCCTGCCTCGCCAGGGAAGCCCTGCACACCCCCGTGATCGATCATCCCGGTACTAGTGACATACCGCGCGGTATGTGCGCACAATCAGCCCCAAACCTTTCACGCCACCGCGCAGGCAATGTCGCCCCGGGAGGACGCCGTGCAGAGCACGATGCAGGACGTACCGCTGCTGATCTCGAGGATCCTGACCCACGGGTCGACCATCCACGGTTCATCGCAGGTAATCACGTGGACCGGCGAGGGGGAGCCGCACCGGCGTTCGTTCGCCGAGATCGGAGCACGGGCCGCCCGGTTGGCGCACGCCCTGCGGGAGCTCGGAGTCGAAGAGGGACAGCCCACGGGCACCTTGATGTGGAACAACGCCGAGCACGTCGAGGCGTACTTCGCGATCCCCTCCATGGGCGCGGTGCTGCACACGCTCAATCTCCGTTTGCCCCCGGAGCAGCTGGCCTGGATCGTGAACCACGCCGCCGACCGCGTGGTGATCGCCAACGGTTCGCTGTTGCCGCTGCTCGCGCCGTTGCTGCCGCATCTGAAGTCGGTCGAGCATGTGATCGTCTCGGGGCCTGGAGATCGTTCGCTGCTGGACGGGGCGTCGGTCCAGGTGCACGAGTACGAGGAACTGATCGCGGACAAGCCCGAGACGTACGACTGGCCGGAGCTGGACGAACGCCGTGGCGCGGCCATGTGCTACACCTCGGGGACGACGGGTGACCCCAAGGGTGTCGTCTTCTCCCACCGTTCCGTCTATCTGCACTCCATGCAGATCAACATGACGCAGTCCATGGGCCTCACCGACCAGGACACGTCCCTCGTCGTGGTCCCGCAGTTTCATGTGAACGCCTGGGGGGTACCGCACGCGACGTTCATGACCGGTGTGAACATGCTGATGCCGGACCGTTTTCTCCAGCCGGGCCCGCTCGCCGAGATGATCGAGAGCGAGAAGCCGACGCACGCCGCCGCTGTCCCCACCATCTGGCAGGGGCTGCTCGGGGAGCTCAAGGCCAAGCCGCGGGACGTGAGTTCGCTGACGCAGGTCACCATCGGCGGCTCCGCCTGCCCGCCCTCCCTCATGAAGGCCTTCGATGAGCTGGGCATGCGCGTCTGCCACGCCTGGGGCATGACGGAGACCTCCCCGCTCGGCACGATCGCCCGGCCGCCGGCCCATGTCGTCGGTACGGATGAGGAGTTCACATACCGCCTCACGCAGGGCCGTTTCCCCGCGAGCGTCGAGGCCCGGCTGACCGGCCCCGGCGGCGAGCGGCTGCCCTGGGACGGCGAGTCCGCGGGCGAACTGGAGGTACGCGGTCCATGGATTGCGGGCGCGTACTACGGCGGCCATGGCGCCACGGAAGCCCTGCGCCCCGCCGACAAGTTCAGCGAGGACGGCTGGCTCAAGACCGGTGACGTCGGCACGATCAGCCCTGACGGCTTCCTGACCCTCACCGACCGCGCCAAGGACGTCATCAAGTCGGGAGGGGAGTGGATCTCGTCGGTGGAGCTGGAGAACGCGCTCATGTCCCATCCCGACGTCGCCGAGGCCGCCGTAGTCGCTGTACCCGACGAGAAGTGGGGCGAACGCCCGCTGGCCACTGTCGTCCTCAAGGAGGGCGCCACCGCAGACTTCAACACCCTGCGAGCCTTCCTCGCCGACGAGGGCAGGATCGCCAAGTGGCAGCTCCCCGAACGCTGGACGGTCATCGAGGCGGTGCCGAAGACCAGCGTTGGCAAGTTCGACAAGAAGGTGCTGCGCAGGCAGTACGCCGCGGGCGATCTGGACATCACGCAGATCTGACAGATCCGACGGCTTTGAGCGCCGCTATGTGAGTTGGTCGGTATGTGAGCCGGGGCGCTGTTTCACGTGAAACAGCGCCCCGGCTCACATATGCGAAACCGATCAGTTCGTGCCGATCCGTGCCAGCAGTTCCACGATCCTGCTCTGCACCTCGGTGCTCGTCGAGCGTTCGGCGAGGAACAGAACCGTCTCCCCCGCGGCTAGGCGCGGGAGTTCGGACTGGTCGACGGCGGCGGTGTAGACGACGAGCGGGGTGCGGTTCAACTGGCCGTTCGCGCGCAGCCAGTCGACGATTCCGGCACGACGGCGGCGTACCTGCATCAGGTCCATCACTACGAGGTTCGGCCGCATCTGCGCGGCCAGGGTGACAGCGTCCGAGTCGGACGAGGCCCGAGCGACCTGCATCCCGCGCCGCTCCAGCGCCGAGGTCAGCGCCAGCGCGATCTCCGCATGCTCCTCGATGAGCAGCACACGCGGTGGGTGCTGCTCGCTGTCGCGGGGTGCCAGAGCCTTCAGGAGTACGGCAGGGTCGGCGCCGTAGGCCGCCTCGCGCGTGGCCTGCCCGAGTCCCGCCGTCACGAGCACCGGAACCTCGGCGGCGACGGCGGCCGTACGCAGCGACTGGAGCGCCGTACGCGTGATAGGCCCGGTCAGCGGGTCGACGAACAGCGCGGCCGGGAACGCGGCGATCTGCGCGTCCACCTCCTCGCGAGAGTGAACGATCACCGGCCGGTAACCGCGGTCGCTCAGCGCCTGCTGCGTACCGACGTCCGGCGCGGGCCAGACCAGTAGCCGGCGCGGATTGTCCAGGGGCTCCGGGGGCAGCTCGTCGTCCATCGGCTGCGGCAGGGGCTGGTTCGCGACCTCGACCGCGCCGCCGGGGCCGTCGAGCGGCTCGGGACCTTCGTCGGCGTTCTCGTCCGGGGCCCCTATGGCGTACGAGCGGCCGGGGCCCTCGGTGGCGTCGGCCGGCCGGGGCTCGGGTGCTGGCGTGTTCGGTTGGGGCTGGGGCGCCGCGGTCGGCTGCGGGTGCGGGCGAGCCGCCGTCTCCGGGTGCTCGCCGGCGGATTCGGGCGCGGGGACGGGCTCGGGGATGGCTTCGTTACGGTTGCCGAGCTTGCGGCGGCGGCCGGAGCCGTTGGTCGCGTGAGGGGGCGGCGTCGGGGCTTGGGGTTGGGGCTGCGTCTGCGGCTGGAGTTGCTGAGCCTGGGGCTGCGGCTGGGGAGCCGCCAGGGGCGTGGGCTGGTTCGGCTGGGGCTGCTGGGCGTCGCTCATACGGCGACCGAACGGGACGCCCTGCCCGAGAGTACGGACGCTGAAGGCGCGGCCCTGGGTTGAGTTGGGGTCCACGGCGGGCGCGGCGGCAGCGGGCGCCGCGGGGGGTGGGGCTTCGGCGGGGAGCGGCTGGGCCGTGCGAGGCCCGTCCGCTTCGGCCGGTGCCGGTGCCGGTGCCGGGGTCGGGGCTTGGGCGGCGGTGGGGGCTGCGGCCTGGGGCGCCGGGGCTTCGCCCGAGCCCGGCCAGGGCTGGGACTGGTACTGAGGGCTCGGGGCCGCCATGGGCTGGGGTTGCGGCTGAGGCTGAGGCTGGGAGTTCTGCGCGACGGCGGCGCCTTGCGGCGACGTACCCGCAGCGGGCGCACCGCCCGCAGGCGTGGTCGCGGCAGCGGCCTCCGCGGGAATCCCCTGGGGAGGTACGCCCTGTGGCGGGATCATCGGCTGAGGCATGACCTGCCCGGTAGCCCCCGGAACGGCGACGCTCTGGCCGGGAGCTCCCTGCTCCGGGACGCCTTGCGCGGCGACGGGCTGTCCGGGAACGCCCTGGGCGGAAGCATCACCTTGCGCGGGGACCCCCTGAGCGGGAGTCAGTTGTGCGGGAGCCCCTTGAGCCACCGCCTGCGCGGGCGCCATCTGCCCGGGAACACCTTGCCCCGCCCCCGTGGCGTCCCCCTGTCGGGCCCGCCGCCGCCCGGTAGGAGCCGACACCGGATGCGGCTGTGGCGGAGTGTGATCCTCGGCAGGATCGTGCAGGGCCGCATCATGACGCCCATCGTCGGCCTGCACCTGACCGGCCTGGCCGTGACCGACTTGCTGCTGCCCGGTCTGCCCATGCCTAGCCTGCACCTGCCCCGTCTGCCCCTGGGCTGGCTGCTGAACGGCGTATCCAGGGCCGCGGTCCGCCTCCGCCGGCGGTAGCGCGAACACCGAGCGCGGCCCGGCCTCCTGAGCGGCCTGTCGTTCGGCCGCCGCGGCCAGCGCACGCCGACGCCGCCCGGTCGGCCGGCCGGCTCCGTCACTGCCATGGCCCGACGGCAGCGCGGCAGGCAGCGCCTGGCGCTCACCGCCGACCTGCCGCGGACGCTGCCCCTCGGGCGCGGGCACGCCTTGCGGAGGCACCGTCGGCCCGAGCCCGGTGGCCGCAGCACCCGCGGCATGCTCGGCTGCGGTCACGACCGCACCCTCGGCAACCCCGCCGCCGCTTTCCGCGGGACTCGGCCGCCCCCGCCGCCGCCCGGTCCCCCCGGACACCTGGGAACCCTCACCGGTCCCCTGCGCAGGAACGGGCACCTGCGCCGTCTGCGATTCATTCGCCGCGGCCCGCCTGCGCCGCCGCCCGGTGGGCGCCGCCGCCCCGCTCTCCGTTGCCGTCCCTGTGCCCGCCTCGGCCGAGGGCGTGACATCACTCTCCAGGAAGGCGTCCACCGAGGCCCGCCGAGCCCGCCGTCGCCCGCCACCCGCCTGCACGGGGACCTGTTCGGGCAACGCAAGCGCGGAACCAGGCCCACCCTCCGCCGGGGCACCCGAGCCCGCCGCCACATCCGCACCAAGATCCGGCGCCGGAGTCTGAGTGGAAACCGCCCCGGCCCCACCCCCGATGGGCACCTCGAGCACAAACGCACTGCCGCTCATCCCCGGCACCTCGTGCGTCTGCAGCACTCCACCGTGCGCCCGCACGATCCCGCGCACGATCGGCTCGTGCACCGGGTCTCCCCCGGCATACGGCCCCCGCACCTCGATCCGTACGACCTCGCCGCGCTGGGCGGCCGCCACGACGACCGTGTTGTCCATGTAGCCACCGGCCGAGACCGGCGCGTTGCCCGTCGAGTCGACGCCCGCGACGTCCGCGACGAGGTGCGCGAGCGCGGTCGCGAGCCGCTGCGGGTCGACCTCGGCCTCGATGGGCGGCGCGTGCACGGCGAACTGCACCCGCCCGGGCCCGATCAGCTCGACGGCTCCGTCGACACCGGCCGTGACGACCGCGTCGAGCATGACCTTCGTGCGTACGACGTTCTCGGCCCCGGCGTCGAGCCGCTGGTAACCGAGCACGTTGTCGATGAGTGTGGTGATCCGGGAGTAGCCGGCCGCGAGGTGGTGCAGTACCTGGTTGGCCTCGGGCCACAGCTGTCCGGCGTCGTCGGCGGCGAGGGCGGACAGGTCGCCGCGCAGCTGGTCGAGCGGGCCGCGCAGGGACTGCCCGAGCACGGCAAGCAACTGCTCGTGCCGCGCGGCCAGCGCCTCGTACCGGTCCTTCTCCCGCTCGGCGAGCGCCGCGTACCGGTCGTCGCCCGCGGCCAGCTCCTCCTCATGCGCCTCGCGCAGCCCGGCGAGCTCCTTGCCGTGCTCGTCCCGGAGCGCGTTCAGCGCCGCGGCATGCTCCTCGGCGACCCGCGCGAGCTCCTCCTGATGCCGCAGGGCAGCCGCGTCCTTCTCATCGACAAGTGCGTCGTACGCCCGCCGGTCGGTGAAGGTCATCACCGCGCCGACGAGCTGGTCCCCGTCCCGCACGGGTGCGGTCGTCAGGTCGACGGGCACCTGGTCGCCGCTCTTGGACCACAGCACCTGTCCCCGCACCCGGTGCTTGCGCCCCGAGCGGAGAGTGTCGGCGAGTGGCGACTCCTCGTACGGGAAGGGGGTGCCGTCGGCGCGCGAGTGCAGCGTCAGCGGATGCAGTTCCTGTCCGCCCAGGTCGCTGGCCCTGAAGCCGAGAATCTGCGCGGCGGCCGGATTGACGAGGACGACTCGCCCCTCCGTGTCGGTCCCGACCACGCCCTCGGCGGCGGCGCGCAGAATCATCTCCGTCTGCCGCTGCGAACGCGCAAGCTCGGCCTCGGTGTCGACGGTGCCGGAGAGGTCGCGTACGACAAGCATCAGCAGCTCATCGCTGGTGTAGCCGGAACTGTCGTACGCCTGCTGGCCGTTCTCCAGATTCGCGCTCGTGACCTCGACCGGGAACTCGCTGCTGTCGGTGCGCCGGGCCATCATCCGCCGCGGCTTGGTCCCGCCGCGCGGGTCGATGCTGTCGGGCCGGCGCATCGACCCGGGGATCAGCCGGGAGTCGAACTCGGGCAGCAGATCGAGCAGTCCGCGCCCGACCAGAGCCGTCCCCGGGGCCTCGAAGGTCTCCAGGGCGATGGTGTTGGCGTTGACGACGGTCCCATTGGCGTTGACCAGCACCAACGCATCAGGAAGCGCGTCCAGTATGGCTGCGAGGCGAGCAGCGCCTCGGGATGGCCTGCTGCTCACGAGACGCTTCCTCCCTGTTACCGCACCTTGCCGACCGCGGAGGCCATCTTGCCAACCGGTCCGCGACGTGTCACGCGAGGGAGTCTACGGGCAGAGGTTGCGCTCGCGACGCCGGATGAGAGGGAGGTCGCACGCAGAAGAGAAGTAGAGAAGACGCAGAAGCTGTGACCTCCTCGTCAGCCCTCGTCCGCGGCCCTCCCCTTCAGCAGGCCGGGGGCCACTCAGGAACCGAGCCCCGGAAGTACGGGCACCATGGCGTCCCACCGCGCGATCTCGCACCCGTCACTGCGCTCGTACGTGGCGTCGACCGGCCGACCGGCCCACGTACCCGTGACGCGAGCGGTGGCCGGACCGCCGTACTGCATCGTGCACATCCCCTTGGGCTCGACGGGCGCGAACGGGTCCTCACCCCAGCCCGTCCCTCTGTCCAACCGCTCGCAGGCGCCCTCAGCGTCGGGATGACTACCGCCCTGCGGGTGACACTCCAGCTCGTACGTCCCGTCCAGCCCGTCCCCCGCGTCGCTGATCGTCACCGTGAGGTGGTCGCTGTCGGGAGCCGGCGGGGGCATCTGTGGAAGCGGCGCTGACGGAAGCGGTTCGGCGTACGCGGCCGGGGGCGCCGCTGCGAGCACGGCGAGGGAGGCGGCGGCGGAGGCGGCTGCGGTGAGGGCGACACGGCGGAACATGGGGGGCTCCACGGGGTGGGGGGCGGGATGATCGGGCTGTGGTCGGTTCTGTGGTCGAATCGCTGGTCCGGGGCGCAGGCCCCATCCCTTTAACGCTGCCCGTCCCGCGACGTTGCGCCGCGTTACGCCTTTGCCCTTCGCCCTTTCCGCCTAGTACCGTGGGGGGCGATTGGTGACACCCCGCTGGGCTGTGTCATCATCTGCACGCACCACTCGCGCTCGCGCGGGAGGCTGTGCTGGAGGCGTCGCCTAGTCCGGTCTATGGCGCCGCACTGCTAATGCGGTTTGGGACTTCAATCCCATCGAGGGTTCAAATCCCTCCGCCTCCGCCTCATGATCCTGAAGCCCTGGTCACGACTGGCCGGGGCTTCGGTCGTTCATCGGCCCTTCCAAGGCCGTTTCCGCAGGTCATGCAGGGTCCGCTAAACGGATTTCGCCAGGCGCCACCAGTCATGTAATGTTGTTCCCGCAACCCCGACCGGGCCCAAAAGCCCGCCAGGAAGAGCCAACACAACAGAACACACAGGCACTCGTAGCTTAACGGATAGAGCATCTGACTACGGATCAGAAGGTTGCAGGTTCGAATCCTGCCGAGTGCACACGGAAGTACCAGGCCAAGGCCCTGATTCCTCTTCGGAGGGTCGGGGCCTTCGTCGTGATCTCTCACAATTCCTCACATCCGCTGTTGATCTTGCCTGGCTGAGCAGCTCGGCGAGCTTGTCCGAACCCGCCATCAGGGGCTGCGGATCGGGGCGCACGTAGGTCCGCTTCGTGAAGCCGAGGTCCGCGTGACCGGCCCACGCCGACACCACCGTGTCGGCGACGCCGTTGTTCGCATCCACGACAGGCAGGAATGGCGAGTGCCGTACAGCCGGACCCGGCGCACACCTCGGATCGCATCCGGTTGTACGCCCGGCGCCTGAGCCAGTCCGTCCTGACCGCGCGCCTCAGCCCGTCGACGACCACCCGGCCGGACGTCTCGAAGGCATCACCGCGGCGAGGGCCTCCCTCGCCCGACGGGCCCGGAAACGCCCGATGGTCACGTACCGTGCTACGTCCTCCCCGGCGCGAACACACGGCGCCGGACGCCGAGGTCGAGCACGGTGCGCAGCCGACCGAGCGTCAGTTCCACGGTCCGCACGCTCAGTCCCGTGCCGGGCGTCCCGCCAAAGCGCCTGGCGCTGGTCAGCATCCAGTCGATGCGCCCTTCCACGTCCTCATCGGTGAGCTGCCGCACGGGCCGAAGGGGATCCTCCCGCCCGAGCCGAGCGCAGCCGGTTCGATGGTGGGGGCGCGTCCCGGGCGTCGCGACGCCGCGGAGATCCACCAGAAGCCCGACGCGGGGAATGGACTCGGGGAAGCCGTACATGGCAGACGGCCGCTGGTGGCCGTCCGGTACGAGCGGCTGCCCGCACCACCCAAGACCCGCAGGACCTGCCTCTTGGTGGCCCTAGGGGGCACCCGGGAATGGGTGAGCCGGGGCGACACGAACAACGAGTGCTTCGACGTACCGCAGATGTTCTGCGAGCCCTGATGCGTCTCGGCGCCACAGCGTTCCCGAAAGCGGTTACCAATAGGCCAACCGTTCGAGAACAAGATGGTAAGCAAGCCCAACCATTACGCCAACTCCCCGGTCTAGCCCACTGTTAGCTGGATGAGACGGAGATACGGGGACGCATGCAAGTTTCCTCTGCGTTACACAATGATTACGGAATCGTGGGCACGATCCGGACGACGTGCAACCTTGCCAAGCAGCACGACGTCGAGATCGCCTCGGTGCCATACGGGGAGGGCCGCTACGGCAAGTGCGGCGTGCTCACCGACCGCCGCATCGCCGAGCACCGCTCCACGGTCGAGGTCAAACGCTGCGGCCTGCCCGTCGTTGCCGCGGACTGCGCGCACGGCCCGGGGGAGATCACCGACAACGGCGTGGATGGACGTCTCGTCCAGGTCGGCAACGTCGGGGCCATCGCCGAGGGCCTGCTCGAACTGATCAACAACAAGGCGCTGCAGCATCGGAGCGCGGGTGCGGTGCTCAAGGACTCCGAGTGCTTCGACCCGGCCGGGATCGCCGAGTGCTATGAGCCGATCACCGCTGCACCGCAGGCGGCCGACTTCTTCAACACCATGGTCCGCTGGGAGGCGCCGTGATTCGCAACAGGTTTCGAACGTCCAACACTGCCGCCGCCACGGCCACATCGGCGAACACCACGCAGGCCGGCATTCCCAAACTGATTCACGTCATATGGATCGGCAAGAAGGCCTTCCCCTACCGGGACAACTTCCGCACCTGGAAGAAGCACAACCCCGACTACCAGGTCCAGCTCTGGACGGACAAGAACCTCCCCGCACTGCACAACCAGTGGGTCTACGACGCCCTCGCCGACCAGCCGCCCGCCGTACGGGCCGATCTTCTCCGCCTAGAACTCCTCGCCCAGTACGGCGGCATCTACACCGACGCCGACTCCTGGTGCACCCAGCCCATCGCCCCCCTGATCGACGGCCTGACCCTGTTCGGTATGACCGGCAACAAGGGCAACGTCCAGAACGCCACCCTCGGCACCGTCCGGGACCACCCCGCCTACCGCATGATCGTCCAAGGCGCCGGAGCACGCTACCTCCGCCTGGCCTACCTCAAGCGCAACACGACGGAGAAGTACGAGGTCTTCGACATCTTCGGCACCCGCTACATCACTCCCATACTGCGTTCCTTCCCTGACTTCACCCAGATCGATCATGGCGCGGTCAGGGGAAGTCGCCGTCTGATAGTCGTTGAGGGCCAAGACGACACCAGCGAGGCATTCATCGTCCACGCCAACGCAGTCAGTTGGAAGAAGCCGGGCGGCGACAACCGGCTCACGCTCACACCGGCCCGCCCCGAAATGTAGAGCAGGTGGTCGCATGGGGCGTGCGCTGGATGCAGGAGCTGCGCCCGGACGAGTTCGACCCCGTGCTGCTGGCGCCCGACGCTGTGCTACGGCCTGGTACGCGCGAGCGCCCCATGGTCCTCATGGACCCCACGGACGGCCTTCATGCCACTACGGATCAGAAGGTTGCAGGTTCGAATCCTGCCGAGTGCACACAGGCCAGAGGCCTCGGAGTAATCCGGGGCCTCTGGCGTTTTCGGGCCGTACCGCAGCGAAGTCCACCAAGGGGCTGATGCCGGCCGTCAGCTGGGCCGGTAGTGAGCGGCAGGTGGCCGCAGCCGATGATCAGTAGCAGTGGCGATCACGGCGGAAAGGACGGCGGTCGCGGCGAGGGTCCCCATCATGATCAACCCCACGCCGACCGCGAAGAGGCCGGTGGTGTCGTCCGACCAGTCGTAGAAGGCGGCGGTGGTCAGGCCGGCCGTGGGGCCGAGCACAGCGCCTACGAAGTAGCGCCGGGATGCCGCCCAGCACACCGGCACCAGCAGAGTCAGCACCAGCCCGATCACTTGCCACGCCTCGTACGGGCCGGTCATCGTGCCGTCGGGCTGCAGGTCGTATTGCTGGTCCCAGCCCAGCCAGGCAGCCCACATCGCTATCGAGATCCCAGCCGTCGCGAGGATCGACAACAGCTGGAGAACGGGTTTCCGTAGTCCTTGGCTCATCTGCCAAGCGTTTCGGCTGACGCCGTCACCGACCAGGGCACAAGTACTCAGCACTCCCTGAGTACTTCGGGGCGACCGCGGCCGTTCGGAGGATACGCGGGGCGCCTCCGGCGGGATTTCTCCCCGCGATGGCATCCCTTGAGGGGACGAAAGGGAGACATGATGCCGCTCTATCTATCGAGGTTCAGCTATACGCCGGAGACTTGGGCGAGGCTGATCGGTCACCCGGAGGACCGTGCGCAGGCCGCTCAGTCGTACATCGAGTCCGTCGGCGGGAAGCTCCATGGCTTCTGGTACGCCTTCGGCACGCACGACGGCTACAACCTGTGGGAGGCCCCGGACAACGTGTCCATGGCCTCGGTGGCGCTGGCGATCAGTGGAGGCGGCGCGCTCAGCTCGTTCGAGACGACCGTCCTCCTGACCGTCGATGAAACACTCGAGGCCCTGCGCACAGCCGGGCAGGTCCAATACCGGGCGCCCGGCGCGTCCACATAGACGGCGGCCCTGGCCGCAACAACGGCATACACAGGTGAGAGGTCCCCGGCGAATCACCGGGGACCTCTTGTCAGTGGTGCCCTTTACGCTTTCGGTGATGGCACAGGTGTGGAGATGTACGGGGCTGCGGTGGGGTGTCGAAGGGCCCGTGCTCGGGTGGGGTGGCGGGCGGACCAGCGCGTTGTCGTGGGGGAAGCGGGTGGCGTTCGCGGTGGTCGACGGCGGTGTGCGGACGTGTGTGGGGGCGCGGGGGAACAACTGTCCCGTGCGGGCCGTCGTGTCCGGGCGGAGTGTCGGGGCGCAGTGTGAGGAGTGTGCGCGGCTGGAGCGGACGCACTCCGTCGCCGCCGACACCGTCGCCGATGATCCGCGGCCGTATCACGTGTATCTCGCGTGGTTCGGGAGCGGGATGGTCAAGGTCGGGATCACCGCTGTGGAGCGGGGAGAGGCGAGGCTGCTGGAGCAGGGGGCCGTTGTCTTCAGCTGGCTGGGGCGTGGGCCCTTGATGGCCGCCCGGCGGAGTGAGGAGTTGTTGCGTACGGCGCTGGGGGTGCCGGACCGGATCGCGTACGACGCCAAGCGGGCCGTACGCGGTGCGTTGCCGGAGGCGGCGGTGCGGGCGGGCGAGGTCGAGGCGCTGCATGCGAAGGCCGTGGGGCTCGGTGGCTGGCCGGAGGCTCTGGAGCGGATGCCGTTCGTGGCCGCCGATCATGCCGGGGTGTTCGGGCTCGACGGGTTGCCCCCGGCTGTGGGCGTGGTGAGTGAGCTCGTGGCGGGAGGTGTCGTGTGGGGTGAGCTGGTGGCTGCCGCCGGGCCCGATCTGCATCTGGCCGGCGAGCGTGGGGTCGTCGTGCTCGACACGCGGCTGATGAAGGGGTGGGAGCTGAGTGCCGCCGGTGAGCGTGAACCGGCCGATGCGGTGACGATGCCCGTGCGGGAGTTCGGGGGGTTGCAGGGCGGGATGCAGGACGGGCTCTTCTGAAAGGCGCTGAATGTCACTGGACGTCATGCGGGGTGCGCGCCGAGAGTGGGTGACATGAGCGATCAATCCAGTGCGCCTGTCGCCGCGCAGGAACCGCCGTACTACGTCGTCGTGTTCACCTCCGTGCGGACCGAGGGGGACAACGGATACGGCGAGACGGCCGACCGGATGGAGGAGCTGGTGCAGGAGATCCCGGGGTTTCTCGGGATGGACTCGGCGCGGACGCCGGGCGGGCTCGGGATCACCGTCGGGTACTTCCGGGATGCCGAGGCCATCGAGGAGTGGCGGGGCGACATGGAGCACCGGGCGGCCCAGAAGCAAGGGCGTGAGAGCTGGTACGAGAGTTACACCGTCCATGTCGCCAGGGTCGAGCGAAGCCATGGGTTCCGGCGTGGGCAGGGCTGAGGGGGAGGAAGGGGCGGCGGCCGGGCCTTCGCAAGAAGGCGCCGAAGCCCGGTCAGCTTCGGACGGCGCTGACGTCCGGTCGACTCAAGAAGGCGCCGAAGCCCGGCAGTTCTGGGAGGGGCTCGGGCTGCCCGGCCTCGTCGACGTGCACACCCACTTCATGCCCGAGCGTGTTCTGCGGAAGGTCTGGGAGTACTTCGACGCCGTCGGTCCACTGACCGGCCTGGACTGGCCGATCACCTATCGGGGCGAGGAGGATGAACGGACCGCTGTCCTCAGGCAGTTCGGGGTGCGCGCGTTCACCGCCATGCTCTACCCGCACAAGCCGGGCATGGCCGAGTGGCTGAACGAGTGGGCCGTCGACTTCGCTCACCGGACCCCTGACTGTCTGCATACGGCGACCCTGTTCCCGGAGCCGGGCGTGGCGTCGTATGTGCGCAGGGCGGTGGACGACGGGGCCCGGGTCTTCAAGGCGCACGTACAGGTGGGGGCGTACGACCCGGCGGACGAACTCCTCGATCCCGCCTGGGGGTTGCTCGCCGAGGCCGGGATACCCGTCGTGATCCACTGCGGGTCCGGGCCCGCGCCCGGCAAGCACACCGGGCCGGAGCCGATCCGGCGGGTACTCGCTCGGCACCCCCGGCTGCGGCTCGTCGTCGCGCATATGGGCATGCCCGAGTACGAGGACTTCCTTGGCCTCGCCGAGCGGTACGGCGAGGTGCGGCTGGACACGACGATGGCGTTCACCGACTTCAGCGAACGGTTCGCGCCTTTCCCGCGCCGGGCGCTGCCCCGGCTGGATGCCCTCGGCGACCGGATTCTGTTGGGCTCCGACTTCCCGAACATCCCGTACGCGTACGTCCATCAGCTCCAGGCACTGGAGCGGCTCGGCCTCGGGGACGACTGGCTGAGGGCGGTCTGTTACGGGAACGGGGCGCGGCTCTTCGGGCTGTGAGCGTCACTTCTCGTCCGGCGGCCCGGCGGCCCGGCGGCCCGGCGGCCCGGCAAGCCGGACAAGGGGTTTCCCAGGAGTGCCCTGAGTGGCTCCTGTGTGTTTCTCAGGTAATTCACAGGTTCCCGCAAGGGTGTTCTCAGAGCCGCCCAGCAATGTGTCGGCTATGACCACGACCTCGCCCCAGGGGCGCACCGAACTGCTGAGGCCGGACGGGAGCCCGGTCCGCGTGCTGGTGGTGGACGACGAGCAGTCGATCACCGAGCTGTTGTCCATGGCCCTCCGTTACGAAGGCTGGCAGATCCGCAGCGCGGGGGACGGGACCGGGGCGGTGCAGACTGCCCGGGAGTTCCGGCCCGACGCCGTGGTGCTCGACATGATGCTGCCCGACATGGACGGGCTCGCCGTACTGGGCCGCCTGCGCCGCGAACTGCCCGACGTCCCCGTCCTCTTCCTGACGGCGAAGGACGCCGTCGAGGACCGTATCGCCGGGCTGACCGCGGGCGGCGACGACTACGTCACCAAGCCGTTCAGCCTGGAGGAAGTCGTCGCGCGGCTGCGCGGGCTGATCCGCCGCTCCGGCGCCGCCGACCGGCGCTCCGACTCCACGCTCGTCGTCGGCGATCTCATGCTGGACGAGGACAGCCACGAGGTGTCGCGTGCCGGGGACAACATCCACCTCACCGCCACCGAGTTCGAGCTGCTGCGTTTCCTCATGCGCAACCCGCGCCGGGTGCTCAGTAAGGCGCAGATCCTCGACCGGGTGTGGTCGTACGACTTCGGCGGCCAGGCCAACGTCGTCGAGCTCTACATCTCCTACCTGCGCCGGAAGATAGACGCCGGGCGCGAGCCGATGATCCACACGCGGCGCGGAGCCGGTTACCTGATCAAACCCGCGGCGTCGTGAGCGGACGACGACAGCTGCGGAAGCAGCGGCGCCGACAGCCTCGGACGCTGCGGACGCGGCTCGTCGTCTCCGCGGTGGCGCTCATCGCTGTGGTGGCCGCTGTGATCGGCACGGTGACGACCATCGCGATGGGGCAGCGGCTGAACGACCAGCTGAACGACACGGTCACGGACGTCGCGAAGCGCGCCGGCGGCCCGCCGCAGATGGCCGACGACCCGAACTTCCGGAAGCCCGAGGACCCACTCGACTTCGTCACCAAGGGTCCGCAGGAACTCGGCACGATCGGCGCCGAGGTCAGCGACGGTCAGATCTCGAGTGCGATCCGCAGCGCGGAGTCAACGAACAGCTTCAACGGCGAATCGGCAGCAATCGAACTCACCGACACGCAGCGGTCCGAGCTCGCCCGCGTTCCGCGCGACGAGAAGAAGAAGCACACGATCACCCTGACTGACCTGGGTGAGTACCGCGTGCAGTACACGAAGGGCCCGAAGGGCGACTTCTACGTCGCCGTGCCCACCGAGTCCGTCACCGAGACCCTCAACACCCTCATCCTCGTAGAGGTCAGCGTCACCGCCGCCGGACTCGTCGCCGCCGGTATCGCCGGGTCCGTGCTCGTCGGCGTCGCCCTCCGACCCCTACGCCGAGTCGCCGCCACCGCCACCCGCGTCTCCGAACTCCCCCTCCACAGCGGCGAGGTGACCCTCAACGAGCGCGTCCCCGAGTCCGAGACCGACCCCCACACGGAGGTCGGGCGGGTCGGCGCCGCCCTCAACCGCATGCTCGACCACGTCCACGGAGCGCTGCACGCGCGCCAGGAGAGCGAGACACGGGTACGGCAGTTCGTCGCGGACGCCAGCCATGAGCTGCGTACGCCCCTCGCCTCCATCCGCGGATACGCCGAACTCACCCGACGCGGAAGGGAGGAGACCGGCCCCGACACCCGGCACGCGCTCGGCCGGATCGAGTCGGAGGCCGGGCGGATGACCGGGCTCGTCGAGGACCTGCTGCTGCTCGCCCGGCTCGACGCCGGCCGCCCCCTCTCCTACGAGCACACCGATCTGTCCCCGCTGGTCGTGGACGCCGTGAGCGATGCCCGCGCGGCCGGGCGCGAGCACAACTGGCGGCTGGAGCTGCCGGACGAACCCGCGCTCGTGCAGGCCGACGCCGCCCGTATCCAGCAGGTCATGGTGAACCTGTTCGCGAACGCCCGTACGCACACCCCGCCCGGCACCACGGTGACCGCACGCGTGCATCGGCGGGGTTCCTGGGTGTGTCTGGACGTGCAGGACGACGGGCCCGGCATTCCGCCGGATCTGCTGCCGCGTGTCTTCGAACGGTTCGCGCGGGGCGACTCGTCGCGCTCGCGTGCCTCCGGGTCCACCGGTCTGGGGCTCGCCATCGTGCAGGCCGTCGTGGCCGCGCACGACGGTACGGTGACGGTCGACAGCGTGCCCGGGCGGACCGTCTTTACCGTGCACCTGCCCGCGCTGGCACCCGAAGCGCCCCATTCTCATGAGGCCTTCATTTCGGAAACAAATTCGCAAACGTATCCACAGGCACAGCACAGCACGACCACATGGGTGCGACAGGGCGCTTGACGACAGTCGTCGTCATGCGAACCGAACCTTCTCCCGGCTCCCTGCCGGCGCGGGAGCACCTCCCGGCCGGGAATGCCGGTACGCCTGTCCTGGACGTGGTGATCCCCGTCTACAACGAGGAGAAGGACCTCCAGCCGTGCGTGCGCCGACTGCACGAGCATCTCGCGCGCACTTTCCCGTACGCGTTCCGCATCACCATCGCGGACAACGCCTCGACGGACGCCACCCCGCTGGTGGCGGCGCGGCTGGAGGCGGAGATCCCGGAGGTCAGGTCCTTCCGCCTGGATCAGAAGGGCCGCGGCCGGGCCCTGCGGACCGTGTGGTCCGCCTCCGACGCCCCGGTCCTCGCCTATATGGACGTCGACCTCTCCACCGACCTCAACGCACTGCTCCCGCTGGTGGCCCCGCTGATCTCGGGCCACTCCGACCTCGCGATCGGCTCGCGTCTGGCCCGCTCCTCGCGGGTGGTGCGCGGCGCCAAGCGGGAGTTCATATCCCGTACGTACAACCTGATCCTGCGGGGCTCCCTGCAGGCACGCTTCTCCGACGCCCAGTGCGGTTTCAAGGCGATCCGGCGCGAGGTGGCGCAGGTGCTGCTGCCGCTGGTCGAGGACACCGGATGGTTCTTCGACACCGAGATGCTGGTGCTGGCCGAACGGGCCGGACTGCGTATTCACGAGGTGCCGGTCGACTGGGTCGACGACCCGGACTCGACCGTGCACATCGTGAAGACCGCGACCGACGACCTGAAGGGCGTGTGGCGCGTAGGGCGCGCCCTCGCGACCGGCTCGCTGCCGCTCGACCGGCTCGCCCGGCCGTTCGGTGACGATCCGCGCGACCGAGAACTGACCGGCGTACCCACGGGACTCGCCCGCCAACTCGTCGGGTTCTGCGTCGTGGGCGCGCTGTCCACGCTGTTCTATCTGCTGCTCTACAGCGGCTTCCGTACGTTCACGGGGTCGCAGTTCGCCAACGCGCTCGCCCTGCTCGTCTCGGCGGTCGCCAACACGGCGGCCAACCGGCGCCTCACCTTCGGCGTCCGCGGCCGTGAGCGGGCGATGCAGCACCAGGCCCAGGGCCTGGTCGTCTTCGGTATCGGCCTCGCCCTGACCAGTGGCTCGCTCGCCGCGCTGAACGCGGCGACGACCGACCCCGGGCACTCCACCGAACTGGCGGTGCTGATCGCCGCCAACCTCGCGGCGACGGTGCTGCGGTTCCTGCTCTTCCGGGCGTGGGTGTTCCCGGAACGGGACGAGCACACGCCGTCGAACGTCGTCGTCGCGCACACACCTGGCACGCCTGTTCACGCGACGACGCCTCAATCTCCGTACGCCAACCGAACCTGGGGGGACGCGACCGTGCAGATGCGGCCGGTGCGCCCGAACGATCACGATCTGAGGAACGCACGATGACGACGACTCAGCCGACTGCCGTACAGGAGACGGTCGTTCCGGCGGCGCCCACCGTGGCCCCCGAGGACGGCAGCCCCAAGCGTCCCTTCGTACGCCGCCTCTGGCGCGGGCGGCCCGAGGACCACCGCTGGGTGCGGCCCGCGTTCCTCGGCGCGCTGCTGCTGATCGGCGCGCTGTACACCTGGAACCTCACGGCCTCCGGGTACGCCAACTCCTTCTACTCCGCGGCCGTTCAGGCGGGCAGCCAGTCGTGGAAGGCGTTCTTCTTCGGCTCTCTCGACTCGGCCAACGCCATCACCGTCGACAAGCCCCCGGCTTCGCTGTGGCCGATGGCGCTGTCGGTGCGGCTGCTCGGCCTGAACTCCTTCGCGATCCTGTTCCCGCAGGTGCTCATGGCCGTCGCCACGGCGGGAATGCTGTACGGGGCTGTGCGCCGCCGGTTCGGCGCCGCGGCCGGCTTCATCACGATGGCGGTCTTCGCTCTCACGCCCGTCGCCGCGCTGATGTTCCGCTTCAACAACCCGGACGCGCTGCTCGCGCTCCTCATGGCCGTCACCGTCTACTGCGTGCTGCGCGCCATGGAGAAGGCCCGGACGAAGTGGCTGGTGTGGGCGGGTGCCGCGGTCGGCTTCGCCTTCCTGGTGAAGACCCTCCAGGCCTTCCTGATCCTCCCGCCCCTCGCGCTGATCTACGTGCTCTTCGCGCCGACGACCCTGCGCAGGCGCATAGGCCAGGTCCTCCTCGCGGGCCTTTCGATGGTCGTCGCGGGCGGCTGGTGGGTCGCGATCGTCGAACTGTGGCCGACCTCCTCGCGCCCGTACATCGGCGGCTCGCAGAACAACTCCTTCCTTGAACTGACCTTCGGCTACAACGGACTCGGCCGCATCAACGGCGAGGAGACCGGCAGCGTCGGCGGCGGTCAGGGCGGCGGCTGGGGAGAGACCGGCTGGGACCGCATGTTCAGCTCGAACATCGGCGGCCAGATCTCCTGGCTGATCCCGGCGGCCCTGATCCTGTGCGTCGCGGCCGTGGTCCTGCTGTTCCCCCACTCTCGGCTCCGCTCGAGCGGGGGGACCCCCATGGCCGGGCGTACGGACACGGCCCGCGCCGCGTTCCTGGCCTGGGGCGGCTCGCTGCTGATCACCATGATGATCTTCAGCTTCATGCAGGGCATCTTCCACGAGTACTACACGGTGGCCCTCGCGCCCTACGTCGCACCGCTGATCGGCATGGGCGCGGTCGTGCTCTGGGAGGAGCGCGGCAAGACGTGGGTGTCGCTCACGCTGGCGGGGGCGATGACAGCGACCGCGGTGTGGGGGTACGTCCTCCTCAACCGCTCCTCCGACTACCTGCCGTGGCTGAAGTGGCTGGTCCTGGTCGGCGGCCTGGCCGCCGCGCTCGGCCTGATCTTCGCGAACAGGCTTGGTCGTCGACTGGCCATGGGGGTCGTGGGGTTGAGCTTCATCACCGCGCTGGCCGGTCCGACGGCGTACACGCTCACCACGCTGAACGAGGGCCACTCCGGCTCGATCGTCACGGCCGGTCCGACCGTCGCGGGTGGTCGCGGCGGCCCCGGCGGTGGCGGTATGGGCGGCGGTCCCGGTGGCACGGGTGGCGCTCCCGGCGGTGTGCCCGGCCAGAACCAGCAGAACGGCAACGGGCAGGCGGGCCGGCCCCCGACCGGCGGATTCCCGGGCGGCGGCACGCCCGGCGGAGGCCAGAACCAGCAGGGGCAACAGGGCCAGAACCAGCAGGGTGGCACGCCCGGTGCGCAGGGCGACGGCGGAGGCATGGGCGGCGCTGGCGGCATGGGCGGTCTGCTCAACGGTGCGACCGTCGGCGACGAGGCCAAGGAGCTGCTGGAGGCGAACTCCGGTGACTACACCTGGGTCGCCGCGGCCATCGGCGCCCAGAACGCCGCGAGCTACCAGCTCGCCACCGGCGACCCGGTGATGGCGATCGGCGGCTTCAACGGCAGTGACCCGTCGCCGACGCTGGCCGAGTTCAAGCAGTACGTGGAGGACGGCAACATCCACTACTTCGTCGCAGGCGGCGGCATGGGCCGAGGCGACGACAGCTCCGGCACCGGGTCCCAGATCAGCGAGTGGGTGCAGGAGAACTTCCAGGAGGTGACGGTGGGTTCGGCCACGTTCTACGACCTGACGCGGCCGACGAGCAGCTGACACCCGGCAGGTTCACGAGGGCGGTGGGGGGGGGGGGGGGGGGCGCCCCCCGCCCCCCCCCCCCCCCGGCGGGGGGGCCCCCCCCCCGCCCGCGGGGGGGGGGGGGGGGGGGGGTGGGGGCAGGCCCACGCGCGCCGCCCCCGGGTGGTGCGGGGGCCCCGCCGCCCCCCCCCCCCCCGCCGGGTGGGGGGGGGGGGGGGGGGGCCGGGGGGGGCCCCCCCCCCCCCCCCCACCGCCCTCGGCGTACGGCGCGAAACCGCGTTGTACACCGTATGGGAGCTGTTCTACGGTGTACAGCATGACCACGTCCCCCCAGGAAGAAGCCCAGGTCCAGGAGCAGGCGCAGCCCCAGGGCCATCCCCAGCGCTGGCTGATCCTCGGTGTCATCTGTCTCGCGCAGCTCACCGTGCTCCTCGACAACACCGTCCTTAACGTCGCGATCCCCTCCCTCACGGACGAGCTGGGCGCGAGCACCGCGGACATCCAGTGGATGATCAACGCCTACTCACTCGTGCAGTCCGGACTGCTGCTCACGGCGGGCAGCGCCGCCGACCGTTACGGCCGCAAGAAGATGCTGGCCGCGGGACTCGTCCTCTTCGGCACGGGATCGCTCTGGGCGGCCTTCGCCCAGTCCTCCACGCAGCTCATCGCCGCCCGTGCGGGCATGGGCGTCGGCGGCGCGCTGCTGATGACCACGACGCTCGCCGTCGTCGTGCAGATCTTCGACGACACCGAGCGCGTGAAGGCGATCGGCCTCTGGTCGACGATCAACTCTCTCGGTTTCGCGGCCGGTCCGCTGCTCGGCGGATTCATGCTGGACCACTTCTGGTGGGGATCGATCTTCCTGATCAACATCCCCGTCGCGCTGATCGGCCTGGCTGCGGTCATCAAGCTGGTGCCCGAGTCCAAGAACCCGAAAGGCGACCGCCCCGACCTCCTGGGCGCGCTGCTCTCGACGATCGGTATGGCCTCGGTGGTCTACGCGATCATCTCCGGGCCCGAGCACGGCTGGACGTCGGCGCAGGTCCTGGTGGCCGCGGCCGTCGGCGTGCTGGTCCTCGGCGCGTTCGCGCTCTGGGAGCTGCACATCCCGTACCCGATGCTGGACATGCACTTCTTCCGCAACCAGCGCTTCATCGGCGCCGTTGCGGGCGCGATCCTGGTCGCCTTCGGCCTCGGCGGCTCTCTCTTCCTCCTCACCCAGCACCTCCAGTTCGTCCTCGGTTACGAGCCGTTGGAGGCGGGCCTGCGGCTGGCGCCGCTCGCCGTGACCGTCGTGGCACTGAACCTCACGGGCGTCGGCGCGAAGCTGCACGCCAAGCTCGGCACACCCGCGACGATCGCGGCGGGCATGAGCCTGCTCGCCGGAGGCCTCGTGGTGATCGCGCTGCTCGGCGGCGACGACTACAACGGCATGCTGGCGGGCCTCGTCATCATGGGCGCGGGCATCGCGTTCGCCATGCCCGCCATGGCCAACGCGATCATGAGCGCCATTCCGCCGGAGAAGGCCGGCGTCGGAGCCGGGATCAACGGCACCCTCGCCGAGTTCGGCAACGGCCTCGGCGTCGCGGTCCTCGGCGCGGTCCTCAACGCCCGCTTCGCCGCGCTCATCCCGGTCGCCGCGGCCTCACTTCCGGCGGCGCTCGCCTCCGCCGGGTCGGCCGGGGAGCGGGCGCGGATCATGGACGCGTTCTCCTCCGGCCTTGAGACCAGCCAGCTGGTGGGGGCGGTTGCCGTGCTCCTCGGAGGGCTGCTGGCGGCCGAGTTGCTGCGGCGAGCGGAGCGGGCGGACTCCGCGGTGACTGCGTAACGATGTCGCGTACGAGGCACGCATAGCATCAGGCGACAGTGATACGCGCTGTGTATCGAGTACGCGCTGGATATCGAGCTCCGAGGAAGGTGCGCCATGGTGAGGGCGGGCGACCGGGCCAAGGGTCCGGCGCGGACCAGCGTCTGGCTGGAGGGCAGGCAGCGGGCTGCACGCGGCGGTCAGCCCTCCGGGCTCGACCGGGACCGGATCACCCGGGTGACGGTGCGGCTGCTCGATGCCGAGGGGCCGGCCAAGTTCTCCATGCGTCGGCTGGCCGCCGAGCTGAACGTGACGGCGATGTCGGTGTACTGGTACGTGGACACCAAGGACGACCTGCTCGAACTCGCCCTCGACTCGGTCTTCGGCGAACTCGAACTGCCCGACCCGGAGTCGGGCGAGGACTGGCGCGATCAGCTGCGCGCGCTTGCGAGTGGGTACCGGGCGCTGCTGGTGCGCCACCCCTGGGTGTCGCCGCTGATCGGCAGCTTCCTCAACATCGGCCCGCATTCGATGGCGTTCTCGCTGTGCGTGCAGCAGGTGATGCGCAATACCGGGCTGCCGGCGCACGGTCAGATGGGTGCGATCGCGGCCGTCTACCAGTTCGTGTACGGCTTCGGGACGATCGAGGGGCACTTCGTGCAGCGGTGCGCTTCCGCGGGCATGACACAGGACGAGTACTTCCACCGGGCCATGAGCACGATCCGCGAACAGCCCGAGTTCGCCAAGAACTTCGAGAGCGCCACGGATCTCATGGAGGCGCGGGGTGGCGACACGGTGGAGGAGATGCGCGAACGTGATTTCAGGTTCGCGCTGGAGCTTCTGGTGGCGGGAATCGAGGCGATGACGCTCCGCTGAGGGCGCGGTTCGTAAGCTGCGGGTTCGTTGTGGCTGGTCGCGCCCCGGAGGAGCCGCAAATGTCACAGCCTCGCGCCCCTGGGTGGTCGGTGGGTCGGGGCCGTGGGCCGGTGCGTCAGCCCGTCGCTGGGTGGGCATACGGCCCTCCGGCTCCCACACGGCGCGGGTGGCCTGAGACGGAACCTACGCGACGGGCATACGACGCACCGGCCCACCTCCCCTCCCGCCGGTGGGAGAGCGCGGGTAGTTGGGGGTACGGGCTTGCAGGGCGCCGGGCCTCAATTTGCGGCTCCGCCGCGGGGAGCGACCAGCCACGACGAACCGGCAGCCGCGACACGACTGTCACCCCCACCCCCCTGGCGGGGGCCTGGGGCGCAGCCCCAGGGATGGGACGGGTAGGGGCGGCGGGGCGAAAACCTACTCCTGCGGAGCCAGCCGCGCAGGAAAGCCGCCGGTCGCGACCGGCCCCCACCGCACAGGCGTGACCCGGATGATCGACTTGCCCTGCTTGAGCATCGCGGCCCGGTACTCGTCCCAGTCCGGATGCTCGCCCGCGATGTTCCGGTAGTACTCGACGAGCGGCTCGACCGAGTCCGGCGGGTCGATGACCTCGGCCGTGCCGTCGATCTGGACCCAGGGCCCGTTCCAGTCGTCGCTCAGCACGATGAGGCTGACCCGCTCGTCCCGCTTGGCGTTACGCGTCTTGGCCCGTTCGGGATAGGTCGAGACGACGATCCGGCCCGCGTCGTCGACACCGCAGGTCAGCGGAGAGCCCTGCGGGCTTCCGTCGGCCCGCCGGGTGAGCAGGACGGCGCGATGGCGGGGACGTACGAAATCCAGCAGATCGTCGAGGGAGACGGAGGTGTTCGTAGCGATGTTCGGTGCCATGGGGGCAGCCTAGGGTGAACGGTCGCCGAACGCCTGACGCGTGGGCCCGCGGGGCCTACGCTGGCGGGCATGGCAGCCGGTGACCTCAGCCCCGACGAGCAGTGGCCGCTGCCGCCAGCCTGGATGTGGGACTGCGCCGAGTGCGTCCGGCTCTACGAGGCGATGAAGCACGTCCAGGCGGTCATCGCCGGACTGCACGCCACCGAGGGGTACGACGTCGACTGGGACTTCACGGACAGCGTCGTGGGCACGCAGATCAGCCTCAGCCGCCACCTCGCCGACGCCCACCCTCAGGAACTGCCCGAGTGGGATCCCGCCTGCACGACCTGCGCGGGCCACCGCCAGGCCCTCGCCAGAACGGACCGCGCGCCCGAAACCCGCGCAGGGACGGAGATGGTGGCCGAGGAACACCGGGCCCGCCACCTGTTCGCCCCACCCCGCATGGTCGGCCTGATGTAAACCGGATCGTGCGTCGAGTCCCCGTGGCTTCGAACTACTCGCCCGGATGGCCGAGTTCGATGTCATGGTCGTCGACGCCGCACCCGTTCACGGTCAGCGCCGTGGCCACCGGCGGGTAACCCGTCGCGATGACGGTGTACTCCCCGCTGTCCAGATCGGCGAAGGCGTACGCCCCGTCCTCCCCGGTCTTAGCGGTGGCGACCACGTTGCCCGCCGCGTCGACGAGCGTGACCCGGGCATCGGCGAGAGGTCCGTGCGCTGCCCGTACCGTCCCCCGCAGCCCGGCGCCCGCCGTGAGGCCGACCTCGACACGGGTGACACCGGTGCCGTTGACCTCGACCGGCAGGGCGGCCGGCCGGTGACCCGCCGCGTTCACCGCGACGGTCACGGTGCCCGGGACCAGTCCGGCGAAGTCGAACTCGCCCTGCTCGCCGGTGTTTCCGGTGGCCAGCACGTCACCGCGTACGTCCGTGACGACGACCATGGCGTCCTCGACGGGCGTACCGGTCCCGGCGTCCCGCACCACACCACTGAGCCCGCTCGTACCGCTCACGAGGATGTCGTACGAAAGCGGCTCGTCGTTCACGACGATCGTCGAGGCCTGCGGCTGGAACCCGTCGGCAGAGGCGATCAGGACGTACGACCCCACCCCCGGCGCGTCCAGCGCGTAACCACCGTCCGCCTGTGTGACCGAGCGGCCCAACTGCCGTCCCCCGAGGGAGATCAGCGTGACGGCGGCCCGAGCGACGGGCGTGCCCTCGGCACCGCGTACGCACCCGCGCACAGGAATGTCACCACCCGAGCCACCGGATTCCGCGACGTCGTCTGTCGCGGCAACAGGGACCGTCTGCTGGACAGGGACCTCCTGCTCAGCCGGAGCCGCAGTCGAAGCCTCGGCAGTCTGCGCCATGGCGCCCCGTGTCCTCAACGGAACCTCCTTGATGAAGAGGGCCATGAGGAGGGCGAGCAGTGCCAGAGGCGCGGAGTACAGGAAGACGTCCGCGACCCCGTGCCCGTACGCGCTCTCCACGACCGTGCGGACCGGCGCGGGCAGCGCGCCCAGGTCCGGGATGCTCCCGTCGCCCGTGCCGGCGTGCCCGAAGGACGCGGCCTGTGAGCCGAGGCCCGCGAGGCCGTCCTTGACGTAGTCGGTGATCCGGTGGGCCAGGACCGCGCCCAGCGCCGAGACGCCCATGGCACCGCCGAGGGACCGGAAGAAGGTGACCGTGGAGCTGGCGGCGCCCAGGTCGGTGGGGTCCACCTGGTTCTGCGTGCAGAGCACCAGGTTCTGCATCATCATGCCGACGCCGAGGCCCAGCAGCGCCATGAAGATCGCGATGTGCCAGTACTCGGTGTCGTACCGCATCGTGCCCAGCAGGCCGAGACCCGCTGTCACCAGCACCCCGCCGCCGATCAGCCAGCCCTTCCAGCGCCCGGTCCGGGTGATGACCTGGCCGGAGATCGTCGAGGCGACGAACAGGCCGCCGATCATCGGGATGGTCATGACGCCGGACATGGTGGGCGACTTGTCGCGGGCCAGCTGGAAGTACTGGCTGAAGAACACAGTGCCCGAGAACATCGCGACACCGACGAAGAGCGAGGCCAGAGAGGCCAGCGTGATGGTGCGGTTGCGAAACAGCCGCAGCGGGATGATCGGCTCGCTCGCCTTCGCCTCGACGAGCACGAAAAGCAGCCCGAGGGCGACGGAGCCACCGACCATCGCATACGTCTGCCAGGACAACCACTCGTACTTGTCACCGGCGAAGGTCACCCAGACCAGCAGCAGGCAGACCGCGGCGGAGATGAGGAAGGCGCCGGCCCAGTCGACCTTGACCTTTCGCCTGACGACCGGGAGGTGCAGGGTGCGCTGGAGCACGATCAGGGCGATGACGGCGAACGGAACACCGACATAGAAGCACCAGCGCCAGCCCAGCCAGCTGGTGTCGGTGATGACACCGCCGACCAGCGGGCCGCCGACCATCGCGGTGGCGAAGGTGGCACCGAGGTAGCCGTTGTACCGGCCGCGCTCCCGCGGGGCGATCATCGCCGCCATGATGATCTGGGCCAGTGCGGACAGCCCGCCCATGCCGATGCCCTGCACCGCGCGGAACGCGATGAGCGTGCCGGGGTTCTGCGAAAGACCGGCCGCCGCCGAGCCCAGCACGAAGATGACCAGGGCCACCTGGATCAGCAGCTTCTTGGAGAAGAGGTCGGCGAGCTTGCCCCACAGCGGGGTGGATGCCGTCATCGTCAGCAGCGACGCGGTCACCACCCAGGTGTAGGCGCTCTGGCCCCCGCCGAGGTCGCCGATGATCCTGGGCAGGGCGTTGGAAACGATCGTCGACGACAGGATCGCGACGAACATGCCGAGCAGCAGCCCGGTCAGCGCCTCCATGATCTGGCGGTGCGTCATCGGAGCGCCCGGAGTGCCGTCGGTGGAGCCGCCTCCGGAGTGCGATGGGGGTCCCCCCGCTCGAGCGGAGCCGAGAGTGGGGGAGTGAGAGCCCCGCACAGCGGTCGGTGCGGTCGTGGCCATGGTCTTCCTTTTCCTACGTTCCGTCATGTCACGTCTGGTGCGGGGGTGGACGCCGTCGGCCGGCACTCGTTGAAACTGGCACGCAGCCGTCCGAGCAGGGAGTTGAGCTGCTCGACCTCGTTGTCGGACCAGTCCCCCAGGTAGTGGGCGAGCGCCCGCGTGTACCGCTCGGCGATCTCGGCGAGCATGTGCCGCCCTGCGGGAGTGAGCCGCAAGATGCGCGACCGCTTGTCGCCGGGGTCGGGGGACCGGTCGATCCACCCGCGCTCCGCGACATGGGCAACATGCCGACTGGTCACCGACATATCGATGGCCAACAGCTCCGCGAGCCGGCTCATCCGCATCTCCCCGTGCCGCTCAAGGAGCGTGAGCACGGCAGCGGCCCCTGCGGGGCATTCGTGCGGCAACATCCGCCCGAGCCCGCGCTTCACAGCTCCGATGGCGCTGAGCTGGCGGGCGAGCTCCTCGTACTGGTTGCGAGCGGCGGCCATCACACCCTCCTTTGTTGCTCTAGGCAACCATAGAAGTATTTGGTTGTTACAGGCAAACTAATCTGGGTTGCGGGGGTCTAAAACCTTGGCAAAGGGGGGCGCCACGGCGGGGAGCGGCCGGTCGTTCGGAGCACGGTCCAGCCACAGCCAGCCCGTCCGGCGCCTGAGGACGAGGCCGTTCAGGCCGACACAGGGGGCCGGGGGCGGAGCCCCGGTGACGGCGACACCAAGTCAGGGTGACCAGTACCCGCAGACGGACCCCAGCACTTGGGCAAGCCGGAGGCATTCGCTAGGGTCCAGGGCCATGGCAAACACCCAGGGCCCCCAGGGCAACAACGACCCCGCGGGCAGCACCCAGATGTTCCGCGCCTTCGTCGACGAGGCCCCGCAGGGCCGCCGCCAGCAGGCAGCTCCGGCAGGCCCCCGCATCGGCGTGATCGTAGGCGTGATCGCCGCCGTCGCGATCGTGGCCGGCGTGGCCTGGCTCGCGTTCATGTAACTCGGGTACGGCGACAACTCCCGTACGCCGGAGCCCTACTCCCACCGCACGGACACGTCACGCGTCTCGATGTGCATGCCCAGCGGCACACGCCACGCGTCGACGCACACCGTCCAGGTCTTCTCCTTACGCGCACCCGCGCCGACGGGTGCGGGAAGCTTCTCGGCCGACTTGATCGTCGCCCAGTCGATGCCGAGCGAGTCGATGATGTGCGTCTCGAAGGTCACCGTGCCCGAACGCACCGCGCTGCCCCCGGTGTTGTGGAAGTCGAGGGTGACCTGTTCGCACCAGCGTTTGTCGGTGGGTTCGCGTGCGGGGTCGCTCACTTTCAGTGCCGCGGGTGTATTGGGCGCCGTACCGCTGTCGCCCTCACCCGCAGACGACGAAGGCGCCGGACTTTCTTCCGTACGTCCCTCTCCGCGCCCCTCCGTGCGACCGGAACCGCCCTCGCCGCCTGACGTTCCCCGACCCGCGGACGGGGAAGGACCAGCCGCCGGTTCCGTCCCCGGCTCCCGGGCTCCGCCAGAACCAGCACCATCGCGATCGGGCGCCCCCTCCGGCCTCCCGCGCCCGCCATCGCCATTGGAGCCCGACGCCCCCTCCAGCGGTACCAGCGAAACCTCCCCCGTAGGAGCCGCCCCCGCCCCGGACGCCGGAGTCGAACCACCGGCCGCCCCCACCGCGACGTACCCCTCGTCATCGCTCCCGTCGCCCCCGCACGCGGCGAGCACTCCGCCCAGACACAACGCGACCGCCGCCGAGGCACCGGCCACGGCGCCCCGGCGGCCACGTATCCAAGTCACCTGACGCATCGCGCCAGTGTGGCTGACGATACGTCAGATAGAAAGAGACGGATGGGCATCGAGTGTTCCCACGAGTGAACCTTCGCCCCACGTTTCTCGTCTGACAGAACGCCATGCCACTTCCGTCGGGTGACTCCCTTGCGGTTCGGGCAAGTTGGGACGCGAGGGCGCGTCCGGTCGGGGTGGTCAGTACTTGGTACAGAACGTCTGGAGACACCCCCACATGCGTCTTTCCCCCACTCGCATTTCCCCCACTCACAGAACAGCGGTCCGGCGGATTGCCACCGGCGTCATCGCGGCCGGTGCGGCACTCGGGCTCGCGGCCGCGTCCGTAGGAACGGCCCATGCCGCGGATTCCGCGGACCGCGGCCGGCCGGGCACCCGCATCATCGGCGGCACCGAACAGCCCGACGGCAAGCACCCGTTCATGGCGGCGCTGCTGGCGAAGGGCGGCGGCAACGCCCACGACCGGCAGTTCTGCGGCGGCAGCCTGCTGGAGGCCGGCGTCGTGATGACGGCCGCGCACTGCGTCGAGGGCACGAAGCCCAAGGAGATCGAGACTGTCGTCGGCCGGACCGTGCTGTCGAAGAAGAACCAGGGCCAGCTGCGCGATGTCGCCGAGATAGTCGTCCACCCTCGCTACGCCAAGGGAGAGGGGGCGTACGACCTGGCCCTTCTGATGCTGAAGGAGCCTGTCGAGGGCATCGCCCCGGTCAACCTGCCGACCTCCGGCACGGACGCGCTCATCCGTCCGGGTGCCAAGGCCACCGTCATCGGCTGGGGCAACACCAACACCGAGGTGCCGACTCATCCGGACCGGTTGCGCGCGGTGGACGTGCCGATCGTGTCGCACATCGAGTGCAAGGCGTCGTACCCGCAGTACGACACCAAGGTCAACATGTGCGCCGGCGTCGAGGGCAAGGACTCCTGCCAGGGCGACAGCGGCGGGCCGATCTTCCGCAAGCTGCAGGGCCGCAAGGGCGTGTTCCAGGTCGGCGTCACGTCATACGGCGACGGGTGCGCGGCGCAGGGGGCTCCCGGCGTCTACACGTACACCGGGTCCGCGAAGCTGTGGGACACGCTGGAGGAGTCCGCGGCGGGCAAGCGGGCGCTGAGCAAGCTGGGCCGGTGAGCCGTACGTTGAGACAGCCGCGCCTCTGAAGGCGCGCAGGTCCCGAACCCCGTACGAACCCCCATGCGGACGGGGCTCGGGACCTCCCGACAGCCTTCGACCCAACAGCCTTGGACGGACGCGTCCGCCTGGTCCGACTAGTCCGAGATCAGGCCGTCCCGCAGCTGCGCCAGCGTCCGCGTAAGCAGCCGGGAGACGTGCATCTGCGAGATGCCCACCTCGTCGCCGATCTGGGACTGGGTCATGTTCGCGAAGAAGCGGAGCATGATGATCTGGCGCTCGCGGGGCGGGAGTTTGGCGAGCAGCGGCTTGAGGGACTCGCGGTATTCGACGCCCTCCAGGGCCGTGTCCTCGTAGCCGAGGCGGTCCGCCAGGGAGCCCTCGCCGCCGTCGTCCTCGGGGGCCGGGGAGTCGAGCGAGGACGCGGTGTACGCGTTGCCGACCGCCAGGCCGTCGACCACGTCCTCCTCGGACACGCCCAGTACGGCGGCGAGTTCGGGCACCGTCGGGGAGCGGTCCAGCTTCTGGGAGAGTTCGTCGCTCGCCTTCGTCAGCGCGAGCCGCAGCTCCTGGAGCCGGCGCGGAACGCGGACCGACCACGAGGTGTCGCGGAAGAAGCGCTTGATCTCGCCCACGACCGTCGGCATCGCGAACGTCGGGAACTCCACGCCTCGTTCGCAGTCGAAGCGGTCGATCGCCTTGATCAGGCCGATCGTGCCGACCTGGACGATGTCCTCCATGGGCTCGTTGCGGCTGCGGAAGCGGGCTGCCGCGTAGCGAACGAGCGGGAGGTTGAGCTCGATGAGGGTGTCTCGGACGTAGGCGCGCTCGGGGCTGTTCTCGTCGAGTGCGGCTAGCCGCAGGAACAGGGAGCGGGACAGGGTGCGGGTGTCGATGGCTTCCGAGGTCGGGCGGGCCGGGGCGGGAGGGGCCGGGAGGACCGCTACATCGACAACCGGTACATCGACACTGTGAAGCACGTCGGGCGCGGACTCGCTCTGCGCGAGCTCAAGCACCTTCGAGCTGCCCTGATCTGCGGACATGCCACCCCCTTTGGGTCGCGGACGGTCGCGGCGGACGCTCCCGTCGAAGGAACGCAGCCTCCACCTGAATACCGGAGGCAGAGCTGCGGCAAACGCGCTTCCGGAAGAATGTCACATGTCGGCAACACGCTGAAGTGACTTGTCGACTCCGAGAGGGGTAATCGGCCCTGGATAAAGAGGGTCTGGCCGTTTTTCGCCGCAGAGCTGTCGGGAAATCACCTTGAGAACGATTCGCTCCTGCGAGCTACGACTCGATCCTGTTTGCGGATCTCAGACGGGCGAAACTCCGGGCGAGCAGCCTTGACACATGCATCTGGGAGACACCAAGTTCGGCACTGATCTGCGACTGGGTGAGATTGCTGTAGTAGCGCAGCAGCAGGATGCGCTGTTCCCGTTCCGGGAGTTGGACCAGAAGGTGGCGTACGAGGTCGCGATGCTCGACTCCGTCCAGCGCCGGGTCCTCGTAGCCGAGCCGGTCGAGCAGGCCCGGCATCCCGTCACCTTCCTGGGCCGCCTCCAGGGAGGTCGCGTGGTACGAGCGTCCGGCCTCGAGGCAGGCCAGTACCTCCTCCTCGGCGATCCGCAGCCGCTCGGCGATCTCGGCGGTGGTGGGCGAGCGCCCGAACGCCGTCGTGAGGTCCTCGGTCGCGCTGTTCACCTGCACCCACAGCTCGTGCAGCCGGCGTGGTACGTGCACGGTGCGGACGTTGTCGCGGAAGTACCGCTTGATCTCGCCGACGACGGTCGGCATCGCGAAGGTCGGGAACTGCACGCCGCGGTCCGGGTCGAAGCGGTCGATCGCGTTGATCAGCCCGATCGTGCCGACCTGGACGACGTCCTCCATGGGTTCGTTGCGGCTGCGGAAGCGGGCGGCGGCGTAGCGCACGAGCGGCAGATTGGCCTCGATGAGCGCGCTGCGTACGCGATGGTGATCGGGCGTGCCCGGCCGCAGCTGCTTCAGCTCCCCGAAGAGCACCTGTGTGAGCGCCCGGGTGTCGGCACTGCGACGTCTCTCGGGGGCAGGAGCAGGCGCCGGGGCATCTTCCTGGGGCGGCGCAGTACTGGCCGACACGGTCAACGCCACCTCTTTGTCCATCAACTCTTGCAAACCGTGCAACTCATCCGTCAAAAGCGGTCATAGCATCACAAGACATGTCCACTGTGTGCAAGCACCGCAAAGAGTGGTGTTGATTCCCAGACGGGGCCGTAAGGAGCATTTCAGCCCCGCATCATTCCGATACGGGGCTGTGGCTGGGGCTGTACGAGGCGACGCGTGGCCGTACGCCTCAGTCGTTGGCCCCATTGGCGAGCCAGGTCATGAAGTCGCCGACGGCCTGAGCGGCGTTCGATATGCCCTCGAACCCCATGGTCATGTAGTCGCCGGCCTTGTCCGGGTCGGTGATGATCACGTACAGCACGAAGACCACGAGCGCATAGATGGCGATCTTCTTCGAATTCACCGCCATCGCGGCCTCCCCTGTGCCTGCTTCGCCGTCTGGTACCCCTGCTGCCGGCGGCGAGTGTATCTCGGCCACTTGCCCCAACATCGTTCGTGTGCACGACACCCGGTCAATCTCCACGGTCGGGGCACGCACGAAGGGCCCCATCTCCAGACGGGGCCCTTCCGAAGCGGTAGCGGAGGGATTTGAACCCTCGGTGACTTGCGCCACACTCGCTTTCGAGGCGAGCTCCTTCGGCCGCTCGGACACGCTACCGGGAGAGATCCTAGCCCACGTTGGGGTGTGCGCTGAAATCCGTTTCGAGGCCGGTTCGGGAGCGGGCCGGGTCAGCGGTCGCGGAAGAAGTCGGTGAGCAGGCGGGCGCACTCCTCGCCGAGTACGCCGCCGATCACTTCGGGGCGGTGGTTGAGGCGCCGGTCGCGTACGACGTCCCAGAGGGAACCGGTCGCGCCGGCCTTCGCGTCGCGGGCGCCGTAGACGAGGCGGTCCACGCGGGACTGCACGATCGCGCCCGCGCACATCGTGCAGGGTTCGAGGGTCACGACGAGCGTGCAGTCCGTCAGCCGCCACTGCCCCAGCTCGGCGGCGGCGCGGCGGATGGCGAGGACCTCGGCGTGCGCCGTGGGATCGCCGGTGGCTTCGCGTTCGTTGTGCCCGGCGGCGAGTACCGTCGTCCCGTCCGCGGACAGGACGACGGCGCCGACGGGGACGTCCCCGCCCCGGACGGCCAGTCGTGCCTCGTCCAGGGCGAGCCGCATCGCGGCCCGCCAGCGGTCGAGTACGGGGTCGTGCGCCTCCTGAGCGGTCAGCGGACGGTCTCCAGGACCTCGGCCGCGCCCAGGACTTCGGCGATCTCGTTCAGTGCGTCATTGCTGTCCAGGGCGAGCAGTTCCTTCTCATTCACGCCGAGGTCGGCCAGGACCTCGCGGTCTCCGATGGGTCCGGACGGCACGGCCTCGCCCGAAGCGGTGCCGCCGGCGTCGTCTTCGTCGTCGGAATCGTTCTCGGGTTCACCGTCCTCCGTGCCGTCGAGGTCGAGGGAGTCCAGGTCCGGAACGTCGTCGTCGCCCGGCTCCCTTCCGAGTAGTTCGTTCGTGAGCAGGATCTCGCCGTACGAGCTGCGGGCTGCGGCGGCGGCGTCCGAGACGTAGATACGAGGGTCCTCCTCGCCGTCCACGCGGACGACGCCGAACCACGCGTCCTCCTGCTCGATGAGTACGAGGACCGTGTCGTCTTCGGGCGAGGCTTCACGGGCCAGGTCGGCCAGGTCGGCCAGGGTCTCCACATCGTCGAGCTCTGTGTCGCTCGCTTCCCACCCGTCTTCGGTGCGCGCGAGCAGTGCGGCGAAGTACACCGTGACTCTCCCACTGGTCATAGGCGTGCCGGTTGGGGATCCCCCCGGCGGAGGTTGCGGACGAGGAGTGCTGCGCCGAGCCCCGCCCACTCGGAATCGTGGCAGAAACAGAGCGTTCAGGAGAGGTCTTCGGCTCGCTGTGTCCCGGTCGCGTCTTCACGGCCGTACGCGTGGCCCCTCACCTGGGCGCTCGGCGCCCGCCGTCAGCGGGATCGTACGCCGAGGAGAGCTCCGTGACGCAACGGCTGTCCGGTGCCGACCCGTACGCCCCACCAGTGGCGCTCCGATGTGCTGTGTACAGGCCTGTACGTTTCTGGCCCGGCCCACCGCCTACCAGCGGAACGTGCGCATCCGCATGGCGTGCCGCAACCGCGCGGTCTTGGCCCGCCGCGGCTGCACGCGATCCCGCAACTCCCGCGCCTCGGCAAGGTCCCACAAAAACTGAGCCCGCCGCCTACGCCGCTCGGCGTCACTTTCGGCCACGCCGCCGACGCCTCCGCCCGCGCTTCCGGCGCCTCCGGTGGCGCCAACGGTGCCCACACTTGTGCCCTGGCCGGGGACCCTCTGCGGCGCGGGGGCGCGCGAGGGCTCGCGTGGTGTGGCCCGACCGGAGGTCTCCCGCGGCGTACGCCGGTCGGTGGGCTCCCGTGTCGAGGATCGGTTCGCGGGCTCGCCCACGGCTCCCCGACCGGAGTTTCCCTGGTTCTGTTCCCCGTTCCGCATAGGTCACCACCCCAGTCCGTCCCTGCCACCTTCCCTCGGATGGGCGGTTTGATGCCGGTTCGGGTTTGCGGGGGCGTGGAGGTGGGGCCCGGATACCCTGGCCGCATGCGTCTTCACGTCGTCGACCACCCTCTGGTCGCCCATAAGCTCACCACGCTGCGCGACCAGCGCACCGACTCCCCGACCTTCCGGCGGCTGGCCGACGAACTGGTCACCCTGCTCGCCTACGAGGCCACCCGTGACGTGCGTACCGAGCAGGTCGACATCGTGACCCCGGTGGCCGGTACCACCGGCGTCAAGTTGTCCCACCCGCGCCCCCTGGTCGTACCGATCCTGCGGGCCGGCCTCGGCATGCTGGACGGCATGGTGCGCCTGCTGCCGACCGCCGAGGTGGGCTTCCTGGGCATGATCCGCAACGAGGAGACGCTCCAGGCGTCCACGTACGCGAACCGCATGCCGGAAGACCTCTCCGGCCGCCAGGTGTACGTACTCGACCCCATGCTCGCCACCGGCGGCACCCTCGTCGCGGCCATCCAGGAACTGATCAAGCGCGGCGCCGACGACGTGACCGCCGTGGTGCTCCTGGCGGCCCCGGAGGGCGTCGAGGTCATGGAACGCGAGCTGGCCGGCACGCCGGTGACCGTCGTGACGGCGTCCGTCGACGAGCGGCTCAACGAGCACGGCTACATCGTGCCGGGCCTCGGAGACGCGGGGGACCGGATGTACGGGGTTGCCGAGTAACCCAACCGCGCCGGGTCCTGATGGCCTGTCTGACCGGCTGGTCGGCTAACAGCCCTGCTTCGTCGGTGACGGCGTCGGCTTCGGCTTGGCCAGCGTGGTCATGGCCTTGTCGGCGTCCGCCTTCGTCGCCAGTGCCTTGAAGCCGGTGCCGATGACGAGGTCGACCTCGGCGGGCTTCGTACGGGTGTCGGTCTTCAACTGGGCGTCGGCCAACTGGGTGCGGAGTACTTGGAGCGCGCTGTCGGTGGCCGCCGCGGAGCCGAGCAGTATCCCGGAGCCCTTGACCTTCTTGTCGTACTCCTTCGTCGCGTTGCCGACCTCGCCGATCTTGAAGCCGCGCTTCTTGAGTTCGTCCGCGGTGCTCTTGGCGAGGCCGCTGCGGGGCGTGGCGTTGAGGACGTTCACGGTGATCTGACCGGGCTTGGGGAGGGCCTTGACCGGCTGCTGCGAGGGGGACGGTGACGGCGAGGGCGTGCAGTCCGCTGCCGCGCCCACCGCGTCGGCCTTGTCGCCGCCCGTGAACACGTCGATGAGCTGCAGCGTTCCCCAGCCGAGCAGACCGAGTGCGGCGACGGCGGCGATGACCGCGAACGCGAGCCTGCGGCGCCCTCGGTTGCGGCGCATCCGCGGGTACTTGTCCCCCGTGATCTTGTACTGGCCGCCCATGCCAGGGGGAGTCAGCATGCTCATGGGCGCAGCGTAGTGTGCCTGAGCGGCAATGCCTACTAAATGATCAATGCCAGGCTCAGTCCAACCCGGAAGGCCCAACGCGGGGGTCGGCTCGCTCGGCCGAACCCCGTCGCTCAGTCGAGCTCGAGGACCCTCGCGTGCAGCACCTGGCGCTGCTGGAGCGCGGCGCGGACGGCTCTGTGCAGGCCGTCCTCCAGGTACAGATCGCCCTGCCACTTCACGACATGCGCGAAGAGGTCGCCGTAGAACGTCGAGTCCTCGGCGAGCAGCGTTTCCAGGTCGAGCTGGCCCTTGGTCGTCACCAGCTGATCGAGGCGGACCGGGCGCGGCGCGACATCCGCCCACTGCCGGGTGCTTTCCCGGCCGTGGTCGGGGTACGGCCGGCCGTTTCCGATGCGCTTGAAGATCACACGGAAAGCCTACCGGTCATGACCTTCCGGGCGCAGCCAAGGCGCCGTAGTGGGCCTTGGAAATCACGTCGCAAAGCCGCAGGAAAGGGTGATTCCGCACGGTGGGCTTGGTGTGTTCCTACTGAGCGGGGCCTGAACAAAAAGGAAACACGTCGCGTGCCGCACGAGGCGGACATCACCGGCCGATTGTCACGCCACCACCGCGAGGAGCGTGGTCGCGGCCGTGGCCAGGGGCTCGTCTCCCGCCAGTACGGAACGTCGGCGGGCCTCTTCGGGGAGGATGCCCCGGGCGGCCAGCCGCCACAGGGTGCCCTGGTCCGTGGTCACCCGCGCCGCGGCCTCCCCGTCGGGCGTGCCGGGCGCGCCGGGAAGCCAGCGGTCGGCGCCCCGCGTCGCCCACCAGGTGCCGCCCGCGGGGCCGGTGACGTCGAAACGTACGGTCGTTCCCCGCGGCCGGTCCACGGTACGAAGCGTGTGCGGCAGGGCGCGCAGGAACGTGCCGATCACCGGGCCGAGCAGCTGCGGCTCGTCGGCACCGGGGCGGTCGACGGCGTCGCGGATCTGCTGCTGGTGCACCCAGAATTCGGTGTACTCGCGGGCGATGTCCAGCCAGGTGGGACTGGGTTCGTCCGCTGAGGCCCATGACACGTCGACGGCGGCGGGAGCGTCGAGTCGGGCGCCGGCCCATACTTCGTCGAGCTGCGGGCCGAGGTACGTCAGCAACTCGACCATCAGGCGCGGGCTGCACTGGCGGGTCACCTCGACGAAGACACCGTTCACGCGTGCCAGGTACGCGGGCAGCGTCTCGTCGTCGGCGAACACGGCACCGCTCCACCCGTCCCGGATGCCCGAGAGGCGGCGCATGTAGTCGTTGAGGACATGGCCGACCACATCGTGCACGTCCCACCCCGGGCAGACCGTCGGCCGCCCCCAGTCCCCGGCCTCCAGCGAGCCGAGCAGGTCGAGCAGGGCCCGGCGCTCACGCACGAACAAGGGACGGGTGTCGATGACAGGCCCGAAGGAGGTGGTCATACGGAAACGCTAGGCGTTCCGCCACCGGTGGTTCCCCTACGTGTCCGCGGACTTGCCCGAGCCCTTCGCCGCTTTCGCCGCCGCCTTCAGCTCCTGCTTGTGTGCCCGTACCTTCGCCAAGGACTCGGGGCCTGTGATGTCGGCGACCGACCGGAACGAATCCGGGTCGCCGTACGTGCCTGCTGCCTCGCGCCAGCCCTGGGGGCGTACGCCTAGTTGTTTGCCCAGGAGGGCCAGGAAGATCCGGGACTTCTGGGTGCCGTAGCCGGGGAGGGCGTTGAGGCGGCTGAGGAGTTCCGTGCCGCTGGCCGCGTCCTTCCAGAGCGCGGCCGCGTCACCGTCGTAGTGCTCCACCAGGTACTGGCACAACTGCTGGATCCGCTTGGCCATCGAGCCCGGATAGCGGTGCACGGCCGGCTTGGTGGCAAGGAGTGCGGCGAAGGCCTCGGGGTCGTATGCCGCGATCTCGTGTGCGTCGAGATCGTCCGCGCCCATCCGCTGGGCGATGGCATACGGGCCCGCGAACGCCCACTCCATCGGGATCTGCTGGTCCAGCAGCATCCCGACCAGCGCGGCCAGCGGACTGCGCCCGAGGAGTTCGTCGGCTTCGGGCTGCTGAGCGAGATGAAGGGTCACGTCCATACTTCGAGGATCGCCCCGCAGGCCTCCTCGCGCCCGCCCGGCGCTCAGCCCTCCACACTCGCTGAACACCACGCGCACCCCTCCCGCCAGTAACCCGAGGCGTGCATCCGCTGCTTCGGCACCGACAGCTCCTTGCGGACGTACGCGGCGAGTGAGCGCCTCGTCGCCGGGTCCGAGTGCCACGTAAGGGACGCGGGCGACTCGGGGGTGCGTCGGCGGGGCCCCGTGGGGCATGGTCAGGGGATGGCCGGTGACATCACTCCCGAAGATCTTGTCGCTCACTTCCAGCTGGAGCCGATCCCCAAGGAGGGCGGGCGGTTTCGGCAGCTCTGGGCCGGGCCCGAGCGGGGGGACGGGCGGCCTGAGGGAACCTCGATCGTTGTGCTGCTGACCTCGGAACCAGGGGATTTCTCGGCGCTGCACCGGCTCCCCACCGACGAGGTGTGGCACTTCTATCTCGGTGATCCCCTGGAGATGCTGCTGCTCGACCCGGACGGTACGTCCCGCACCGTCGTCCTCGGTGCCGATGTGCTCGGTGGGCAGTACGTCCAGTTCACCGTGCCCGCGGGGACCTGGATGGGTGCGCGGGTCGTGGCGGGCGGCGCCTGGTCGTTCTTCGGATGCACGATGGCGCCCGGGTTCACCTATGGCGGGTACGAGCACGGGGACGCGGCCGAGCTGACCGCGCGGTATCCGGCGGAGGCGTTGCGGATCGCCGCGCTGAGCCGGCCGTGAGCGGGCTGCTCGACGGGCAGGTCGCGCTGGTGACCGGAGCCTCGGGCGGCATCGGGCGGGGGATCGCGTTGCGGTTTGCCGAGGCGGGGGCGGCGGTGGCCGTTCACCACCGTACGGACGCGGTGGGGGCCCGCGAGGTCGTCGGGCTCATCGAGGACGCGGGCGGCAGCGCGGTCGCCCTGCACGCCGAGCTCACCGTCGAGGCCGAGTGCCGGCGCCTGGTGCGCGAGGCGGCGGACTGGGGCGGCGGCACCCTGACGGCACTGGTCGGCAACGCGGGCGTACAGCCGGTTCAGGAACTGCCCGGCATGACCCTGGCCGACTGGCGGGCGGTGGTCGACGCGAACCTGTCGAGTGCGTTCGCTTGTACGCAGGCCGCGGTGGAGGTGATGCGAGAGGGCGACGGCAGGGACGGCAGCCGCGGGAGCATCATCCACATCGCGTCGATCGAGGCCACGCACCCCGCTCCGCTGCACGCCCACTACTCCGCGTCCAAGGCGGCCGTCGTCATGCACGCACGGTCGGCGGCCCTGGAATACGGTCCGTATGGGATCCGCGTCAACACCGTCTCACCAGGGCTGATCGACCGTGCAGGCCTTGCGGAGGCCTGGCCGGACGGCGTACGGCGCTGGCAACAGGCCGTCCCCGCCGGCCGGTTGGGCCGCCCGGAGGACGTCGGTGACGCCTGTGTGTTCCTCGCCTCCCCGATGGCCTCGTGGATCACGGGGCACGACCTGGTCGTGGACGGCGGGGTGTCGGCGCGACCGACGTGGTGAGGACGGGCGGGGGCGCGCGGGCGGGGTGTTGAGCAAGGTGCTGCGTGCATTCGTATCCCCATCCGGGGCTTGATACGCAGGGGGAAAGTACGCAGGGGGAAAGGGAGAGGAAGAGGCAACGTGGGCCGAATACCGCGGATGGCGGCGCCGCGCCGGGCGGCGGCCTTCGTCCTGATGCTGGGCACCCTGCTCCTGCTGGGCGGTGCCGGAACCGCGTCCGCGCACTCCTCCGTGCGCGACACCGACCCCCGCGAGGGCACCGTCCTCAAGACCGCCCCGAAACAGGTCACCATGACCTTCACCGAGTCGGTCGGTATCTCCGACGACTCGATCCGGGTCCTCAGCCCCGACAACCGGCGCATGAACGCGGGCGCCGCCGAGCACGCCGGCGGCTCCGACACCGTGCGCGTACGGCTCCAGGACGATCTGCCCGAGGGCACGTTCACCGTGGCCTGGCGGGTGGTCTCGGCGGACAGCCATCCCATTTCGGGAGCGTTCACGTTCTCCATCGGCGCGCCCTCGGCGACCACCGCGAACGCCTCCGCCGAGCCCGCCGTGCACCCCGCCTCCGGTCTGCTCTACGACCTGGCCCGGTACGCCGCGTACACCGCCGGGGCGCTGCTCATCGGCGCGGCCACCTTCGTCCTCGCCTGCCGCCCACCCTCCGTCGCCTCCCTCCGGAAACTCTTCCGCCTCGCCTGGTGGACCCTGCTCCTGTCCACCGTCGCGCTGCTGTTCCTGCGCGGCCCGTACGCCCGAGGAACCGGCCCCGCGACCCTCCTCGACTTCTCCCTCCTCAAGGACACGCTGAGTGGCAGGCCGGGGTGGGCGCTGCTGGCGAGGCTGGTGCTGGTGGTGTTGGCGGCGATCTTCCTCGTACGACTGGGGGCGCGGGAGCCACAGGCGGAGGAGCGGGTGGACGCGCGGCCGAAGCCCGCCGCGCTCGCCTCGGGCGGGGTGCTCGCCGTGGCGATGGCGGTCACCTGGGCCGCCGCAGAGCACGCGTCCGCGGGGATCCAGGTTCCCGTGGCGATCGTCTCCTCCGTACTGCATCTGCTGGCGATGGCGGTCTGGATGGGCGGCCTCGCGGCGCTGCTCACCACGCTGTACCGCGCCGAGACCCCGCCCTCGGCGGCGTCGGTGGCCCGTTTCTCACGGCTCGCGTTCGCGTCCGTGGCGGTCCTGGTGGTCACGGGTGTCTACCAGTCCTGGCGAGGGCTCGGCTCCTGGGAGGCACTCACCGGTACGTCGTACGGCCGGATCCTGGCCGCCAAGGTGTGTGCGGTCGTGCTGCTGTTGGGGGCGGCGGCGTACTCGCGGCGCTGGACGGCGGGGCTGCTCGCGGCGGAAGAGCCGGTGCGGGTACGGGAGTTGGAGACGGTGGGGGCGAGCACGGCGGGCGGGGGCGTTGGTGCCGGGACCGGTAATCCCGACAAGCTCGACAAGCCCGGTGAACCCGGTGAACCCGGTGAACTCGGTGAATCCGGTGAACCCGGTGAACTCGGTGAATCCGGTGAACCCGGCGAACCCGGCGAACCCGGTGAGACCCCGCCCCCTCACCAGGCCCTGCGCCGTTCCGTGCTGGCCGAAGTCGTCGTGGGCGTCATGGTGCTGTTGCTCACGACGGTTCTGACCGGCACCCAGCCGGGCCGGGCCGCCACCGAGACCCAGGACGCGCCGACCGCTCCGGCCGGTCAGCCCACGACCTCGATGACCTTGATCCCCTTCGATGTCGGCACCCCGGGCGGGAAGGGCAAGGTCCAGATCGTCCTCGAGCCGGGCCGCGTCAACGAGAACACGGTCCAGGCGATCGTCATAGGCCCGGAGGGCGTCGCCACGGTGCCCGAACTCCGTCTCACCTTCACCCTGGCCGCCGAGAAGATCGGCCCCATCGATGCCGAACTCACCGACCAGGGCGGCTACTGGGGCACCAACTCCCTCAACCTTCCGCTCCCCGGCACCTGGACCATGAAGGTCACGGTCCGCACCTCGGACATCGACCAGGTGACGGTGTCGAGGAAGGTGCAGATCTCGCCCTGAACCTGCCGAAGTTCGGTGCGGTATCACCCCTTGGGGCGCGGGGCTGTATCAATGTGCGGCTCCGCCGCGTGGGCGTGACCAGCCACAACGGACCCGCAACTGCGAACCGCTCTCCCAGCGGAGCGGCGGCACCTTGACACGAGGGTGCTCAAGTTTTAGCACATCTTGTGTGGCATGTAGTACGCCATGTGCGCAGCGTACGAGGAGGGAGAGATGGCGCGCTCAGTCGGTATCGATCTCGGCACGACGAACTCGGTGGTCTCGGTCCTCGAGGGCGGCGAGCCCACCGTCATCAGGAACACGGAGGGCGCCAGGACGACACCGTCGGTCGTGGCGTTCGCCAAGAACAACGAGGCGCTGGTCGGCGAGATCGCCAAGCGCCAGGCGGTGACGGACGTCGAGCACACCGTGCGGTCCGTCAAGCGGCACGTGGGGGACCACGCGTGGCGTTTCCCCGACAAGGGGAGCATCGACGGGAAGCGCTACACCCCGCAGGAGATCTCCGCGCGTGTCCTGCAGAAGCTCAAGCGCTACGCCGAGGCCTACCTGGGCGAGGACGTGACGGATGCGGTGATCACCGTGCCCGCGTACTTCGACGACACCCAGCGCCAGGCGACCAAGGAAGCCGGTGAGATCGCCGGTCTCAACGTCCTGCGGATCATCAACGAGCCGACGGCGGCGGCCCTCGCGTACGGACTGGACAAGGAGAGCGACCAGACAGTCCTGGTCTTCGACTGCGAGGACACCGCGGCCATCCGGCAGTCGATGGAGAAGGCGGCGACGGCCGCCCAGAAGATCGGCACCGCGATGTACGAGCAGTCGCGCGTGGCCGGTGAACAGTCCGGGCAGGCCGGACAGGCCGGGGCGAGCGGAGACTACGAGGTGGCGGACGCCGAGATCGTCGACGACGACAGCGCGCGGACGGACGACAGCTCACGGGCAGGCTGACGATGAACCGGACCCAGCCGCGGAAGCAGGAGGAGCTGGAGCGCCTGCTGGAGGAGCGCACCGCCGACCTCCAGCGGGTGAAGGCCGAGTACGACAACTACCGCAAGCGGGTACGCAGGGACCGGATGGCCATACGTCAGATCGCGGCGGCCAACGTCCTGCGTGCCCTCCTGCCCGTGCTGGACGCCGTCGACCGCACGCGAAAGTACGAGCCCCTGACACCGGGCCTGAAGGACATCGCCGAGACACTGGAGACCCAACTCGGTTCGCTGGGCCTCGTGTCCTTCGGGGAGGAGGGGGACCCCTTCGACCCCGTGCGCCACGAAGCGGCCAGGCACCACGTTTCCCCGGGCGCCGACAGCCTGACCTGCACGGAGATCCTCCGGCCCGGGTATCGCGTGGGCGACCGCTTGCTGCGGCCGGCCTTTGTGGAGGTGACGGGGCCGGGGGAGCCGGAATTAGGAACGCCGGTTCGCGGGTGAAGTGAGTTCGCTACTACTCGTTCGAGAACTCCTCCACCACCGTCGCCCCCAGCTCTTTCACGATCAGTTCATGCCCTGACAGCGCCGATTCGTCGAGGTCGGGATCGTCGTCCTCCGGGATGTCGTCCTCCGGAGAGACCGGCGGGGGCTCCGGAGCCGAGGGGCGCGGGGGCGTCGGAGATGTCGGTGCGGAGGCTGGAGCGGGGGTGGCCGAAGCCTGGGGGGCGCTTGGCCGGGGCGTGGGGGCAGCGGGTTGCTGGGGGGCGGAGGGCCTGGACGCGGGCGGAGTGGCGGCGCTTCCGGAGCCGTAGCCTCCGCCAGATCCGTAGCCCCCGCCGGTGCCGGGCCCGGTCGATGGTGGTGGGCCGGCCGAACCCCCTGACGCATCGACGATCGCCTCGATCTTCCACTGCACGTGGAACTGGTCGGCCAGCGCCTGGCGCAGCACGTCCTCACTGCCGCTGCTCAAGAAGTTGTCGCGCGCGCCCGCGTTGACGAAGCCGAGCTGGAGCGTCGTACCGTCGAAACCCGCGACCTGCGCGTTCTGACTGAGCAGGATCCACGTGAAACGGCGCCGGTTCTTCACCACGTCAAGGATGTTCGGCCACAGCATGCGTGGGTCGGGCCCGCCGCTCGTGGGAGCCGCCGGAGTGGCAGGGGCGGCGGGGGCGGATGGCGGGGCCGTGCCCGCCGGCGCCGGGGCCGTGGGAGACGACGACGCGGCCGGCGTCTGCCCCCCGCCCGCGGGCGCCGCCGTCGGCCACCCTCCGGGACGGCGACCGCTGCCCGCCGCCGTCGCGGTGGGCCAGGCGCCGGGCGCTTCCCCGGAGGCGGGAGCGCCAGGGGGAGGGCCCGCAGGCGCTTGAGCGGGCTGCTGCTGAGGGGACGGCGCGGGTGCGGCCGGAGGCTGGGCGGCGGCGGTCTGAGCCGGGCCGGAGCCCGCCTCCTGTGTCCTTCCAGCCGCCCCACCAGCACCGGCGCCGTGAGCCCCTGCCGCTCCCCGCACCGCTGCCCGAGCCGCCTCCGGCCCGCCCCCCTGCGGAGCAGCAGGCATCGACGCGGAGCCGCCCTGCGCACCTCCATGAACCTCGGGCCCGGGCACGTACCCCATGGCGGGCCCCGTCGCCGCCCCGGTGAAATTGACCCCCCGCTCCAACCTGTCGAGCCGAGCCATGACGGACCGCTCATCGCCGTACGCGGCGGGCAGCAGAACCCGTGCGCAGATCAACTCGAGCTGAAGCCGGGGCGAGGTGGCCCCCCTCATCTCCGTAAGCCCGTCATTGACGATGTCGGCGGCCCGGCTCAGTTCGGCCGCACCGAAGACCCCGGCCTGGGCCTGCATCCGCTCGACGACATCGGCGGGAGCATCGATGAGTCCCTTCTCGGCCGCATCCGGCACCGCGGCCAGAATCACCAGGTCCCTGAGCCGCTCCAGCAGATCGGCGACGAACCGCCGCGGGTCGTAACCCCCCTCGATCACCCGGTCCACCAGCTCGAAGGCAGCGGCCCCGTCCCCCGCCGCGAAGGCCTCGACGACGGAGTCGAGCAACGACGCATCCGTGTACCCCAGCAGCGAGGTCGCCATGGCATACGTCACGCCGTCCGCACCGGCGGCGGCCAGCAGCTGATCCATGACGGACATGGAGTCACGTACGGAACCGGCACCGGCCCGCACGACCAGCGGGAGCACCCCGTCCTCGACGGGAATGCCCTCACGCCCGCAGACGTCGGCCAGGTACTCCCGCAAGGTGCCGGGCGGCACGAGCCGGAAGGGGTAATGGTGCGTCCGCGACCGGATGGTCCCGATGACTTTCTCGGGCTCGGTCGTGGCGAAGATGAACTTGAGGTGCTCCGGTGGCTCCTCGACCACCTTCAGCAGGGCGTTGAAGCCCGCCGAGGTGACCATGTGCGCCTCGTCGATGATGTAGATCTTGTACCGGCTGCCGGCCGGCCCGAAGAAGGCCTTCTCCCGCAGGTCACGGGCGTCGTCCACACCGCCGTGCGAGGCGGCGTCGATCTCGATGACGTCGATGGACCCCGGCCCGTTCCTCGCCAGGTCCCGGCAGGACTGGCACTCACCGCACGGAGTGGGCGTCGGCCCCTGCTCGCAGTTCAGACAGCGGGCCAGGATCCGCGCACTGGTCGTCTTTCCGCACCCGCGCGGCCCGCTGAACAGGTACGCGTGATTGACCCGGTTGTTCCGCAGCGCCTGCTGCAGCGGGTCGGTTACATGCTCCTGCCCGATGACCTCGGCGAACGACTCCGGGCGATAACGGCGGTACAGCGCGAGAGACGACACGCATACGAGGTTATAGGCGCCCACTGACAACCCGGACCGCCCGCGGAACAACCTCGTGGCCAGGCCCGTACGCACCCCCGGAACGCAAGCGCCCCCCACGCACCCGCCAGAGCCAACCTACCCTTGCTGCCTTCCGGCCCTGGGGGAGTTCAGTCAGATAGCGCCGCGTGAGGGGCTCCGCACAGGGTACAGGATCTGACCGGCACGAACGAGTTCGCGACCACTCCCCGGAGTCCTGTAATGTTTCCGGCGGAGGATTCGCCTAGAGGCCTAGGGCGCACGCTTGGAAAGCGTGTTGGGGGCAACCCCTCACGAGTTCGAATCTCGTATCCTCCGCCAGTGCCTCACCGGGCACGATGTCGAAGGGCCCCACCGTTCGCGGTGGGGCCCTTCGACGTTGTCCGTCTCGGTTTCCGTCTCAGTTCGTATTCGGGAGCTCCCAAAGAGCGTCGCCGGCTTGCTGCGCCACCTTGCGGAGCATGGTCCCCGTCATGTGATGTACCGGGCGCGCATCCGGGCCGCTCCCCCCAGGCTCCCAGCCCATGATCGAGTCGATCACGACGTCCGGGACGCCAAGGATCAGGAGGACGGTCGCGGCGGTGTGGCGAGCGTCATGGAGGCGGCCGTCTCGGACACCCGCGTCCCGCAGAAGCCGCTTCCAGACGTGGAAGTCGGTGTTCGGGCTCAGCGGCCCACCGACCGGCGAAGCGAAGACATATCCCTTGCCCTCCCAGTCGGCACCGGCCGCGATCCTTTCCCGTTCCTGCGTCTTCTGGTGCTGGCGGAGAATCTTGATCAGCGGATCGGGCAGGCCGATGGTTCGGCGGCCCGCGCGGGACTTCGTTGACTTGTGCTCACGACGGGTCTGCTGTCGCTTCGGGCAGTAGCCCGCCTTACGCCCGCAGGGTTCGCCGTCGCAGCCGTGGGCGTACTTGGGCCGGAGCCGGTTCTTGCGGATGCGGGCGTATCCGGCGTCGAGGTCGACGTCTTCCCAATGCAGGCCCAGCGCCTCCCCCTGGCGGAGGCCCAGCGCCAGGGCGACGACCCAGCGAGCGCTGTTGCGGAGTTGGGCCGCCTCGACGAGGAGGCTCTGCACCTCGTCGATCGTGTACGGCTCGATGTCCTCCTCTTCGAGGCGGGGAGCCTTGGCGATCTCGGCCGCGTTGGTGGCGACGTGCCCACGCCGGACGGCTTCACCGAGGGCGACCCGGATCGTCCGGTGGGCGTGGTGGGCGGTGCCGGCGGAGCTCCCGGACGCCTGCATCTTCCGGTAGAAGCGTTGCGCCGCACAGTCAGGACGCGCCGGGGATGGTCATCCGAAGCCGTGGGTCAGGCCAGCTTCTTGAGCATTTCGGCTGCGGCGGGTCCGGCGGAGGCGGGGTTCTGACCGGTGACCAGGTTGCGGTCGACGACCACGTTCGGGGCCCACGGCTCGCCCTCCTGGTAATCCGCGCCGATCTCGACCAAGCGGTCCTGGAGCAGCCACTTGGCGCCCGCCGCCAGACCGCTCTGGATCTCTTCGGCGTTGCTGAAGCCGGTCAGCCGGTAGCCGGCGAAAGCATTGCCGCCGTCGGCCTCGGTGGCGGCCAGCAGGGCGGCCGGGGCGTGGCAGACCACGCCGAGCGGCTTACCCGAGGCGAGCGCGTTGACGAGGAGCTTGCCGGAGGTGGCGTCGACGGCCAAGTCCTCCATCGGGCCGTGGCCACCGGGGTAGAAGACGGCGGCGTAGTCGTCGAGGTCGACGTCCTGCAGCCTGATGGGGTGCTGGATCTCGCTGATCGAGGCGATGGTATCCGCGATCTTCTTCGCGCCCTCCTCGCCGCCGTTGAACTGCGGCGCCAGACTGCCCTGGTCCAGGGGCGGCACGACGCCGCCCGGCGTGGCCACGACGATCTCGTGGCCGGCGGCCGTGAACGCCTCGTACGGGGCAACGAGCTCCTCGGCCCAGAAGCCGGTCGGATGCTTGCTGCCGTCCGCCAGCGTCCAGTGGTCGGCGCCGGTCATCACGAAAAGAATCTTCGACATGGTGCAGTCTCCTCGAGTCGGGGTTGGCTGGGTCGTCATTCGGTGCCGGCCAAGGCAGCGAGGATCAGGTCGCTGACGGCCTTGGTGGACACCGGGTTCTGCCCCGTGATCAGGCGGCCGTCGCGCACGGCGTGCGGCGTCATCGGGATAGTGGAGCGCACATACTTGGCGCCCTTCGCGCGCAGTTCGTCCTCCAGGAGGAACGGCACCCTGCTCTTCACGCCGGCCAGTCGTTCCTCGACTGTCGCGAAGCCGGTGACGGTGCGGTTCCTTACCAGGGGGTTTCCGTCGGTGTCGCGGAGGTTGATGAGGGCGCAGGCGCCATGGCATACCGAGGAGACGATGCCGCCGTCGGCGTAGATGGCCTGGGCCGTTCGCTGCAGGTCGGCGCTGTCGGGGAAGTCCCACATGGTGCCGTGACCACCCGTGAAGAAGATCGTGGAGTAGTCGTCCGGATCTGTGTCGGCAACGGAAGGGGTGGCTTTCAGGGCGTCCATGAAGGCTTGGTCGTCGAGATACCCGCGAACCGTCCGGTCAACGAACAAGCGACCGAGGCCACGGGGGTCGAGCGGCACTACTCCGCCCGCCGGGCTCACCACGTCCACCGTGTGACCGGCCTTCACCGCCTTGTCGTAGAAATGGACGAGCTCGCCCAGCCACAGTCCGGTCTGGTGCTTGCTCGCCCCATAGGTGGCCTGATTGGTCACGACCGCAAGAATCTTTTTCTGTCTCACTTTTCCCTCGTGTCCTGGGTGGCCCGTGGTTTCGAAGCTAAAGCTGTTGATGCATCGGCGCCAATGAAGAGCCCGATACCGGGTATCGAAGAACCAATGCCTGGTCCGGGGACATACGGCACCTGGCCGGCATGCCTACCTCGTAGGCTCGAAGCCGTGGGCGATCACGACATTCATGGGTCCGGTCCGCTGGACCTGAACCTGCTGCGCACCTTCCTCGCGGTGCACCGCCTGGGCTCCTTCACCGCCGCGGCGCGTCAGCTGAGCCTGTCGCAGTCCACCGTCACCACGCACATCCGCGCGCTGGAGAGGCGCCTGGGCCGCGAGCTGTTCGAACGTCGGGCGCAAGGCGTCACTCCGCTGCCCCATGCGGACGAACTCGCCGCCCGGCTGTCGGCGCCCCTCGACCAGTTGGCCGGCCTCACCGGCGAGGAACCGAGCAGCACCGTGGCGCCGGTCCATTTGGCGGGACCTGCGGAGTTCCTGGGCACTCTCGGCCTTACGGTGCTGGCCCAGCTGGTCGCGCAGGGCGTCCGGCTGCGGGTGGCCACCGGGCTGACCGAATCACTTCTCGAAGAACTGCGGGCCGGCCGCCACGACCTCGTCGTCGCCACCCGGCGGCCCCGTGGCCGGACGCTGTACGCCGAACTCCTCGGCGACGAGGAGTTCGTCCTGGTCGCCGCACCGGTATGGGCAGAACGGCTCAAGGGGCAGGAGCTCCCCACTGCCCTGGAGAGCCTTCCGCTGATCGCCTACGCCGAGGATCTGCCCATCGCCCGCCGCTACTGGCGCCACGTCTTCGACCGCCGCCTGCACGCCCAGGCCGCCATCACAGTCCCCGACCTGCGCAGCGTCCTCACCGCCGTCACCGTCGGCGCCGGCTGGAGCGTCCTGCCCAGCTATCTGTGCCGCACCGAACTCGTCTCCGGCGTCCTCCGTCTGCTGCACCAGCCGGAGGACCCGCCGATCAACACCTCCTACCTCGTCCAGCGCCCGGGCAGCTCCACCAACCCACACGTGACACTCGTCCGCGAGCACCTGCTGGCCGCCGCGAAAACCTGGTGAGCCCCGTCCGTCTCAGTTTCCGTCTCGGCTGCCGTGATTGGACTGAGGCGGACCGTGGTGAACAGTGATCTGGTTCACCACTTCGTTCAGCGCTGGGCCGGGACGCCGAGGTCGTCGAGAAGTCCTCGGACGCGGCGCTCGATGTCGTCGCGGATGGGCCGGACGTCGTCGACGGTCTTGCCCGCCGGGTCGTCCAGGGTCCAGTCGAGGTAGCGCTTGCCAGGGAAGACCGGGCAGGCATCGCCGCAGCCCATGCTGACGACGACGTCGGCCGCGCGGACGATCTCGTCGGTCCAGGGCTTGGCGAACTCGCGGGAGATGTCGATGCCGCGCTCGCTCATGGCGGCGATGGCCGACGGGTTGACCTCGAAGCCGGGTTCGGAGCCACCCGACCAGGCGACGGCGCTGTCACCGGCGAGGTGTTGGAAGAAGCCCATGGCCATCTGGCTGCGGCCGGCGTTGTGGACGCAGAGGAAGAGCACGACGGGCTTGCCGTCGATGGAGTGGCCCTCGACCTTGGCCAGGGCGCGCAGGCGCTGGCGGGCGAACCGTTCGGCGATGAGCGGGAGGAAGTTGGGGATGGTGCTGCGGCCGGCGAATTGGTCGTAGCCGGTGTGCAGGAACCGCTCGATGGTCTCCTGGCCGAAGACGCCGTCGAACTCCCGGCTGAGGTGGGTGGCTGCGGTACGCAGGGCGAGTTGCTGGTCGATGCTCAGGTTGCGGTGCGGGAAGGGCGCGGTCTCAGTCATCGCTGCCTCCAGGAGGGCGGACGGCGGGAGCCAGCCGGTCGATCCGGTCGGCGAGATCACTCAGGGCGTCGGCGAAGGCGTCGTCGGTGCCGGTGCGGGTGGGATCGGGGACCGACCAGTGCAGGCGGTCGGGGACCCGGGAGCCGAGCTGCTCGTGAGCGTTGTCGCAGACGGCGACCACCAGGTCGTCCGGGCGCAGCGTCTCGTCGATGTGGGAGGTGTGGGCGGCTACCAGGGAGAGGCCGTGTTTGCGTGCGGTCGCGACGGCACGGGGGTGGACTCGGGGGGCGGGTTGAGTTCCCGCCGAGGCGGTCGGCACGGTGCTGTGACGCTTCCAGAGGGCGGCGGCGAGGTGGGAGCGGGCGGAGTTATGGGTGCAGACGAACACCACGCGGGGCGCTGTCCGCAGGGGCATCGGCATGGTGTCGGCCAGAGTTTCCACGCGTAGGCGCAGGTAGGTGCGCCGTCGGTCTCCTTCGGAGCGGGATCGCTCGATCAGGCCGACCTGTTCGAGCAGCTTGAGGTGGTGGGCCAGGAGATTGCTGGGCAGGCCCAGCTCCTGGCCGAGTTCGCCGGGTGAGGCGTCGCTCAGCAGCAGCCGGTCGATGATCGCCAGGCGCGCGGGTTCCCCCAGCGCCGCGTGCCGTTGTGCTCGCGCGACCACCGATGCAGACCACTCAGTATTCATTGAGTCAATGTTCGTTGAGCTAAAGTCGACTGTCAATGGTCTCGGCGGGGGCAGGGCGGTGGTGTTCGCGAGGAGGAGCGTCAGAAGACGCCCAGCATCCGGCGCTGCACGTCGAGGTGGTGCTCGTGCATATGTGCCTGCGCCGTGACCTGGACCGCATCCCACGGGGAGCCCAGGGGTGGGGTGTAGGAGAGGTCGAGTTCGCTGATGCCGTCGACCGGCCACGGCTTCAAGGCCCGCGCACGGCGCGGGCGCGCGCCGCCTCTGCGGCGCGGCTTGCCACCGACCTCGTGGATGTCTGTGCGTAGCAACGTCATCCCTCCTTTGATGTCACGTAGGGCGTAGGAAATGTTGCGAACGGTGATCAACGGAGGTGAAGCTGAGCCGGATGCACCGGATCCCAGCGAGCGCGGACGGAACCGCGCAGGTCGCGGTGCGCGAGGAGAGCGTGCGATGCGGATGATGATGAAGGCCCGCATGGACACCCAGATGTCGAATCAGGCGACGAAGGGCGGAGCGATGCCCGACTCGCTGAAGTCAGCGATGGAGCGGCTGAAGCCGGAGGCCGCCTACTTCACCCCTGAGGGAGGGCGCTCCATGATTCTCGTGTTCGACATGCAGGACAGCTCGCAGTTGCCCTCCATCGCCGATCCGTTCTTCCAGGAGATGGGCGCGGAGGTCACATTTGAGCCGGTGATGAACCTCGACGATTTGCAGAGGGGCCTTGCTGCCCTGAAGTAGCAGAGCTGACCTCAGCTACCGCATGCTGAAGGTCCCCTGTGATCGGGCACGGTGGCAATCGGCCCGGGCCGGGGACGCGATCCCCGGCCCGGGCCGTCCCGTTGCCGGGACCGCTCTTATCCGGTCTTATCCGGCCTCAGGGAGCGGCTGAGGCGTTATTGGCGGGTGTCCCTGAAGGCTGCTGCCGAGGTGCGGCTGTCCGTCGGTCGACAGCAGGTAGGACGTCGGGGTCAGGCTGCGTGCTCCGGTGACGGTGATGGTGATGTCCGAGCCGAGGAGCGTGGTGAGCGCGCCGCTTTCGCCGTCCTCGCCGAGCGCCGCGACGGTCAGGTCCTTCCTGCCGTCGCTGTTGAGATTCCACAGCCACTCCTGCCCCAGGAGTCACACGGCTTTCATCAAGGAACTGTTGGTTGCGGGTTCACGAGGGGTCACGGTGACAGGCGGGCGGCGCGTTCCTCGTCGTCGGCGGCCTCCTCGTGGGCTCCGAGGTTGGCAAGCGAGGCACCCCGGCTCGCACGGGGGCGGAGCCGTAGTCGGGCTCCAGGGGGAGCGCGTGGTCGGGGTCGGCGCGTGCAGTGGTGTGGCGGAGGCCACAGGAACGCCGCCGGAGCCGCGGAGAGTAACGAGTGTGAGGCAAACAGAACCATCGGAGCCGGTGCGTGCGCGCATACGGGCAGGGGATCGTGCGGCCTTCGCCGACCTGTACGACGAGCATGCGCGGGCGGTCTACAACCACGCCCTGCGCCTGACAGGCAACTGGTCGGAGGCCGAGGAAGCCATGTCCGAGACCTTCCTCGCCGCCTGGCGTACCCGGGAGACGGTGGAGCCGGAGGGCGGTTCGCTCAAGCCCTGGCTGCTCGGCATCGCCACACACAAGGCGCTCAACGCCAACCGTGGGCTGCGCCGACGGCTTACCTTCCTGGCGCGCAGCCCGGAATCCCGTCCAGTCGAGGACTTCGCGGACGAGACGGTCGGCCGGATCGATGACGCCCGCCGTCTCGCGGTGGTTCACGAGGCACTGGGCCGGTTGCGCCGCCAGGACCGGGAGGTTTTCGCTCTGTGCGTGTCGGCCGGCCTGGACTACCAGCAGGCCGCCGAGGCGCTCGGCATTCCGGTCGGCACCGTGCGGTCGCGGCTGTCGCGCGCCCGTGCGCGGCTCGCCCGGATCAGCGGTGAACTCGACCGCGCGGACCGCGCGAAGGCGGAACCGCGGGGTCGTCGCGGAGAGAAGGAGAGTGAGGTCGCGTTCGCGGCCAAGTTTCTGCAGGAGGAAGCCGGATGAACAACAACAATCCGCCGCGTCCCGGTTCCGCCCGGAGTGAGGCCGAGGAGTTGCTGTCGGCTCAGGCCGAATGGGACCTCCCGCCGAGCAGACACCTCCACTACAAGGACGTTCTGATGCAGCACATCGACCACGACCGCACCCCTTCCACTCAGGCGCGCCCGATACCACGCCGTCGACTGGCGCGTGGAGTGGTGCTGTTGCCCCTCGCGTCGATGGCACTGGCCGGAGCGCTGATCGTCACGCTCTCCACCAGTGACGACACCTCCGCCCCGACGCCCCGAGCCGTCGGCGCCAACAGCGCCTCCGCCACTCTCAACCGGATCGCCGTGGCAGCCATGGCCACCGACGCGACGCCGGTGGAGGACGGGCAGTTCGTGTACGTCGAGAGCCTGGGCCGCTCAAACGAGGGCACCCTCGACGGTCCCGTGCGGCTCGGTGCCCTGAACAAGCGGGAGGTCTGGACGTCGCAGGACCCCGGCCCCATCACCAATACCGGGTGGCTGCGCGAATCCGGCAAGGGCGCCGTGATGCCCGGTCAGCTGATCCCCATCGAGTCCTCCGATCCCGTCCCGGCGGGCATCGACCACCCCACGTACAAGTGGCTGGCCTCACTGCCCACCGACCCCGACGCGCTGCTCGAACTGCTCTACGCCCAGACCCGGGTGGACGAAGGCGAGTCGAAGGAGGAGGCCGTCTTCTCCGAGATCGGCCACCTGGTGAGCGAAACGATCATGCCGTCGGCGAACGCCTCAGCGCTGTACAAGGCAGCCGCGAAGATCCCCGGCGTGCAGGAGATCCCCGATGCCGTCGACGCCGCCGGCCGCCACGGCATCGCCGTCACCCGCGAAGACGCCTCCTCCGCGACCCGTGACGAATGGATCTTCGACAAGGGCACTCTCGCCTTCCTCGGCTCGCGCTCGTACATCACCAAGGACGAGGGCAAGGGGATCACCTCCGACACACTGTTCGCGACCAGCGCCATCATGGAGCGCACGGTCGTCGACCAGCAGGGCAAGGCACCCGCGAAGACCGACCGCTGACGCCCGTGTGCCGAAGGAGCCGCTTCGGGATCAGGCCGGTCGTGTAGGAGCCGACGGCGCGGGCGGAGTCCCGGGCACCCCCAGCAGCGGCAGCCACACCTCGTCCACGATCTCGGCGATCGACTCGTCCGACACCTCGCGCATCGTCAGAAGCATGTCGTGGCGCAACAGGTCGAACGGCAGGTTCACCACGCGGGACGAGCGCGGTGTGTCGGGCAGTTCGCCGCGTTCGACCGCGCGGGTGACGATCATCTCGAAGGGGGTCGCCCGACCCGGCGGGATGAGGGCTTCGCGCAGCTCGCTGAAGGTGGTGGCGGTGTCGCGGAAGTAGTCCATCAGCTGCACGCTCATCATCGTGACCATGTGTACGCGGGCGGCATGGGCGTTGCGCAGGAAGCTGATCGCGTCGTCGCGGAGGCTGCCGGCGTCGGGCACCGCGATCGGCTGCCAGAACTTCTTGAGGGTGGCCAGCAGCAGGTCCTCGCGCTGCGGCCAGCGCCGGTAGAGCACGGGTCGGCTCGTGCCGGCGCGGGCGGCGACCGCCTCGTAGGTGAAGCCGGGGTAGCCATGCTCGACCAGCACGTCCCACGCGGCATCGAGTATCGCGTTCTCGAGCTCGGTACCGCGTCGGCGCGATGCGCCGCTGCCGCGGCGTGCGCCGCCGCCGGAGCGACGGCCCGCCGCCTGCGCCCCGGTGGCCCCGGTCGCCCCGTGAGGCTCACCCGCGTCCCGCCCATGCTTGAGATTCACTTGTGTATCTTATCTCGCAGCCGGTAGATACAGTTGCGTATCTAATGGGACCGGCGTCGTGCCGCAATAGGAGTAGTCAGTGATGTTCGATGTCGTCATCGTCGGCGGTGGACCCGCCGGCCTCTTTCTCGCCTGCGAGCTCCGTCTCGCGGGGGTCCAGGCCCTGGTGCTGGAACGACGGGCGGAACCAGACCTGGCGGACAAGGCCCACGGCCTCGCCGGGCAGGTCGTGCGGCTGCTGGACCATCGCGGCCTCTTCGAACGCTGCGGGGGCAAAGGATCGCCGGAGCCGGCGCCCGGGTTCTTCTACGCCGGGATACCGCTGCCGCTGCACGTGCTCGGCAAGGAGAACCCGATGTATCTCCTGCCGGTCAACCAGCGCGATCTCGAGCGTGTGCTCACCGAGCGGGCGGCTGAACTCGGCGCGGAGGTCCGACGAGGCTGGGAGGTGCTCTCCTTCAGCCAGACCGATGGCCAGACCGATGGCCAGAACGATGGCCAGAACGATGGCCGGGTCGACGTCGTCGTACGCGGGTCGGACGGGACCGAGGCGACAGTCGCCACCCGGTACCTCGTCGGCTGCGACGGCGCCAACAGCTTGATCCGTAAGCAGTCAGGAATCGGCTTCCAGGGCACCACCGACGATGTCGTCGACCGGTCGGCCCTGATCGGGCCGAGCGAGCACTTCCGTTTCGTACCGGGGGGACGAGTCGTGATCGATGGCCTCGGCGAGATCCCGGCGATGTTCCACCGCACCGAGAAAGGCGTCTTCAACCTCCTCGCACACAACCCGCAGCGGCCGCTCGTCAACACGGCCGAATGGGAAGAGCACCCTGCAGGCGATTTCCCGGGGCCGGGCACGCCGATGACGCTGGCCGAGATGGAGGACAGTATCGAGCGGGTCATCGGAGTGCGCCTGCCCCTGGCTCCGCCGCCCGAGGGCTCGCCCACGCTGCTCCGCCGCCAGTGCCACCGGAACTCCCGACAAGCCGACCGCTACCGCGACGGCCGGGTCTTCATCGCCGGTGACGCCGCACACGTAAGCCACGGGCCGACCCTGAACGCGGCACTGCAAGACGCGGCCAACCTGGCCTGGAAACTCGCCGCGGCAGTGCAGGGATGGGCATCGGAAGGCCTCCTGGACAGCTACGAGACCGAGCGCCACGCGGCTGGCGAGCGCGTACTCATGCAGACCCAGGCCGCGTCCGCTCTGCTGGCGCCCGGAGCCGAGGTCACCGCCCTGCGCCGGCTCTTCGCGGAACTCCTGGGCCGCACCGAGAACGTACACATGGTCGCTGCCACGATGGCGGGCTCCGATGTCCGTTACGACATGGGCGAGGAACACCCTGCCGCGCCCACCGGCTGGTTTGTGCCACCCCTTGAACTGACCACCGACGACGGACGCACACGGCACCTTGTCGAACTCCTGCACGACGCTCGCCCCCTGCTGGTCGACCTCACCTGCGGGAGCGACCTGGCTGCCACCGCGGAGCCCTGGAACGACCGAGTGCACCGCGTGACCGCGATCGCCGACGAGGCGCCGGCACCCGCACTGCTCATCCGTCCCGACGGCTATGTCGCCTGGGCGGGCGAGGACCCCGACAGCCTGAAGGCAGCGCTCACCCGCTGGTTCGGCGCAGGCTGAGTCCCTCCGGCGGTCGTGGTCTGGAGCGCGAGGACGACGGCGTGCGGCTGCTCATCGTCACCCGCGGAAAGCACAGGCCCTGGGGCGCGATGGACGCCCACCCGTCCGACGGGCTGTTCTGGTCGGCTCTGCTGGGCGGGTCCACGGTCGCCGTCCTGGTCACCACCCCGGTCAACAAGCGGACGATCGGCCGCGGCAAGGGCCACGCCGTCGTACATGCCCACCACTGAGCACCCACATCGAGTGGTCCGGACCGTGCCGTAACCAACCAGGTGGATCTGGGGGTTCGACATTTCGTGCGTGATGATGACGATCTGGCGGGTAAGTACCAAAAAGGATCGAATATCGGGGTGTGTGGTGCGCTCCGGAGTGCTGCGGTGACACGTGCCCTGAGCTGTGAGGATCTCAGCGCGGTCGAGTACGCGACGAGAGCGAGATGAGCGACCATGGAGCGGCGTGCCGTCGACGACCAGGAAGCGCGTTCCGTCGGAGACGTCGCAGGAGAGGCGCTCACCGCACGCGCCAACGTCGACGAACACGGCACCGTGACCGGGTGGAGCGAGGGTGCCGAGCACCTGCTCGGATATGCGCCGGCCCAGATTCTGGGCCGGCCGGCGGCCTCACTCCTCGCAGAGGAGCCCACGGCGAGCGACCTCCCGGCCTTCTCGGAACTGCCGAGGTGGCACGGCACGCTCGGTCTCCGGCACCGCGACGGCCACCGCCTGGAGGCGAGGGTCCTGGCGCACCACAGGACGCCGGACGACGGGACCCGCGACTGGCTCCTGGTCTCCACCGTGACCGGGGCGCAGCCCCATCGTGGCGACGAGGCGCTTGTGAGGCGGGGTTTGCTCGACTCCCCGTGCTGCGCGACCTCGGTGTATGACACGGACCTGCGCTTCCGCCGGTCCAACCGGTCCGGGCAGGACGCACTGGGCCTGAGCGACGACGACATGCGCGGGCTGCGGCTGACGGACGTGCTCGCCGACCCGGTGGCGGAGGAAGTCGAGCGGCGGATGCGGCGGGCCCTGGAAACCGGTGAGACGCAGTACATGGAGAACCACGCGCGCGCCCCCGGCGAGACCCGTGAGCACGCCTGGTCGGTCCACTTCTACCGCCTGGAGGACCCGGACGGCCGCGTCCTGGGCGTGGCGTCCACCGGGCACGACATGACCGAGCAGTACTGGGCCCGCAAGCGCCTCCAGCTGATCGCCGAGGCCAGTACCCGTATCGGCAGCACGCTCGACGTGACGCAAACGGCACAGGAACTGGCGGACGTGGCGGTTCCGGGACTCGCCGACTTCATCAGCGTCGATCTCTTGGCGTCACTCGACGACCTGCCCGAGCAGCACCCGGAAGCACCGATGGCGGGCCGCCGTCTCGCGCTGCGGCGCATCGCCCACCAATCCGTGTATCCGGGAACCCCCGAGGCGGTCGTCGCGCCGGGCGCGGTGGACGAGTACCCGGAGGGCTCCCCTCCGTCGGAGAGTCTGCGATCGGGACGCGCCGTGCTGTACCAGGTGACCGAGCCGGCGGTCGCCGACTGGGTGGCCGAGGATCCGCTGCGGTCCTCCCGGATCCGCGAGTTCGGCTTCCACACGGTGATGACCGTGCCTCTGACGGCACGCGGAGCCACGCTGGGCGTCGTCGTCTTCGCTCGTCACCGGCACCCCGACCCGTTCCAGGAGGACGACCTGGTGCTGGCCGAGGAATTGGCGGCCCGGGCGGCGGTCTGCATCGACAACGCCCGCCGCTATACCCGCGAACGCAGCACGGCGGTAACCCTGCAGCGCAGCCTGCTGCCGCAGCGGCTGCCCGAGCAGGCCGCGGTGGAGGTCGCCTCCCGCTATCTTCCGGCCGGTGCCCGGGCCGGGGTGGGCGGAGACTGGTTCGACGTGATCCCGCTGTCCGGAGCCAGGGTGGCGCTGGTGGTGGGCGATGTGGTGGGCCACGGCATCCATGCCTCCGCGACCATGGGACGGCTGCGTACGGCCGTACGAACCCTCGCCGACATCGATCTGTCCCCGGACGAACTGCTCACTCATCTCGACGACATGGTGGGCCGCCTGGCCTTGGAGGCGGAGGGCGCGGAGCGGACCGCCGGGAACGCCGGAGAAGCGGAGACCACGGGAGACGTCGGGGCGACCTGTCTCTACGCTGTGTACGACCCCGTCTCCCGCCGTTGCACACTGGCCCGAGCCGGGCATCCGCTCCCGGTCGTCGTGAGCCCGGACGGCACCGCGGAACTGCTCGCCGTTCCGGCGGGACCCCCGCTGGGCCTGGGCGGACTGCCCTTCGAGGCGATGGAGACGGAACTGCCGGAGGGCAGCCTGCTCACCCTCTACACCGACGGCCTCATCGAGTCCCGCAACTACGACATCGACGACGGCGTCACCCGGCTGCAGCGGCTCCTCGCCGCTCCCGCGGTCTCCCTCGACGTGCTGTGCGACACGGTGCTCGCCACCTTGCTCCCCGATCGGCCCGCGGACGACGTGGCCCTCCTCGTCGCGCGCACCCGGGCACTCGAGGCCGACCGGGTCGCCACCTGGGAGGTGGACCCGGATCCCGCCACCGTCGCCGACGCCCGCAAGAACGCCGTCGGTCAGCTGGCGGCATGGGGCCTGACTGATGCGGCCTTCGTAACCGAGCTGATCGTCAGCGAACTGGTCACCAACGCCATACGGCACGCCGAGCCGCCCATCCAGCTGCGTCTCATCCACGACCGGAGTCTCATCTGCGAGGTCTCGGACGCCAGCAGTACGGCACCCCACATGCGCCGCGCCCGCACCTACGACGAGGGCGGCCGAGGCCTGCTCCTGGTCGCGCAGCTGACCCAGCGCTGGGGCACCCGCCACACCACCAAGGGAAAGACGATCTGGGCGGAACAGAGTGTCGAGTACGGCTGACGCCCGTCCGCGGCACCTCCGCGCGACCTCCCGATGCGGCACCTACGGGTGAGGAGAACCCCGACGCAGGCCCGCGAGCACTGCGGAGGGCCGCGACGTCCGCGACCGGAAGCGCGACCAGCCACACACGACCCGCACCCGCCGAACGGCACTCCAACCCACCACCCCCGTAGGCAGCCCGCCCGACCGCCGGAAGCAGCCCGTTAGGCTGACCCCCGTGAAGCTCCTCGTCATCGGCAGCGGTGCCCGCGAACACGCCCTGTGCCGCTCTCTCTCCCTCGATCCCGCCGTCACCGCCCTGCACTGCGCCCCCGGCAACGCGGGCATCGCCGAGGTGGCCGAGCTGCACCAGGTCGACGCCCTCGACGGCAAGGCCGTGGCCGCGCTGGCCACGGAGCTCGACGCCGATCTGGTCGTCGTAGGCCCGGAGGCACCGCTCGTCGCAGGGGTCGCCGACGCCGTGCGCGATGCGGGCATCCCGGCGTTCGGCCCCTCCAAGGAGGCCGCGCAACTCGAGGGCTCCAAGGCCTTCGCCAAGGAGGTGATGGCGGCCGCGGGCGTCCCGACCGCCCGCTCCTACGTCTGCATCACTCCTGAGGAGGTCGACGAGGCGCTCGACGCCTTCGGCACTCCGTATGTCGTGAAGGACGACGGCCTCGCGGCCGGCAAGGGCGTCGTCGTGACCGGCGACCTCGAGAAGGCAAGAGCGCACGCCAACGCCTGCGACCGCGTGGTCATCGAGGAGTTCCTCGACGGCCCCGAGGTCTCCCTCTTCGCGATCACGGACGGCGAGACCGTCGTCCCGCTGCAGCCCGCCCAGGACTTCAAGCGGGCCCTGGACGGCGACGAGGGCCCCAACACCGGTGGCATGGGCGCGTACTCGCCCCTCCCGTGGGCGGAAGCCGGCCTGGTTGAGGAGGTCATGAACACCGTCCTCCAGCCGACCGTCGACGAGTTGCGCCGCCGGGGCACCCCCTTCTCCGGCCTCCTCTATGCGGGCCTGGCGATCACCAGCAGGGGTGTACGGGTCATCGAGTTCAACGCCCGTTTCGGCGACCCCGAGACCCAGGTCGTCCTGGCCCGCCTGAAGACTCCGCTCGCGGGCGTACTCCTGGCCGCCGCGCAGGGCACCCTCGCCGACCACCCGGACCTGCGCTGGAGCGACGACGCGGCCGTCACCGTGGTCATCGCCTCACACAACTACCCCGCCACCCCGCGCACCGGCGACCCCATCGAGGGCCTCGACGAGGTGGCCGCACAGGACGCTCCGTATGCGTACGTCCTGCATGCCGGCACCAGGCGCGACGGCGACGCGATCGTCAGCGCGGGCGGCCGTGTGCTCTCCGTCACGGCGAGCGGTACGGACCTGGCCCGGGCCCGCGAACGCGCATACGTGGCTGTCGACCGCATCCGCCTCGACGGCTCGCACCACCGCACGGACATCGCGGCCAAGGCGGCGGCCGGATCGTAACCCTCCTTCTCACCCCTTCCCGTCAGGCCTTTCTCACCCCTTCCCGTCAGCCACCTCTCCCCAAAGCCATTCCATCGAGTGACCGATCCCCTATCCGGCTGACGTGGGCCGGAGCCCCAACTAGGGTGCGGCGCAAGCGGTCCGGCACTTGGCCCACCGGCATTGCGATGTCAGTCCTGGGTGCCACAGTGGGGGAGTGAGCAACGCCATGGACGTCCGCCGGCAGTGGCTGGGTATGCACGCGCCGGGCGGCTTTAGGGGGTGACACCGGTCGTGTCCGGTACGGGTGTGGAGGCGGGCGCGCACAGCGCGCGCTCCCAGGCTCTCGCCGTGCTGCGTATCCGCAGCAGGGCGCTGGCCGTCGCCCTGCTGCCCACGGCCGTCGCCGTCGTCCTGCTCGTCGCCGGGGCCATGGACCATGTGAACGGCGCGGGCTGGCGGCTCGCGAGCTGGATCCTGGCCGCCGTCGCGTTCCTGGCCCTCCTCGCCGCCGCGGGCATCGCACTGGTCGTCGCCCGCTCCCGGCCGGCCGTGAGCCCCACGATCCCGATCCCCGAGGAGTCCGCGCCCGATCTGTACCGCATGGTGCGGGACCTGGCCGACCGCCTTGAGGTACCCGCCCCCTCCGCGATAGCGCTCACTCCGGACTGCGACAGCTGGCTGGAGGACCGCACGCACCCGGCCCACGGCCCGCCCCGGCCTCAGTCCCCGGACGAGATAACAGGCGTACGCGGCCGCCAGACCCGTACGCCCGCCGCGCCCGTCCTCGTCATCGGCTCGCCCTTCCTGTGGTGGATGCGGGTGGGTGAGCTGCGCGCGGTCCTCGCACCGGTCGTCGCGGGTACGGGACCGTCGGCGCACCCCGACATAGCAGCGGCCCGCCGTTTTGTACGGGGCCTCGACGCGGCGGTGGCGGTGACGGCCGCCCCCGCACGTGGAGGCGTCCCCCACATGGCCCTCGCCGGTGTCGGCTGGGTCGCGCGGCTGCTCCTGCGCAGCTGCCGCGGCCATGCGGCGGAGATGGAGCGGGGAGTTGCGGCGGCGGCAGCCGACCGTGCACAGGCTGTGGACTACGGTCTGCGGATCGTCGCGCAGGAGCAGGTGGGGCTCGCGTATGCGGGCTGGGACCGGCTGCTGACCCGCGTAGCGCTCCCGGCCTGGCGTATGGGCCGCTGGCCGTCCCGCCTGGACGCGGGCGTCGTCGCGGCCCTCACCGAACTGTCCCGGCGTGACCGCCTCGCCGAGGGGTTCGCCTCCCGCCTGGGCGAGCGCCCGGCCTGCGACCTCCTGGAAGAGCCCGGCGTGATGGACGAGGCCGCCTCTCTCCTCGCCGCTCGCCTCTTCCACGGTGGCCCTGCCGAGCCTGGCCCCGGATGGGCACCTGTGGACTGGGGTGAGTACCCCGATGAGGTCGTCGATCGCAAGTGGCGTATGGACGCGGCGAGGCTGCACCGGGTGCTGGATGCGCAGGGCGTCAGCCGCTCCTCGGATCCGACGGTTCTGGCGCCCGGGGGACCGACGCTGGCTCGGGTGATGGATCACCTGACGGGAGCGGAACGGGACGACGGGGGCGACGATACGGCGCAGGTCCCTCGGGAGACGGCCCCGGCCGGACGGGACGCCCCGCGCGACGCCGCTCCGCCGCTCGAGCCCTCCGATTCATCCGGGGCGCATGCGTACGAGGACGACGACGGAGTGGGCGTCGCGAACGCGCGAACCGCCGCGTTGGCGGCGGGGCTCAGTGCGGAGCTCGCCCGCGAGGAGGCTGTGGCGCCGACGATACGTTCCGCATCGCCGTCGGCCGGCGGCCCCGTCGGCCAGGGCGGTCCGGACGCCGCACTCTGGGACCACGGGATGCTGCCGCTCTTTCCGCTGCAGCAGCCGCGGACCACGCGCGAAGTCCTCACGGACCATGTCACGGCGATGGTCTGCTGCGCTGCGATGGACACGGCCGGTGCGAGCCCTGGCCTCGACTGGCTGGACGGCCCGTCCCTCCTCATCAACGGCGAACGCTCCGCCGACCTCACGCCCCGAGTCCTCACCCTGATAGAGGACGGCGACCCCGCGCCTCTCCGGGACTGGCTCCACCATGTCGGCATCCGGGCGGAGAAGCCGGTTCGCCTGGTCTGATTTCGTTTGTCGGGTGCGGGTGCGGGTGCGGGTGCGGGTTCGGCGCGGCTGGTCGCGCCCCGCGGCGGAGCCGCATATGTCACAGCCCGCGCACCCCCCTCATGGGGTCTGGGGCGCAGCCCCGGGGACAGGCGATAACAACGAAACGTAACCCTCCGCCTCCGTAATGTGATGTGCTGATACCGCGTCATACGCACAGCAAGGGCTTACGGGGGCACAAGGGAGGGGACAACGCATGGGCTCGGAGCACATCCGCCGCTGGGAATCGGGTGCGTTGGCACATGCCGTGACGGACCCCTTCGGCCAGGGCCCCGTCCCCTGGTTGCGCGGCAGCGAGCACTACTTCGACGACACCGGCCAGGTGGTCCCCTGGTACGTGGACGTGGAGCCCACCCCAGCCGCCGCTGCCCACACCACAACCCGGACAGCAACCCGGACACCCAAGATCCCCACCCCCCGAACCGCCGGAGCCCCCCGCGCGGCCGACGACGTCCACCGTCAGATCAAGGGCTTCACCTCCACCGGTGCGGCAGCGCCCGGCGAGGCCATCGACTTCCACATCACCGTCGACCCGCCCCAGCAGTTCAGCGTGGACATCTACCGCATCGGCCACTACGCGGGCGAAGGCGCCAGCAAGATCACCACCAGTCCCCGCCTCCACGGCATTGTGCAACTGCCCCCGCTCACCGCCGACCGCACAGTCTCCTGCCACCACTGGTGGCTCTCCTGGCGCCTCCAGATCCCGAGTTACTGGAGCATCGGCGCATACGTCGCCGTCCTCACCACCGTCGACGGCTACCGCTCCCACGTCCCCTTCACGGTTCGCGACACCCACCCCGCCGACCTGCTGCTTCTCCTCCCGGACGTCACCTGGCAGGCGTACAACCTGTACCCCGAGGACGGCCGCACCGGTGCGAGCCTCTACCACGCCTGGGACGAGAACGGCCGGCTGCTCGGCGAGGCGGACGCCGCGACGACGGTCTCTTTCGACCGCCCGTACGCCGGCGCGGGCCTGCCGCTGCACGTCGGCCACGCATACGACTTCATCCGCTGGGCCGAGCGCTACGGCTACGACCTCGCCTACGCCGACGCCCGCGACCTGCACGCCGGCCGCGTCGACCCCACCCGCTACCGCGGCCTGGTCTTCCCGGGTCATGACGAGTACTGGTCGGCGCCCATGCGCCGCACCACCGAACTCGCCCGCGAACACGGCACCTCACTCGTCTTCCTCTCCGCCAACACCATGTACTGGCAGGCGGAGCTGAGCCCCTCCCCGTCAGGCGTACCCGACCGCCTGCTCACCTGCCTGAAGCGCCGCGGCCCCGGAAAACCCGCCCTCTGGCGCGACATCGACCGCCCGGAGCAGGAACTCCTGGGCATCCAGTACGCGGGCCGGGTCCCCGAACCGCACCCCTTGGTCGTCCGCAACGTCGAACACTGGCTGTGGGAGGCCACCGGCGCCCACGAGGGTGACGAACTGAAGGGCCTGGTCGCAGGCGAGGCCGACCGCTACTTCCCGCGCACCCCGCTTCCCGAACACCAGGGCCGTATCCTCCTGGCCCACTCCCCGTACCGTGACGCCGAAGGCGCTCTCCGCCATCAGGAGACGTCCCTGTACCGCGCCCCCTCCGGCGCCCTCGTCTTCGCCTCCGGCACCTTCGCCTGGTCCCCGGCCCTGGACCGCCCGGGCCACGTCGACGAGCGCATCCAGCGAGCCACGGCCAACCTGCTGGATCGCATCTGCAAGCGCGACTGACCCCATCCCGGCGGGCCCAGGCAGCTCCCTCCGAAGAGCCCCGGCGCGAAATCAACCCCCCGCATACGGGAGAATCGAGCCACTTGCACGTCACCGCGGGGAGGAACCGTGTCCGGATTCGTCGAAAAGCCCGAGCCGATCGAGGTTCCGGGCCTGGTGCACCTGCACACCGGTAAGGTGCGCGATCTGTACCAGAACGAGGCCGGCGACCTCGTGATGGTCGCCAGCGACCGTATCTCCGCATTCGACTGGGTGCTCCCCACCGAGATCCCCGACAAGGGCCGCATCCTCACCCAGCTCTCCCAGTGGTGGTTCGACCAGATCGCCGACCTGGTCCCGCACCACGTTCTGAGCAGCGACCTCCCGCCCGGCGCCCCCGCCGACTGGGAGGGCCGCACCGTCGTCTGCAAGTCCCTGCGGATGATCCCGGTCGAGTGCGTCGCCCGCGGCTATCTCACCGGCTCCGGCCTCGCCGAGTACAAGGAGACCCGCACCGTCTGCGGCCTCGCCCTCCCCGAGGGCCTGGCCGACGGCTCGGAACTGCCCGCGCCGATCTTCACGCCCGCAACGAAGGCCGAGGTCGGCGAGCACGACGAGAACGTGTCGTACGAGGAGGTGGCCCGGCAGGTCGGAGCGGAGACCGCGGCGCAGCTGCGCCAGGCCACGCTGGCCGTCTACAGCCGCGGCCGCGACATCGCCCGCGACCGCGGAATCATCCTCGCGGACACGAAGTTCGAGTTCGGCTGGGAATCCAATTCTGGGGCCGGAGGGGCCTCCGTTGAGGGTGGTGGCGGGCGCTGGGAGGGAGAACAGCTCGTCATCGCGGACGAGGTGCTGACCCCGGACTCCTCCCGCTTCTGGCCCGCCGACCAGTGGCAGCCGGGCCGCCCGCAGCCCTCGTACGACAAGCAGTACGTACGCGACTGGCTGACCTCCCCCGACTCCGGCTGGGACCGGAGGAGCGAGCAGCCCCCGCCGCCCCTGCCCGAGCAGGTCGTCTCCGCGACCCGCGCCAAGTACGTGGAGGCGTACGAGCGCCTGACCGGCACAAGCTGGTCGTAAAACGAGTCGCAAACACGAGGAAGCCCCCGGCCGATCACCGGGGGCTTCCTCTTCCTGAGCGGACGACGAGGTTCGAACTCGCGACCTCAACCTTGGCAAGGTTGCGCTCTACCAGCTGAGCTACGTCCGCATTGCGCCGTTGCGCGACAGCTACTATACCCAACCTCGCTCCCGTGCGAGACGCGCCGCAGTGTGCCGGTTCTCGGCCCCCAGTTTGGACGCGGCCGACGAGAGATAGTTGCGTACGGTGCCCTGTGACAGCGCGGCCCGCTCCGCGATCTCCGCGACCGGCGCACCCTCGGCCGCCAGCTCCAGCACCTCGGCCTCACGCGCGGTCAGCGGCGAATCGCCGGCGGCGATCGCGTCGGCCGCCAACTCCGGGTCCACATAACGGTTGCCGACATGCACGGTACGGATGATCTCCGCGAGCTTCTGCGCGCTGACGGTCTTCGGCACGAACCCCCGCACCCCCGCTTCAAGAGCCCGCTTCAGATGCCCCGGCCGCCCATGACTCGTCACGATCAGCACCCGGCACCCGGGCAGTTCAGCCCGCAGCGATGTGGCCACCTTCACACCGTCCGCACCGGGCATCTGAAGATCCAGTACGGCCACGTCCGGCGCATGGGCCCGAGCCATGGCCAGCGCCTCGGGCCCCGAAGCCGCCTCCGCTACCACGAGCAGATCGTCCTCCAGCGCGAGCAGCGCGGCCATCGCCCCCCGGATCAGGTGCTCGTCATCGGCAAGCAACAGCCGAACACGCTGTACGGCCGTCATGAGGCGAACCTCTCGCTGATCGCCTCACCCATCGCCTTACGCACCGGGCGTGGACCGGAGGGCGACGCGGCCTTCGAAGACGAAGCCGCCGAAGACGAAGCCGCCGAAGCCGAGGACGACGAGTCCGGCGAGGGCGCCGGAGGCGACAACGCGGAGGAAGGCAACGGCACCTGAGCCACCACCCGGAACATCCCACCCCCGGCAGGCCCCGCCTCCAGCGTTCCGTCCACCGCCGACAGCCGCTCCCGCAGCCCCGCAAGCCCGGACCCGGTCCCGCCGCGCGAGTCCGGTGGCGCCCCGTCGTTCTCCACGGTCAGCACGGCAAGGCCGCCCGCCGCGCGCAGCGAGACGTCACAGCGCTCAGCGTTCCCGTGTCGCAGCACATTCGTGGTCGCCTCCCGCACCACCCAGCCGAGCGCCGACTGGACCGCCGCGGGCAGCCCCGCCGTGGAGCCGGTCACCGTGCAGCTGATCCCGGCAGCGTTCAACACTCCCTGTGCACCGGCGAGTTCGGCACCGAGCTCGGCCTCGCGATAGCCGCGTACGACCTCTCGTACTTCCTTCTGCGACTCCTGCGCTATCCGCTGCACCTCGATCATCTGCTCCACGGCCTCCGGCCGCTCACGCCGCGCGAGCTGCACGGCGAGTTCGCTCTTGAGGGCTATCACCGCCAGATTCCGTCCCATCACATCGTGCAGATCCCGCCCGAACCGCAGCCGCTCCTCGGCCACGGCGAGCCGGGTCCTGGTCTCACGGGCCGCGTCGAGCTCGTAGACGGAGTTGAGCAGCCAGACGGAGAACGCGGAGACGAAGGCGTAGAACCCGGCGGCGAGCAGCACCACACCGGCCCGTAGGAGTGCCGAGAGCGCGGGGTCGCCCACCGACAACGAGTAGGCGCCGCAGCCCAGGGCGTAGCCCATGACTATGTAGGCCATGCGCCGGTGCTCGCGCACGGCGAGCGCGAGCGTGCCGGTCCCGAAGCCCAGGACACCGATGAACGCCGCCGCGGCTGCTGTGGACGTCTCGTCACCTTCCGGACCGCGTGTAGCGAGGGCGATGGTCACGACGGCGATAACGGCGGTGGTCACTGCGAGAGCCCCCAGCAGCCGCACCGGTCGCGCCCGGGTGCCGCGGGTCCAGTCCAGGGCCCGCGACGCGAACACCGCGGAGAGCGCCGCGTGCCCGACGACCATCAGGAACAACACCCAGGACAGGGACGAGGGCACCTTCCCCAGGGACGGCAGCCCGAAGGTGGCGACCTCCACGAGTGCGAGGAAGTGGAACGACCAGCGCGTATACGTCTCCACCTTCGCCGGAGTGCTCTTCCCCCGCCACCAACTCCCGGCCCTGCGCATGTCGTTGTCCCCCTGTGCGTACGCCGTCACCGCCGCGATTCCCACGGCAACCACCGTCGCACAGCAGTCCGGCCGGAGCAGTGCACGCTGTCATCAGTGCCCATGACAAATGTCATCCACCCGGGAGCCGACGCACGAACCGGAAGCGAGCACACGAAAAGACCCCGGTCGCTGGACCGGGGTCTCATCTCTGAACTTCTGATGCTGGAGCGGACGACGAGGTTCGAACTCGCGACCTCAACCTTGGCAAGGTTGCGCTCTACCAACTGAGCTACGTCCGCATTGCATCCGACCGGCTCTCACCGATCGGCGCGAGCACCACCTTACCTGATCCAAAAGGATGCCCGGTAAGAGATGCAGAGCGGGTGACAGGAATTGCACACTGCGCCTTCCCCCTGGAAGGGGGATGTTCTACTACTGAACTACACCCGCGTAACTCCGTGAGCTGCGGCCTTTCGGCCCGGCCCTTCGGCGTGCTTCAGACTCTAGCTGACCAGCGGGGGTGCAGCGCAAGTCGGTTGTCCCCAGGGCCCGTCGGCGAACCCTGGGGCTCCCCCTCACTGAGCCGCGGTGAACGCCTCGTACACCTTCTTCGGGATCCGCCCCCGCGCAGGCACGTCCATCTTGTTGGACTGGGCCCAGGCCCGGACGGCCGCCGGGTCGGGAGCCACCGCCGTCTGCCGGTAGGTCTTGCCGGAGCGTGAGTGCTTGCGGCCGGCGTCCACGTAGGGCGCGAGCGCCTTGCGCAGTTCCTTGGCGTTCGTTTGGTTGAGATCGATCTCGTACGACTTGCCGTCCAGACCGAAGGCGATCGTTTCCGCCGCTTCCGAGCCGTCGATGTCGTCGAAGAGAGTGACTACGACACGCTGCGCCACGAATATCGGTCCCTTCGCGCGGCATCTCTGGCGGCAACGTGCGATGACGTGCGGAGATGCCGACTGTTGGCTGATTTATAGAGCGGTATGGAGTCTGTGGAGTGCACGCACTCATGGATGGAGCGAACGAGCAAAGTATCGCCTATTGCCAATTCCGCTGTACAGCTTCTGCTCCACTGCTTCCGTTGTACAGCCCCCACTCAATGCAATGTGGAGCACGACTTAATCGGTCTCGGTGTCCCACCGCAATAGGGTTCCGGATGTTGATCCGGATCTTTCCCTGGATTTTCCGTGAAGGAAGCCTGTCGATGCGGAATCGTGATGGCCGTCACGTAGATTCCTACCAATCTACTCGCGTAGAAACCTGGGCCGGGTAGTCTGAAGGAACCTGCTCAGCACCACACACCGGGAGTGCCAGTGGCACGCGTCGTAGTCGACGTCATGCTCAAGCCGGAGATCCTCGACCCCCAGGGCCAGGCGGTGCAGCGTGCACTGCCGCGCCTCGGTTTCCAGGGCATCTCCGACGTACGTCAGGGAAAGCGCTTCGAACTCGAGGTGGACGGGCCGGTCGATGACACCGTGCTCGCCCGCATCCATGAACTCGCCGAATCCTTCCTCGCCAACACCGTGATCGAGGACTTCGCCGTCAAGGTGGAGGAAGTGAAGGCGGAGGCGGGAAAGTGACCGCTCGTATTGGCGTCGTCACCTTTCCGGGCAGCCTCGACGACCGGGACACGCAGCGTGCGATCCGGCTCGCGGGTGCCGAGCCGGTGGCGCTGTGGCACAAGGACAAGGACCTCAAGCAGGTCGATGCCGTGGTGTTGTGCGGCGGTTTCTCCTACGGCGACTATCTGCGCGCCGGCGCCATCGCGCGCTTCTCGCCCGTGATGGAGACCGTCATCGAGCAGGCGAAATCGGGAATGCCGGTACTGGGCATCTGCAACGGTTTCCAGATCCTCACCGAGGCCCATCTCCTCCCAGGAGGGATGCTCGGAAATGATCACCTTCACTTCATCTGCCGTGACCAGAAGCTGCGGGTGGAGAACGCGGAAACGGCCTGGACCGTCGACTACGACGCGGGCCAGGAGATCAACATCCCGCTGAAGAACATGGACGGGCGGTACGTCGCCGACGAGCGCACCCTCGACATGCTGGAGGCGGAGGGCCGGGTCGCGTTCCGCTACCTCGACTTCAACCCCAATGGCTCGATGCGTGACATCGCCGGAATCAGCAACGAGGCCGGCAATGTCGTAGGTCTGATGCCGCACCCGGAGCACGCCGTGGAGCCCCTCATCGGGACCGGCCGCACCGACGGCCTCCCCTTCTTCACCTCGATCCTCAAGAAGCTGGTCAACGTATGAGCCGCACTCCTTTGGACACGGTCGAGCACGCGGCCGCGACCCCGGACGTCGAGCTGCCCTGGGCCGAACTCGGTCTGAAGAAGGACGAGTACGAGCGCGTCGTGGAGATCCTCGGCCGCCGGCCCACCGGTGCCGAGCTCGCCATGTACTCGGTCATGTGGTCCGAGCACTGCTCGTACAAGTCGTCGAAGGTGCACCTGCGCCAGTTCGGCGAGAAGGCGCCCCAGTCCGACGCCCTGCTCGTCGGCATCGGTGAGAACGCCGGCGTCGTGGACGTCGGTCAGGGTTACGCGGTCACCTTCAAGGTCGAGTCGCACAACCACCCCTCGTACGTCGAGCCCTACCAGGGCGCGGCCACAGGCGTCGGCGGCATCGTTCGCGACATCATCGCGATGGGTGCCCGCCCGGTCGCCGTCGTGGACCCCCTCCGTTTCGGTGCGGCGGACCACCCGGACACCAAGCGCGTACTCCCCGGTGTCGTCGCCGGCATCGGCGGTTACGGCAACTGCCTGGGCCTGCCGAACATCGGCGGCGAGGTCGTCTTCGACGCCTGCTACCAGGGCAATCCACTGGTCAACGCCGGTGCCATCGGTGTCATGCGGCACGAGGACATCCACCTCGCGAAGGCCTCCGGCGCGGGCAACAAGGTCATCCTGTACGGGGCTCGTACGGGCGGTGACGGCATCGGCGGCGCCTCGATCCTGGCCAGCGAGACCTTCGACGACGCCAAGCCGTCAAAGCGCCCCGCAGTCCAGGTCGGTGACCCCTTCCAGGAGAAGCTGCTCATCGAGTGCACCCTGGAGGCGTTCAAGGAGAAGCTGGTCGTCGGCATCCAGGACCTGGGTGCGGCGGGTCTCTCCTGCGCCACGTCCGAGCTGGCGTCCAACGGCTCTGGCGGTATGCGTGTGACGCTGGACGACGTACCGCTGCGTGACTCGACCCTCTCGCCCGAGGAAATCCTCATGAGCGAGTCCCAGGAGCGCATGTGCGCGGTCGTGGAGCCGGAGAAGGTGGAGCGGTTCCTGGAGATCTGCGACAAGTGGGACGTCATCGCGACCGTCATCGGTGAGGTGACGGACGGCGACCGGCTTGAGATCTACTGGCACGGCGGCAAGATCGTCGACGTCGACCCGCGCACGGTCGCGCATGACGGTCCGGTCTACGAGCGCCCGTACGCCCGTCCGTCCTGGCAGGACGCCCTCCAGGCGGACGACGCCAACAAGCTTCCGCGACCGGCCACCGCGGAGGAACTGAAGGACCAGGTCCTCAAGCTTGTCTCGTCTCCCAACCAGGCCTCCAAGTCCTGGATCACCTCCCAGTACGACCACTTCGTGCAGGGCAACACGGTGCTGGCCCAGCCCGAGGACTCGGGCATGATCCGTATCGACGAGGAGTCCGGACTCGGTGTCGCGATCGCCACGGACGGCAACGGTCGGTACGCGAAGCTCGACCCGTACGCGGGCGCACAGTTGGCGCTCGCGGAGGCGTACCGCAATGTCGCCACCACCGGCGCCAAGCCGCTCGCCGTCTCCGACTGCCTGAACTTCGGCTCGCCCGAAGACCCGGCGGTGATGTGGCAGTTCGCGGAGGCCATCCGCGGACTGGCCGACGCCTGCCAGCAGTTGGGCACTCCGGTGACCGGCGGCAACGTCTCGCTCTACAACCAGACGGGCGAGGCGGCCATCCACCCGACCCCGGTCGTGGCCGTACTCGGCGTGATCGACGACGTCGCCCGCCGTACGCCGGTCGCCTTCCAGGAGGAGGGCCAGCTGCTGTACCTCCTCGGCGACACCCGTGAGGAGTTCGGCGGTTCGGCCTGGTCACAGGTGGTCCATGACCACCTCGGCGGGCTGCCGCCCCAGGTGGACCTCGAGCGCGAGCGGCTGCTGGCCGAGATCCTGATCTCCGCCTCCCGCGACGGAATGATCGACTCCGCGCACGACCTGTCCGACGGCGGTCTGATCCAGGCGGTCGTCGAGTCGGCGCTGCTCGGCGACAAGGGCGCGCGCCTGATCGTCCCGGACGGGCTCGACGCGTTCACCCTCCTCCTGTCGGAGTCGGCGGGCCGTGCGGTCGTCGCCGTACCGCGCTCGGAGGAGCTCCGCTTCAACGACATGTGCGGCGCCCGGGGCCTGCCCGCCACCCGCATCGGTGTCGTCGACGGTGACGTGGTCGAGGTCCAGGGCGCGTTCACGCTCACCCTGGCCGAGCTGCGCGAGGCGCACGAGGGCACGATCCCGGCGATGCTTGCCTGATATTCCGTACGCCCCCGAAGCCCTCGCCCGGACTCCGGGCGGGGGCTCTTCGGCTCATCGCACGTAGTTCTTGAGGATCTCCGTGTCGAGCTCGATGCCAATCGGACCTGGGACGAACACCTTCTCACCGAACTTGGCGGTGTGGATGTCCCGGTAACCACCGACCTTCCGGTCCGGCGTGCTGTGCACCGTGACGGTGCAGGAGTCCCGGTCGATCAGGAGGTTCAAGGGGATCCCGGACTGGCCGTATGCGGCCGGTTTCTCGTGCCGGTCCTGTCGGTCGGTGTCCGAGTCGTACGAGGTGACCTCGACGACCATGAGTGTCCCCTCCGGGTCGGCCCACTCGCCGTGCCCCGCGAAGTGGGCCTGCGGTGCGAGCACCGCATCCGGTTTCGCCCTGCCCTCCCGATACGCGTCGACCCGGAGCCCTTGGCCCTGGTACAGGTCCAGATCGGGCCTGGTCTGCATACACCGTCGGGCCAGCCAGGACACGATGGTGCTGTGGTCCCCGTCCGTCACCCTCTTGACCCCGATCCGTCCGTTGATGAACTCCAACGTGACGGTCTCGGGAGCGGCGGAGGCGATCGTTTCGAACTCCTTCACCGACATCTGAGACGTGCGCTCGGCCATAACCGTCATGTTGCACCCCCTTCCAGGCGAAGGCCAGTGTTGTCCAGGCCGGGCGGTGCGGCCTGGCTTTCGCAGCCGATCACACTCACGGGTGACCGCCCCCTCTTCTTCGGCCTGGTGATCGCCCACATCTGGTTCGACTTCGGATACCCGATCTTGTGGAACCTACTGGTGCTGGTCCCTGGCGTACGCCCTCGTCACCGTGGTGAACCGGTCGGGCGGCGGCGCCCCGGACGACAAGCGCGTGATCCGGGAGGCTGTAGAGGTCGCCCCACCCGTCACCGGCCGCTGGTCCGCGCTGAACAGCCCGGCCGACCGCACGCCGAGCCACGGCACCCACGCCTACGGTCAGACGTTCGCCATCGACATAGTCGCCGAGCCCGAGCCGGGCGCCCGCCCCGGTTTCCGCGCTTTGTGGCCGCTCGCCCGCCGCAGCACGGACTTCCCGGCCTTCGGCGCCCCGATCCTTGCGGTAGCCGAAGCCACGGTCGTACGCGCCACGGACGGGCAGCGCGACCACCTGAGCCGTACGTCGTGGCCGGCGCTGTTGTACCTGATGCTCGTCGAGGGCTCGGTACGCGAACTGTCCGGGGTCCGCCGCATCATCGGCAACCACGTCATCCTGGACCTCGGCGACGGCACATACGCCGCGTACGCCCACCTGAAGCGCGGATCCCTCACCGTCCGTGAGGGCGACCGGATGACGGCCGGACAGCCGCTCGCCCGCTGCGGCAACTCCGGCAACTCCACCGAGCCGCACCTCCACTTCCAGCTGATGGACGCCCCCGACCCGGACACCGCCCGCGGGATCCCCTTCCGCCGGCACGACATCGGTGTGCCCCGCAACCGAGAGACCTTCGAGGCACCCGCCGCCGCGGACTCCCACGCCTAGGGTGATGGACATGCCACCGGCCAAGAAGCGCACCCGTACATACGACCCCATCAAGATCCGTGCCGCCGTGCTGGCCCAATTCGGGAACGTACAGGCAGCGGTCCGCACCCTCATCCCCGAGCAGCTCACACAACCCACGCGCCTCGGCGACTGGACCGTACGAGAACTGGCCGCGCATATCGCCGCGGCCGTCGAGAGCGTCAGCCGGACCATCGACCTGGAGCCACCAGCGAAGGCCGAACTCGCCCCGCCGGACTGGCCGTCCGCGACCATCGACCCCGCGCTTGCCGCCGCCAACGCCGACCGCACCCGCGACTTCGCCCGCGAGCACCAGGACCTCGACGCGCTGTACGCCCGCACCGAGCAGCGGCTGTCCGAGCGGCTGGCCGCCACCCCGGGCGAGCGGCTGCTTGCCACCCGTCCCGGCTTCATGACCCTCGCCGACTACCTCGTCACCCGCACGGTGGAGCTGGTTGTCCACACCGACGACCTGAACGCCGCCGTGCCGGGCCTCGACATCCCGTACGACCGTCAGGCCCTCGCTGCCTGCACCCGCCTGCTCGCCGACGCGCTCGCCCTGAAGGCGCCCGGCGCCTCCACGGAGGTCCGCGTTCCGCCGTTCGCGGTCGTGCAGTGCGTCGAGGGTCCGCGGCACACCCGCGGAACCCCGCCGAACGTCGTGGAGACCGACCCGCTGACCTGGATCCGGCTCGCGACCGGGCGTACGGAATGGCGTACGGCCCTCGACGACGCCAAGGTCAGCGCCAGCGGCGAGCGAGCCGACCTGGGCGGACTGCTCCCGCTGATGGGCTGAGCAGCCGGGGATGGGCAGGAAGTTGCGCGAAAATGGAAGGGAACCAACAACCCCACCCGTCCCGTCACAGCGACATGCGAACGCAACGGCTTACTCTCAGCGTCCTGGCGGTCACCGGCCTGCTCGCCACCGCGGCCTGCGGCACGGAGAAAAGTGACGACGGATCCGCGTCCGTCGGTGCCGGGCAGCAGTCGAAGATCACCGGCAAGCACTGGAAAGTGGACAGCGTGAACGTCGGGGGCACCACGTACGACGCCCCTGCCGACGCCCACATCGAGTTCGGCGATGACGGCAAGGTGGGCGGCAACTACGGCTGCAACCACTTCGGGGCCACCGCCGAGATGCAGGGCGACACGATCAAGGTCGGCTCGGACACCCTGCAGACCAAGATGGCCTGCGGAGAGAAGCCGATGGAGTTCGAGTCCAAGATGGCCGAGACGCTCTCCGAGAGCACGATCACGACCAAGGTCGACGGCGACAAGCTGACGCTCACCACCAAGGACGGGCACACGGTGAAGCTCACCGCCCAGAAACCGGCCAAGCTCCAGGGCACGAAGTGGAACGTGACCGGCACCACCAACAAGGGCGGCACGGTCAGCGCGCTGGCCTCCGAGGCCGAGGGCAAGGTCCACCTCACCTTCGACGGCAAGGGCACCGTCCGCGGTCAGCTCGGTTGCAACAAGGTGTCGGCAAAGGCAACGGTCAGCGACGGGCAGATCACTCTGGGGTCCCCATCCACCACCCGCATGATGTGCTCCCCCTCACTCATGGACACCGAAAAGGCCCTGCTGAAGCTCTTCAACGGCAAGGCCACCTATGAGCTGAAGCACCGCACCCTTACCCTGACCAGCGAAAACGGCAGCGGCTTCGAAGCCGTCGCCGCCAAGTGATCCACAACGAGCCCGAATCCCCCATTCGGACCAGCGGCCGACCTCGCCTACACTCGGTGGCGTGCCACGTGGTGACGGTCGACTCAGTCATGATCTGCTCCCCGGCGAGAAAGGCCCCCAGGACGCTTGCGGCGTCTTCGGAGTCTGGGCTCCCGGTGAAGAGGTCGCCAAGCTCACTTACTTCGGGCTCTACGCCCTCCAGCATCGGGGCCAGGAATCCGCGGGAATCGCGGTCAGCAACGGCTCCAAGATCCTCGTCTTCAAGGACATGGGCCTGGTGTCCCAGGTCTTCGACGAGGCCGCACTCGGTTCCCTCCAGGGTCATATCGCGGTCGGTCACGCCCGCTATTCGACCACCGGCGCCTCGGTGTGGGAGAACGCCCAGCCCACGTTCCGTGCCACGGCGCACGGCTCCATCGCGCTGGGCCACAACGGCAACCTGGTCAACACGGCCCAGCTCGCCGAGATGGTCGCCGACCTTCCCAAGCAGGAGGGCCGCACTCCGCGTGTGGCGGCCACCAACGACACCGACCTGCTCACGGCGCTCCTCGCCGCCCAGGTCGACGAGGAGGGCAAGCCGCTGACCATCGAGGAGGCCTGCGCCAAGGTCCTCCCGCAGGTCAAGGGCGCCTTCAGCCTCACCTTCATGGACGAGCACACGCTGTACGCGGCCCGCGACCCGCAGGGCATCCGCCCGCTGGTCCTTGGCCGGCTGGAGCGCGGCTGGGTGGTCGCCTCCGAGTCCGCGGCTCTCGACATCTGCGGTGCCAGCTACGTCCGCGAGATCGAGCCGGGCGAGTTCGTCGCCATCGACGAGAACGGTCTGCGCTCCTCGCGATTCGCGGAAGCGAAGCCCAAGGGCTGTGTCTTCGAGTACGTGTATCTGGCCCGCCCGGACACCGACATAGCCGGCCGGAACGTATACCTCTCGCGCGTCGAGATGGGCCGCAGGCTCGCCAAGGAAGCCCCCGTCGAAGCCGACCTCGTCATAGCGACTCCGGAGTCCGGCACGCCCGCCGCGATCGGTTACGCGGAGGCCTCCGGCATCCCCTTCGGCGCGGGCCTGGTGAAGAACGCGTACGTCGGCCGGACCTTCATCCAGCCCTCACAGACAATTCGCCAGCTCGGCATCCGCCTGAAGCTGAACCCCCTCAAGGAAGTCATCAAGGGCAAGCGCCTGATCGTCGTGGACGACTCGATCGTGCGCGGCAACACGCAGCGCGCGCTCGTACGGATGCTGCGCGAGGCGGGCGCGGCCGAGGTCCACATCCGGATCTCCTCGCCGCCCGTGAAGTGGCCCTGCTTCTTCGGCATCGACTTCGCCACCCGCGCCGAGCTGATCGCCAACGGCATGACGGTCGATGAGATCGGCAAGTCCCTGAGTGCCGACTCCCTGGCGTACATCTCCATCGACGGCATGATCGAGGCGACCACCATCGCCAAGCCGAACCTCTGCCGCGCCTGCTTCGACGGCGAGTACCCGATGGACCTCCCGGACCCCGAACTGCTCGGCAAGCAGCTCCTGGAGACGGAGCTGGCGGCGGGCCCGGCGGCCACGGCCGCGGCCGACGCGATCCGTCGCCCGTAAGCCCGTACCAACCAACCCGAAGGTTCTCAGGCAATGTCTGCTGCATCTGATCAGTCGACTCCGGCCCCGGGCACTGCTGGTGCTTCCTACGCGGCCGCCGGCGTCGACATCGAAGCGGGCGACCGCGCCGTGGAGCTCATGAAGGAGTGGGTGAAGAAGACGCAGCGCCCCGAGGTCCTCGGCGGCCTCGGCGGATTCGCCGGCCTCTTCGACGCCTCCGCCCTCAAGCGCTACGAGCGCCCGCTGCTTGCCTCCGCCACAGACGGCGTCGGTACGAAGGTCGACCTCGCCCGGCAGCTCGGTGTGTACGACAGCATCGGCCACGACCTGGTCGCGATGGTGATGGACGACATCGTGGTGTGCGGCGCCGAACCGCTCTTCATGACCGACTACATCTGCGTCGGCAAGGTCCACCCCGAGCGCGTCGCCGCCATCGTGAAGGGCATCGCCGAGGGCTGCGTCCTCGCGGGCTGCGCCCTCGTCGGCGGCGAGACGGCCGAGCACCCCGGGCTCCTCGGCCCGGACGACTTCGACGTCGCGGGCGCCGGCACCGGAGTGGTCGAAGCCGACCGGCTCCTTGGCGCCGATCGCATCCGCAAGGGGGACGCGGTCATCGCCATGGCCTCCTCCGGCCTTCACTCGAACGGGTACTCGCTCGTCCGCCACGTCCTCTTCGACCGCGCCGGGCTCAGCCTCGACCAGCACATCGAGGACTTCGGCCGCACCCTCGGCGAGGAGCTCCTGGAGCCCACCAAGATCTACTCCCTGGACTGCCTGGCCCTCACCCGCACAACCGAGGTCCACGCCTTCTCACACGTCACCGGCGGCGGGCTGGCGGCCAACCTGGCCCGAGTGATCCCCGACACTCTGCACGCAAGGGTCGACCGCACCACCTGGACCCCCGCCCCGGTCTTCGACCTGGTCGGCGCGACCGGCCAGGTCGACCGCCTGGAGCTGGAAAAGACCCTGAACATGGGTGTGGGCATGATCGCGATCGTCCCCGAGGAATCAGCGGACGTGGCGCTGGCCACACTCGCTGACCGAGGCGTGGACGCGTGGGTCGCAGGCGAGATCACAGACCGCGAGGGCCACGACACGGGCGCGGAGCTGAACGGCGACTACGCCGCGTAACCGTACGTGCCGAAGTCCAATGCGGGCCACCGCGCCCCTTCAGGGGCACCCCGGTCAGGGGCGCGGAGCCGCAGTTCCACACCGCGAACCCAGCGGAGCGCCGCGCACAGCGCAAAACCCGGTCCGGTGCGTTATCCGCTCCGGACCGGGTGAAGCGCTGCTAAGACAGTCAAGCGCCGCGACGCTGCTGTTGCGACGAAGGACCGGACTCGTCGTCCTCGTCCTCATCGTCGTCGTTGTACAGATCCGCGTACTGGGCGTACGGGTCATCGTCTTCGTCATCCTCGAACGGCTCGCCGTTCGGCGGTTGGTTCGAAGTCGAAGCGCCCAGCTCACTGGCCAGACGCGACAGGTCAGTCCCGCCGCTGTTGTACTTCAGCTGGCGGGCGACCTTCGTCTGCTTGGCCTTGGCCCGGCCGCGCCCCATGGCTCGACCCCCTCGGTGACGGGGCTCGACGGCCCCAGAGTCTTGACACGCGTTCATGATCTGGAACGGGCTCTCCGCAGAGAGACCGGTCCGTAGGGCTTCCACGGTACCTGAGCCCAAGCCCATACGGTACGTCGCCCGCAGGACGTGCCGCCGCCCAGGACCCTCGGGGAGCCCTGTCCCCGCTGGTCAACCGCGATTTTAACCTCTTCTGGACGTACGACCCGCCGACGAACGTGAGAGTAATCTCCAACGCCCGTCGGCGGGTACCCGCCAGAGGCCTGGGCTCCGCCGCGGGCTCAGTGGCGCCGCGCCTCCGCCATCCGCTGCTCGGCGATCCGGTCGGCCGCCGCGGCCGGCGGAATCCCGTCTTCCTTCGCGCGTGCGAAGATCGCCAACGTGGTGTCGTAGATCTTCGCGGCCTTCGCCTTGCACCGCTCGAAGTCGAAGCCGTGGAGCTCGTCGGCGACCTGGATGACACCGCCTGCGTTCACGACGTAGTCCGGTGCGTACAGGATCCCGTGGTCGGCGATGTCCTTCTCGACGCCCGGGTGTGCGAGCTGGTTGTTGGCGGCACCGCACACGATCCTCGCGGTGAGGGCCGGCACGGAGACGTCATCGAGGGCCCCGCCCAGCGCGCAGGGGGCATAGATGTCGAGGCCGTCGACGCGGATCAGTTCGTCGGTGTCCTTGACGGCCAGTACGTCCCGGTGCCGCTCGGTGATCCGCCGTACGGCCTCCTCGCGCACGTCCGTGACGAAGACCTCGGCGCGCTCCGCCACGAGGTGCTCCACCAGGTGGCGGCCCACCTTGCCGACGCCGGCGATGCCGATCCTGCGAGCCCGCAGCGAGGGATCGCCCCACAGGTGCTGGGCCGAGGCCCGCATGCCCTGGTAGACGCCGTACGCGGTCAGCACGGAGGAGTCGCCTGCTCCGCCCTTCTCCGGGGAGCGGCCGGTCGTCCAGCGGCACTCCTGGGCCACGACGTCCATGTCGGCCACATAGGTGCCGACGTCGCACGCCGTGACGTACCGACCGCTGAGCGAGGCCACGAACCGGCCGTACGCGAGCAGCAACTGCTCGGTCTTGATCTTCTCGGGATCGCCGATGATCACGGCCTTGCCGCCGCCGTGGTCGAGCCCGGCCATGGCGTTCTTGTACGACATTCCGCGCGACAGGTTCAGCGCGTCGGCGACGGCCTCTTCCTCGCTCGCGTACGGGTAGAAGCGCGTGCCGCCGAGGGCGGGGCCCAGGGCGGTCGAGTGGATGGCGATGACGGCCTTGAGGCCAGTGGCGCGGTCCTGGCAGAGCACGACTTGCTCATGACCTCCCTGATCCGAGTGGAACAGGGTGTGCAGGACGCCGTTGGTTACGTCGGTCACGGTGGTGACTCCTGGGTAAGTAGCGGCGGTTCTGGGGCGGGGCCCGTAGGGGTGGCGGGTTCCGTGACATTGAGATTAGAGCTTCCGCGTACCCGCCACTGGCGCGGTGCTCAGGATCACCTTCTCTCGGAGTACGGTCACGTTGTGCCATCGGACGCTGTGCAGTGTGTCCCCGCGCCCCCGCGCGGGGGTTTCAAGGGTTTTCCGTCAGGTCCGCGGGGGAGGGAGCAGGCGTGCCCAAGGTGCCCTCGGTGATCGTCCCGTATGCGGCCTATCTGCGCGTGTACGAACCGCTGGCCGCCTTCCCGGAACCGGAGCGCGGCCACTGGGCGCGGTACGCGCGCCGCCCCGACCGGCCCTCGTACCAGGACGAACTGCGACGCTCCCTGGCCGACTTGTTGCCCACGCCACCGATCCCGGTGCCCGTGCACGAGAGTGGCGACGCCTTCATCGCGGACGTGGACGGCGTGCTGTGCGTGTGCCCCTGGCGCACCCGGCTGCGCGGCTGGCAGGCCCTGGGAGAGCTGGCCGAGGAGCTGCCGGGGCCGGTCCTGGACGCGGTGCTGCCCCCGGTCGTACGCCGACAGACCTCCCAGGACTACGAGCGCTGGCTGAGCCGCAACCCCGATGCCCGCCCCTGGATCCGCACCTCGACCTGGCACGTACCGCTGAACTGGTTCGTGCTGGTCGCCGACGAGGAGCGCGAGTACGACAAGGGATCGGACGAGGACGCGCCCGTACTGCGCTACCGGACGCCCATGGTGCAGGCGCGACGGCGGGTGGCGCGGGGGCTGAAGGCGCTCAAGGACGCCATCGACGAAGGGCCGCTGATCGACGGGCTTGTCGATGTGGGGCGCTGGCTGGAGGAGTTCCATCCGCGCTCGCTGGTGGAGCTGGACTACGGCGGCCTGGTGCACGTCCTGTCCGCCGAGCAGCTCGACGGCGACCATTCGGCGGCGGATGTGGCCGAGGGGATCGAGGCGCTGCGTACGGGCGACGGGGTCGGGGCCGGGGAGGCGTACGGTCGGCTGGTCGAACGCTGGCGGGCGGTCCGGGATCGCCGTTCGGCGAACTGACGGGACGTAAGTCACCATCAGGACTTTGAGGGTAAGGGTGACGGACGGCACTAACGCGGACCTTGCACCAGACACCCCTCCTCATGTCAAAATAGGACAAGGAGTCCGGGGAGGACTCCATCTACCCATGTATGGGTGGAATCTCAGCATTGCACGCTATGGGGGGTCTCGTGACTCCTGATCGCCCTGTGACTGATCGTCACAGTGGCGTGACTGTCCGCTATGGCATGGTCCATCGGCTTCCGTCGCTGATGAACACCTGGGAGGGCAATTCCATCGGTTTGGCCGACGCGGCTGGACGGATGGTGTAGTTGTAGTGCCGAGGACAAGCCGTTCGTCCTATAACCGACTCGACCCGCGTCCGCCATTTCGGGCAACGCGGGTCAAGGTGCAGAATTTAGAGGAAAGAACCGAGAAGGTTCGGTTCTCCCGAGGAGGCCGCTCATGACCGCTCGCACCCCTGATGCCGAGCCGCTGCTGACCCCCGCTGAGGTCGCCACGATGTTCCGTGTTGACCCGAAGACGGTCACGCGGTGGGCGAAGGCCGGCAAGCTCACGTCGATCCGTACGCTCGGCGGGCATCGCCGCTACCGCGAAGCTGAGGTCCGCGCGTTGCTCGCGGGCATCCCGCAGCAGCGTAGCGAAGCCTGAACAACTGAATAGCAGGGCATTTCGGCAGGTTCCCCCAACGTGCCGGACTGCTCGACCAAAGCTCCAAGCGACGCGGGTTCTGCCCCAACAGAGCCCACGCCCGAGCCAGAACCTCAAGCAACAAGGGTGCGTCGTCGATCGCGCTGGACTCCGCCGGGTCCAGCGCGATCTTTTTTGTGCGGGATCCCTGACAGGGTGTGAGTGGTCGTGGGATGTCTGGGTGGTATCTGAGCGGTCCGTAGTGCCGCTTGGGACCGGTTTGGATCCGGTTTCGGGGCCGCCCCAGGGGTGGGGTGCAATTGCACATATAAAATTGACTGGTTGTAGGTGACTGGTAAGTACCGCCGATTTGAAAACCTATGCAGTGACACCCGTCACACACCAGGGCCCTTGATGGGGCTGTGTTACCTGCGGTAGAGGGGGGAGCTCATGCCGTTGCGGGGCTTTCGTCCTCCGCTACGCCCTCCGGGGTGTCCGCGTCATCCGGAGCGACCTCCATGGCCATGGCCAGGTTCTGGAGACGGTGGCAGATCGGGCAGTGCCGGGTCAGATGCCGGTACCCGGAGGCGGCCTGCAGATGGGCGCGAAGCAGAGCCCGCGTCTCGTGCCGGGCGAACGCGGTCATACGCCACCTCCAAGGGGTCGGTTGCCCTTGGTGTTTGAGTACCGGCGGAACGTGACGGCGTCAATGGGCGGGCCGGCTCGTTGTCGGGTGCGGGTGCGGTGCGTTGGGGCGCAGGGAGGGGCAGGCTCTTGCCTTTACGGGCGCCCACCCACCCGGCCGGAGGCATGGGGGCCTGGGGGCGCAGCCCCCAGTTTCGGGAAAGGGCGGGGCTGCGGAAGGAATCCCCCACGCAAAGGGGCCCGCATCCTTACCGGATGCGGGCCCCTACAACTGCGGTCCTGACGGGATTTGAACCCGCGGCCTCCACCTTGACAGGGTGGCGAGCACTCCAAACTGCTCCACAGGACCTGGTTTCGCAGAGCGATTGTCGCGTTGCGCTGCGAGAAGAGACTCTACAGGAGCAGAGCCCCAAGGGTCGAACTCACCCAGCGCACAGACCCCGTTACGGAACAGCCGCGTCGATCGCTTTCACGATCCGCTTGTCCGAGACGGGATAAGCCGTGCCGAGCGCGTGAGCGAAGTAGCTGACCCGCAGCTCCTCGATCATCCACCGGATGTCCAGGACCTGTTGAGGAACGGGTCGCCCCGCAGGCATCTGCTCAAGAAGCCAGGCGAACTCGTCCTGCATCTCATGGACCTTCGCCATACGCGTCGTATCCCGCTGGACGTTCGTCGGCATCTGCTGGAGACGCCGGTCCGCGGCCACCAGATACCGCATCAGATCCGGCAGGCGGCGAAGACCCGCGGCCGTCACGAAGCCCGGCTTCACAAGGGCGTCCAGCTGCGCCCGTACGTCCGTGAGGTTCGCGAGCAACGCAGGACTCCGTACGGACTTCAGACGCCGCTCACACGCCTGCCAGGCGGCCAGGACCTGCTGGACCTGGTCGACCGTACGGACCGTCGTGTCCACGATCTCGGCCCGCACCTTGTCGTACAGCTTCCGATACGACTCCTCGTCCCAGGCCGGCCCGCCGAAGTCCCCGACCAGCTTGTCGGCGGCAGCGGTCGCGCAGTCGTCGAACAGCGCCTGGATCGATCCGTGCGGGTTCGCCGACAGCGCCAGCTTCTGAGGGTTGGTGAGTTTCTCCGACGCGAACTTGGCCGGGTTCACCGGGATCCCCAGCAGGATCAGCCGTCGGGTGCCCTTCCACATCGCCTGCTGCTGCTCGGCCTCGGTGTCGAAGAGGCGTACGGAGACGGTGTCGCCGTCGTCGACGAGCGCCGGGTACGCCTTCACCGGCTGGCCGGCGCGACGCGTCTCGAAGACGCGGGTGAGCGAGCCGATCGTCCAGTCCGTGAGGCCCTTGCGCTCCAGGGACTCCCCGCCCGTGCGTTCGGCCGTCGCCGCTGCCGCCTGTGAGATCGCCTGCCGCGCCTTCGGCTTCAGGCGCAGCTTCAGAGCCTCCAGATCCTTGTCCTCGGCCAGCTTGCGCCGTCGCTCGTCGACGATCCGAAAGGTGATGCGGAGATGGTCGGGGACCTTCGCCCAGTCGAAGTCGTCGGCGGTGAGGGGCACGCCGACCATGCGCTTCAGCTCGCGGGCCATCGCCGTCGTCAGCGGCTCCTGCTGTGACGTCGTGCGGTCGGAGGCCGACGGCACCGCCCGCTCCAGGAACTTCTGCGCGAAGTTGGGGGCAGGGACGTAATTCCGCCGGATCGGCTTCGGGAGGGACCGGATCAGCTCCGTGACGACCTCCTCCCTCAGCCCGGGGATCTGCCAGTCGAAGCCCTCGTCCGTGACCTGGTTGAGGACCTGGAGCGGGATGTGCACGGTCACGCCGTCCGCGTCGGCTCCCGGCTCGAACTGGTACGTCACGCGGAACTTGAGCCGTCCCTGGCGCCAGGAGTCCGGGTAGTCGTCCTTGCTGACGTCGCCTGCACGTTCGTTGATGAGCATCGACCGCTCGAAGTCGAGCAGCTCGGGCTCCTCGCGCCGTTTGTGCTTCCACCAGGAGTCGAAGTGCGCGCCCGACACGACGTGTTCGGGCACCCGCTGGTCGTAGAAGTCGAAGAGTGTGTCGTCGTCGACCAGGATGTCGCGGCGGCGGGCACGGTGCTCCAACTCCTCGACCTCGGTGAGGAGTTTGCGGTTGTCGGCGAAGAACTTGTGGTGCGTGCGCCAGTCGCCCTCGACGAGCGCGTTGCGAATGAAAAGTTCGCGGGATGTCTCCGGGTCGATCCGCCCGTAGTTGACCTTCCGCTGCGCGATGATCGGTACGCCGTACAGCGTGACCTTCTCGTACGCCATCACCGCCGCCTGGTCCTTCTCCCAGTGCGGTTCGCTGTACGTGCGCTTCAGCAGGTGTCCGGCGAGGGGCTCGATCCACTCGGGCTCGATCTTCGCGTTCACGCGCGCCCAGAGCCGGGACGTCTCGACCAGCTCGGCGGACATCACAAAACGCGGGGGCTTCTTGAAGAGCGCCGAGCCCGGGAAAATCGCGAACTTGGCGTTCCGGGCGCCCAGATACTCGTTCTTCGCTGTGTCTCTCCCGCCCTCCCCCCCGGCCTTCTTCACGTCCTTCATGCCGACGTGGGAGAGGAGGCCGGCGAGGAGCGAGATGTGGACCTGCTGGTCGGGTGCGTCGTCCTCGTTGACATGGATGCCCATCTGCTTGGCAACCGTGCGGAGTTGGGAGTAGATGTCCTGCCACTCCCGGATCCGGAGGAAGTTCAGGTACTCCTGCTTGCACATCCGCCGGAAGGACGACGAGCCTCTCTCCTTCTGCTGCTCGCGGATGTACCGCCAGAGGTTGAGGAAGGCGAGGAAGTCGCTCGTCTCGTCCTTGAAGCGGGCGTGCTGCTGGTCCGCCTGCGTCTGCTTGTCGGCCGGGCGCTCGCGCGGGTCCTGGATGGAGAGCGCGGCGGCGATCACCATGACCTCGCGTACACAGCCGTTCTTGTCGGCCTCCAGGACCATCCGCGCCAGCCGGGGGTCGACGGGCAGCTGGGCCAGCTTGCGGCCGCTCTCGGTGAGACGCTTGCGTACGTCCTTCTGCTGGGGGTCCAACGCGCCCAGTTCCTGGAGGAGTTGGACGCCGTCACGGATGTTGCGGTGATCCGGCGGATCGATGAACGGGAACTTCTCTATGTCCCCAAGACCCGCGGCGGTCATCTGGAGGATGACGGAGGCCAGGTTCGTACGGAGGATCTCGGCGTCCGTGAACTCCGGCCGGGCGGTGAAGTCCTCTTCGCTGTAGAGGCGGATACAGATGCCGTCACTGGTCCGTCCGCAGCGGCCCTTGCGCTGGTTGGCGCTGGCCTGCGAGATCGCCTCGATGGGGAGGCGCTGGACCTTCGTACGGTGGCTGTATCTGGAGATGCGGGCGGTGCCCGGATCGATGACGTACTTGATGCCCGGGACCGTCAGCGACGTCTCCGCGACGTTGGTGGCCAACACGATCCTGCGGCCGGTGTGCGGCTGGAAGACGCGGTGCTGCTCGGCGTGCGAGAGGCGGGCGTACAGAGGGAGGACTTCGGTGAACCGGTAGTTCTTCTTCGTCAGCGCGTCCGCGGTGTCCCGGATCTCCCTCTCTCCCGAGAGGAAGACGAGGATGTCGCCCTTCCCCTCGGCCTGGAGTTCCTCGACGGCGTCGGTGATCGCGGTGATCTGGTCCCGGTCCCCTTCTTCACCTTCGGCGGACTCGCTGTCCTCATCGAGGAGTGGGCGATAACGGACCTCGACGGGGTACGTACGACCGCTGACCTCGACGATCGGGGCATCCCCGAAGTGCCGGGAGAAGCGCTCCGGGTCGATGGTCGCCGAGGTGATGACGACCTTCAGATCCGGCCGCTTGGGCAGCAGCTGGGCCAGATAACCCAGCAGGAAGTCGATGTTCAGCGACCGTTCGTGCGCCTCGTCGATGATGATCGTGTCGTAGGCGCGCAGCTCACGGTCGGTCTGGATCTCCGCGAGCAGGATGCCGTCCGTCATGAGCTTGATGAACGTCGAGTCCTTGTTCACCTGATCGGTGAACCGGACCTTCCAGCCCACGGCCTCGCCCAGCGGGGTGTCGAGCTCCTCGGCGACACGCTCGGCGACCGTACGGGCCGCGATGCGGCGGGGCTGGGTATGCCCGATCATGCCCCGGACCCCGCGGCCGAGCTCGACACAGATCTTGGGAATCTGCGTGGTCTTGCCGGACCCCGTCTCACCGGCGACGATCACGACCTGATGATCACGGATTGCCGCCGCGATCTCGGCCTTCTTCTGGCTGACAGGCAGCTGCTCGGGATACGAAACGGCGGGCACTCGCGCCTGTCGCTCAGCCATACGCGACTCGGCCCTGGCCACCTCCGTCTCGATCTCGGCGAGTACGGCAGCCCGAGCCTCATCCTTACGAATCCGACGCGCCCCCTCCAGCCTGCGCCCGAGCCGATGCGCATCGCGCAGAGACAGCTCAGCCAGACGGGGGGCGAGATCGCCGAGGGCGGGGGCGGGGGCAGAGTGCGTAGACATACGGGGTCCAGGATCGCACCTCGGGAAAAGTAGTGGCGAATGGATTTGCGTTCCGTCCTGCCGCTCATGTCACAGGAGGCCGGGCGGAGGGAGTCAGCGGCGGCCGGTCGGCAGCCAGCGGTTCACGTAGGCACGCAGGCCGTCCAGATCGGCTCCCCGTGCGACATAGCCGAGATAGCCGTCGGGGCGCACAAGCCCGTGCGCGACGCCCGGCCACGGGCTCTGTCCATCGAGCCGGTGCACAGCGACCAGATCGGCCTGCCCTGCCAGGACTCGGGCGAGTCGTTCGTCGGGCCAGAGGGGCGGTGGCCCGGACAACAGCAGGTGCCAGCCCGGCGCTGCCGTCCGTGCCTGCAGACCGCGCGGCAGGTCGGGCAGCCGGTCCCCCGCCCGCGGTCCGCTCCTCGGCGGGCGCGAGCCTGCTGTGGAGGCGGGGCTGCGTCGATAGTGGATGCCCAGTTCGGAGACGGTTCGGAAGAGCCGGCCGCGCAGCCCCGGCGGCCTCAGCGCCAACGGCGCCAGGCGCGGGGCGAGTTGGGTGCGGCCGAAGCGGATGAGGGGGTTGCTGCTGGTGCCGATGCTGAAGGCACGGTCGGTGAAGCGCAGCACGCTGCGGCCGACCGGGGCACGCTCGGCCTCGTACGTCCCCAGCAGCTCTTCGGACGCGGCGCCACGGCAGACCAGGGCGAGCTTCCAGCCGAGGTTGAGTGCATCCTGGATCCCGGTGTTCATGCCCTGCGCTCCGGCCGGGCTGTGGATGTGGGCCGCGTCACCCGCGAGGAAGCAGGGGCCGGAGCGGTAGGAGGCGGCGCCGCGGTTGTGGAGGCGGAAGTCGGTCATCCAGGTGGGGTCCCGCAGCGTCAGCCGGTCGTCGGTGTAGCGGCCGGCGATCTCCTGCAGCAACGGCAGCTCCACCGCGAGCTCCGGGGTGTCGGGCGGACGCATCGTGAGCATGCGCCAGCCGGCCGGTGAGCCGAGCGGGAAGAAGAACAGCATCCCGGCCCTGCTCATATACGTATGCACGGCACCCGGCTCCAGCCCGTCGACCTCCAGGTCGGCGAGCAGGAACGTCTGCGGATACGCGTACCCCCGGAAACCGATACCGGTCTGGGCGCGCACCGTGCTGTGGGCGCCGTCGCACCCCACGACATAGCGCGCCTCCACGGCCTCCTGCGAGCCGTCGCCGTCCCGCAGCCGGCAGACGACCGACGAGTCCTTCACCTCCAGCCGGACCAGCTCGGCGCCGCGTTCGATCGTCACGTCCCGCGTGGCCAGGTGTTCGGAGAGGACGGCCTCGGTTTCGGCCTGCGAGAGGAACAACAGGAAGGGGTACGCGGTGTCGGTCAGCCCGATGTCGAACAACGGCAGCGTCACCACGCGCCGGGGCAGGTGCATGCGCAGCCGCATCGCCGGGTTGCCGCGGGCGACCAGCTCCTCCGTCACGCCGAAGCCTGCCAGCGCCTCCAGGGTGCGGGGCTGGATTGCCAGCGCCCGTGACTCGCGGACCCGGTCGAGGGATCGGTCGACGACCCTGAACCGGCTCCCGTACGCGCGCAGTTGCGCGGCGAGGGCGAGACCGGTCGGGCCCGCGCCCACCACCAGCACGTCCAGCGGTGCCGTCATGAATCCACGGTAGTGCGTGTGGAGAACGGCGAAGGCCCCCGATCGGAGATCAGGGGCCTTGGATGGTGGCTGGGGCCGGGGTCGAACCGGCGACCTTCCGCTTTTCAGGCGGACGCTCGTACCAACTGAGCTACCCAGCCGCGCAACCTTGAGGTTGCAGCGGTCCTGACGGGATTTGAACCCGCGGCCTCCACCTTGACAGGGTGGCGAGCACTCCAAACTGCTCCACAGGACCAAGCTGTTGCGTGCGAACAGTGTCGCACACGGTGTGGCGTGCTCCCAACGGGATTTGTGACCGGGGGTTCACGCTGTGGCGGCTCGATGTCGCTGGATCAGCGTATCAGACCGGGGGCCGTGGCCCCGCACCTCTGACCTGCGGGGCCACGGCTTCCCGGCTCTGCGTCTGTCGTGAGGAGTGTGGCGGGGCTCGTGCGAAACCGGTCACGCCCGGGTTCGTACGAGCCCCGTCGGATCAGGTGGCCGACCAGCCGTTGTCGACCGGGAGGACGGCGCCGTTGATGTAGCTCGCGGCGTCGGAGGCGAGGAAGACGATGGCGGCGGCCTGTTCCTCGGCGGTGGCGAGCTTGTCGCCGACGCCGACGCCCAGGTGGGGGCCGAGTACGGCGGGGCCGTGGGCGTCCGGTCGTACGTCGGGGCGGAGGTTGGTGGCGGTGCCGCCGGGAGCGATGGCGTTGGCCCTGATGCCGGACTTGCGGTACATCACGGCGAGGGATTTGGTCAGGCCGACGATGCCGTGCTTGGAGGTGGTGTAGGCCGCTCCGGCGGCGCTGCCGCGGAGGGCGGCCTCGGAGGCGGTGAAGACGATTGCCCCGCTGCCCGCGGTGAGCAGGTGCGGCAGGGCGGCCCGGGTCAGGCGGAAGGGCGCGGTGAGGTTGATCCCGATGACGCTGTCCCACTCGTCGTCTTCGGTCTCGCCGACGGCCGACATGTGGTCCATGATTCCTGCGTTGTTGACGAGGACGTTCAGGCCGCCGAAGACCTGTACCGCGGTGGCGACGATCTCGTCGATGACCTGCTGGTCGCGGAGGTCGCCGATGACCGCCTTGGCTGTGCCGCCCGCTTCTTCGATCGACCTGACGGTCTGCTCGGCGCCTTCCTGGTTGACGTCCGCCACCAGGACGCCCGCGCCCTCCTCGGCGAACTTCACGGCTGTGGCCCGGCCGATGCCGGAGCCTGCTCCGGTGACTATGACGCCGCGTCCCTGAAGGCCGGTGCTGGTCATGAGTGAGCTCCTCTGGTGGTGGAGTGCGGGCGTTGTAGATTACTTGAGTTAGGCAAGCATGTGGGAGTTACTTGAGCCAAGCGAATTTAGGGATTCGATTTGCTTGAGTCAGGCAATTAGATGTTAAAGTGAGAAGCATGTCCACGCCGTCCTCAGCAGCCGGTGAAGTCTCGCCAGATGTGATCATGATCGAGCGCGCCCTCACCCGCGCTACGTACCTCTCCGGCAGAGCCCGGCAGCACGAGCGCCTCATGGCGCTCTCGGGTCTGCCGCTGGACCGTGCCGCCGTGGCGGTCCTGAGGCAGCTCGCCGAGAGCGAGCCGCTGCGGCTCGGAGAGCTGGCGGCCCGGTTGTCGGTGGAGGCCTCGCACGTCACCCGGCAGGTGCAGCATCTGGAGAGGGTCGGCTACGCGAGCCGTGTCCCCGACCCCGACGATCGCCGGGCCCAGCAGGTTCGGCTCACGCCGGCCGGCGAGGAGGCGTTCGCCCGCGTCCGGGAGGCCAGTGCCCGGGGTATGCAGGTGGCTCTCGCCGACTGGTCGCCCGAGGAGTTGCGGCAGCTCGCCTCGCTCGTCCACCGGATGGTCGACGACTTCATCGGGCGGGCGGAGGCCGAACTCTAGGTACCGCCGCCTCCGGAGCACACGACCTACACGGATGGTCTTGCCATGTACGGGAGTATCAGCGAGAAGCCGTCGCCTACTCGTGGGGACGGGCAGCATGTGCTGGTCGTCGTCGACGATCCCGGGACCGCGGAACTCCTCACGACCACCTTGAAGTTGGCGGGCTATCGGGTCGGTACGGCGGGTACGGGGGGCGAGGCCGCCTTGCTGGTCGCGGAGTTCCGGTTCGACCTGGTGGTGCTCGATGCCACGTTGCCGGACCTGGGCGGGCTCATGCGGGGGCGTCGCGTGGCGGCTCTGGACCGGCCGCCGATGCTTTTTCTGACCGCGTGTGAGTCGCTGGACTGTCTTGTTCCCGAGCTTGGGCCGGGGGAGCAGGATTACGTCACCAAGCCCTTTCGTATCGCCGAATTTCTGGCCCGGGCGCGGGTTCTACTGCGTGGCCGGAATCCCGCACGGCCGGGTGGCGCGCTTTGCTACCGGGATCTGGTCCTGGACGATGCCACGTGCCAGGCGCGGCGCGAGGACAGGGTTTTCGATCTCACGCCCGCTGAGTACCGGCTGTTGCGTCATCTGCTGGTCAATCCGGAGCGTGTGCTGTCCAAGGAGCAGATCAGCCGGCATGTCTGGGGCGAGTTCCGGGCCCGTAACGCGATCGAGCAGCTTGTCTCGCGGCTTCGGCGCAAGGTGGATCAGGAGGAGCCCGCGCTTATCCATACCCGGCGGGGTTTCGGGTACTGGCTGGGGTGCTCGAGCCGTTGAGGGGTTGCGGCGGCAGGTCGGTGCGGGCGGCGTGTTCGGTGGCGTAGACGCGCAGGAGTCCGGTCAGCCGGTAGCGGTCGGGGGCCGGGGTTTCGATGAGGTGGGACGCTGCCAGCTGGTCCAGCAGGCGGCGGGTTCGGGATACGGGGCGGGCGGCGCGCAGCGCTGCCGTCTCGGGGGAGACGGCTCGGTCGGGCAGCAGGCTCAGGAGCCGGAACAGGCGTTTTTGTTCCGGGGGGAGCGGGGCGTACGAGCGGTCGATGGAGTGTCGTACGGCTGTGTCCGGGTCGTCGTCGAGGGAGAGTTCGTCGAGGATGTGCTGCTCTGTCAGACGGGCGAGGAGGGTGCCGATTGCGCCCACGCGGTTGGTGCTCGTGGTGATGCGGGCCGCCGCGATGCGCAGGGCCAGGGGCAGGTGGTCGCAGCGTCGGGCGAGTTCTGCGGCGGCGGTACGTTCGGCTCGTATCGTCTGCTCTCCCAGTAGCCGTTCGAGCAGTGCGAGGGCTTCGGGCGGGGGGAGCGGTTTGAGGGTGAGGGTGTGGGCGTCGTCGCGGGCGACGAGTCCGCGCAGGCTGTTGCGGCTGGTCACCAGGGCCAGCGAGCCCGCGCCGGGCGGCAGCAGGGGGCGGACCTGGCTTGCGCCGCTCACGTTGTCGAGCAGGACGAGGACGCGTCGGCCGTGGAGTGCGGAGCGGTACAGGGCGGCCGCGTCGTCGGGTTGGTCCGGCACGCGTCCGGCGGGCAGGCCGAGGGCGGGGAGGAAGCGGGCGAGCACCTGCTCGGTGCGCAGCGGCGGAACCTGGGCGGCGCCGCGCAGATCGACATACAGCTGACCGTCGGGGAACCGGGACCGTGTCCGGTGCGCCCAGTGCACGGCGAGCGCCGTCTTGCCCACGCCGCCGGTGCCGACTAGAGCGAGCACGCGCTGACCGGAGTCGAGCGCGGCGTCCAGGTGGGCGAGGGGGGTTGGGCGGCCGGTGAATGTGCGGAGGAGTGGGGGGAGTTGGGCTGGTGCCGGTGGGGTGGAAGGTTGGCGGGGCCGCCGGGGTGGGGCCGTGGCCGACTGGAGGGAGGCGTTCGGCTCGGCGGAGGAGGGGTGTGTGGTGTCGGGGGCGGCGGCACGGTCGCGGCCCAGGAGTGGTTGGGCCGGCGGAAGTGGGGCGGTGATCCGGCGCGCCGGGCGCGGTGGGTCCGGGACAAGGCGCAGGGGCGTGCGCGGAGGCGCCGGTGCGGAGGCGGGAGGAGCCTCCGGCTCACCTGTCGGTGGGCGCGCAGCGATACAGGTGCAGGTCGGTGGTGGGCCGAGTAGCGAAGGGTCCGCCGCGATGATGCGTTGTTCCAGGGTGCGGAGTTCTGGGCCCGGGCCCAGGCCTATTTCGGTGATCAGGGTGCGGCGGGCGTGGTGGTATCTGGACAGGGCGTCGGCTCGGCGGCCGGAGCGGTAGAGGGCGAGCATGAGTCGGGCGTGGAGGCGTTCGCGCAGGGGGTGTTCGGTGGTCAGGGCCGAAAGTTCGGCTATCAGGTCGGTGTGGTGGCCTGCCGTCAGGTCGGCGTCTATGCGGCGTTCGAGCAGGGTCATGCGTAATTCTGTGAGGCGCTCGGCTTCGGGGCGGATCGGGGCCAGGTCCTCGTAGCCGGCGTAAGGGTCGCCCTGCCACAGTGCGAGCGCCTCGCGCAGGAGGCGGCCGCACTCCTCGGCGGAGTGGGCGAGTTCGGCTCGGCGGGCGAGTGACTGGGCGCGCCAGGCGTCCAGTTCGCCGTCCGCGAGGACGAGCTGGTAGCCGTCGGCGAAGCGGATGCGGTCGCCGCCGCCCAGAGCGCGGCGCAGGCGGTGCACGTTGACCTGGATGTTCTTCGGGCCGTTCTTGGGGATCTGGCCGCTCCATACCGCGTCGGCCAGTGCGGCGGCGGAGGTCCGGTGCTGCCGGCGGGCCAGCAGTACCGCGAGGACGGCACGGTTCTTCGGAGTGCCGAGGGCTACGGGTCCGTCGGGGCCCCGCACCCCGAGCGGGCCCAGGATTTCGAACCGCATCACACACATCGCCCCCGTCCGACCCGTCGATATGCGTCGCCCTCGCAGTCCAGGGCGTCTTCGAGTCCGTCTTGGAGCATTCAACGTCGGAATGTCCCGTTCCGTGCCCCCTTCCGCACCCGTTTCTGGTGGAGGCGTACTTTCCGCAGCAGTCCGCGGGCCTCCTCGTCGGCGGGGTTCAACACCAGGGCGACGGCGAGGAGTTCGGCCGCCTGGTCCCACCGCTGCGTACGGGCTGCGCGCACCGCGTCGTTGAAGTGGTGGTCGGCCAGGGCGCGGAGGTGGCGGAGTGCGCTCAGGTCGCCCCGGCAGGCGTAACAGCGGGAAGGCGTGCCGGGCAGGGGTTTGCGGCACATGGGGCAGCTCAGCATTTCGACGTCACTCCCCCTGGCCTGCGGTACGGCTGCGTGGCAGTACCACCTGGATGCCCTCGCTGCTGCGCAGCCCGCGCAGCCAGCTGTCGATCTGGACCCGCAGCGGTTCGATGCGGGTGGTGAAGATCCCGATGAGGCGGCGCTTGAGGTCGTCGTCCGTGCACTGCACTGCCGCTGTGCTCACTTCGCGCTCGGTCGTGTCGATCCGGTTCAGGAAGCCCTCGGCCTCGCGCCGGTGACGCTGGTCCGAGTCCCGGTCCGCGGCGAGGACCGTACGTCTGAGGTTGTCCAGTTCCTCGCGGAAGGCGGCCTCCAGCTGACCGGCCGTCCAGTCGTCGGGGCTCTGGCCGGGGAGGGGGCCGTACAGGTCGCGTTGGATGCCGTGCAGCAGGTCGACCAGGCGGGTGCAGGCCTGGTGCCAGTCGTAGCGGTTCAGGTCGGCGTACGCGGCGCGGCCCGCGGCCTCCAGTTCGACGAGTTCGGCTGAGTAGCGCGCGCTCCTGGTGGGATCGATGTGGGCCAGTTCGGCGGTCAGCGAGCGGATGTCGGCGAGCCCGGCCTGGAACTCGTGCAGCGGTGGATGCAGCGTCTGCGCCCACTGCCGGCGCTCCGCCAGACCCTGGAGCAGGGTCTCGGTCTCCATCAGCTTGTAGTGGGCCTTCGCCCGGTCCTGGCCCTCGGCGAACAGCGCGTCGGTCTCGGCGAGCAGCCGGTTCACGGCGGTCGCTGCCTCGTCGGCCTCGGCGGGCGGCAGTTCGCCGTACAGCTCCGCCCATCCCCCCTTGGCGTCCCGGTGGGCCTCGCGCAGATCGTCCCAGGCCGGGATGGTGCGCAGCGGGATGTCGATGGACGCGGTCGCCCGGGCGCCGATCTCGGGGATCGCGACCTCGGCGGCGATCGTCCAGCCCGCCTCGAAGGTGACCGTCACCTCCACATCGGTGCCGACGGGCAGCCCGGCCGGTACGTCGTCGATCTCCACCGCGCCGATCGGCATCAACCCCTCGTAGAGCCGGATGGACAGCCGCCTGCCCTGGCTGGCGGTCTGCAGGCGGAAGCCGGTGCGGTGCGGAAGCCGTACTCCGGAGGCGACGATGCGGTGCGGTCCCGTGGCCAGCTGTACGGAGAAGTCGTGGGCCAGCACATCGCCCGAGACCGGCGCGGCGGCGGGCGCCCCGGCGGCGACGGTGACGTGCCGAGCCTCGGCCTCCCGGCCGTCGTGCATGACCCGTACGGTGAAGCCGTTCTCGCGGCCCTCCTGAAGCGGTACGTCCGGGAAGACGAAGGAACCGTCCGCGCCCGCCGCCTCCTCGGCGCGGTGCACTCCGTCGTCCGAGACCAGCAGGACGGGGGTGCCGAGAGGTTCGGGAATCGTGCCGCTCGCGAGGACCCGGCCCGCGATGTCGGCGAAGCCGCCGATCGCCTCGGGCCGGTCGAGTTCCAGGTGCACCCCGCGCTGCGCCGCGGCAGCCGCCTTCAGTGCGGCACCGGCGGCGATGGCGAGGTCCGGGTGGAGCAGTACGGGCGTACGGCCGAAGCGCTCCTCCAGCAGCCGGGCCACCAGGGGGATACGGGAGGAGCCGCCGACCATGACGATCTCGTCGATGTCGATGTCGATGTCGATGTCGATGTCGGTGTCGGCGTCGGTCCCGGTCCCGGTCCCGGCATCGAGGGTGATGCCCGCCTGGCGCAGGGTGCGCTCGCAGTGGCCGACGGTGGCCTCCAGCGACGGGCGGATCAGTTCCTCGAACTCCGTGCGCAGCATGGGCAGATGGAGGTTCATCGGGGTGCCCGTACGGTCCTCGCCGTGCTGGCTGACGATCTCGGTCACGGGCATCCGGGACAGTTCCTGCTTGCACTCCTCGGCGAGGAAGAGCAGGGCGGCGTACGAGCGGGCGTCGGCGGGCCGGTCGGGGTCGAACTTCAGGTCGTACGCGGGCAGCCTGCCGTCCATCCAGTGGACGATCGCCCGGTCGAAGTCGTAGCCGCCCAGATAGCGGTCGCCGCCGAAGGCGCGGTGCTCGAACCCCTCTTCGGGGTCCCAGGTCACGACGGAGGTGTCGAAGGTGCCGCCGCCGAGGTCGTACACGAGGAAGGTGCGGGGATCATCTCCCAGGTGTTCCCCGGCGTGTGCGAGGGCCGCCGCGACCGGCTCGATGAGGGTTTCCACGACCTCCAGGCCCGCCGCGGCACCGGCCTTGGTCGTGTCGTTCTTCGAACGGGTCTCGAAGAAGGCGGGAACCGTGACGACCGCCCGCTCCACCGGCACGCCCAGCACGCCCTCGGCGGTCCTCTTGAGGTGCCGCAGCACCTCCGTGGACGCCTCGAGCGGCGTCAGCTCGGCGTGACCGGCCGTGAACCGCTGGTCGGTACCCATGCTCCGCTTGAAGAACATCGCGGGCGGCGCACCCTGCATCCGCGCCCGGTGCTTGGCCAGCAGCCCGACCTGTACGGCTCCGTCCGGGCCGACCCACACAGCGGACGGCACCGTCGGCGAGCCGTCCGGCGGGACGAGCAGCAGGGCGTCGCCCACCGGGCGCAGCCGCCCTTCCGCGATGAGCTGCTCCTTGCGGGGGACCGGCGCGTCGGCGGGCAGCGCCAGACAACTGTTCGTGGTTCCCAGGTCTATGCCCACGATGAGACTCATGCGCGCTCCTCCCCCTTCGTCCGGGACTGCTCGCCGGGCTCCTTCCGGGGCTCCAGCAGGACCTGTGCGCGGCGTATCCAGGTGCCGTCGTGCAGCCGCACCCCCGGCCGCACCGTCCTGCCGATCACCAGCTCGGACGCCTCCCCGGCCTCCGGGGCGTGCCCCACGTCGACGTAAGGGGCGACCTCTGCGTATGGACGGCCGAGCGGGTCGTCCAGGTGTACGCCCGCCTGCGCGAGCGCGGACGCGAAACGCCGGGCGACGGCGGCGAGGACCTCATCAGGGCCATCGGGGTCGGGGTCGGGGTCGGGGGCGTGGGCGGATGGCGTCGCGGCGAGGAAGCCGCGCAGTTCGTGCAGGGCGCTCGCGACGTCCGCGGCGAGGCGGGCGTACCGCTCACGCTCCTCGACCGCCCTCGCGCGAGCCTGCTCACGCAAGTCGCCACGGTCGCGCTCCGCGTCGGCCAGCAGCTGATGAACGAGACGTTGCGGCAGTGGCGGCGACCCGTCCGGTACGGGGCGTGGCCGCTCGGTGATGCGCGTCCTGACGGAGGCGGCCATGGGGCGGGTACGCAGCCGCAGGGCCGGCTTCCGTCGATGGGCCGGGGCGGTGCGGGGCGCGTCGGCGTAATCCGTACGGCCCGTCGAGCCCGTACGGTCCGTCGAGCCCGTACGGTCCGTCGAGCCCGTACGGTCCGCCGAGCCCGTACGGTCCGGAGAGTCCGTACGAGCCGGTCGCGGCCCGCGTGGGCCGGCCCCGGCGCTGCGCGAGGCGGCCACGGGCCTGGTCCGCGGACTCAGGCCTCGTCGGCGGTCCGACGACTCCGGCGGAGTCACCGGGGCTCACCCGGCCTGCGGGGCAGCCACCCCAGCAGCGCCTCCGGCCGCGCGACCACGCGCGGTTCGGGTGTCTCGGGCTCGGGCAGGCTGGCGAACTCGGCTGCCAGCTCGTCGAGCTGGGCCCGCAGCTCGGCCTCCTGGTGGCGTGCGGGCCGGTGTGTGCGCAGTTCGGCGAGCAGGCGGCCGGTGGGGGTGAGCAGCTCCTCCTCGGCCGCGTTGACCTCCGCGATCTCCAGGGGGCGGCCGAACACCGGGAAGCGGTCCGCGCCGCGCTCGACGCGCAGGCGCCTGCGGCGGGCCGCGGCCCTTACGGCCGCCCGCCCGGTCCGGTCGGGGTCGAGGCCGAGTATCTGCAGCGGTGTGCGGTAGTACGGGTTGTGCCCGTCCCTCCACTGCCAGGGGTTGTCGTGATCGCCGTGCGACATGTGGATCCTCCGCTCTGCTCGACGGGCTTCGACGGGCTTCGACGGGAGTGCTTCAACGGCTGGGCCGGCTCAGCCACTCGGGCGGGGGCGGACCCGGTAGCAACTGGCCCGCGGCCGCCATCCGCGACCACAGGATGCGGCCGAATCTCGTGACCTCGTCGCGGCACCGCTGGGCCTCTTCCGAGGGGTCCTCGCGTACCTCCATGAGCAGCCACCACGCCCGCGTCCAGTCCGCGGGCTCCGGCCGGTCCAGATCGAGCAGCGCCGACACCAGATGGCACATCGACGCGGGTTCCAAGTGCTCGCTGGCCTCAGCCAGTTCGACATAACGGCGTACGGCACTGTCGCCGCCCCACATCGCGGCCGTCAGGCGGGCGGCCAGCGCGTGCATACGCGGCGCGAAGGTCTCCAGCTCCCGGTACATCCCGACGAGCGGAAGATTCGGATCGAGCTCGACAGCCTGATCGGCGAGATGGGTGATCTGGTTCACGAGGAGCAGGGCCTCGGCGCGGGAGGCACGGGCGAGGCGCTGATGCAGTTCGACGGCGCGCCAGAACGCCAACCGTGCAAGTTCCCCGGCCAGTTCACGGTCCTGCCGGGCCGCCTCGGGACCGAGACGTTTTTCGATCCCCTGCATCCTGGTGAGCAGCGGGACGAGCTGGTGCGGGCGCCGGGCGTCGAACCATTCGGTCTCCACCTGGTGACGCAGCACGATCAGCGTGGTGCGGAGCAGATCCGGATTGTCGGGATCGAGCCGCAGCCACGGCTGAAGTCCGGCCGAGGCAGCCGCGTACTCCTGCTGCTGCACGGCGGCCAGCACGGCCTCGACGGCCTCGCGGACCAGCGCCTTGCGGGCCGCCGCGATGTCCCGCTCGGGGAAACCGGAGGAGGTGACGAAGGCGAGGTGTTCCCGGGCGTGCCGCGGATCGGTGGCGTGCATCCGGGCCGCGAGGGCGATATGCGGTTCGAACAGGTCCCGCGGCAGCCGCCCGCGCACCTCGTCGACGACGGCGACCGGCACACTGGTGCCGGTCGCCGCCTCCAGGCGGCGGTGCAGCTCCTGCCAGTACGCGTCGTCGCCGTGCACGGCGGCCCAGTGGCGCAACGCCTCCGTCCACTCCGTACGTGCCCGGGTGGCGGACTGCGTCCCGGCCAGTGCGGTGCCCTGCAACTCGTAGGCGCGCGCGTGGTGGGCGACCGCGAGGTGGTGGCTGTGCGCCGGGGAGTCGATCAGCTCCCAGAGCCGTACGGACTCGGCCGACCAGGGGTGGGTCTCGCCGTCCTTTTCGAGTCGGGCGTACGCCTCTGCGGCCAGCCGTTCGGTCAGATGGGACCGGAGCCGGGTGGTGAACTCTTCGAGCGCGGCGGTCGGTTCGGACTGGTCGGTCAGGTCGTCGAGGGGTGCGGCGTAGGGGTCCCGCAGGCGGTCCAGGATGGCGGTCACCGCGTCGAGGGCCTCCAGGGCATCGGCCGTGTACCCCTCGGACGCGTGGTGCAGTGCCTCCGCGACGTGCGCGCGGACGGGCCGGGACCACAGCCGGCGCAGGGTTTCCCGGTCGGGCCAGGAGTGTGGGGCGGGCCGCCGTTCGCCCGCGGCCGCCAGGTCCGCGAACAGCTTGACGTCGGTGCGGGACGCGGCGGCGAGGATGGGTTCCGCGCCCACCGGCGAGTACTCCGGCCAGCGGAGCCGGTGGCGGTCCAGCAGTTCCCTTGCCGCCCGTACGGTCGCTTCGTCGTCCGGCTCGTCCGGCTCAAGTGCGGCCGCCACCAGGCGTACGGCGTTGCCGATGCCGTCGCCCGCCAGGTCCGGGTCGGCGAGGAGAGGGCGCAGGGTGTCGGCGGCGGCGGTCCGGTCGCCGTGGGCGAGGCTCTGTACGGCCCTGCGCAGGAGGGGGAGCGACGGGTGTGCCGGGCGGGTTGGTTGTGCCGGACTTGCCGGGCCGGTGGAGCGCTGTGGGCGGGCGGTGCCAGCCGGACGGGGTGCGGTGGGCGGGGGCTGCTGAGTGGCCTGCGTGGGCGCGGTGAGGTTATGGGCCCTGAGTACGGTCTGCATCGCGGTGATCACGCGTCGGTACCCGTCCTGTTCCTCGGCGGACGGTCCCGGTTCGTGCGCGAGGATGCGGCGGCAGAACTCCAGGGTGACCTGACTGGAGGTCATGTTCCCGAGGACGTACGCCAGTTGCCCGTACAGAGCGGTCCCCACCACCCCGTACAACCGCCCCCAGCACACATCGAACGTCTCGAGGTCGGGGTCCCCCGCCCAACGGCGCAGGGCCTTGCGCAGCAGCTCGAAGTTGAGCGCGCTGAGGCCGCGTTCCCATCCCGGTGTCTGGGCGTCGAGCAGCCGTGCCGCGTCCTGCGCCGAATTTTCCGCGATGCCGTCCATAGCAGTACACATGGTGATGCGGGCCGGTTGCAGTTCGCTTGCAGTCGAGGGGTGCTCAAACCCGGAGATGGTGCTTTTCTGGGGGTGGGGCGTGGTTTGACCGGGCTGTCCCGAGGTACCGCAGCCCCGAGGTTCCGCAGCGCGGTGACGAGAGGAGCGATCACGATGGACAAGGAACGACCGCATCCGGAAAGTGTCTCCGTGGAACTCAGCGGATGCAGCAAGGAAGACGCCCGCGTCGTGTTCGACACCCTGTGCGCCTGCTTCAGTTCGGACCGGTGCGCCGACGATGTACCCCAGGAGCTGTCGGCGACGCGTCCGACGGTGTGGCTCGGCACGTTCGACGTCGCCGACCCGCACGAGGGCGCCCGTCCCGCCCGCCTCACGGCGTCCGTCACGGCCGACGTCCAGGGCGGTTACTGGGCGATCGACCGCTTCCGGTCCACCCTGGATTCGCTGTTCTCCGTGTATGAGGTCAGTACGGCGTCCGGGGACCAGGAGGAGGAGTTGCACGTACGGCTGGAGAGCCGGCGGTATCAGGACACCTGAGCAGTAGGCCCGTAAGCCCTCCGACGTCTTTGCCTGTTCTTTACAACCCGGTTCCTCGCTGTCTCGTCTCTCCGCTCGATCCGTGACGCGCCCGCTGAATCCGTGGGTGGACGGAGCGACGAAAGAGAGCGACTGATGCGCCGAACTGTCCTTGCCGCCATGGCACTTGCGGGTACGGCTGTGCTGGGGGGTGCGGTGCCCGCGTTCGCCGACGGGGGGACCCCGACGCCGGTTCCCTCCACCACGGCGACCGCCAAGCCGGTACCGACGTCCACGGCCACGCCCGCCCCGACTGAGGGCGCTTCCGATGCGCCGGCCGAGACTTCCACCCCGGCCCCCCTGGACCCGAGCGCCGAGCCGACGCGGGCGCCGGACTCGGGTCAGGTGTCCGTCGTGCCGAGCGGGGCGCCCGACACCGGTGTGACGCCGGGGTCCGAGGAGTCCGGAGGTGACAGCGCGCTGATCGGGGGCGGTGCTGCCGCGGTTCTCGTCGGGGGCGGTGCGATGGTCTTTCTCGTACGTCGGCGGAGGGCGACCGGCGCATGACGGCGCCGTCCAGGCGTCTGTTCGTCACGGCGGCTCTGGGCTCCTTGCTCGTGGGGTGCGGCGGGAACGGGGGCGGGCAGGGCACGAGCGCGCGGCCCAGCAGCCCGCCTTCACCGTCCGCATCGAAAGTGAAGTCGGCGCGGCCGCTTGGGCGTTCGGAGCCGGTCGGTCTGCGGATCCCTGCCATCGGGGTCGACACCCCGGTCATGGGGCTGGGGTTGGCCAGGGACGGCAGCGTGCAGGTGCCGCCGATCACGGCGGACGACCGGGCGGGCTGGTATCGGCACTCGCCGACGCCGGGGCAGGTTGGCCCGTCCGTGATCCTCGGTCATGTCACGGTCGGCTCGTACGGGGACGGGGTGTTCCGTCACCTGAACCGGCTGCGCCAGGGGGATGGGATCGTGGCGCGGCTGGAGAACGGCACGGCTGCGGAGTTCGGCGTCACCGCCGTACGGACGGTTGCCAAGGCGGAGTTTCCTGCGGACGACGTCTACGGGGACGTGGAGCGGCCGGAGCTGCGGCTCATTACGTGCGGGGGGCCGCGCAGCGGGGACTGGTATCGCGACAACGTGATCGTTTTCGCTGTGTTGCGCTCCGCGAGTCCTTGACCCTAGCCCCGCCCCTTCCCGAAACGGGGGGCTGCGCCCCCGGTCCCCCGACAGGTCTTGTTTCGGCCGCGGGTCCGTTGTGGCTGGTCGCGCAGCTCCCCGCGCCCCCAAAGGGGGGCGCGGGCCCGGGCCGGTGGAACGTATGCCGCCGGTTCGGGCTCCTTCCCCACGAGTGTCCCGACGACCCTGGAGAACGTTGAAACGGTCCCGTGACAAGGCCGCGTCCGAGCTGTTCGCTGCCCTCTATCCGCGTCTCGCCGGGTGGTGTCGGAGGCTTGTCGACGATGACGAGACGGCGCACGAGATCGCCTCCGAGGCGTTCACCCGGCTCTGGGCCCGGTGGACCTCCGTGGAGGAACCTCGCGGGTTCCTCTACGTCACCGCGGCCAATCTTGTGCGGGACCACTGGCGCAAAATGGAGCGCGAGCGAAGGGCCGTGCGCCGGGCCACCTCGGAAGCCGCCGTCCGGCCGCAGACCGAGCAGGCCGACCCCACGGTCCGGCTGCTCGTGCAGTCGTTGCCGGAACGACTGCGCGTACCGATCCTGCTGCACTACTACGCCGACATGCCGATCCGGGAGGTGTCCGTACTGACCGGGCGCAAGGAAGGAACCGTCAAGGCCGATCTCCACGCGGCCCGCGAACTGCTCCGCGCCCACCTGAGGAGAAGCCTTGACCACACGCTTTGACGGCGGCGGCGCGGAGTTCGGCCCCGACGACCCCCTCGCGGTGATCCTCCGGCCTCCCTCCGACCACCTCGTCCCGCCCCCCGGCCGCTACGAGGCCATCCGCCGCGGCGCGGCCCGCCGCCGTCTGCTCCGTGCCGCGGCCGGGGCCGGCCTGTCGTGCGCGGTCGCCGTCCTCGTCGCCCTGCCGATGCTGAGGTCCTCCGGCGGGCCCGCGTCGCCGACGCCCCCGCTCGCCCCACCGCCCGCGACCAGCCCTTCGACCCCGCCCGCTCCGTCCAACTCGGGGAACCCTTCGACATCGTCCCCCGAGCCCTCCAGCCCCGAGCCCATCGACGAGAGCCCTACGGGCGCCTCCGAAATCCCGTCAGCTGCGCCCACCTCCACCCCCGCTACTCCCACCCCCACCTCCACTCGCGACCCATCGCCGACACAGACCTCGACCTCGGCCCCGACGTCGGCCTCCGCCGAGTCGCCGACAGAGCCGAGTGGAACGCCAGAAGAACCCTGACCTCAGGCCTTCTCCGCCACGGCTCCCAGTTGAGGAACGGCTCCGGTTTCCGTACCGGGCTCCGATCGCCACTGCGCGCAGGAGACAAGGCCCGGCTCCAGGAGTGTGAGGCCGTCGAAGTACGTGGCGATCTCCTCCCTGCTGCGGGCGGTGACCGGCGGCTTGGCGTTGGCGTTCCAGAAGGCCATCGCCTCCAGCTGGAGGTCGCCGCCGAGTTCGGGTTCCGTGGTGGGGTGGGTCAGGACGAGGACGCTGCCGGGGGCGAGCGCCGCCACGAGCCTGCTCGCGATGGACCGTGCCTCGTCGTCGTCGAGCACGAAGTTGAGGATGCCGAGCAGCATCAGCGCGACCGGCTTGGTGAAGTCGAGGGTGCCGCCCGCGACCCGCAGGATGGCGTCCGGGTCGTGCACATCGGCGTCGATGTAGTCGGTGGCGCCTTCGGGGGTGCTGGTCAGCAGGGCGCGGGCGTGCGAGAGCACGATGGGGTCGTTGTCGACGTACACGATCCGTGACTCGGGTGCGATCCGCTGGGCGACCTCATGGGTGTTCTCCATGGCCGGCAGCCCGGTGCCGATGTCGAGGAACTGGCGTATGCCGCGCTCCTCGGCCAGGAAACGCACCGCACGGCTCAGGAACGCCCGGTCGGCGCGGGCAATGTCGCGGATGACGGGGATCATCCCGGCGACGTGGTCGCCCACCTGCTCGTCGACGGGGTAGTTGTCCTTGCCGCCCTGCCAGTAGTTCCATACGCGGGCGTTGTGCGCCGTCCCCGTGTCGATGCGGGTCTCTATGCCGTCGGGCTGGTTCTCGCTCACGTCGTCCTCTCCTCGTACGTCCTCGTACGCCCAAGGGCCGGACGGCGCCGGGCAACTGGGCCCTGGTGCCGGGCACTTGGTCACGGCCGTGGTACGGCCTGCCGGTGGGCGTCATTCTGCCGCCCTGGTCGTCGTAGGTTTGTGGAGGATGCCGGTTGGCGGACGATGCCGACTGGCTGGAACTCCCCCGGGAGGTGGCCGTGTTCCGAGGCCCTGGGTGGCGGATCGACGGGCTGACGGGACTTGCCGTGAGCCCCCGCTCGCTGCTGCGACGGCGTCCCGCCGCACGTCCGAGGCTCGAACTGCTCGAGCCGTGGGAGCAGGAGGTCGACGAACAGACCGCGCGCGCCCACACCCGTACCGGCATCCGGGGGTTCCCGTACCGTCCGCGCCGCGCGGAGGACGTGCCCGGCGGCGCGCTCGAGGCGCTGCGCCAGACGGTCGGAATCAGGGATTTCCGGGACGTGTTCGTCGTCCCCGCCCACACCCGGCCCGGCCGCCTCGGAGGCAGCCGCCTTCACCTGCTGACTCCGGCCGGCGTGCTCGGTTTCGGGCCCGGCGGAGTGGCCCTGTGGGTCGGTGCTCCCGCCGAGCCCGGAGTGCGGGTGGCCCTGCGTCCGGAGCAGGTGGCCGCGATCGAGATGGCGCACGCCCTGCTGTACGCCCGTCTGACGATCCTCGCCACGGACGCGCGCCTGAACATCCACTACAACGCGGTCGCCGAGCACGAGCTGCACCCCTTGGTGCTGTCCCTTCGCCGCCGCGTCGCCCCCACCGAGCTGGACCTGCCCGACGCTCCTGTACCGAACACCGGACTCCCGTACAAATGGCGACTCCTGCTCACCTCGCCCACGGCACGCCTGAACGACGGCGACCCGGTCGCCGTCGTCGCCGGTCCGCTGCCGGTGCCCCTGCGCTCGGATCCCGCGTACGCCGCTGTCGTACTCACCCCGCGGGAACTCGTCGTCCTCGCCGACCCCGTTCACACCGATCGATCCGGTGGCCGCCACGGCCTGGACACCCACTGCATCCCGCGCACCCGGATCGAGCAGGTACGCATGGACGGCCCGCTCCTGCGAGTCCGCGTCTGCGGAGCGGACCTCCAACTGCCGCTGGGCGAACGGCTTTCGGCCCGGGCTGTGCATGCCTTCGCCCGGCACTTGCCGGTCGGGCCGTAGGCCAGGTGTACAGGTTCCTGTCGTCGCTCGCGCCGCTCAATGCCGCGGTTCCCAGCGGAACCGCCGCTGCACGCCGTACACGGCCACGCCCGTCCAGGCCAAGGCGACGAGCGTCGCCCGGACCTGTTCCACAGCGCCCAGATCTCCCGTCCAGCCGCCTCGCAGCAGGTCCATCACCGGGGAGAAGGGCAGCCAGGCGGCGACGTCGGCCGCTCCGTCCGGCAGCAGCTCGCGCGGCGCGAAGACCCCGGAGGCGGCCATGGTCACCAACAGGAAGGGCAGAAACGTCAGCTGCGCACTCTCCGCCGTCCGGGTGAACGCCGCGGTCAGGGCCGCCGCGGCGACCAGCATCGCCATGCCGATGAGCAGGCCGGCCACCACCAGGTGCCAAGCGGCCGGTGCGTTCGCGTCCAGGATCACGGTCATCCCGGCTCCCAGCAGCACGGACTGCACGAACACCAGCAGAAGCGCCGGGAGTGCGCCGCCGGCGAGGATCTCCCAGTCGCGCAGTTCGCCGGTGCGCAGCCGCTTGAGCACGAGGCCCTCGCGGCGCACGACGTACACGCCGACCAGGTTCGTATAGACGGCGAAGAACAGCGCATTGGCCAGCGCGGCGGGCAGCATGACGGTGGCCACCGACAGGCCGGTGCCCTCGAGGTCCAGCCCGTCGACCATGCCGCGCATCGCGAAGGCGACCGCGCTGGGCAGGATCACGGCGTTGACCAGGGACGCCCGGCTGCGCAGCAGCAGCGTCAGCTCGGCGCGGCCGAGGGCGGCCATACGGGCCGTGGCGGTGCGCCGTGGGGTCGTGGCCGTAGCCGTGGCCGAGGGCTCTTGTGCGGTACGGGCTACTGATGTCATCGTCGCGTCCCCTCGCGCTCCGGGCCCTTGCTCGCCGGGCCCCTGTCGTTCGCCAGACCCTCGCCCTCCAGGTCCCTGCTCTCCAGACCCTTGGCGATCTCCATGAACGCCTCCTCCAACGTCGCCGACCGGGCGTCGAGGCCGCGCAGCTCCACGCCCTCGTCGCGGGCCCACAACAGCAGTGCTGTCGCGGTCCGTTGCAGATCGCCGGTCTCCAGCCGGACCATCCGGCCGGACTGCCGGTGGCCGGTCACGCCCAGCGCCGCGAGCGGCGGCAGATCACCCAGGAAGCGGTCGAGGGGCAGCTCGAAGCTGAACCGGGAGGGCCGCTCGGCGACCACGTCGGCAACCGTGCCGGACGTGGCGATCAGCCCCCCGTGCATGATCGCCAACCGGTCGGCCAGCTCCTCCACCTCCTCCAGATAGTGCGTGGTGAGCAGCACCGTCGTGCCCTGCTCCTTCAGCTCACGGACCAGCTCCCAGGTATCGCGGCGGGACTGCGCGTCCAGGCCGGTCGTCGGCTCGTCGAGGAAGAGCACCTCCGGCCGCCCCAGCAGCGCCAGCGCGAGATCGAGCCGACGCCGCTCCCCGCCGGAGAGCTGCTTGACCCGTACCGCCCCCCGCCCGGACAGCCCGGTCAGTTCCAGAGCCTCGGCCTCCGGTCGGGCACCGCTGGTGCAGCCCGCCCACATCCGTACGGTCTCCATGACCGTCAACTCCGTAGGGAAGCCGCCCTCCTGGAGCATCACCCCGATACGGGGGCGGACGGCGGCCCGTTCCCGGTACGGGTCGCGGCCGAGCACGCGGACAGTCCCGGCGGCGGGGGCGGCCTGGCCCTCCAAGAGCTCCAGGGTGGAGGTCTTGCCGGCACCGTTGGTCCCGAGGAGAGCGAAGAGCTCGCCCCGGGCGACCGTGAGGTCGACGCCGCGTACGGCCTCGAAACCCTGATAGCGCCGCCGCAGGCCGGCGGTTTCGATGACTGTGTCCATGTACTCAGGCTTGCGGCGTGCAGGGGCCGTTGGGAGTGCGGTCTGTCATGGGACCTCATGACATCTGTCATCTACGGGTGGTGGCCAATGGGTTGTGGGCTGGGGGGCTTCCGCCGGCCGGGCAGCCCTCAGGTCCGGGCGATGAATTTGATCTCGACCAGCAGCTCGGGGAAGGCCGGCCGAGGAGTGCCGATCATGGTGCTGGCAGAGGATTCTCAGTGCGCGCCGACTCCTTGAGACCTCCGACTGGTCTGTCGAGAGGATCGCCGGAGCGACGGGTTTCGGCACGGCCGCGAATTTCCGGACGGGCTTCCGAAGAGAGGTGGGTGTGACCCCGGCCGCCTACCGGAAGTCGCATGGTCCGAGCGGTTCCGCCTGTCGGCAGGGACGCCCGGGGGTACGTCATGAAGGACCGGGACCACTTCACCACTGAAACGGGAGCACGATGACCTTCAGCGCTTCCCCCGCCAGGCCTTCCGAACCCGTCGCCTCCACCCGCCGTCCGAACGTCCTCGTCTTCTTCACCGACCAGCAACGCTGGGACACCACCGGCATCCACGGGAACCCCCTGGGCCTCACCCCGGCCCTCGACCGGCTCGCCGCGGACGGCGTGAGCGTGGACCGTTCCTTCACCTGCCAGCCCGTCTGCGCGCCCTCGCGCGCCGGCCTCCAGACCGGGCAGTACCCGACCACCACCGGGGTCTTCCGCAACGGGCTCCCTCTCCCGCGGGACACCCCGGCCCTGGGCCGCGCGTTCCGGGACGCGGGCTACGCCACCGGCTACATCGGCAAGTGGCACCTGGCCGGCGGCCGTACGGCAGGTCCGGTGCCGGCGGAAGACCGGGCCGGATACGAGTACTGGCTCGCCGCCAACCTTCTCGAGTTCACCTCGGACGCCTACGAGACCACGCTGTACGACGGCAACGGCACCCCGCACCACTTCGACGGCTACCGCGCCGACGCGCTCGGCACCGCCGCGATCGACTTCATCGACCGTGACCGGGACCGCGACCGGGACCGGGAGAGTGACCGGGACCGGGACCGGCCGTTCTTCCTCTTCCTGTCGTTCCTGGAGCCGCACCACCAGAACTCCCGCGACGACTATCCCGCTCCGACCGGCTACAGCGACCGCTACAACGCCCCGTGGGTACCCTCCGACCTCGCGGCCCTCGGCGGCGGCAACTGGGCCCAGCACCTGCCCGGTTACTACGGAATGGTGCGCCGACTGGACGAGGTGCTCGACCGCATCGTCTCTGTCCTTCAGCGACGCGGGGAACTGGACGACACCGTCATCCTCTTCACCTCCGACCACGGCTGCCACTTCAAGACCCGCAACAAGGAGTACAAACGCAGCGTCCACGACGCCTCCGTACGCGTGCCCACCGTGCTCCGCGGACCAGGGCTGCGCGGCGGCGTACGGTTGCCGGAACTGGTCGGCCACATCGATCTGCCGCCCACCCTGTTGCATGCGGCGGGCCTGCCCGTGCCCCCACAGATGCAAGGGCGTTCCCTGCTGCCGCTGCTGCACGGCCAGGACCCCGACTGGCCGCGGGAGGTACTCATCCAGATCAGCGAATCGGAGGTCGGCCGAGCCCTGCGTACGAACCGCTGGAAGTACGCCGCGACCGCCCCGGGCGCCGACCCCTGGAACGATCCGCGCGCCGACCGCTACCAGGACGCCTACCTCTACGACCTGCACTCCGACCCCGACGAACTGTCCAACCTCGTGGCCGACCCGGCATACGAGGACGTCCGGGCAGAGCTGAGGCAGCGGCTCGTACAGCGCATCGTCGAGAGCGGCGAACCCCGCCCCGTGATCACGGCGGCAGAGCGACTCCCGACGTCCGCGCCCGAATGACGGGCCGACGACCGGCCCGCCACAGCCGCGCACAGAGCGCGCCCGCCGCCGCGTCGTTCCCATGGGGTGCTACAACGCGACAGAGGGCGGACAGTATGAGTGCGTGAGTGCGCAGCCTCAGATCACCGAGTGTGACCTGCGCAGCAGGTCGAAGGCCGGCGCATCAGCCGCCGCTCCCATCCCGGCCGTGTTCCCGCGGCCGGCGTCTGCCGCAGCAGCAGTGCCCGGGGCGCGGCGACGGTGATGCCCTGGCCGTAGACCGGGTTGAAGGCGCACAGAGCGTCACCAACGGCCAGGAGCCCGCCCGGCCAGTGCGGCGCGCGGTCGTAGCGGCGACGCACGTTGTGGGTGCGGCGGTGGACGGTGATGTCGCCGAGCGCACGGGCGCTGCGGGTGAAGTCGGCAGGCGCCGGATCCCGCAGCCGGGCCAGCGGGGCGTCGACCTGGGGCTTCGTGAAACAGAGCGTCAGACGCGGTGTCGAACTCGACATAGCGCGTTCAGCAAACCGCAAGGCAGATAATTTCGCCGACCTGCGATAACGCAGAGCAACTGGTGCCCCCAACGGGATTCGAACCCGTGCTACCGCCTTGAAAGGGCGGCGTCCTAGGCCGCTAGACGATGAGGGCTGGGGCCTGCCTGGGCGCCTCGCGGCGCGTCGGGGACGTCAGCAGCATATGGGATGCCGGGAGGGATCGGCAAAACGGATTAGGAGGAGGGAGAGGGAGAAGGGGAGGGCGAGGGGGAACCCGGCGACGGTGATGGGGAGCCAGGAGACGGTGATGGGGAGCCAGGAGACGGTGAAGGGGAGCCAGGCGACGGGGACGGGGACGCGCCCGGCTGGTTCTCCTTCGGCAGGTGGCGGCTGACCTCCGCCGTGGTCAGGCCCAGTCCGCCCAGCTTGATCTCGTCCCAGGCCTGGAGGCGGCGGGTGTCCCGGTCCAGGTAGAGGATCGACGTCTCGATGGGGTCGGGGTACTGCTGCTCCAGCGCCCGCAGCCCGCTGCCGCCCGTCGAACCCTCGATCCGCAGGCGCGTGCCGTACTTCATGATCTCCATCTCCGGATGGTGGAGGTGGCCCGCCAGCACGAGCGGTACGTCGCCGTCCACCTCGCGCGCGGCGTCCGGGTTGTGCGCGACGGCGATGTCCACAGGCGTGCCCGCCGCCTCCTGGTCGCGGAGCGCGGAGGCCAGGCGGGCGCCCGCCAGCTCCTCCGAGGCGGTCACCTCCTTCGAGCGGTCGGGGGTGAACTGCGGGTCGCCCATGCCCGCGAACCGCAGGCCCGCGACCGACACGGCGCGCCCCTCGTCCAGGACGTGCACGTTCTCCATGTCCTCCAGATAGGCCTGCGTATCCCGCGAATCGTGGTTGCCGCGCACCCATACGTACGGAGCGCCCAGGTCGGCGGCCGGGTCCAGGAAACCGTTCTCCGCCGCGGAGCCGTGGTCCATGGTGTCGCCGGAGTCGACGATCACATTGATCTTGTACTGCTTCACCAGCGAGGCGATGATCTTCCAGCTCGCCGGGTTGAGATGGATGTCGGAGACGTGCAGGACGCGGATGGTGGAGGGGTCGGGGGCGTACGCGGGGAGTGTGGACGTGGCGTCGTACAGCTTCGTCACGTTCGTCACTAGGCGCGCCAACTCCTTCTGGTAGACGTCGAATTCGCTGACGATGCTGCGGGCGTTGCCGACCACTGAGGGGGCACTGCTCAGCAGGCCCGAGAACTTCGGCTCCAGGACCGACTTGGGATTCCAGGTCGCGAAGGCCGTCGCTCCGGAGGCCGCCAGAAGGGTGAGGGCCAGGCCGCCGGCCGCCAGGGCGCGGCGCGGGCGGCGGTATACGGCGAGGCCGAGTGCGGTGGCGCCGGAGACGACGGCGACGACGGAGCGTACGGCCAGGTCGAGCGTGCCGTGGCCGACGTCGCGGGTGACCTCGTCCTGGAGGCCGGAGAGCCGTTCGGGGTGGTCGACGAGGGCCTGGGATCGGACGGGGTCGAGCTGGTCCACGTCGACGTCCAGGCGGATCGGCGCGACATGGCTGCGCAGTTCGAGCGCGCCCAGCGGTGAGACGTTGATCTTCGTGCCGCCGGTGACCGAGGGGCGCAGGGTCATGGTGGTGTCCATGGGGCCGACCGGGGCGCGTACGTTCCCCACGATCAGCAGGCCCAGCCACGCCCCGACCAGGACGACGGTGATCAGGCCCAGGGCGCGGGTGTAGGGGTGCGGCTGGTGGACGAGTTCGATGACCGGGTGAGTGTGGCGAGCGCGATAGTGACGTACGAGCGCACGTGGCGCCTGGCGTACGCGGTGCAGAGCGGCGGCGGGGACGCGGGCCATTGGTCCCGTATGCCCAAGTCCGGGGCCGGATATGCCGCCCGATCGGGGCCTCCTACGGCTCTCGCGGGTGACGTCCGTGCCTGACAATGGCTCTGTGCTGGAGATGACGCGCGAGGAGTTCGAGGAACTGGTCGCCGAGGCCCTGGACCGGATCCCGCCGGAGCTGACACGGCTGATGGACAACGTGGCGGTGTTCGTCGAGGACGAACCGCCGAGCGACGATCCCGAGCTGCTCGGGCTGTACGAGGGGACTCCGCTGACGGATCGCGGCGAGTGGTACGCCGGTGTGCTGCCGGACCGGATCACCATCTACCGGGGGCCGACGCTGCGGATGTGCGAGTCGCGGGAAGACGTCGTGGCCGAGACGGAAGTGACGGTGGTTCATGAGATCGCCCACCACTTCGGGATCGACGACGCGCGGCTGCATGCCCTCGGATACGGATGAGATCCGTACCGTACGACTGTTGAAAACTGTTCTTCGGGCGGCGTGTCCTCTTGCGGGCGGCGGGAGTTGGGCAGGGGGACTGCTTGTCCCCGCCCCGGAGGTGGCTGCCCGTGCGCGCCATGTACGTACCCGTCCATCTGGCCGCCGCGGCCCTGGCCGTCACGGCGACCGCCGGCTGCATGAACGTCAGCGATGACGACGACGATGCGAGCAGGGCCAGGCCTTCGCACTCCGCGGGGCAGCAGGCCGGTGAGGCGCCCGAGGGCGGTTCGGCGGTGACGGGAGGCGGTGGTGGCTCCGGGCAGGGCGGGGCGGGTGACGAAGAACACGGTTCCGCGGAGTCCGCCGCCTCGGAGTCGGGGGACGGTGGCGGGGACGGGCCGACGTCGCCGTCTCGGGACGACGGGAGCGGCTCCTCGTCGCCGTCCGAGCCCGGGAGGAAGAGGCCGAAGCCGCAGGTCCCCGAGCCGACGAGGGCGCAGCCCACCCCGACCCGTACGACTCCGACTCCCCGGCCGAAGCCGCCGAAGGAGTCGCCCACGCCGTCACCCACTCCGACCACCGCCGAGCCGTCGTCCTCGGCGCACCCGGATCCCACGCCTCAGCTCGCGGAGCGGGAGCCGGAGCCGCATGCGGGCGTAAGCGGCTGACCAGGGTGACCACGGCTGACGTGGGGTCGACCGGCCCGGGCCGACCGGGGCTGACCTGGGGTTATCGGCTCAGTTGCTGCTCAATTTGCCTTGAGGGTCGGAGGGTGCGTATCTTGGTAGATCGTTTGATCCCATTTGCCCGGCGCCAAAGCAGAGCGCGCCGTGTGGCGCGTACTCTCCCTTGCCGTGGCTGGATCGCATTGAGGCGGTCGAATTGCGAACACGGAGTTGACGGGCGCGTGCCGACGAGACTCCGGAAGGTTTCGCATTCGCATGTCCATTTCCAGTACTGATCACGTCGTCGTGCCCGAGAACGAGGCAGTCGACGTCACCGACGCGGCCGAGGCCGTCGAGGCCGCCGAGCAGGAGACCCCCGAGGTCACCTTCGGCGACCTGGGCCTGCCCGACGGTGTCGTGCGCAAGCTCGCGCAGAACGGCGTGACGGTCCCCTTCCCGATCCAGGCCGCGACCATCCCGGACGCCCTGGCCGGCAAGGACATCCTCGGGCGTGGCCGCACGGGCTCCGGCAAGACCCTCTCCTTCGGTCTGCCGCTGCTCGCGCAGCTCTCCGGCGGCCACACCGAGAAGAAGAAGCCCCGCGGCATCATCCTCACCCCGACCCGTGAGCTCGCGATGCAGGTCGCGGACGCCCTCCAGCCGTACGGCGATGTGCTCGGCCTGAAGATGAAGGTCGTCTGCGGCGGTACGTCGATGGGCAACCAGATCTACGCCCTCGAGCGCGGCGTCGACATCCTCGTCGCCACCCCGGGCCGCCTGCGCGACATCATCAGCCGCGGCGCCTGCTCCCTGGAGAACGTCCAGGTCGCCGTGATCGACGAGGCCGACCAGATGTCCGACCTGGGCTTCCTGCCCGAGGTCACCGAACTCCTCGACCAGGTCCCGGCCGGCGGCCAGCGCATGCTGTTCTCGGCCACGATGGAGAACGAGATCTCCACGCTGGTCAAGCGCTACCTGAGCAACCCGGTCACGCACGAGGTCGACAGCGCCCAGGGCAACGTCACGACGATGTCCCACCACATCCTCGTCGTGAAGCCCAAGGACAAGGCGCCGGTCACCGCCGCGATCGCCTCCCGCAAGGGCCGCACGATCATCTTCGTACGTACGCAGCTGGGCGCCGACCGTATCGCCGAGCAGCTCCGTGACGCGGGCGTGAAGGCCGACGCGCTGCACGGCGGTATGACGCAGGGCGCGCGGACGCGGACGCTGGCCGACTTCAAGGACGGTTACGTCAACGCGCTCGTCGCCACCGACGTCGCTGCCCGCGGTATCCACGTCGACGGCATCGACCTGGTCCTGAACGTCGACCCGGCCGGTGACCACAAGGACTACCTGCACCGTTCCGGCCGTACGGCCCGCGCGGGCCGCTCCGGCACGGTCGTGTCGCTGTCCCTGCCGCACCAGCGGCGGCAGATCTTCCGCCAGATGGAGGACGCGGGCGTCGACGCCTCGCGCCACATCATCCAGGGCGGTGCCGCCTTCGACTCTGAGGTCGCGGAGATCACCGGCGCCCGGTCGATGACGGAGGTGCAGGCCGAGTCGGCGGGCAACGCCGCGCAGCAGGCCGAGCGCGAGGTCGCCCAGCTCACCAAGCAGCTGGAGCGTGCGCAGCGGCGTGCCTCCGAGCTGCGCGAGGAGGCGGACCGACTCCTCGCCCGCGCCGCGCGCGAGCGGGGCGATGACCCGGAGGCCGCGCTCGCCGAGGCCGCCGCCGTCGTGGAGGCCGCCGCGGCCGAGGCCGCGCTTGCCGCCTCCGTGCCGGAGCAGGCGTCCGCACCGGCGTACGAGCAGCCGCGTCAGCGCCGTGACGAGCGGGGCAACTACGAGCGCCGGGACCGTCGTGACGGTGACCGGGGTGGCTTCCGTCGGGACGACCGCCGTGACGAGCGTCGTGAGGGTGACCGGGGTGGGTTCCGTCGGGACGACCGCAGGGACGGTGACCGTGGCGGTTTCCGTCGCGACGACCGTCCGTCGGGCGGTTCGGGTGGCTTCCGTCGCGATGACCGGCGTGACAACGACCGGGGTGGCCGTTCGTTCGACCGCCGTGACGGTGAGCGTGGCGGTTTCCGCCGGGACGACCGCCGTGACGGTGACCGTCCGTCGGGTGGCTCGGGTGGCTTCCGTCGTGACGAGCGCCGTGATGGCGACCGTGGCGGTTTCCGTCGCGACGACCGTCCGTCGGGTGGCTCGGGTGGCTTCCGTCGCGATGACCGCCGTGACGGCGACCGTCCCACCGGTGGGTTCCGCCGGGACGACCGTCCCTCCGGCCACCGGGGCAGCGACCGCCCGTTCAACCGCGACCGTCAGGGCGACCGTCCCTCCGGCGGCTTCCGTTCCGGCGGCCACGACCGCCCGTACGGCCGTCGTGACGACCACCGTGGCGCAGGCTCCGGCTCAGGTTCCGGCTCCTCGTTCGGCCGTCGCGACGACAAGCCGCGCTGGAAGCGCAACGGCTGACCCGATCTCCCGCTGACAGGGCCCGGACGACTTCGTCGTCCGGGCCCTGCGGCGTTCGCGGGCCGTGTGGGAGCCGAACGACCCGCGCGGGGCCTGTCTTTGGCCAAACCGAGCTCATCCGTGACGCATGTCACGCTCCCGGTGAGGGAAACGCTCGGGGCATGACAACACCGTCCCCACCCTCCGGCGCGAGCGACCCCTCCGTCGCCGCCTCCGCACCGCCCTCCGCACAGGCCGTCTCCGACGAGGAACGGCTGGCGCAGCTCGGCTACACCCAGGTCCTCGCCCGCCGTATGTCCGCGTTCTCCAACTACGCGGTCTCCTTCACGATCATCTCCGTGCTGTCCGGGTGCATGACCCTCTACCTGTTCGGCATGAACACCGGTGGCCCCGCCGTGATGATGTGGGGCTGGGCGGCGGTCGGCCTGATGACGCTGTTCGTCGGCCTCGCGATGGCCGAAATCTGTTCGGCGTATCCGACCTCCGCGGGCCTGTACTTCTGGTCGCACCGGCTGGCACCCCCGCGTACCGCAGCCGCCTGGGCCTGGTTCACAGGCTGGTTCAACGTCCTCGGCCAGGTCGCGGTGACCGCCGGGATCGACTTCGGGGCGGCCTCGTTCCTGGGCGCGTACCTCAATCTGCAGTTCGACTTCGAGGTCACACCCGGCCGTACGGTCCTGCTCTTCGCCGCAATTCTCGTCCTCCACGGCCTCCTCAACACCTTCGGCGTACGCATCGTCGGCCTGCTCAACAGCGTCAGCGTGTGGTGGCACGTGGTGGGCGTCGTGGTGATCGTGGGCGCGCTCACCTTCGCCCCGGACAGCCACCAGTCGGCGTCCTTCGTGTTCACGGAGTTCGTGAACAACACCGGGTGGGGCAGCAGCCTGTACGTAGTCCTCCTCGGCCTGCTGATGGCGCAGTACACCTTCACCGGGTACGACGCCTCCGCGCACATGACGGAGGAGACACACGACGCGTCCACGGCGGGCCCCAAGGGCATCGTGCAGTCGATCTGGACGTCGTGGATAGCGGGCTTCGTACTCCTGTTGGGCTTCACCTTCGCCATCCAGTCGTACGACGGTGCCCTCGAGTCGGCCACGGGTGTGCCGCCCGCGCAGATCCTCCTCGACGCGCTCGGCGCGACGGCGGGCAAGCTGCTCCTGCTGGTCATCATCGGCGCCCAGCTGTTCTGCGGCATGGCGTCCGTGACCGCCAACTCCCGCATGATCTACGCCTTTTCGCGTGACGGGGCATTGCCCTTCTCGCACGTCTGGCACACGGTCAGCCCGCGCACCCGCACTCCTGTCGCCGCCGTGTGGCTGGCGGCGCTGGGAGCGTTGGTGCTCGGACTGCCGTACCTGATCAACGTGACCGCGTACGCGGCGGTGACCTCGATCGCGGTGATCGGCCTCTACATCGCGTACGTCATCCCGACCCTGCTCCGGCTCCGCAAGGGTGACAGCTTCGACCGCGGACCGTGGCATCTGGGCCGGTGGTCGGGCCTGATCGGCGTAATCGCCGTGGCCTGGGTCGTCGTCATCACGATCCTGTTCATGCTCCCCCAGGTCTCCCCGGTCACCTGGGAAACCTTCAACTACGCCCCCATCGCCGTCCTCGTCGTCCTGGGCTTCGCCGCCGCCTGGTGGTACGCCTCGGCCCGCCACTGGTTCCTCAACCCGGACCACGAGAAAACCCGCGCCCGAGAGGCGTCCCGTGCGAACGCCCCGGAACCGGTAGATCTCTGACGCTTCCACCCACCCACCGTGGCCGGGACCCCGATACCCGATCGGAGACCCGGCCACGTCCGGCTATGCTCAGGGGAGCAACATCGCCAGGGCCCTTAGCTCAATTGGCAGAGCAGTGGACTTTTAATCCATTGGTTGTGGGTTCGAGTCCCACAGGGCCTACCGGAGAGCCCCAGTTCAGAGCGGATCTGATCTGGGGCTCTGGTGCGTTTCGGGGTCGCGCGATGCAACGCGCGACCCCTTCAGGTGTTCGGCTCGCCCTCTTCGGGCGCGTCGCCGGCCGGCTCCGGCATTCCGATGACGTACGTCCCCTTCGCGGGCAATGTGGCGACAAGCCCTCGTTTCCGGAGTTCGACGACGGCGCGGCGGACTGTGCCGATGCTCACGCGGTACAACTCCGTCATGGATCGCTCGCCCGGCAGCGCGGCGCCCTGCGGCAGCTTGCCGGACGCGATCTCCGCCGCGATGGAATCGGCGAGTTTCACGTACTCGTAGCGCGGAAGCTCACTCATTCCTCTACGGTGCCGCAGCCCAACGCGTATCGCAGTGGCCGAACGCGTTCCGACGCGGTGGGACGCAGCAATAGGCAGGGGGGTGCAGGGGGACGCAGTTCCCGGTATGGTCGATATGACAAGACCCCGGCGAGGTGGCCAGACCTCCCGGGGCACGGCCAACGCTTGAAAGGAGCGTCGACGTGCACGACCTTATCCGCCGCACCCTCGAATGGCTGCGCCTCCTCTTCGCCCCGGGTACGGGCAAACGGCGCCGTCCCCACCGGCACCCTCACTTCTGCGTCCACCTCACCGTCGTACGCCGCCCCTCGTCTCCCCTGCCCCCGAACCTCCCTCGCCACCGCTCCCCGTACGGCCTCGCCACTCCCCTCGACGGCACCGACTCCGCCCTCGTGCGCCCCTATCTGGCCGCCCACGAACGGGAAGCCGCACTCCAGGAGCGCCGTCGCCTCGCCCTCGTCCTCGCCGCCGACTTCGGGATCGACCTCGACCGGCACCTGATCGGCGCGCAGGAGGTGGCCGCCTGATGAAGCACATCACCGACCCCGCGGCGACCTCCAACTCCCCCCGCCTGCTGCCCTGGCCGTCCCCCGACGGCAATCCCTGCTACCTGATGACGGACAGCGGCGGCGGGTACGTCTCCTGCCTCGCCGACGACCTGGAAGCCGTGCAGCTCGCCATGGGCGCCGATGTGCTCGGCCTCGCCCGCGCGGTGCTGGACGACCCCGTGTCGCCGTACACCGAGGTCCGCTACGCCGGCCTCCGGCTGGCCGAGTGCCTGACCGACGCCCTGCGCGTCGCCGAGTCCCGCGGCCTGCGTCTGGCCGTACCGGCCACCGAGGAAGCCGACGGCGTCGAAACGAGCGAAAGCAGCACGGCGTAACCGCCGACCGCGGCAGACACCGACTCCGTGTCCGTGGTGGTTTCCGTGGTCGGCACGGATGCCGCCGCACCTCGGTCAGGACAGGCTGTGACCACAGCGGCAGGGCCCGAACGGGCACACCGAGCCGCTCGTGACCCACGACCACAGGAGTGATCATGACCAGTGCCAAGAACAGCTCGTACGAGGGATTCACGGCCGAGGAGCGGGCCGCGATGAAGGACCACGCCCAGGAGCAGAAGAAGGCGGCGCGTCGCGGCTCGCGGGCGGACAAGGCGGCGGAGGCGGAGCGGGACGTGCTCGCGAAGATCGCGGAGATGCCGGACTCGGACCGGATCATCGCCGAGCGCGTCCATGCCATCGTCAAGGCCGACGCCCCGGGCCTCGCGCCGAAGCTCTGGTACGGGATGCCCGCCTACGCACTGGACGGCAAGGTCGTCTGCTTCTTCCAGAGCGCCGCGAAGTTCAAGTCGCGCTACGCAACCCTCGGGTTCAACGACCCGGCGAAGCTGGACGAGGGCACGATGTGGGCGACCGCTTTCGCCCTGACCGAGGTGACGGACGAGGCGGAGGCACGGATAGCCGCACTGGTGAAGCAGGCGGTCAGCTGAAGGAACACCAGCGGCGGCTACCGGCTACCGACTACCGGTCGGACTTGGGCGCCAGGCCGAGGCCGGCCAGCGCGGCCGCGCCGGCGGTGGCGTGGTCGCCGCCTGCGAGGAGCAGCGTGCGCGCCGACTGGTAGGGGCAGCCGGCCGCGTCGAACGCCGCCGCGGCGGCGAGCTGGCGCGGCAGGTCGCCGTCCAGCAGTGCCTCCGCGCGGTCCACCTGGGCGGTGGCGACCGGGTTGCCGGTGACCACGGCGCGCGCGGCGTCGATCCGGGACCGGGCGTCCGGGTGCCCGGCGAGCACCGCCGTCTCCGCGCGGAGCGCCACGTACCAGTGATGCCAGATCCAGCACACCCACTTCCACACCTCGTCCGGCTTCGGCGCGACCCGCTCCAGCGCGGCGTCCACCTCTCCGTGGTGGAGCAGGACCATGGCGTCGAAGACCGCACCGTAGCCATGACGGTGCTGCTCCACCGCCGTGTCCGCCTGATCGACGACCGCGAGCCAGGTCGCCCGCGCGCCGTGGTCGCCGCGCAGGCCGTGGATCATGGCGACCGACGCGGCTGCGGCGCCGAGGGAGACTGAACGCTGGCGGCCACTGTGCTCCCACGCGTCGAGGAACTTCACGCTGCGGGTGAGTACCTCGTCGGCATGGCCGGCGAACGCGTCCGCGGTCAGGATCCAGGACGTGGCGTGGTGGCCCGCCTCGGCCAGCAGCGGATGGTCGGCGAGCTGCCTGCCCCACCGCCGGGCTTCCGGCAGCTCGCCCACACCGAGGGCGGTTCCGGCGGCCATGGCGAGGGCGTCCATCAACTCGTGCGTACTGGCAGGAGTAGGCGGTACGGAAGCCAGGATTTCCATCCGGTGCCGGGCGAGCCTCGCGACGGCGAAGGCATCACCGGCCCAGCACCGGGCGCCGGAGAGCGCGTCGAGTGCGGCCGATTCCGCCACCGGGTCGCCGGTGCGCCGGGCGAGCCCGACGGCCTGTTCGGCTCGCTCGACCGTCTCCTCAACGGTGTTTTCCGCGTCTCCCTGAATCGCGCCGTGCGCGTCCCCGACCACCGCCGCCTCGGCCAGCGCGACAGCCGCCTCGGCGGCCGGGCTGTCACCGGACAGCTCTCGCGCCTCCGCGAGCATGGCGGTCACCTCGTCCACGGGGGGAATGCGCGTGAACGAGGTGGAGAAGCGGTACGCGACGGTGGCGGCGGTCGCCAGTTCGCGGCCGGCACCGGCGCTGTCCCCGGCCCGGCGGGCGGCCTCCGCGGCGGCACGATGCAGTCGGAACATGTCTTCGCCGAGTCTGCGGCACCCGGCCACTGAGGCGGCGTGCCGCAGCGCAGCGGCACCGGCGGCGGCGTCGTCGGTGAGCCGGGCCGCCTGCTCGTACCGCTGCTGGGCCTCGCCGAGCAGGTTGCGGGTGAACGCCAACTCGGCCAGGGACAAGGCAAGTTGGCAGGCACCCGCGTGCCGCTCCGGCTGTTCGGCGGCCCAGGTGAGAGCGGCCCTGAGGTCGTCCGCCAGAGCGTCGAACCGGGCGCGCCAGTCCGCGCCGCCGGCTCCCATGAGGGCCCTCGCGCCGGCCAGGCACCAGTCCACGTGGCGGGATCGGACGTCGATCAGCTCAGCGGCGTCGGCGAGCCGCTCCGTCCCGTACTGGCGGATGGTCTCCAGCGCCTGGTAACGGGTGCCGTCCGCGGACGGTGTCACGGCGAGCAGGCTCTGCTCGGCAAGCCTGCCGAGCCCGTCCGTGACCGCGGCCGGATCCAGCGGGGCGAACCCGGCCACCGCAGTGGCCGCCTCGGCGGTGAACGGCACGGCGAACACCGACACCCGGCGCAGCAAGGCCTGATCCTGCGGCTCCAGCAGGTCATGGCTCCAGTCAAGGACCGCCCGCACCGACCGGTGCCTGTCGTCGGCGCGGGCTCCGCCGGTGAGGATCCGCAGCTGATCGGAGAGGCCGACCGTGAGGCCGTCGAGGCCGAGCGTGGACCACCGTGCCGCCGCCAGCTCGATCGCCAGCGCCATGCCGCCGAGCCGTTCGCAGACGGCCACGACTCCTTCGCTCACCGCCGGACCCGGAGGCCGGCCGACCGCCGCCGCCCGGTCCATGAACAGGGCCACCGCCTCCGAGTTGTCGCCGCCGGCCCGCGACAGCGGCGGGACCGGGAAGACCCGCTCGAACGGCACCATCAGCCGGCCCCGGCTCGTCACGAGCACCCGCAACCGCGGACAGGCCGTCAAGAGCCGCTCCACGAACGACGCCACCCCGTCGCGTACCTGCTCGCAGTTGTCCAGCACCAGCAGCGCCCGGTGATCCGCCAGCGCGGCCGGCACCGCGTCGTCGATGCCACGCCCGGGCTGCTCGCCCACACCCACGGCCGCCGCGACCGCCGCCCCGACCCGCTCCGGATCGGTGACCGGGACCAGGTCGACGAACCACACCCCGTCGGCGAAGTCGTCGGCCACCTCCGTTGCCACCGCCAGCGCGAGCCGGGTCTTTCCGACCCCGCCCGGGCCGACCGCGGTCACCTGCCGGTGCGTCCTCACCGCCTCGGCCAACTCGGCACGCTCGCGCGCCCGTCCGACGAACGGCGTCAGCCGCGCCGGAAGGGCGGGTGCCGACCGCGACCGCTCGGCGTGGGCGGACTCGGCCGCGCGCCGGGAAAGCGCCCGCCGATCCGGCACCTCCAGCTTGCGCAGCAGCGAGGAGACGTGCGACTCGACCGTACGTACGGAGATGACCAACCGCGCGGCGATCTCCGCGTTGCTGAGGTGCTCCCCGAGCAGCGCGAGGACTTCGGCTTCCCGGGACGAGATCACTGGAGTGGACACCGGCTCATTATCCGTTTATCCGTGGCGGTTTCCGTGGTCAGCACGGAGGTGGACGGCATCCGGTCCGGGAGAGGCTGTGGCCACAGCGATCGTGCCCCCCGCCTACAGGAGTGACCATGAACGTGGTGTCCGCCGACCCCCGCCCCCGCGCCCAGCGCCGCCGCGACACCGAGCACCAGCTCGCCGACGACGTCGACGTCTGGGTGGCCAGTGCCTCGGCGGACGGCGCACCGTACCTCGTGCCGCTGTCCTTCGACTGGGACGGCGAGGCGCTGCTGGTGGCCACCCCGGCGAAGAGCCCGACCGGCAGGAATCTGGCCGCCACCCGGACCGCTCGTGTCGGGCTGGGTCACACCCGCGACGTGTCCATGATCGACGGCGAGGTCGAAGTTCTCGAGATCGACGAGCTGCCGCAGCAGCAGGCTGACCGGTTCGCCGCACGCACCGGCTTCGACCCGCGTGCACTGACCACGCCATACCGCTGGTTCCGCATCACTCCGCGCCGCATCCAGGCCTGGCGCGAGGAGAACGAGCTGCGCGACCGCGAGTTGATGCGCGACGGCCGCTGGCTGGTCTGACGCTCCGGCCCCGCCGAGCGTGGACGGGGCCTTTGAGTCGCAGTCGCGCACTCAGCAGACGGCCGCGCCGAACCACTTCGCCATCCGACCGAGCAACTCCTCCTGGTCGTCACCGACCCACGCCACGTGGCCGTCCGGCCGCAGCAGCACCGCGGGCACGTCCTCCATGTCCGGTTCCTCGCTGACGTCGACGACGTGGTCGACCCGGTCCGCCCAGCCCGCCACCGAGAGCCGGCCGGTCTGGTCGAGCAGCAGGCCGCGGCCGGTGTGCATCAGCTCGTAGAGGCGGCCCCGCTTCAGCTTCACGTCCCGCAGGCGCCGACCCAGCAGTTCGTGGCCCTCGCCGAAGTCGTAGCGGACGCTGATCGCGGTGATCTTCTCGATCAGGTACCGGTGCACGTCCTCGAAGTCCATCAGTTCCGACACCAGCCGGCGCACCGCCTGGGAGCCCGGATCGGTGGACACCAGCACCGTCTGCGCGCGGGTGTTGTCCAGTACGTCGGCGGCCACCGGCTGCCGTTCGGTCTCGTAGCTGTCGAGGAGTCCCTCCGGTGCCCAGCCGCCCACCGCGGCGGCCAGTTTCCAGCCGAGGTTGAACGCGTCCTGGACACCGAGGTTGAGCCCCTGCCCGCCCAGCGGCGGGTGGACGTGGGCCGCGTCGCCGGCCAGCAGCACCCGGTCGACGCGGTAGTGCTCGGCCAGCCGGGTGGCGTCGCCGAATCGGGACAGCCAGCGCGGCGAGTGCACGCCGAAGTCGGTGCCGGCGTACACCCGCAGCTGCCGCTGGAACTCCTCGAGGGTCGGCGGGACCGCGCGGTCCTCGGCCACCCCCTCGGCGGGCACGACGACGCGGTACAACCCGTCCCCGAGGGGCCCGAGGCCGAACCGCAGCTGGGTCTTGCGGACGTCCGCGACGACGGCGGCAATCGTCTCCGGGTCCTCGGTCACCTCCATCTCGCCCAGCAGCGTCTCGGCGTTGGAGGGCTCGCCGGGGAAGCCGACGCCGAGCAGCTTGCGCACCGTGCTGCGGCCGCCGTCGCAGCCGACGAGGTAGCGCGAGCGCAGCCGCGTGCCGTCTCCGAGCTCGGCGGTCACCCCGTCGTCGTCCTGGCTCAGCCCGACCAGTTCGCAGCCGCGCCGGATCTCGGCGCCGAGTTCGGTGGCACGCTCGGTCAGCAGGCGGTCGGTGACGGGCTGCGGGATGCCGAGGACGTAGGGATGCGTGGTGTCCAGCCGGACCGGCGACGGCTTGGGGATGCCGGCGAAGAAGCGACCGACCGGGTACTGCTGCCCGAGCGCGAGAAACCGCTCCAGCAGACCGCGCTGGTCCATCACCTCGATACTGCGCACGTGCAGGCCGAGCGCGCGGACCACCGGGGTCGGCTCCGGCTCCTTCTCCAGCACGAGCACGTGCACACCGTGCAGCCGCAGCTCACTGGCCAGCATCAAGCCGGTCGGTCCGGCTCCGGCAACGATCACGTCGATCATGAAACCCCCCATTTCCGCAGGTCCTGGCCTTGGCCGGGCAAGTCTGCGGTATGACGGGGGCCTTGCCGCAAGCCCCTTGGTGGGCTATACGTTGAGAGTGGCAAGGAGTGGGTGACCCTCCTTGCCTTTCTCGTTTTCAGCCCGCGCTGAGTTCCGGCAGGGGCAGCGTGTGCTGGGTCTGGAGGACCTTGGCTCGCAGGTAGCGGACGTTGTGGGCCGTCTTGAACACGCCCGTCGGGACGCGGCGTTGAACGTCGACCCCCAGTGCGCGGAGCTGTTCCGCCTTGTCCGGGTTGTTGGACAGCAGGTCGAGGGACGAGATGCCCAGGGCCGTCAGCATCTGGGCGGCCGACGTGTAGTCGCGGGCGTCCTCCGGCAGGCCGAGGGCCGTGTTCGCGGCGTAGGTGTCGAGGCCCTCGTCCTGGAGCGCGTACGCGTCGAGCTTGTTGTAGAGGCCGATGCCACGGCCTTCCTGGCGGAGGTAGAGGAGTACGCCGCCACGCGTGGCGATCTGCTCGACCGCCTCGCGGAGCTGTGGGCCGCAGTCGCAGCGGGCCGAGCCGAACACGTCGCCCGTCAGGCACTCGGAGTGCAGGCGGACCAGCGGGTTCGCCGAAGGGGTGCCGAAGACGAGGGCCACGTGTTCCTGGCCGTCGGTCAGTCCGTGGAAGGTGACCGCGTCGGCTTCCACGCCGTAGCCGTCGTGGAAGCGCAGCGGGACCCGGACGCGTGCGCGCGGGGTGGCGGCGGGGAGTTCGGGCATGCGGGTTCTCCGAATCCAGGATCCGAGCTGCTTCACAACAGCTTCAGCAGCAGCCTGCAGGCCTGCTTCAGATTTGAAGCAGAGCCTCGGATCGAGACCCTATCCCATGGTTTAAACTTGAAGCAACAGTTCCGATAGCTGCCTGTGTGCTCATGACGCAGTCATGGTTGGGCCGCCCGAACGGCCGCGGCGGACGGCAAAGACGCGTATGCGGCGGACGGCAAAACACACGTACGCGGCGGACGGCAAAAGTAAAGGCAAGGAGCTCACCCGCTCCTTGCCACTCTCAACTTATAGCGCACTGGGGGGCTTGCGGCAAGGCCCCCGTCGTGCCGCAGAATTACCCGGCCAAGGCCAGGACCTGCGGAAACGGGGTAACGAAGTGCGCGTGTTGTTGTCGACCTATGGGTCGCGGGGGGACGTTCAGCCGATGGCGGGACTCGCTGTGCGGTTACGGGAACTGGGTGCGGAGGTGCGGGTGTGCGCGCCCGCGGACGAGGAGTTCGCGAAGTTGTTGGCCGGTGTCGGTGTGGAGCTGGTGCCCTTCGGGCCGTCGGCGCGCGCGCTCACGAAGGCGGCGCCGTCGCTGCCCGCGGAGGGCCTGCCCCGGCGCGCGGCCGAGGTGATCGCCGGTCAGTTCGACGTGGTCATCCCGGCGGCCGAGGGATATGACGTGCTGGTGTCGACCGGCATGTTGCCGGCTGCGGCCGGCGCGCGGTCGGTGGCCGAGAAACTGGGCATCCGCTCCGTGTCCGTGACCTTCCAGCAGATCACCCTGCCGTCGCCGGACCGCCCGCCGCTGGCGTATCCGGGCCGCCCGCTCCCGCCGGAGGTGACCGACAACCGGGCGCTGTGGGACCTGGACGCCCAGAACATCAACGCGCTGTTCGGCGAGGCGCTCAACACCAACCGTGCGTCGATCGGCCTGCCCCCGGTGGACAACGTCCGTGACTACGTCATCGGCGACCAGCCGTGGCTGGCGACGGACCCGGCCCTCGACCCATGGCAGGGGATGCCGGACCTCGACGTCGTACAGACCGGCGCGTGGACCCTGCCCGACGAACGCGCGCTACCCACCGAGCTGTTGGCGTTCCTGGAGGCCGGCGAGCCACCGGTGTACGTGGGCTTCGGCAGCATGCCCATGCACGCGTCGGCGGACGTCGCCCAGGTGGCCGTCGAGGCGGTTCGCGCGCAGGGCCGCCGCGTACTCGTCTCCCGCGGCTGGGCCGACCTGGCCCTGCTCGACGACCGGGACGACTGCTTCGTGGTCGGCGAGGTCAACCACCAGGCACTGTTCGGCCGAGTGGCTGCCGTCGTGCACCACGGCGGCGCAGGCACCACGACGACGGCCGCCCGGGCGGGCGCGCCCCAGGTGGTCGTACCCCAGCTGGCGGACCAGCCGTACTGGGCCGACCGGGTGGCCGGCCTGGGCATCGGAGCGGCACACGATGGTCCGACTCCGACCTTCGAATCCCTGTCGGCCGCGCTCGGAACGGCCCTGAACCCCGAGACCCGCGCCCGCGCGAGGGCCGTGGCCGCCACGATCCGCACCGACGGTGCGACGGTGGCCGCGAAGCTGCTGCTCGACGCGGTCAACTGAGCAAGGCCGGGCTCGACCGTCCCGCGTGAACCAGGGGACGGTCGAGCCAGGCCCCCGGAACACGAGAACCCGCCCGCACAGTTCGTCGTACCGTTCCAAACGTCTTCCCACGCGCAACGGTCGCCAGCGACCCCAGATCGGAGCCAACCGCCGTGAACCCCCTGACCACCAGCGCGTTCGACCTACCCGACCACCTCTCACCGAAGGCCGACCCCAAGCTGATCGCCGCCGACGAGCAGCACTTCGCGGCCATCGCGGAGTGCCTCGAGCAGACGATCGCCGAGGTGTCCGACAGCCTCGATGCCCAGCGCAGGGCGCCCGGCGGCACAGGCCGGGAAGCGATGGACCGGGACACGGAGATCCACCGGCTGACCTCCCGCCTGCGCACGCTGCGCCGCTTCGGCCTGGACCTGTGCCTCGGGCACATGGTCAGTACGGACAACCCCGAGCACCCCGAGCCCGTATACATCGGACGACTCGGGCTCACGGACAGCACGGGCCGTCGGTTGCTGGTCGACTGGCGCTCACCCGCGGCCGAGCCGTTCTTCGGCGCCACCCATGCCAACCCGATGGGTCTGGCGAGCCGTCGCAGGTATCGCTGGACCCTCCCCCACTCTCGGCTTCGCTCGAGCGGGGGGACCCCCAGCCGGATCAGGGATTACTGGGACGAGGTGTTCACCGCCGACGGGCTGGAGCAGCACGCAGCGCTCGACGACCAGTCCGCCTTCATCGCCAGCCTGGGCACCAACCGGTCGCCCCGGATGCGGGACGTGCTCGGCACCATCCAGGCCGACCAGGACGCCATCATCCGCGCGGGATCCCGCGGCGCGCTCGTCGTCGACGGCGGCCCGGGTACGGGCAAGACCGTCGTCGCCCTGCACCGTTCCGCCTACCTCCTCTACTCCGACCCGCGCCTCGGTCACCGCCGCGGCGGCGTGCTGTTCGTCGGTCCGCACCGGCCCTACCTGGACTACGTCGCCGATGTCCTCCCCAGCCTCGGCGAGGAGGGCGTACAGACCTGCACCCTGAGGGACCTCGTCGCCGAGGGAGCCGCGGCAGCGGTCGAGGCCGACCCGGATGTGGCCGGTCTGAAGTCGTCCGCGGGCCTGGTGCAGGCGATCGAGGCGGCCGTCAGGTTCTACGAGGAGCCGCCCACCAAGGGGATGACGGTCACGACCCACTGGTCCGATGTCTGGCTGAGCGTCGACGACTGGACCGAGGCGTTCGAAGCGGCGGAACCCGGCACCCCGCACAACGAGGCACGCGCCCAGGTCTGGGAGGAACTGCTCACGATCCTGGCGGACAAGCACGACGGCGAGGAGGCCCCGCTCGCCCTGCTCCGGAGGTCGCTGAACCAGAACAGGGAGCTGCTGGCGGCCTTCAACCACGCGTGGCCGCTGATCGAGGCGGCCGACCTGGTCGGAGACCTGTGGTCGGTCCCCGCCTACCTGCGCAAGTGCGCCCCCTGGCTCAGCCCCGAAGAGGTCGGCAAGCTGCAGCGCAAGGAGGACCCCCAGGCCTGGACGGTGTCCGACCTGCCCCTCCTGGACGCGGCCCGGCAGCGGCTCGGCGACCCGGAGACGGCCCGGCGCAAGCGCCGGCACCAGGCCATCCTCGCCGCCCAGCGCGAGCGTATGGCGCAGGTCGTCGACAACCTGATCGGGGCCGTGGCCGACTCCGGCGCCGACGGTGACGAGGGCATAGGCCTGGTGAGGATGCTGAGCGGCGAGGACGCCAAGGTCAGCCTGGTCGACGAGTCCGAACTGCCCACACCCGACCCGGACTTGCTCGCCGGCCCGTTCGCGCACATCGTCGTCGACGAGGCCCAGGAACTGACCGACGCGGAATGGCAGATGCTGCTGCTCCGCTGCCCGTCCCGCAGCTTCACCATCGTCGGCGACCGCGCCCAGGCCAGGCACGGCTTCACGGAGTCATGGCAGGAACGGCTGGCGCGGATCGGGTTCGACCGCATCAGCCTGGCCTCCCTGAGCATCAACTACCGGACGCCGGAAGAAATCATGGCGGAGGCCGAGCCGGTCATCCGGGCCGCCCTCCCGGACGCCAACGTGCCGACCTCCATCCGCAGCGGCGGCGTCCCCGTCGTCCACGGATCAGTCTCGGAACTGGACTCGATCCTCGACACCTGGTTCGCCACACACGCCGACGGAATCGCCTGCGTCATCGGCGCCCCAACATCCCGTACGACATCCCGTACGACATCCCCTGCGACGTCCCGATTCGGTACGACGTCGTCCCGAGTCCGCTCACTCACCCCGGAGCTCTCGAAGGGGCTCGAGTTCGACCTCGTCGTCCTCATCGACCCGGAGGAGTTCGGCGACGGCATCGAAGGAGCGGTCGACCACTACGTCGCGATGACCCGGGCGACCCAGCAGCTCGCCATTCTCACGACCACCTGACACCGGCGCTGCCACCGCCTACGTGCACTGCTGGCCGGACGAACGCCGCCGCCACGGCAGATCGTCCGACGCGGCCTTCCCACCGTCCCCCTGGAGCGCCCCCGCGACCCCCGTGAAGATCTCCTCCAACTGCCCCACCTGCTCCGGAGTGAGGTGCTCGAAGAGCGCGGAGCGCACCATCTCGACATGACCCGGCGCCGCACGCTCCAGCACCGCCATCCCCTCTTCGGTCAGGATCGCGAGGCTCCCGCGCTTGTCCATGCTGCAGTCCTGACGGCGTACGACACCGTCCTTCTCCAGGCGTGTCACGGCGTACGTCAGCCGGCTGCGGGTGATCTTCAGCGCCTCGGCGAGATCCGTCATCCTCAGACAGTGGTGGGGAGTCTCGGAGAGGGTGGCCAGGATCGTGTAGTACAGGTGCGGCATACCGGCCTCCTGCTGGAGCTGCCGGTCGAGCGCGTCCTCCAGAAGGTGGGAGGCCGCGATGTACGCGCGCCAGGCGCGTTGCTCCTCGGGGGTGAGCCAGCGGGTCGTCATGCCTCCAGTGTAGGTACTGTTTAAAAATTGAACCACAAGCGGTTCTGACGCGAGCGGAGAGTACGCCCCATGCCCCACCCCTACGTCCTGTTGTCCGCCGCCGTCTCCCTCGACGGCTACCTGGACGACACCGGCCCCGAACGGCTGCGGCTCTCCGGCCCGGCCGACTTCGACCGGGTCGACGAGGTGCGGGCCCACTCCGACGCGATCCTGGTCGGCGCGGGCACCCTGCGCGCCGACAATCCCCGCCTCCTGGTCAACTCCGCCGAGCGGCGCGCGGCCAGGATCGCGGAAGGCCGCCCGGAGTACCCGCTGAAGGTCACCGTCAGCGGCAGCGGTGACCTGGACCCGGCCCTCAACTTCTGGTCAACGGGCGGCGAGAAGGTCGTGTACACGACGGACATGGGCGCCCCGAAAGCCACCGCGGCCCTTCGCGGCCTGAGCGTCGACGTCGTCCCCGTCGGGCCCGAGCTCGACTGGCCGGCCGTACTCGAGCACCTCCACGACGTACGAGGCGTACGGCAGCTCATGGTCGAAGGCGGCGGTCGCGTGCACACACAGCTGCTTCAGGAGGGCCTCGCGGACGAGCTGCAGCTCGCTCTCGCGCCCCTCCTCGTGGGGCAGTCGGGCGCACCCCGGCTGTTCGGACCAGGTGGCTACCCGGGCGGGGTGCGCAACCGGATGCGGCTGGTGGAGACCCGGCCGGTGGGCGATGTGGTGCTCATGCGCTACGTGCCCACGGCGCCCGGAACAGGCGGGTCGGCCTCCGCCGCCGACCGGCACTGGCTGGAGCTCGCCTGCGAGCTCGCCACCCAGTGCCCGCCCTCGCGGACCGCGTTCAGCGTCGGCGCGGTCGTCGTGGCGGCGGACGGTACGGAACTGGCCCGCGGGTACTCCCGCGAGTCCGACCCCGTGTCGCACGCCGAGGAGGCCGCGCTCGCGAAGCTCGACCCGGCCGATCCGCGCCTTCCCGCCGCCACCGTCTACAGCAGCCTGGAACCCTGCGCCCGCCGCGCCTCCCGGCCAGCCCCCTGCGCCCGGCTGATCCTCGACGCGGGCGTACGCCGCGTGGTCACCGCCTGGCGCGAGCCGGACACGTTCGTCCGGTCCGCGGACGGCAGCGGCTTGCTGGCCGCTGAGGGCGCCGATGTCGTCGTACTCCCGGAGTACGCGGAACGGGCCGCCGAGCCCAACCGCCACCTGCTCGGTTAAGGCATCCGCCACCTGCTCGGCCGAGGCATCCGCCATCTGCTCGGTCAAGGGCAGGGCGTTCGGTTAAGGGCAGGTGTAGGTTCGGTCGCTCAGTTAGCAGTGAGTCCTGCTGAAACTCCGGATTCCATGTTGCGTTAGCAGGGGGCCGATCGGCTGATCTTTAGCAATCGTGTGGCCCGGCGGGAGGGACCATTGGGCTGAGGCCAGGTTCGGACTACTGACAGTGGTTTCGGGAGCTGTTCAGTCGGCGGTCTCGATCCGCTGCGGAGCGATGCCCAGGATGAGCTTCTCACCGACCGGGCGGCGGGGCCCGATGACCTGCGCGTCGTCTGGTGAGGCGGCTTCCTCGGCCTCAGCGAGCGCTCGGTACAGCGAGGCGACCGAGGGGTGGCGTCCCGCGTTCTTGCCCGTCTTGATCGTCAGCTTCTTCGCGATGTCAGGGACGGGGACGTCCTCGTTCTTCAGTGCGACGCCCTTGGGACGTCCGCCGTGGTTGCCCTTGGCTGCGGCGGTCTGTTGGCCCTCCAGGGTCTTCTCCCGGATGTAATTGCGGTCGAGCGGTCTCGGCGTTCGCGGATTGCGGTCGCTTATCCCGCTCCGGCGCATGCCTCCGCCTCTGCCAGGTACCGCGCCACCGGGCCCAGGGTCAGCATTCCGCTGGCGGCGCCGGCGTGTTCTGCACAGGCATCACGCAGGGCAGCCGCAGCGTGCGCGGCGATTCCGCGCTCGCCGAGGCGTACGGCGGCGCGGGCGGTCAGGCACCACATGGCCTCCTGCATGTGGTCACGCGGTGGTTCGGGCACCGCAGCGAGGGCGGTACGGGCCTGCTCGCCCCGGTCCTGGGCGAGCAGCACGAGTGGTCGCGTCCAGGGCCTGTACGGGCCCCAGTCGAGGTGCGGGTCGGTGGGCGCGGGCCGGTCGTGCAGCAGGCGCAGTCCCAGTAGGGCGAGCGGGAACAGGCCGCGGTGCAGCCCCGGCATTCCGGCCGTCCGGAGGGCGTCCTCGGCAGCGCGGTAGTGCGCTGCGGCCGTGGCGGCGGTCGGTCCGCCGGGTTCGGCGCTGCGGGCGGCCGTGGCCCGGGCCCTGAACCACCCGGTGAGGACGGAGACGAGGGGCGCCTCGGTGGTGGCGGCGAGCTGGTCGGCTGCATTGGCGTGCGAGGTCGCGGCGTCGAGGTCGCCGAGGGCCGAGGCGGACTGCAGGCGGACGAGTCGGCCGAGTACGGCGAAGTTCGGCAGCTCGTGCCGGGTGGACAAGTCGAGGATCTCGGCGCCGGTCCTGTCCCGTGCCGCCGCGAGCCCGGGGCTGCCGAAGGACTGCAGGAACACCCCGTTGAGGGCGAAGGCCAGCAGGGCGGGATCGGCCAGGTCCCTTGCCAACTCCTCGGCCTGACGCGCCGCCTGCTGCGCGTGCTTCAGCTCGGTCCCGGACAGATCGGCGCTGCGGCTCTCGACGGCGAATGTGGCCAGGAGGCGGGTGCGCAGGTCGGCGGGGCCGTCTGGGCCCAGCCCGGTGAGCGTGCGCTCGGCAGCCGCGACCACGGCGCGGGACTGCTCGGGGTCGTCGGCCCGGCTCCAGAGGGCGGGCACGTCGTAGGCGCCGATGATCCGGGCGGTCAGGGAGAGGTCCCCCGTGCGTTCCGCCGCCTGGATGGCGGCGAGGCGGTCGCGCCGCGAGCGGACAAGGGCGTCGCCACCCGCCAGCGCGAGGGTGCGGGCCAGATCCACGGTGGTGCGCGGGCCGAGCCGGACACCAGGGCCGGTCCACGCGGTACGTGCTGCTTCGGGGGGCGCGGACCCGTTGAGGATGTCCGTCTCCAGGCGCTGAAGGTCGCCACCGGGGTCGAGTCCGAGTTGGTCAACGAGCATCGCGCGGGCACGGCGGAGGGTGGCAAGCGCGTCGGCCTGGCGGCCCGCGCGGTACAGCGCGCGGGCAAGCAGCTCCCAGGCCGGCTCGCGCCACGGGTGTTCGGCGACATGGGCACCCAGTTCGGCGACGAGATCGGCCCCTTCCCCGGAGTCGAGGAGGATGCGGGCGCGCAGTTCCACCCCCTCCAACCTCAGTTCCTCCAGCCGGGTCCGCTCGCGCTGCACCCATGCGGAGCCGGTCACATCGGCGTAGGCGGGTCCGCGCCAGGCCGCGAGTGCCGCGCCGAGGTCGGTCACCGCGGCGGGGTTGCGGCGGGCTCGGGCCAGGGTGTCCTGGAACCGATGGACGTCCACGTCCTCGCGCGACAGGCGCAGTGCGTAGCCGGGACCTTCGGTGACGATGACGCGCGGCGGATTGCGGGGCGGTCGGTCGGGTTCGAGGGCGCGGCGCAGCGCGGCGACGAACGTACGCAAAGCGCCAACGGCGCGGGCAGGCGGATCGGTCCACAGGTCATTGACAAGGGTGTCGGTGGTGACCATCCGTCCCTCGGCGGCGACGAGCCGGGCGAGTACCTCACGGTGGCGGGGTCCTCCCAGGTCAACCGGGCTGCCGTTGTCGCGGAGGGCACGCACCACACCGAGCACGTCGATTCGCATGCCCCCATCCTCCGTGCCAGGGGCCGGCTGCGCCCAACCGTACTGATCGGCTGCTGATCGCCGTCGCCCAAGCTGATCCGGTCAAGTCCCCGACCCGAAAGGGTGGTCCCTCATGACGCTCACCATTCCCGGCTTCGATCACATCCGCCTGCCCGGTGCGGACGGTGTGGAGCTGGCTGCAGCTGTCGGCGGCAGCGGCAGCCCGGTCTTGCTGTTGCACGGCTTTCCCCAGACCCACCTGATGTGGCGACACGTCGTCGAGCGGCTCGCCGACGAGCACACGGTGATCTGTCCTGACCTGCGGGGCTACGGCGCCAGCGACAAGCCGGCGGCCACCGACCCCGATGTGTACGCCAAGCGCACCATGGCCGCCGACGTCGTGACCATGGCGGCGGCGCTCGGCCACGAGCGCTTTGCCCTCGTCGGCCACGACCGAGGCGCTCTGGTCGCCTTCCGGGCGGGGTTGGACCACCCTGAGACCATCACGCACCTGGGCATCCTCGACATCGTGCCGACGCTCGACATGTGGAACGTCCTGCATGGCGCCTCGGCGGCGGTCGGCTACCACCTTTTCCTGATGGCGCAGCCGCCGGGCCTGCCGGAGGCGATGATCGCAGGCAGCGCGGACGCGTTCTTCGGCTCGTTCCTCGACGCCTGGGCCAACGACCCGACCGCCATGCCCGAGGATGTGCGTGCCGAATACCTGCGCGTGAGCGCCGCGGCGGTGACGTCGATCGTCGCGGACTACCGGGCCTCGGCGGGCATCGACGTCATGCACGACCAGGCGGACCTGGACGCCGGGTCGCAGCTGGCCATGCCCGTGACGGTCGTCCAGCAGGACTGGGGCGCGCAGCTCGGCTACGACGCTGCCGGGGTGTGGAAGGCGTGGGCGCCTGACCTGGACCACCGGCTGACCCGCGCCGGGCACTTCATGGCCGAAGAGGCACCCGACGAGATCGCGGCCACGATCCGGGGCCTGCTGGCCCGCTGAGCGTCCTGCTCTCGACTCGTCGGCTGGGCCACGGCCGGTCGGCGAGCGCCAGGTTTTCGGCGATCGGCATTCTTTTCTTGCGCTGGGTACCCAGGCGGTGCCGCCCGGCCTACACGGGGTACAACGAACGGCCTAACGTCTGGGTGTGCCGGCGGTCAGTCCTCTTCCTCGTCGCCCTGGCCGCGGGGTCGCGGAAGGGGCGCAGGCCCTGGCCGGGGCCGCTGGCCGTGATTTTCTGTACCTCAACTACTCGCACCCGGGCACGTTCTCGGGCCAGCCCGGCCGCCATTTCGCCTGCCACTGGGCGAAGTCGTCACGAAGGAACTGCGGGTCCACTGGCTTCAGTCGTAGTTGCGGTCGCTGCGTCCAAGAGGCTGAGCAGGCGCTCTGCTTCGTGGATGAGAGCGGCGCCCGCGGGAGTGGCTGCGAGGGGGCTGGTCCGTTCGATCAACTGAACGCCTGCGGCCTTTTCCAGGGCATGCAGCTGATGCGTGAGCGTCGCCGGTAGCGTTCCGAGGCTCCTGCGGCCGCGCAGAGGTTCCGTTGGCCGGGCAGTCGGACCAGGCGTCTGAGGCGTTCGACACAGTTGCGGACGTTGCTGACGGCCGCCATCGACGGGGACAGGGCCGGTGCGTCCGGCAGGAGCGCGAACGGGTTGCTGGTGGCGCTGTTCGGGCGGATCTCGATGCCCCACTTCTTGGCCAGCAGGTTGAGGCGGTGCCTGTCGAGACCGAACTGCTCGGCGATATCGGGGATGCTGAGGCGTCAGTGCAGGTAGGCCTGTTCGAGTTCCTCGCGGGTGATGCGAAGGCTGAGCGGTTCGGGGCGTGGTGTGGCGGGGATCCCGGCTTCTTCCAGGGCGTTTTGGACGGTTGAGAGGCTGCAGCCGGCGCTGCGGGCGATCAGGCTCTGGTTGAGAGTTCCGCTGGAGTGAGTGGTGCGGAGGAAGCCCGGGCCGAGCAGCCGGCGTCGAGGCCGACGCCGGCCAAGGCCGGGGGATGCGGGAGGGGGCGGCGGTTGGGTGGTGCCGGTGGCGTCGCAGTAGAGCCGGACGTGCTCTGTGGTCAGTCCGAGGGCGGCGGCCGTCTCCTCGGCCGGGGGCCGGTCGGCGATCAAGGTGTCGAGGTCACTGCCGGAAATCTGTTCGGGGGTAGCCCCAGGCCAGTCGGTCCAGTCGCACCATTCGGTGGGCGGCTCCCAGAGCACGGGTTCGTCGATCCGGTGGGCAGCGAGGTTCGTGGCCGCCCGGGGCGTACTCCGGCTGCGGCTCGCCCTCCTGAGCCAGCTCCTGCGAGCCCAGCCGGTAGCCGCAGAGGACTTCCTGGACATGCTGGAAGCGCTGGGTGATCTCGTCCGCCTCGGCCTGCTCGAGCAGCCCCAGGGCGACAGCCGTGGACTCCTCTTCGTCCGGCAACTCGCCCAGCAGCTGGGTCGTCGGGTCCGCCAGCAGGCCGGCCCCGTCAGGTGCTGCTAACGCGACCCGGAAGATTGCTAGCCGACTGCTAGAGATCGACCGACACTGCTAACGCGGACCCGGAACCTACAGCAGGCGGTGAAAACGCGTGTGCTGAGCGTCCCGCGGATGGCGTACACTGGTTTTACCGACGCGGGGTGGAGCAGCTCGGTAGCTCGCTGGGCTCATAACCCAGAGGTCGCAGGTTCAAATCCTGTCCCCGCTACTGAACACTCAGGGCCGGAACCTATGGGTTCCGGCCCTGAGTGCTTTCCGGGTTCCCGACGGGTCCTGTCCCGATGGCCCGCTCACCCACTCGGCCCGCACAGGTCGCCCCCCGACCACCCGCCGGGAAACCTGTGACGGAGCGCGGTGAAGGGCGGGAGAGCAGTGGTGGGGCCCGGAGAAATGGAGACTGGTGGGCGGAGGGTCACTGACCTCCGGACTCTCGTCCGTGCGCTCCCTGTGCTGTTGATCATCGCGGGCGTCTGCTACGACTTCCTCACCCCGCCCCCCTTCACCGCGGTGCCCTTCTTCACGGTCGCCCCGCTCGTCGCCGCGCCCCTCTCCACGTTCGGCAACACGCTGCGTACCGGCGTCGTGGCCGTCGCCGCCCTGTCCCTGCTGCACATCAGAGGGCCCTTCGACGTGGGCTCGGCCACCGAGATCGCCACCGCGACGGCGGTCGCCGTGCTCGCCCTCGCCATCAACCGCCTCGTACGCCGCAGTGACCAACGTCTCGCCTCCGCGCGCGAGATCGCGGAGGCGGCCCAGCGCGCCGTACTGCCCGAACCGGCCGAACGGATCGGCGGGCTCGACATCGCGGCGCGGTACGAGGCGGCGCAGGCGGACGCGTTCATCGGGGGCGACCTGTACGCCGTGCAGGACACCCCGCACGGCGTACGGCTCGTCGTCGGTGACGTACGGGGGAAGGGCATGGGCGCGGTGGCGACCGTTGCCGTGCTCATCGGGGCCTTCCGGGAGGCCGCCGAGCAGGAGGCGACCCTTGAGGCGGTGGCGCAGCGGCTGGAGCGGGCGCTGGTGCGCGAGGCCGCCCGGCGAGGCGGCCTCGAGGCAGTCGAGGGCTTCACCACCGCCGTACTCGCCGAGCTCCCGCACGCCGACGCCGTCGTACGCCTGGTCCATCGCGGTCACCCCTGGCCGCTCCTGCTGTACGGGGACGGCTCGCTGGACACGCTGCGGTCCGAGGACCCCGCACTGCCGCTCGGGATGGGCGAGCTGGGCCCGTGGCCCGACCGGGCGCAGGAGGTCCCGTTCCCCGGCGGGGCCACCCTGCTCTTCTTCACGGACGGGGTGACCGAGGCCCGGGACCGGCACGGCGTCTTCTTCAACCCCTCTCAGTGCCTCTCGGGCCGGGCCTTCCACGGACCGCGGGCGCTGCTCGCCACGCTCGTGGAGGAGGTCCGCCGGCACACGGGGGTCGGCGGTGCGACGGACGACATGGCGCTGCTGGCGGTCAGGAGGCCGTGAGGCGGGTTCTTGAACCGCCCCGGGTCTTGATGCCTGCGGGGCCTCAATATCACCGGTAGTGATCGAATCAACTCACTCCGGTTAGCAACTGAAACATTGTCAACAGAAGTCACAGCAGTGAATTACCCGTGAGTCAGGGTCAACTCGCCCGATTCATCCCGCTCGTGACCCGAAAGTCCAGGCCAAGACTGCCAACGAATCTCCGGAACAGCTTGGAATCCGGTGCCTGCCTCTATTAACGTTCGATAACGCAGCGCGGTCGTCCCAGCCGTCACAAGAGTCGGCTCCGTGCGCACGCGCCGAATCCTGCAAGGGAACCGGGGAACCACCAACTTGGGGTGAATCGGGCGTTGTTACCGGTGGAGACACCGTGAGCGACGCGCGTAGGAGACCTTCCTGCTCCGAACCCGTCAGCTAACCCGGTAGGCGACAAGGAAGGAAAGGAGTGCGCCTACGTGGCGTCCAACCGCCCTGCCCCGCAGACTTCGTTCGCGCCGAGTGAGCAGCAGCCCGACTCATTCGGTTACGGCAAACGCCAGGACGAGGAGACCTGGGAGGAGTGGAACCCCACCGAGGATTCCCTCAAGCCCGTTCGCGGCAGGCACCGCGTCGGCAAGCAGCGCGGCGGAGGCCTTGCGCGCAGCTCCACGGTTCTGGGCGTCGGGGTCATAGCGGCCGTCAGCGCGGGCGGCATGGCCAGCGCGCAGACCGGCAAGCCGCCGGTCTCCATCACCCTTCCCGACCTTCCCCTGATCTCGGACGAACCCGAGGAAGAGGTCGGCTCCGCGACACCGCTCACCCAGGCCGGTTTGAGCACGGCGGACGCTGAGCAGGGCAACTCCGACGCGGGCGAGGCCCTGCGCGCCCGCATCATCCTGCAGGCCGAGCGGCAGCAGGACCAGGTGGACCGCGAGGCCAGGCAGGCCGCGGCGACCGCCGCCGCCAAGAAGGCCGCCGAGCAGGCCGCCAAGGAGCGGGAAGCTGCTCAGGCCAAGGCCGAGGCCGCCAAGGAGAAGGCGGAGGAGGAGGCCCGACAGAAGGCCGAGGCGGAGCGCCTCGCCGAGCTCGCCAGGAGCTTCGCGCTGCCGACATCCTCGTACACCATCACCTCGACCTTCGGTCAGTCCGGCGCCCTGTGGTCCTCCGGGAGCCACACCGGCCTGGACTTCGCCGCCCCGTCGGGTACGCCGCTCAAGGCGGTCCACAGCGGCACCATCACCGAGGCCGGCTGGAACGGCTCGTACGGCTACCTCACCAAGCTCAAGCTCGACGACGGCACGGAGATCTGGTACGCCCACCAGTCCTCGATCAGCGTCAGCGTCGGCCAGAAGGTCAGCACGGGCGAGGTCATCGGCCGGGTAGGCGCGACCGGCAACGTCACCGGGGCGCACCTCCACATGGAGGTCAAGACGTCGGGCGGCGACGGAATTGACCCGATGGCTTGGCTGCGGAGCAAGGGGCTCAACCCGTAAACCCGTAGGTCGGCTCTTCGACGCCATCCGCTTTCGGACGAGAAGCGGATGGCGTCCTGCTTTTCGCCTAGTTTCGGTAGGGGTTGTACGACGGGCCATACGCCGGGAAGGGCGACGCCTGCCCGTACGCGTTCCCGTACGCAGGCCACGGCGGCGGCACCGGAAGCGGAGCCGTGGACCGGGCCGCGTACGCCAGCGCGGGACGGGCCAGCTCGCGGCGGGCCCACAGCTCGTGGAGCAACTCCCGTTCCCGTACGACGAAATCGGCGCCCGCACGGCCGCGGCGCCCCCGGTGGCGCAGGAACGCCAGGGACGTCGCATAAGCCTCGTACTCCGCGACGGCCCGCCCCGCCGGGCGCCCGCCGTGATACGTGGCGTACTCGCGAGCCAGTCGCCGCGCCTTCATCGAGCCGAGCACGAACGGCTCGGGAACGGTCAGCCATCCCGCCATGGCATACGCGGGCAGCTCGGCGCGCACCGTCCCGAGCTCGCGCTGCCGTGTCCAGATGACCAGCCAGGTCAGCAGGCCGAACGCGGGCACCATGAACGCCGCGTACACCGCGAAGAAGCCGTACGTGCCGAAGGTCGACGAGCCGTTCCAGAGGGCGTGCATGCCCATCGCCAGCAGCAGGCCCGCGAAGGGCAGCAGTACACGTCGTATGTGCTGGCGTTCCGCCGAGAGCGCCGCGATGCCGAAGCCGATGCCGGTGAGCACGGTGAACAGCGGGTGCGCGAAGGGCGACATGATCACGCGTACGAAGAAGGTGGCGGCGGTGACGGAGGCGATACCGTCCTCGCCGCTGAGCTGGTCGGTGCCGAAGGCGGTGCCGAGGTAGAGGATGTTCTCGGTGAACGCGAAGCCGGTCGCGGTGACCCCGGCTATCACCACGCCGTCGACGATCCCGGTGAAGTCCCGTCTGCGGAACAGGAAGACAAGTAAGACCGCGGCGGCCTTCGCGCTCTCCTCCACGACGGGCGCTATGACCGTCGCGCCGATCGTGTCGGCGCTCGACGGATCCGCGGTGGCCGTGGCTATCCAACGCGTCGCGAAACTGTTCGCGACGATCGCTATCAGCGCCGCCGCGCAGGCGCCCCAGGCGAACGCGAACGTCAGGTTCCGCCAGGGCCCCGGCTCGACCCGGTCCAGCCAGCGGAACGCGGCGATCAGCAGCGGGACGGGCAGCACGGCAAGGCCAAGGCCCACCAAGAAGCCCTCTGTGCCGGTCTGTTCGCGGACCAGGGCCAGGATGACGAGACCGGAGAGGGCGAGCAGGGTGATCAGCGCGCCGTAGCGCACCCACTTGCGGCGCCACCAGTGTGTATGCCGCCGGGTGCCTCCGGCGGGGATGCCGGGTGGTGGTGGGTATGCCGGGTACGCCGGATACGGGGGACTGGTGGCCACAACATCGACCCTAACCAGGGAGGGGCTGGGCTTGCGACGGTACGTTTGCGCTCCGCTGGGTTCGCTGGATCCGGGCGGGCTTTATGGGGTGCTGGGTGGGGCGTTGTGCGGGGTGCTGTGCGGCACGCGGTGGAACAGCAGGTCGTGCACCACATGTCCCTTGTCCAGGCCCTGGCTCTCGAAACGGGTCAGCGGGCGGAAGTCCGGACGGGGCGCGAAACCGCCGCCCGGCCGGCTGCTCTCGAAGTCCGGGTGCGCGGTGAGGACTTCGAGCATCACCTCGGCGTACGGCTCCCAGTCCGTGGCGCAGTGCAGTAGCGCGCAGGGCTTGAGGCGGGACGCGGCGAGTGTGAGGAAGTCCGGCTGGATCAGGCGGCGCTTGTGGTGGCGCTTCTTGGGCCAGGGGTCCGGGAAGTACACGCGCAGTCCGCTCAGGGAGTCCGGCTGGAGCATCTCTCTGAGCAGGATGATCGCGTCGCCGTTCGCGACCCGGACGTTGGACAGCCCGTGTCGGTCCGCGAGATTGAGCAGATTCCCCTGGCCAGGGGTGTGCACGTCGACGGCGAGAATGTTGGTGGCGGGATCCTCGGCGGCCATCTGAGCGGTGGCCTCGCCCATCCCGAACCCGATCTCCAGCACGACGGGCTTGTCGTTCCCGAACAGGTCGGTGAGGTCGATCTTCCGCCGGCCATCGATATCCAGCCCCCACTTGGGCCAGAGCCGCTGCAAGGCGTCGGCCTGCCCATGCGTGACCCGACTCCGCCGCGGCTGAAAGCTACGGATCCGCCGCTCGAAGTGGGACCCGGCGGGGTCGGCGCGGGGGCCGTCGGGGAAGCGGGGTTCGCCTTTGGCGCGGGGGTGGGGACGGCGGGGTTCTTCGGTGTTTTGGCGCTCAGACACAGTGCGGTTCATTTTACGGAGCGGGTTGCCTCCGGCGGTTGGGCGGGTGGGTTCGTTGTCGGGTGCGGGTTTGTGGGTGGCTGGTCGCGCAGTTCCCCGCGCCCCTGGGTGGTCGGTGGGTCGGGGCCGTGGGCCGGTGCGTCAGCCCGTCGCTGGGTGGGCATACGGCCCATTTCTCACACAAGGCGCGGGTGGCCTGAGACAGAACCTACGCGACGGGCATACGACGCACCGGCCCACGTCCCCTCCCGCCGGTGGGAGAGTGCGGGCACGTAGTGGCTGTTGAGCATGATGACTGACGGTTCCGGGAGCGCCCCTCAGGGGCGCGGGGAACTGCGCGACCAGCCACAACGGTCCCGCAGCCGCGACACGACATGTCACCCCCACCCCTGGGGGGGCCTGGGGCGAAGCCCCAGTTTCGGGAAGGGGCGGGGCTGGGGAAAGAAACCCCAGCGGTCACCCCAACGCCTCCAGAACCCTCCGCCCCACCTCACGCCCAATCGGAAGCGAAGCGGTGGCCGCAGGGGACGGCGCGTTCAGCACATGTACCGTCCGCGGTCCTTCCCGCAGAAGGAAGTCGTCCACCAAAGTGCCGTCCCGAAGGACCGCCTGGGCGCGGACGCCCGCAGAAGTCGGAACCAGGTCATCCGGCGTAACCGCGGGCAACAACCGCCGCACAGCCGCGGCGAACGCCCCCTTGGACAAAGACCGCCGCAGCTCACCCCCGCCATACCGCCAGTGCCGCCGAGCTATCCGCCAGGCTCCGGGCCAGGCAAGCGTCGCCCCCAGCTCGCGAGCCCGCACGGTCCGCCAGTCATAGCCCTCACGGGCCAACGCCGGCACAGCGTTCGGCCCGATGTGAACGCCCCCGTCGATCCCGCGCGTGAGATGCACCCCGAGGAACGGAAACGCGGGATCCGGCACCGGATACACCAGCCCCTTCACCAGCCAGGGCCGCGTCAGCGAGTAGTACTCCCCCCGGAACGGCACGATCCGCATCCCGGGCTCGTCCCCCGCAAGACGAGCGATCTCGTCACAGTGCAGCCCCGCGCAGTTGACCAGCACGCGCGCGCGTACGACGTCCCCGTCGCCCGTACGTACAGCGACCCCGAGATCGGGCCGCCGGTCGATGTACGTGACCTCCGCCCCGTACCGAATCTGCGCCCCCGAGGCCTCCGCGAGCTGCCGCGCGACGCCCACGAAGTCGCAGACGCCAGTCGTGGCGACATGAATGGCGGCAAGCCCCCGGACCTCCGGCTCGTACTCGGCGATCTGGGACGCACCCAGCTCCCGTACCGGAATCCCGTTCTCCCGCCCACGCTGCACCAGCGCATGCAGCCGCGGCAGCTCGTCCCGCTCCGTGGCGACGATCAGCTTCCCCGTAACGGCATGCGCGATGCCGTACTCCGCGCAGAACTTGACCATCTCGGCCGCACCCCGCACTGCATACCGCGCCTTGAGGGACCCGGGCCGGTAGTAGATCCCGCTGTGGATCACCCCGCTGTTGCGCCCCGTCTGGTGCTGAGCCGGCCCCGGCTCCTTCTCCAGCACCATCACTCGAGTCCCCGGCGCGGCCCGCGTAATCGCATAAGCCGTGGACAGCCCAACGATCCCCCCGCCGACCACGACCACATCACAGTCATAAACGATCACGCGCCGCACCTTCCCACCTCCCACTTAGATAGTGCACTGCGCCACTGACAACGCGCTGAAACCCCGAAAATCGGCGGAGGGCCCCGCCGCCCCGATTGAGGGCCGTAGGTCCCTGGAGGGGCGCGGGGCTGGGTCGATCCACGGCTCCGTCGCGTGGGCGCGATCAGCCACAGACAAACCGCGGCCCCAAAACCACACCAACCAGGCAGACGCGAAGGACCCGGCTCTATGCGGGAGCGACCAGCAACGGCCGAGCCCTCTCCCGCAACTCCATCACCCGCGGCTCATCCCCATACGGCTCCAGCCGATGCAGCAGGTCCTTCACGTACTCCGTGGTGCGAGCCGAAGAGATCCGCCCCGCCACCTCCACCGCCCGCACGCCCTGCTCACACGCGGCGTCCAGGTTCCCCGACTCCAGCTCGGCAACCGCGGACACCACGAGCCGCAGGCCGTGCGACCGCACGAACTCCTCCGTCGGCTTCGACAGTGCCTGCTCGGTGAAGCGGCGCACCTGGCGCGGAGCCTTGAGATCGCGGTAGCACTCGGCGGCATCGGCGGCGAAACGGTCGTACGAGTAGAAGCCGAGCCAGGACGGGTCCTGGTCGCCGTCACGGGCCCGCTCCAGCCAGCCCTCGGCGGCCTTCAGGGCCCCGCCGGCGGCCTGGGCGTCGCCGGCACGCGCGTGTGCGCGTGCCTCGACGAGGCTGAAGAAGCTCATGGTGCGGGCCGTGGCCAGGCCACGGTTGCGCTCCAGGGCGGCCTGGGCGAGGTCTACGCCCTCGTCGCCGAAGCCGCGGTACGTCGCCTGGAGGGACATGGAGGCCAGTACGTACCCCCCCAGAGGCACATCGGCCGCCGCGCGCGCGAGACGCAGCGCCTGGATGTAGTACCGCTGTGCGGCCTCCTGCTGGCCGGTGTCGAAGGCCATCCACCCGGCAAGGCGGGTCAGTTCGGCAGAGGCGCCGAACAACGCCCGGCCCACCTCGTCCGAGTACGCGCCGAGCAGCAGCGGCGCCGCCTCCACTCGTAGGCACTCGGGCACCATGGACGAACGCCAGTCGCCGCCTCCGTACTTGGAGTCCCAGCGCCTGGCGTCCTCGGCGGCCTCACGCAGCTTCTGTACGTCGCTGTGGCCGACTTTCAGCGGTGCTCCGGAGCCGTCCACAGGGCTCGCGTCGCGGGCCACCGAACTGTCGGCCGGGGTTATCAGCCACCGGGAGGCGGGAGTCGCGTACGCGCTCACCGCGAACGAACCGGCCAGCGACTGCCAGATGCCTCCGGAGCCGGCTTTGCGCCCGGCGAGGTCGAGGCGGTACAGGTCCGTCGCGGCCCGCACGGCCTGTCCTACGTCACGGGGGAAGGCGAGGCCCACTTCGGGGGCGGGATCCGCGTCCGCCAGACCGATCTCGTGGAGCGGTACGGGGCGGCCGAGCTTCTGGCCGATGGCCGCGGCGATGAGGTGCGGGGCCGCACCCTGCGGCACCATGCCCTTCGACACCCATCTCGCCACCGAGGTCTTGTCATAGCGAAGAGTCAGTCCGCGCTGTGCGCCAAGATCGTTGACGCGACGGGCGAGGCCTGCGTTGCTGATTCCCGCGAGGGCGAGAACGGCGCCGAGTTTTTCGTTCGGCCCGCGTTGCTCCCTGGACATGCGCCACCCCTCGACACAGACGGCTGCCGCGTTGGCATAACCACGCGGCATTCGTAAACCCAGCGTAGTTCGCCGCATCCCATGCGTTAAGAGGCATAGTTCCGGATGGCGAGATTGTGGTCCGCTGGGAAGTACGCAGCGTTGTGGTGTGCTCCCGGTGTGTGGCTGTGCGCCCGGCCGTGCGCTCTTCTCCGGCCACCGTCGAATCGCTTCCATGGATCCTGCGTGGGTCGGCCCGCTGTACTGGATCCAGCGGGCTGGGGGACACCGCCGTCTCATATCCCCGCGGGCGGCGGACCGGTCCGGGAGGCGAACTGCGCCTCCCGGATCGTGCGTTGCGCAGGGCCTGTACGGAGCGTGTGCACGCCCGTGCACCCATCGCCGATTTGGCTGATTTTCGCCCCTGCCTTCTGAGCTCGAAAGTCCCTCCTACCATGGCACTTGACGGCGCGTTGGGTGTCGTGGGGGAGCGAACCGGGGGCGCATTCGCGTCGTAATCTCCGTGCTCCGTGCGTGCGTTCGCTCCATAGCGGGCATCTCCTCAGGGGCGCACTCTGGGGTGCACTAGCGACGGCAGGACCCACCGGCGCGCTCTCTTCGTGGCAGCATGGTGCCCAGTTCGTACGGTGCACTGGTTGTCCACAGCCTGTGGAGGCGGCGATGCGGTGGTTGGTGGGGTGGAGCAGTACCGCCACTGCGGCTCCTGAGATCGGCTCGGCGGGGGCCACCGGCAGCGATGGCGAGACGGTGCACCCGGTGGGGTCCCAACTCCTGTGGGGCGACCCCGATCCGCTCTGGGCGGTCGGCGACTGGCGCCCCGACGAGGTGCGCGTCGTGAAGGCCGACGCACAGAACCGGATCGCCGTGCTCGGCACCTGCGGCGCCTCCGACGAACAGCTGCGGGTGGGCCTGGTCGCCGCGCGCGGAGGGGCACTTCGCCATCTGACGGCCTGGTCCGGCAGCTACACCGCCGTCGTCCAGGTGGGCCGCCGGGTGATGGTGTGCGGCGATCTGGCGGGCGCACGGCCGGTGTTCTACACCCCCTGGTCGGGCGGCACGGCGTACGCCACGGCCGCGCTCCCCCTCGCCGACCTCATCGAGGCCAACCTCGACTTCGGACACCTCGCAGCCATCCTCGCCGCCCCCGACGTACCCGCCGCCCTGCACAACTCCACGCCCTACCTGGGCGTGCAGCGCATTCCGCCGGGGCACGCGCTGATCCTGCGCGCCGGCGCACGCGAGATCGCCGGTTACGAACCGGTCGCCTCCCTCGCCGTCGCGGCCGCCACCGTCGACCCCGACAGCGCGGTGGACGCCGTACGCGACGCCCTGGTGGAGTCCGTACGCGCCCGTCTCGCCGCTCCCCGCCATGTCCCCGGCGCCGATGTGGACCCCGGTCCCGTGCCCGGCATGGGGCCCGCCGAGCGGCGTGCGGCGCGAGGCATGCCCGTACCCGGCATAGGAGCCGACCTTTCCGGAGGCCCCGCTTCGGGCACTCTCGCCCTCCTTGCCGCCGGCCTCCCCGGAATGCCGGGCACCGTCCTGGGGCACGGCACCGGCGCCGGCGAGCGCCTCCTCGCGGTCACCTTCAACGACCTCGCCGTGAAGGGCCGCGAGGCCGAACTGGAGCGCGCCGGGACGCTGGCAGCCAATCCCCGGCTGCACCACGTAGTGGTCGCCGGCGGCGAAGAGGTCCTCCCCTACGCCGAGTTGGAAGGCCCGCTGACGGACGAGCCGGGCCCCTCCCTCGTGACCGCCGCCTGCCATCGGGCGCGGCTCGCCGCGGGCAGCGCGGACCACTTCACGGGGTACGGCGCCCGGCAGGTTCTGGACGCGCACCCGGCGCGCCTGGCCGACCTGCTGATGGACCGCAAACGACGTCATCTGGTGCGCCCCGTCGCCGCGTTGGCGAAGGCGGACGGCTCGGTCCTGGTCCCCGCGCGCGTGTACGGTGCGGCGCGCAAGCTCGCCCGTACGCCCTATCTCGTCGGCATACAGGGTCTCGCCGACCGGCTGCTGCACAGGCGCTTCGACGAGCCCGGAGGTGCCGTGGGGGCGTCCCTCGCCGCGCTCACCTGGGCCAGACCGGGCCCCGCTGCGCGCTGGCTCACCGGCGAGGCGCTGGCTGAAGTATCGGTTCGCCTGACGGGCGCGACGTCCCGGGCGAGTGTCGGCCCCGGCCAGCGCCCCGGCGACTTCCGAGCCCGCGCCGCCCTCGCCCGGCACGCCGCCGACCTCCGCATCCTGGAACAGGCCGCCGAGATCCGCTTCCAGCGCCTGCACGCCCCCTTCCTCGACAACCAGGTCGTACGCGCCTGCCGAGCCCTCCCCGAGGCCCTCCGAGTCCAGCCCGGCGCCCGAGCCGCCATACTCCGTACGGTCCTGGAAGGCGCCGGCGTAGCCGACCTCCCACCCGGCTGGGGCGCCCCGTCCCACGCCACCTCGGCAGCCGCCGCCCGCACCGGCCTGCGCGCCGCCGCGGACACCCTGGTAACCCTCTTCGACACCCCGCTCCTGGCCCAGGCAGGCCTGATAGAGGCCAGGGTCGTCCGCAAGGCCCTCCGAGCGGCGGCGGAAGGCGAACCCCTGCCCCTGGAGGGCCTGGCAGACCTCGTCTCCCTGGAGCTATGGCTCGGCCGCTTGCTGGACCGCAGGGGCACGTGCTGGACCGGGACGCCTGCGCGACAGCGGGCGGTGCCTGGGGGGATCGCGCCGGAGCGGGGTGCGTTGGGGGCGGGGGCGGCGGCTCGGCAGGGGTAGCTCCTCAAACGCCGGAGTGGCTCTGACTCCACGCCGGAGTTCCGCTGCCCAGGCGGGAACTTTCCAACGCAGGCCCGCATCAAACAGCCCGTCCGGCGTTTGAGGACGAGGCCGTCAGGCCGATGGGGGTCTGGGGCGCAGCCCCAGCGGGGTCCAGGGGCGGAGCTCCTGGCGGGGTCGAAGGGGCGGAGCCCCTTGTCTTCGGGAAGGGGCGGGCTTGGGGAAAATGAAACCCCGCCCAGCAGCCCCCTACCGGCATCCCGCCCACACACGCGAAGCACGCACGCGCACCCGTACGGGGGAAGAGGTCAACCCCCTTCCCCCGTACGGGCCTCAGCGAAGTGGCCGAACGCGCAACACGCCCGCCCCGTGCCCTACGCGGGACGCGACCGCAGCCCCTCCAGCAAAATGTCCAGCAACCGCGCCGAAGCCGCAGCCTGCTGCGCCGCATCCGGCAGCGACGGCGCCGCCGTGGCGATCACCAGCAGCACGTCCGACACGGTCACGTCCGTCCGCAGCTCACCCGCCGCCCGAGCCCGCTCCACAAGCCGCCCCACGACCTCGAGCAGCTGAGCGGCCCCCGCGTCGTCGTCCGCCGCAGCGGCCTCCTCGTCGGACCCCGACCGCTGCTCCACGAGCCGCAGCTCACCGGAGCCGGATCCGAGGCCGGAGCCGTTGCCGGATCCGAAGCCGGACACCGACTGCGCCCGCTGCTGCGGCACCAGCGCCTCGTCGAGAACCGCACCGTCCTCCACGACGCCCACCCGCAACACCTGCGGAGGCAACAACCGCCCCGCACCCGAAGCCACAGAGGTCCGCAGAAAGCGCGAGAGCGCCGACCACGGCTCGTCCTCCTGGCCGAGCGCCGCCCGGGCCTGGTCGGTCAGCCGGGAGGTCTCCTCCTCGGCGATCCGCCGGACCAGGACGTCCTTGCTCGGGAAGCGCCGGTACACCGTGCCCACGCCGACCCGTGCGCGCCGTGCCACGTCCTCCATCGGCGCGCCGTATCCCAGCTCGCCGAAGACTTCGCGCGCCGCGCGCAGTACGTGCTCCAGATTGCGCTGTGCATCCACGCGCAGCGGTGTCGTCCGCGATGCGTCCCCCGCACCGCGTCCGTTCCCCATCGCCGCACCGACCGCGCCGCCGCCTGCGATGGCAGACGCGGATGACCAATGAGTTTCTTGAACATGCATATGTGTTCCCCCGGTAATGACGTCTCCCCCCCGGAGACTCTCCCCGCCATTGACAAGCCGGAGCGAGCGGAACAGGCATCGGCCCCACGACCCGTGGTACCCGTCGTACCAGTCGTGCGGACCCGCCGAGTGCTTCCCCCTACACCCCGATGACACACGAACATAGTTGAGTAAGGGTCAATTCAGAAGGGGCAGGTTCCGCACAGTGCGCCCCCCGATCGGACTACGGACCGCATACGTCCCGATTAAGACACCTACCCTCATCCTGTCCACCCCATCTGACCTGCACATCTTCCGCCCACTCCGGCAAATCGGCCAACTCTGCGCGTCTCAGGCGGCGGGTCACACAAATTGTCGGGGCTGTGGACAAAATCAAGAGCGCGTTGCGTCATGGGTGGGTGAACACTGCGATCTCCCGGGGGACGACCCCCGAACGCCCGAACGGTGCGCGCATTCTCATCGTCGGCGGCGGTTACGTCGGGATGTACACCGCTCTGCGACTCCAGCGGAAGCTGAAGGCGGAGCTCAAACGCGGCGACGTAGAAATTGTCGTGGTCACGCCAGACCCCTATATGACCTATCAGCCGTTCCTCCCCGAGGCCGCCGCGGGAAACATCTCGCCCCGCCACGTCGTCGTGCCGCTGCGCCGTGTTCTCGACCAGTGCAAGATCGTCATCGGCGAGGCCCAGTCCATCGACCACGCCAAGCGCACCGCGACCCTCACCACACTCGCCACCCTGGAAGAGGGCGCGGAGCCGGAACAGATCTCCTACGACCAGCTCGTCCTCGCGCCGGGGTCCGTCTCACGCGTCCTCCCCATCCCGGGCCTCGCCGACCACGGCATCGGCTTCAAGACCGTCGAAGAGGCCATCGGCCTGCGCAACCACGTCATCGAGCAGATGGACATCGCCTCCTCGACCCGCGACCCCGCGATCCGCGACGCGGCCCTGACCTTCGTCTTCGTCGGGGGCGGTTTCGCCGGCGTGGAGGCCCTCGGCGAACTCGAGGACATGGCCCGCTACACCGCGCGCTACTACCACAACGTCAAGCCCGAGGACATGAAGTGGATCCTCGTCGAGGCCTCGAACCGCATCCTGCCCGAGGTCGGCGAGGAGATGGGCAAGTACACCGTCACCGAACTGCGCCGCCGCAACATCGACGTACGCCTGGAGACCCGCCTCGAGTCGTGTGTGGACCGGGTCGCCGTACTGAGTGACGGCGCGCGCTTCCCGACGCGTACGGTCGTATGGACCGCCGGTGTGAAACCGCACCCGATCCTGGCCGCCACCGATCTGCCGCTGAACGAGCGCGGACGCCTCAAGTGCACCGCCGAGCTGACCGTCGAGGGCGTCACGCACGCGTGGGCCGCGGGAGACGCCGCCGCCGTCCCCGACGTCACCTCCAAGGAGCCCGGCACGGAGACCGCCCCCAACGCCCAGCACGCGGTGCGCCAGGCCAGGACCCTCGGCGACAACATCGTCCACTCCCTGCGCGGCGAGCCCCTGGAGACGTACTCCCATGCGTACGCCGGCTCGGTGGCCTCCCTGGGACTGCACAAAGGCGTCGCACACGTCTACGGGCGCAAGTTGAAGGGCTACTCCGCCTGGTTCATGCACCGCACGTACCACCTGAGCAGGGTTCCGACCTTCAACCGCAAGGCCCGGGTGATGGCCGAGTGGACGCTGGCGGGGCTCTTCAAGAGGGAGATCGTCTCCCTCGGTTCGCTCGAACATCCCCGTGCGGAGTTCGAACTCGCGGCCGGTGGAAAGCCTCCAGAGGACCCGAAGGGGTCGTCCTGACCGGACTCAGGAACTCCACCTCAGGGACCGGCGTCTGACGGATGTCGGTCCGGTCGGACACACTGGTCCACGACCATGGGCGGGCCGACCGCTCGCCCTTCAATCTCACGAGGCCGTCCCACAGTGAACTTCACGCGCTGGAGCGCCCGGCTCCCCGGAACGCAGCGCCGCGCTCAGGCGCGGACCGGCAGTTCGTCGAACGCGCTCCCCTCGGAGAGCGGCTCCGTGCCCGCGGCCCGCGCCGAGCGGCGAACCGCCGGCGAAGCCGCCGACACCGATGACGTCGGCGACGACGAAACCCCACAGATCCCCGCTGTGGACGAACTACCGGTCCGAGAGGTCCTCGACCGCATCCCCGCCCTCGTAGCCCTCGTACACGGCCCGGAGCACCGCCTCGCGTACGTCAACGACGCCTACGCAGAGGCCTTCGGCGTGCGTCCGGTCGGCGAACCCGCGCGTGAGGCGCTGCCCGAGCTGGAGGAGATCGGCCTGCTGTCCCTCCTCGACCAGGTCCTGCGCAGCTCCAAGCCGCGTACGGTCCTGTCCCGCAAGGTCCCCAGCGGCCGCTCGTACACGTTCACGTGCACCCCCGTCGACATCTCGGCCACCCCCGAAGGGGGTGGCGTACTGATCTTCGCCGCAGACGTCACCGACCAGGCCGTGGCCGCCGACCGCCTGCGCGCCAGCGAGCGCGAGCTGCGCGAGACCGCGGTCACCCTCCAGCGCTCCCTGCTGCCCCAGGACCTGGAGGAACCCGACGACCTCCGCGTCGCCGCGGTCTACCACCCCGGCGGCACGGAGGCCGCGGTCGGCGGCGACTGGTACGACGTGATCACCCTCGGCGGCGGCCGTACGGCCCTGGTCATCGGCGACGTCATGGGCAGAGGCGTACGCGCGGCAGCCGTCATGGGCCAACTCCGCACCGCCGTCCGCGCGTACGCCCGCCTCGACCTGCCCCCGCACGAGGTCCTTCAGCTCCTCGACGGCCTGGCCACGGAGATCGACGCCAACCAGATCGCCACCTGCGCGTACGCCGTCCACGACCCCAACGAGGGCCGCCTCGTATACGCATCCGCCGGCCACCTCCCGATCCTCGTACGCGACGACAGCGGCACCGTTCTGCGCGCTGAGGAACCCATCGGCCCGCCCCTCGGCACGGGCGGCTGGATGCACGCCTCCGGTTCGATCCCGCTCGGCCCCGGCTCCACCGCCGTGCTCTACACGGACGGCCTGGTCGAACGCCGCGACAAGGACCTCGACGAGGGCATCGACGCCCTGGAGGAAGCCCTCGCGGGCGCCACGGGCACACCCCAGGTGATCTGCGACCGCCTCGTCCGCTCGGCGGGCATGACGGCGGACCACGACGACGACGTGGCGGTCCTGGTACTCCAGCACCCGTCCCGTACGGGCTCCGACGGCGAGCTCTTCCGAAACGCCGCCCTGGAGCTGCTCGGCGGCGTGGAAGCGGCCCCACGCGCGCGGGCCTTCGCCTCCGGCGTCCTGACGAGCTGGCGCTTCCCCACGGACCTGCACGACCTCGGCGTCCTCGCCGCCAGCGAACTCGTCGCCAACTCCCTCCAGCACGGCACCCCGCCCATGCGCCTGCGTCTGCGCCGCACGGACCGCCGCCTGATCGTCGAAGTGACCGATGGCGACGACCACCTCCCACGCCGCCGCCGCGCCGAACCCGCCGACGAGGCCGGCCGCGGCATCGCGATCGTCGCCACCATCGCCTCCAACTGGGGCTCACGCCGCACGCCCGGCGGCGGCAAGTCGGTGTGGTGCGAGTTCGCACTTCCGCGTGTCACATAGATCCGAGGCCGCGCGCCATCTGGCCGATCGCCGCACACGGTGCTAGTAGCTCCCCCATGGCAGAGCAAACGGAATCGGGCTTCCAGCTCACAGGCAGTGCTCCCGAGCGTTACGAGCGGTACGTCGCGCCGATCATGGCGCCCTTCGTCGAGGCGGTCGTGGACGCCGTCGACCTGTTCCCCGGAGCCACGGTGCTCGACCTCGCATGCGGCACCGGATTCGCGGCGCGGGTGGCGGCCGCCCGGGTCGGTCCCGCGGGCCGGGTCTACGGCGCCGACCCGAACGAAGGCATGCTCAAGGTGGCCGAAGCACACCACCCGCGCATGTACCCAGACATCGAGTTCACCGCGGCCCCCGCCGACCAACTCCCGTACGCAGAAGACACCTTCGACGCGGTCGTCTGCCAGCAGGGCGTCCAGTTCCTCCCCGACCTGGACGCGGCGCTCACCGAGACGGCGCGCGTGACGCGTCCTGGAGGCCGCTTCGCCGCCACCATGTGGGCATCTCTCGACAAGTCCCCGTACTTCACCGCCCAGCACCGCGCCATCGCAGAACACGGCGGCCCGGAAGCCGCCGCAAACTTCACGGCCGCCTTCGTTCCCGCCGAACGCCTCACGACCGCCCTGCGCCGAGCAGGCTTCCAGGAGGTCACAGACCGCGAGGTCACCTTCGGCATCGCGCTACCCCCGCTGGCAGACTTCGCCGCCAGCCACCTCTCCGCTGTCCCCTGGGGCCAGACGATCATTGAAACAGGCGGCCAGGAAGCCCTCACCAGCGCGGGCCGCACGGTCCACGACCTCCTCAAGGCCCATACCGCCCCCGACGGCACAGCGACGCTCTCCTTCACCTCGACCCTGGTCACAGCCCTCCGCTGACACAAAGAGGCGGCCGTCACCCCAAGGTGACGGCCGCCTCTCCACGGCTTCAGACCTTCGCCGATACCGCCTCCGAGGGCCCCGCACTCCGCGCGACGACCCGGCTCCTCGCCATCGACGGCTGATTCTGTACGGGCGTGAGCTGCCGCCCCAGCCGTACGGCCAGGAACGTGATGCCCAGCGAGAACAGCAGGAACGTCACGACGTACGGCCCGTGCAGCGCCGCCCCCATCGGCCCGCCCACCGCAGGACCGACCGCCAGTGCAAGCTGCTTCACCAGCGCGAACGCCGAGTTGTACTGCCCCGCCATCCCCGTCGGCGCCAGATCGGCGACCAACGGCGCCACGGTCGGCGACAGCATCGCCTCACCGAGCCCGAAGAGCGCGTACGTCGAGATGAACGCGGCCGTGGCCATGGCCTGGCTCCCGTCCCCGAGCCCCGCATACCCGGCCACGCCCCACGCGACGGCCCAGATCAGCCCAACAGCCGCGATCACCCGGGACCGCCGACGCCGCTCCACGAACCTCAGCACCACGAACTGCGCGACCACGATCACCGCCGTGTTGGCGGCAAGCGCCGTGCCCAGCGTGGAAGTCGAAATCCCCGCCGCCTCGACACCGTACGCACTCAGCCCCGACTCGAACTGCCCATAACAGGCGAAGAACAGCACAAACCCCAGCACACACAACTGCACCATGGCCCGATTACCGAGAAGCTCTTTCCAGCCCCCCTTGGCCCGCGACGCCCTGCTCCCGAGCCGCGGCGCATCCGGCATCCGTATGGTCGCCATGATCACGACCAGCAGCAGAAACATCGCCGCCTCGACCGTGAACAACAACGTGAAGGAACCCGGCCGCGTGGCATCGACGAGATGCCCACCAATGAGCCCACCGACCCCCAGCCCGAGATTCTGCAGAAAGAACTGCATGGCGAAGGCTCGCGACCGAGTCCCGGCAGTCGAACAATCCACGATCATCGTCGCAAGCGCCGGCTGCATCACGGCCTGCCCCGCCCCGAGCACCCCCGCGGCCGGCAACACGGTCACCCCGCTACTCGCAAGCCCCAGACTCAGCGCACCCAACGCGGCAGTGACCAGGGCGACAAGCAGCACCGGCAGCGCACCACGCCTGACGATGGCCCGCCCGGCAAACGGCAGCACAAGCAGCGCGGCCACCGCGAAGACAGCAAGCACAAGCCCCGCCGTCACAGCACCGAGCTCCCGCACCTGAGCCACGTAGACGTACAGATACGGGACGGTGAAGCCGAGCCCGAACGCGCCGAGTGCGTTGCCCGCATGGATCCGACGCATCGCTGCGCCCTTCGCCCTGGTCACTTTCACCTGCTTCAGTGGTTCGCGAAACTTAGAAGTGAAGACTTCAAAGCTAAACTTAGACACTGAACTCTACACACTGAAGGACTTAGACACCAAGCGAGCACATGCCATACTTTCGGCCCATGGGCGACACCCCCGGCGCCGGCGAGCCGACACTCGAAGAGCAGATCGCCGCGTACCAGCGCGAGTTCCAGGACCTCGACCCCCAGGTGGAGAAGATCGTCTCGGCCCTCGGCCGCCTCAACCGCCGTATGAACGTCGCCTACGGCCGCCAGACCGCCACCCTCGGCATCAGCAACGCCGAGTGGGAGGTCCTCAAGGCCCTCGTCCTCTCCGGCGCCCCCTACCGCATGGGCCCGAGCAACCTCGCCAAGCGCCTCGGCCTGACCCCGGCCGCGATGACTCACCGGATCGACCGCATGGTGGCGGAGGGCCTGGTCACGCGAGAGCGCGACGAGTCCAACCGCGTACGCGTCATCGTCGAGCTCACCACCGAGGGCCGCGAGAAGTGGCTGGCAGCCATGCGCCTGGCCAGCGTCTTCGAGGAGGACCTGCTCCAGGACCTCTCCCAGGAGGAACGCGGCGTCCTCGGCGACGTTCTGACCCGCCTCCTCCGACGCGTGGAGCACGCCCAGCCGGACGCCGGCGGCCGGCTCACCGACCTGGACTGACGGCACCCCCGAGGTTTGCCGAGCTGTCGCTTAGGGGAAGCTTGACAACCCCCTCGTGGATCCGTAAGGTTCTTCGAGTTGCCACGGGGCCGTAACGGTTCTGCGGCAACAACTCCCGCCGCAGAAGCGGCACATCAAACCACTAGTGCGATCTCCCTACGGGGTCAATTTCGGCATGCCCGAATTGAATTCCCCTGGGGTCAGGCAGCCCGATTAGGAACTGCCGACAGCATCCGCTAACGTTTGGAACGTCGGAACGGCCCAACAGTCGTGAGGACAAAACCAGTTGACTGGGGTTCAGGCCCGAAAGGATCTGCTACAGTCAACGTCGCTGGAAGGCCGAAAAGCCGGAAAGCGAGACCCCTCCGACGGGGAATCGGACACGAAAGAGTCTGGTAAAGTCGGAAACGCAAGACCGAAGGGAAGCCCGGAGGAAAGCCCGCGAGGGTGAGTACAAAGGAAGCGTCCGTTCCTTGAGAACTCAACAGCGTGCCAAAAATCAACGCCAGATATGTTGATACCCCGTCTCCGGCCATTCGGTCGGGAACGAGGTTCCTTTGAAGAATACACAGCGAGGACGCTGTGAACCTCCCGTTCATTCCGCGGGGGGTTCCGCTCTCGTGGTGTCGTCCCGATTACGGGAATACATTCACGGAGAGTTTGATCCTGGCTCAGGACGAACGCTGGCGGCGTGCTTAACACATGCAAGTCGAACGATGAACCACTTCGGTGGGGATTAGTGGCGAACGGGTGAGTAACACGTGGGCAATCTGCCCTTCACTCTGGGACAAGCCCTGGAAACGGGGTCTAATACCGGATAATACTTCCACTCTCCTGAGTGGAGGTTGAAAGCTCCGGCGGTGAAGGATGAGCCCGCGGCCTATCAGCTTGTTGGTGAGGTAATGGCTCACCAAGGCGACGACGGGTAGCCGGCCTGAG
>NZ_JBIAHS010000005.1:0-195938 GCF_042870755.1 Streptomyces sp. NPDC006365
CTCCCAGGAGACTACTGGGTTGATAGGCCAGATCTGGAAGGCGGGTAACCGCTGGAGGTGACTGGTACTAATAGGCCGAGGGCTTGTCCCCAGATGCTCGCGTCCACTGTGTTGGTTCTGAGACAACGAACCGTTGTCGGCTTTGAGCGGAACATTTAACTGAAGAGTGTGCTTGTTCGCTCGAAACCATTAGGGTTTCGGTGGCCATAGCGTGAGGGAAACGCCCGGTTACATTTCGAACCCGGAAGCTAAGCCTTACAGCGCCGATGGTACTGCAGGGGGGACCCTGTGGGAGAGTAGGACGCCGCCGAACAATCTTTGGAGGACCTCTGGTCCCAGCGACTTGCTGGGACCAGAGGTCCTTTTTTGTTTTCGGAAGCGCGCAGGGTACTCGACTGCGCGAGAATGACTTGCGGTACCTATGACAGGAGTCACCATGTCCACCAACTCTCCCGACGAGCGACCGGAGCGCGATCAGCGCCGCCGGGACAGTGGTGACCGCGGCGGCTCCCGCGGGGGGCCGCGACGCGACAACGACCGTGGTGGCTACGGTCGGCGCGACGACCGCCGTGATGACAGCCGTGGTGGCGGTGACCGTGGTGATCGTGGTGGGTTCCGTCGGGATGACAGTCGTGGTGGGCCTCGGCGTGAGGGCGACCGGCCGGCGGTCCGCCGTGACAGCAGCGGTGGCGGTGACCGGCCGGCCTTCCGGCGGGACGACCGCCGTGGTGATGACCGTGACCGCGAGCGCGGTGGCTTCCGTCGCGATGACAACCGCGGCGGTGGCGGCTTCCGTGGGCGCGACGACCGGGATCGTGGTGACCGTCCGGCGTTCCGTCGTGACGATCGTTCAGGTGGGCCGCGGCGCGATGACCGTCGTGATGACGGCCGCGGTGCCGGTGACCGTGACCGCGATCGTGGTGGGTTCCGGCGGGATGACAACCGTGGTGGGCCTCGGCGTGACGGCGATCGGCCACCGTACCGTCGTGACGACCGTCGCGATGATGAGCGCGGGGGGTTCCGTCGCGACGATCGTGGTGGCGGTGACCGTGGTGGTTTCCGTCGGGATGAAAGTCGTGGTGGCGGCGACCGTGGTGGTTTCCGGCGCGATGACAGTCGTGGTGGTGGCGACCGTGGTGGTTTCCGGCGCGATGACAGTCGTGGTGGTGGCGACCGCCCGGCGTTCCGGCGTGACAGCAGCGGTGGCGGTGACCGGCCGGCCTTCCGGCGGGATGATCGCCGTGGTGATGACCGTGGCGAGCGCGGTGGTTTCCGTCGGGATGAGAACCGTGGCGGAGGTTTCCGTCGCGATGAGCGGCGGGGCGATGATCGTGATCGTGGCGGGGTCCGGCGGTCGGAGGACCGTCCGGCTTTCCGGCGCGATGACCGGCAGGGCGATGAGCGTGGTGGGCCCCGTCGGGATGAACGTCGAGGCGACGATCGTGGTGGCTTCCGGCGTGACGATCGCCGGGATGATCGTCGGGACGACCGGCGTGATGAGCAGCGGCAGGGTGACCGTGCCGGTTATGGGCGCCGTGACGACCGACGGGACGGTGACCGTGGGGAGCGCGGTGGCTTCCGGCGGGACGACAGCCGGGGTGGCTTCCGTGGGCGGGATGAGCGTGGGCGGGACGAGCGTGGCGGTCGTGGGCCGCGGCGTGAGGACGGCCGTGGGCGGCCCGGCGGTTTCCGGGGGCGGGACGACGACCGGCGTGGTGGCGGGCGCTTCCGTGAGGAGCGGGAGCGGGATCGCGAACCGATCAAACGGCTGCCTATCCCTGAGGACGTCACCGGCGAGGAGATCGACAAGGACGTACGGCAGGAGTTGCAGAGTCTGCCGAAGGGGCTTGCCGAGGATGTCGCCAAGAACCTGGTGATGGTGGCCAGGCTCATCGACGAGGACCCCGAGGGGGCCTACGGCTACTCGAGGGTCGCGCTGCGGCTGGCGTCGCGCGTGGCTGCCGTGCGCGAGGCGGCCGGCTTCGCGGCGTACGCGAATCAGAAGTACAGCGAGGCGCTCGCCGAGTTCCGTGCCGCGCGGCGGATGACCGGGAACGTGGACCTGTGGCCTGTCATGGCGGACTGCGAGCGGGGTCTGGGGCGGCCCGAGAAGGCCATGGAGATGGCCGGGGCGCCCGAGGTGCACAAGCTCGACAAGGCGGGGCAGGTAGAGATGCGGCTCGTGGCGGCCGGGGCACGGCGCGACATGGGGCAGATCGATGCGGCCATCGTGACGCTGCAGAGCCCCGAGCTGGCCTCGAACTCGGTTCAGCCCTGGACGGCACGGCTGCGCTATGCGTACGCCGACGCGCTGCTCGCGGCCGGTCGTGAGGACGAGGCGCGCGAGTGGTTCGCGAAGGCCGTCGAGTCCGACAAGGACGGCAGCACGGACGCCTCGGACCGGCTCGCCGAGATGGACGGCGTCGAGTTCGTGGACGCCCTGGTCGAGGATGTCCTCGACGAGAGCAGCGGCGGTCCCGAGGCCGAGGCCGTGGAAGCCGCAGCTACCTTCGACGCCCCGGCGCCCGAGCCGGTCGTGAACGACGCCGCGGACAAGGACGCTCCCGACGACAAGAGCGACGTGGACGACCTGGACGACCTGGACGACTGACGCCGACACAGGAGGCGTACGCGACGTGCGCGCACATGGGCGGGCCCCGGACGGGGCCCGCCCATTCGCGTATCAGCGCTCCAGTGCGCGCAGTACCAGGCCCGATGCCGGCTTCGGGCCGAACGACGTCGACTTGCGGGGCATCGTGACACCCTGGCTCGCCAGTTCGCGTACGACCTCCTCGCGGACCGGGTGCATCAGGACGGCCGTGGCACCGTCGAGTTCGGCCTTGGCGACCGTGGCGGCAGTGTCGTGGATGTACGCGATGTGCTCCGGGACGTCCGGGATGCGCCAGATGTGGTCGAGGAGCGCGGCGTGCAGAACCGTTGCGTCGAGGGTCCGCCAGGCCTCCGGACGGTCGGCCGGGATCGTACGGGCGAGAAGGTCCGGGGAGGGGCGATCGACCAGGTGGAAGGCGCCATCGCCCGCAAGGAGGAAGGCATTTCCCTCGGCTGCCGCTGCAGAGAGGGTCTCCAGGGCTTCGGAGAGGGGGCCCTGGACGGTGCGTACGCGGAAGGAGTCGCCGAGGGTGGCCAGGGCCTCCGTGACGGGGAGGTGGTGCAGGAGCCGGTGGATCGCGCGGACGCGGAGCGGATAGCGCGCGGTGTCGACCAGGAGCACCAGGCCGAAGTCCCAGGGGCTGGGGGAGGGGTGTTCGGCGCGCAGGCGCAGATACGTGGCCCAGCGGTGGTGGCCGTCCGCGATGAGGGCTTGGTGGCGGGCCAGGTCTTTCTGGATCGCGGTCAGGTCCTCGGGGTCGGTCACCGACCACAGGCGGTGGTGGAAACCGTCCTCCGTGGTCGTGGCCAGGAGCGGCGGATGCTGGGCGGTGCGCTCGATGACGGCGGTGGCGTCGGCGGCGGAGCCGTTGCCGCGGTAGGTCAGGAGGAGGGGTTCGAGGTTCGCGGACGTGGCGCGCATCAGGTCCGCGCGGTCCGCGACGATATGCGGCATGACGTCCTCGTGCGGCAGGACCACACCCTGCGACGGCTCCGACAGGCGCAGGGCGCCTATGAGGCCGCGCTGGAGCATGCCGTCGCCGGCGCGCTGTTCGTAGACGTACAGGCCCGGCTCGGGATCGGCGGTCAGCACGCCCTCGGCTAGCCAGCGTTGCAGGGTGTTCGCCGCCTTCTCGTTGCGGGCATCGGGCGTGGTGGCCTGGGGGAGGATCAGACGGACGATGTTGTGCGGGTCGGACGATTCGAGGTGGTGCAGCCCGTCGGGGCGTACGACCACGTCATACGGCGGGGATGTCACGGCGGACAGGCTGCCGACCCGGTGGGGGTCGTAGCGCAGGCCCCGGAACGGGGTGAGGTCAAGGCCCATGCGGGCCGGTACGTCCGCGGGACCTGCAGTGTTCATTGGTGCATCGTAAGAGTGTCAGTGGCATGCGCCATGATCGGGGCAATGGGATCGAACAAGGAGCGATGCGTAATGAGCCAGACCGTGAGGACGCGGCCCGAGGGGAGTGACCGGCCCCTGAGCGAGGCGTACGACACGGCGCTGCTCGACCTGGATGGTGTGGTGTACGCGGGCGGGGAGGCGATCGCGTACGCCGTCGAGTCGCTGGGAACCGCTCGGGCGGGCGGGATGCATCTCGCGTACGTCACGAACAACGCGTTGCGGACACCCGACACGGTGGCCACGCACCTCACGGAGCTGGGGACACCGGCCGAGGAGTCGGACGTCATCACCTCGGCGCAGGCTGTGGCCCGGCTGATCAGCGAGCAAGTGCCCGCGGGAGCACGGGTGTTGGTGATCGGCGGCGACGGACTGCGGGTCGCGCTGCGCGAGCGTGGGCTCGTTCCGGTCGAGTCGGCCGAGGACGAGCCGGTGGCGGTGGTGCAGGGGTACGGCGGGCCGGAGCTGCCCTGGGGGCGCTTCGCGGAGGCCTGTTACGCCATCGCACGCGGGGTGCCGTGGTTCGCCTCCAACACCGACTTGACGATCCCCAGTGCGCGGGGGATCGCTCCGGGCAATGGGGCGGCCGTGGAGGTCGTACGCATCGCGACGGGCGCCGAGCCGCAGGTGGCCGGAAAGCCGCTGCCGCCCATGCACCGGGAGACGATTCTGCGGACGGGGGCGGTGCGGCCGCTGGTCGTCGGGGACCGGCTGGACACGGATATCGAGGGTGCGTTCAACGGCGAGGTGGACTCCCTGTTGGTGCTGACCGGGGTGACGGACGGTGCGCAGCTCCTTGCCGCCTCGCCGGAGCACCGGCCGACGTACGTGGACGCCGATCTGCGCGGGCTGTTGACCGGGCAGCCCGAGGTCGTCGAGGTGGGCGAGGCGTTCCGCTGTGGCGGTTGGACCGCCAAGGCAGGCGATGAGGGGCTGGAGCTGGAGGGCGAGGGCGACGCGCTCGACGGGCTGCGGGCGCTGTGCGCCGCCGCCTGGACGGCGGCCGGGGACGGGACATGCGGGCTGGACGGGGGCAAAGCACTGGCGCGGCTGGGACTTTGAACGGCTGGGACTTTGAACGGCTGGGACCTTGAGCACTTTGAGTCGCAGGCGGCCCCGGACGCCGGAATTCCACGGCTCCGGGACCGGCCGAGCGCACAGGTCCGCCGGACCAACGGAGTCCCGCAGGCGCACGAATCGGGTCAGATGGAGAGGGTAGGCTAACCTAACTGCGTGTTGGTCGACAGTCCCCCCGAACCGAACGCGGAGACCGCCTCCGCGCCCCCCAAACGACAGGCGATACGGGCTGCAGGGCTCCTCGTGTCCGTGGCCGTGCTGGTGCTCATCGCTCTGGCGAGTATCGCGATCGGCGCGAAAGGCCTGTCGCTGAGCCAGGTCTGGCACGGCCTGTTCGACGACTCGGGCACGTACGGCGACGTCGTGGTGAGCGAGCGGCTGTCGCGTACCGTCCTCGGGTTGCTAGTCGGCGCCGGGCTCGGCCTCGCCGGGGCCGTCCTCCAGGCGCTCACCCGCAACCCGCTGGCTGATCCCGGGCTGCTCGGCATCAACGCGGGCGCGTCCGCGGCGGTCGTCACGGCCATCACCTACTTCGGCGTCACCTCGCTGAGCGGCTATGTATGGTTCGCGTTCGGGGGCGCGGCCATGGTCGGGGTCCTGGTGTACGTCCTCGGCGGCAGCCGGGGCGCGACGCCGGTGCGGCTCGCGCTCGCCGGTACCGCGCTCAGCGCCGCGCTCTACGGCTATCTGCAAGCCGTGATGATCATGGACCAGGCGGCACTCGGCAAGATGCGCTTCTGGACGGTCGGTTCGCTGTCCTCGGCCACCGACAGGACCATCGAGCAGGTGCTGCCGTTCCTCGCGATCGGTACGGTCCTGGCGCTGGCTCTCGCCCGGCCGCTGAACGCCATGGCCATGGGCGACGACACCGCCCGTGCGCTCGGCGCGCATCTGGGCCGTACCCGCGCCCTGTCCATGGCGGCCGCGACCCTGCTGTGCGGGGCCGCGACGGCCGCCTGCGGGCCGATCGTGTTCGTCGGGCTGATGGTCCCGCACGTCGTACGGTCCTTCACCGGGCCCGATCTGCGCTGGATCCTGCCGTACGCCACCGTGCTCTCGCCGGTGCTGCTGCTCGGCGCCGATGTGATCGGCCGGATGGTCGCGCGGCCTGCCGAGCTCCAGGTCGGCATCGTCACCGCGATCCTCGGCGGCCCGGTCTTCATCTTTCTCGTACGACGGCGGAGGACGGCTCAGCTGTGAAGGTCCTGACCAGGCAGGCCGGCTCCGCCCGGCCCTTCCGCGCCCAGCCCGTCCGTACCCGCGGCGGGCTGTCCGTCCGTATCGACGTCCGCTCGCTCACAGTTGTCGTCCTGCTGCTGGTGGCCGCGCTCACCGCGAGCATCGTCCTCATCGGCACGGGCGACTTCCCGATCCCGGCCGGCGACGTGCTCAAGACGCTGTTCGGCAACGGCGACGTGGGGCAGGAGTTCATCGTCAACGAGCTGCGGCTGCCGCGGGTTCTCGTCGGCCTCTTGGTGGGGGCCTCGCTCGGGCTCGGCGGCGCCCTCTTCCAGGCCATCTCCCGCAATCCGCTGGGCAGTCCGGACGTGCTCGGTCTCGCGCAGGGCTCGACGGCCGGCGCGCTCACCATGATCGTGCTGTTCTCGGGGAGTGCGGCCGAGGTCACCCTCGGGGCGCTCTTCGGCGGTCTGGTGACCGGACTCGCCATCCATGTGCTCGCCTGGAAGCGGGGTGTGCACGGCTATCGACTGGTCCTGGTCGGTATCGGTGTCTCCGCGATGGCCGTGGCCGTCAACGGCTATCTGCTCACCAAGGCCGACATCGTGGACGCGGCCCGTGCGGTCGTGTGGATGACGGGCTCGCTCAACGGCCGTGACTGGGAGCAGGTCTGGCCGCTGCTCGGGCTGTGGGCCGTCCTCGTACCCCTCGTCCTCGGCAACGCGCGTGGTCTGTACATGCTGGAGATGGGGGACGACGTCGCGTACGCACTCGGGGTGCGGGTCGAGCGGACGCGGATGCTGCTGATGCTGGCCGCCGTGCTGCTCACCGCGGCCGCCACCGCCGCAGCGGGTCCGGTCGCCTTCGTCGCGCTCACCGCGCCACAGCTCGCCCGGCGCCTCACTCGCTCGCCGGGGCCGAACCTGCTGCCCGCGATGTGTATGGGTGCCACCCTGTTGGTCGTCGCCGACTGGGCCTCGCAACGGGCCTTCGGCGCCGACCAGCTGCCCGTCGGCGTGGTGACCGGAGTGCTCGGCGGTGTCTATCTGCTGTGGCTCCTCGTCACCGAGCGCAAGGCGGGCCGGATATGAACACCGACGGCAAGACGAGTACGGGCGCCGATGGCGGGCCGCACACGAACACCCAAAGGAGCACTGGCACTGTGAACCGCCCGTCCGCGAACGGCCCGTCCACGAACCGCCTGTCCGCCGCGAATGTCACCCTCGCCTACGACCAGCGGGTCATCGCCGAGCAGTTGTCGGTCGAGATACCCGACAACTCCTTCACCGTCATCGTCGGCCCGAACGCCTGCGGCAAGTCCACCCTGCTGCGCGCCTTGTCACGGATGCTGAAGCCGAGCGAGGGCCGCGTGCTGCTCGACGGGCAGGTCATCCAGTCGCTGCCCGCGAAGAAGGTGGCCAGGACGCTCGGGCTGCTGCCGCAGTCGTCGATCGCGCCCGACGGGATCACGGTCGGCGACCTGGTCGGCCGCGGACGATATCCGCACCAGGGGCTGCTGCGGCAGTGGTCGTCCGAGGACGAGCGGGTCGTACGGGAGTCGATGGCCTCGACCGGGGTCGCCGAACTGGCCGACCGCTATGTCGACGAACTCTCCGGCGGCCAGCGTCAGCGTGTCTGGATCGCCATGGCGCTAGCCCAGCAGACCCCGCTGCTGCTGCTCGACGAGCCGACCACCTATCTCGACATCCAGCACCAGATCGACGTACTCGACCTGTGCGCCGAACTCCACGAGGAGCAGGGCCGGACCCTGGTCGCCGTACTGCACGACCTCAACCACGCGGCTCGATACGCAACCCACCTCATCGCCCTGCGCGAGGGCTCCGTCATCGCCCAGGGCACGCCGTCGGACATCGTCACGGCCGAGCTGGTCGAGGAGGTCTTCGGACTGCGCTGCCAGGTCATCGACGATCCGGAGACGGGTACGCCGCTGGTGGTGCCGGCGGCGCGGAAGGCGCGTACGTCCGCTGCCGTCAGCGTCGTGAAGGGTTCCTGAAGGTCCTGAACCGGTCAGAGCAGCTTTCTGAGCCGGAGCAGGTCGCGCAGACCCGCTTCGAGCCTGACCCGACCCGAGCCCCAGGCCTTCGCGAAGTGCAGCTCGCCGTTCACCAGGGCGACCAGATCGTCACCGCTCATCGCGAGTCGGATCTGGGCCTTCTCGGGCGGAGGACCCTGCACCGTGTCGAGCACCTCGATGCGGCCGTCCTTGAGACGCCCTACGAAGGTGATGTCGAGGTCGGTGATACGGCAGCTCAGTGAGCGGTCGAGGGCGGCAGCACTGCGCACGTCGCCTTCCGCGCCCATCATGTTGTCCGAGAGTTTATCGAGCGCGCTGCGGCACTCCTCAATCGTGGCCATCGCGGACGACGGTACCCCAGCGCTTCGCGGTAGCGTCGGGGCATGAACGACTGGGAGCTTCCCGCCGAACCGGAGGCCGGCCCGGCTGCCGGTTCCGAGGCCGAACTCGAGGCCGACCCGGAGACCGGATCCGGGGCCGACCTCGACGCCGGCGCGGAGACCGGACCCGAAGTCGGCGCGGAGAGCGACTCCAGGGCCGTATCTGGAGCCGGACCCGAGGCCGGATTCGACGTCGGACCGGTGGCCGGAACCGGGGCCGGACTCGTAGCCGGCGCGGAGACCGGACCCGTATACGCTCCCGCCGCCCCCGCCCCGCTGAACGTGCCGCGCACGCTCACCGGGAACTCCGAGGTGGACGCTCAGCTGGACCGGCTGGCCGATGCCGACCACCTCGCTGCGGACGGGCACATCGAGGTGTACGAGGATGTGCACCGGGGGCTGCGCGACGCGCTCACCGCGCTCGACGCCCGTCCGGGGCCGGAGGGACCTCCGAGAGCCCCGGGACCGTACAGCATGAACAACAGGAGCTGAACCGAACGTGGCAGGAGTGGCACGACGCCGCCTCGACGCCGAGCTGGTCCGACGGAAGCTCGCCCGTTCGCGGGAGCACGCCGGCCAGCTGATCGCGGCCGGGCGGGTCACCGTCGGCAAGACCGTCGCGACGAAGCCCGCCACCCAGGTGGAGACGGCCGCCGCGATCGTGGTCGCCCGTGATGACAGCGAGCCCGACTATGTGTCGCGCGGCGGCCACAAGCTGGCGGGGGCGCTGAAGGTCTTCGTGCCGCTCGGCCTGCGGATCGAGGGGCGGCGGGCACTGGACGCCGGTGCCTCGACCGGCGGATTCACCGACGTACTGCTGCGCGCGGGAGCCGCTCACGTAGTCGCCGTCGATGTCGGCTACGGGCAGCTGGCATGGTCACTCCAAAGCGATGAACGGGTCACCGTCAAGGACCGTAAGAACGTACGCGAGTTGACGTTGGAGGCGATCGATGGGGAGCCGGTGGATCTTATTGTCGGTGACTTGTCCTTCATCCCGCTCGGACTGGTGCTGCCCGCCCTTGTGCGGTGCGCGGCGCCCGATGCCGATCTGGTGATGATGGTCAAGCCGCAGTTCGAGGTGGGCAAGGAGCGGCTGGGGAGCGGCGGTGTCGTACGCAGCCTCGAACTGCGGGCCGAGGCCGTGCGCGGGGTGGCCCGGCACGCGTGGGGGTTGGGGCTCGGGGTGAAGGGCGTCACCGCCAGCCCGCTGCCCGGGCCCTCTGGGAACGTCGAGTACTTTCTGTGGCTGCGAGCCGGTGCACCCGAACTGGATCCGGCCGACGTAGACCGTGCAGTGGCGGAGGGGCCGCGTTGACCGATACCCGAGTTCGTACTGTTTTCCTGCTGGCTCACACCGGGCGGCCCGCGGCCATCCGCAGTGCCGAACTCGTCGTCCAGGGGCTGCTGCGCTCCGGGCTCGGTGTACGGGTGCTCGAGGCCGAGGCGGCCGATCTGCCGCTGCCGCCGACGGTGGAACTCGTCAAGGAGGCGACTCCCGAGTGCCTCGACGGGTGTGAGCTGCTGATCGTGCTGGGCGGTGACGGGACGCTGCTGCGTGGCGCCGAGTTCGCGCGCGCCTCGGGGGTGCCGATGCTCGGCGTCAACCTGGGGCGTGTCGGCTTCCTCGCGGAGGCCGAGCGTGACGACCTCGACAAGGTTGTCGACCGGGTGGTGACTCGGGCGTACGAGGTCGAGGAGCGGATGACCGTCGACGTCGTCGTGCACAGCAATGGCGATGTCGTGCATACCGACTGGGCGCTGAACGAGGCCGCCGTGCAGAAGGTTTCCGCCGAGCGGCTCCTTGAGGTGGTTCTCGAGATTGACGGGCGGCCCGTCACCGGGTTCGGGTGTGACGGCATAGTCTGCGCGACTCCTACCGGGTCTACCGCCTATGCGTTTTCCGCCGGTGGGCCTGTGGTGTGGCCGGAGGTCGAAGCGCTGCTCATGGTGCCGATCAGTGCGCATGCGCTGTTTGCCAAGCCGTTGGTCACCTCGCCGGATTCCGTGCTTGCCGTGGAGGTTCAGCCGCACACTCCGCATGGGGTGTTGTGGTGCGACGGGCGGCGGACGATTGAGTTGCCGGAGGGGGCGCGGGTGGAGGTTCGGCGGGGGGCTGTGCCGGTACGGCTTGCTCGGTTGCACCATGCGTCGTTCACGGATCGGCTTGTCGCCAAGTTCGCGTTGCCTGTGGCTGGTTGGCGGGGGGCGCCGCACTAGGGGAGTTGGGGCGGGTGGGTTTTCCTTCCCCAGCCCCGCCCCGTCCCGGAACTGGGGGCTGCGCCCCCAGTTCCGGGGGTCGTATGGTCGCTGCGGGTGCGTTGTGGCTGGTCGCGCCCCGCGGCGGAGCCGCAGTGTCACAGCTCCGCGCCCCTCAAAAGACCGCGCCTTCCGGTAACGAAGCTGGGGGGCGTCGCGTACCGGCCTCCTGACCTCGTAAGGTCGTGTCCGTGCTGGAGGAGATGCGGATACGGTCGCTCGGAGTCATCGACGACGCCGTTGTCGAGTTGTCGCCCGGCTTCACCGCTGTTACCGGTGAGACCGGGGCGGGCAAGACGATGGTGGTCACAAGCCTTGGGCTGCTGCTGGGCGGGCGTGCGGATGCGGCTCTCGTGCGGATCGGTGCCAAGAACGCTGTGGTGGAGGGGCGCATCGCCGTTCCCGAGGGCGCCTCGGCGATCGTACGGGCGGAGGAGGCCGGGGCCGAGCTCGACGACGGGGCGCTGCTGATCAGCCGTACCGTGTCTGCCGAGGGGCGCTCTCGGGCGCATCTGGGCGGGCGTTCCGTGCCCGTGGGGGTGCTTGCCGAACTCGCCGATGAGCTTGTGGCCGTGCATGGCCAAAGTGATCAGCAGGGGCTGCTCAAGTTGTCCCGGCAGCGGCAGGCGCTCGACCGGTACGCGGGGGACGCGGTCGCTGTGCCGCTCGCCAAGTACGCGAGCGCCTACCGTCGGCTGCGTGCCATCTCGGCCGAGCTGGACGAGATCACGACGCGCGCGCGGGAACGTGCCCAGGAGGCCGACATGCTGCGCTTCGGACTCGACGAGATCGCGGCGGTGGAGCCGCGGGCCGGCGAGGACGTGGAGCTGGCGGCCGAGGCCGAGCGACTCGGACACGCCGAGGCGCTCGCGTCCGCGGCCACGGCGGCGCACGCGGCGCTGGCGGGCAACCCCGAGGATCCCGAGGGCATCGACGCCACGACGCTCGTCGCGGGCGCGCACCGGGCACTGGAGGCGGTACGTTCCCATGACGCCGCGCTGGCCTCGCTCGCCGACCGGATCGGGGAAATCGGGATTCTGCTGGGCGATGTGGCGGGGGAGTTGGCGGGTTACGCCGACGACCTGGACGCCGATCCGCTGCGGCTCGCGGCGGTCGAGGAGCGGCGGGCCGCGCTCACCGTGTTGACGCGCAAGTACGGCGAGGACGTGAGCGCCGTACTGGCCTGGGCCGAGCAGGGGGCGGCGCGGCTCCTGGAGCTGGAGGGCGACGACGACCGGATCGGTGAGCTGACGGCCGAGCGGGACGCTTTGCGGGCCGAACTGGGAGGGTTGGCGCAGGCGTTGACGGACGCTCGCACGGAGGCCGCCGAGCGGTTCGCCGCCGCCGTGACCGCCGAGCTCGCCTCGCTCGCCATGCCGCACGCGCGCGTGTCCTTCGCGATCCGGCAGACGGAGGACCCCGACGGCGTGGAGGTGGGCGGTCGTACGGTCGCGTACGGGCCTGCCGGTGTCGACGAGGTCGAGCTGCTTCTCGCGCCGCATCCGGGGGCGCCACCGCGGCCGATCGCCAAGGGCGCGTCCGGTGGTGAGCTGTCGCGCGTGATGCTCGCGGTGGAGGTCGTGTTCGCGGGTACGGATCCGGTGCCGACGTATCTCTTCGACGAGGTCGACGCCGGCGTCGGCGGCAAGGCCGCGGTCGAGATCGGGCGCCGGCTCGCCCGCCTCGCCAAGACCGCACAGGTCGTCGTCGTCACCCACCTGCCCCAGGTCGCCGCCTTCGCCGACCGGCAGCTCCTCGTCGAGAAGACCAACGACGGCTCGGTCACCCGCTCCGGAGTGAAGGCCCTGGAGGGCGAGGACCGCGTCCGCGAACTGTCCCGCATGCTGGCCGGCCAGGAGGACTCGGAAACGGCCCGCGCCCACGCGGAGGAGCTGCTGGCGACGGCTCGGGCGGACGGCTAGGGCGACGGGTGGCCGCCGCGCCGCGGTCCCGTCTCCCGCCCGCTCCAAGGGCCCACCGCCCCACCAGTGGTCCGGAACGCCCGTATGTCCTGGCATCCTTAGGTGTAGGCGAACGCGCCATACACCCCAGCGGAGCGTTCCCGCGAGCGTTGTCTCTGTACTTTCTTCGTGACCGCCCGTCGCTGAACCAGGAGCCCCGGCCACGTGAGCACCACCGTGAGCAGCCAGTTGTCGCATGGTCGATCGGCGCTGCGCACCGTGCAGGTGCTCGGAGGCGGCAGTGCGGGGAGCAGCGCGCATGTGCGGTCGTTGGCGTCCGGCCTCGTGGCGCGAGGCGTGCGGGTCACCGTGTGTGCGCCGGCCGCGGCGGACCGGGCGTATGACTTCAGTGGTGCGGGAGCCCGGCATGTGCACGTGCCGCGGCGGAGTGACCCGGCTTCCGTGGCCGCGCTGCGGGCGGCCTGTGCGGACGCCGATCTCGTGCACGCACATGGACTGCATGCCGGGATGAGGGCGGCCATGGCGCTCAGTGGGCGGCGTGTTCCGTTCGTCGTGACCTGGCACAACCGCTCGCACGAGGAGGGCGCGCGGGCGCATCTGCTGCGGATGCTGGAGCGGCGGGTCGCGAAGGCCGCTTCGGTGGTCCTCGGGGCCTCGTCCGACCTTGTGGAGCGGGCCCGACGCAGCGGGGCGCGTGATGCCCGGCTCGCCGCGGTCGCGCTGCCGGAAGTGCGGCGGCCCGCCTTCGTGGGCGAGGAGCTCGAGCGGCTGCGTCCCAAGGCGCGAGCCGAACTCGGTGCCACGGACCGGCCGTTGCTGATGGCTGTCGGCTCGCTCGAGCGGCATCGGGGGTACGACACGCTGCTGGACGCCACGCGTGCCTGGCGGCGACTGGATCCCGTACCACTGCTCGTGATCGCCGGGGAGGGACCGCTGCGCGCGGAACTTAAGGGGCGTATCGAGGACGAAGAGCTGCCGGTACGTCTCGTCGGGCGCCGCGACGACGTCGGCGAGTTGCTGGCGGCAGCCGATCTCGCCCTGCTGCCCGGCGGCGGTGAAGCGCGCTCCGTACTCGCCCAGGAGGCTCTTCACGCGCGCGTGCCGCTTGTCGCGGCCGATACGGAAGGCGTCCCCGAACTGGTCGGGGACGCCGCCGAACTCGTACCGCACCGGGACGCGGAAGCGCTCGCCGACGCCGTCGTACGCCTTCTTCAGGATCCGCAGCGGCGTGAAGTCCTGAAGGACAAGGGCACACTGCAGGCAGCCTCCTGGCCGAGCGAGGACGAGACCGTAGCCCAAGTCCTCAGCGTCTACGACGAGTTGACGAAGCCGCCACCCCTGCCGTAGCCGGGCGGCGGCTTGTCGTCAGTCGCTCGTCAGCCGCCGTACGCCCCCGAGGCCGTCAGCCGCAGTGCCGTGTCGATCAGGGGCACGTGGCTGAACGCCTGCGGGAAGTTCCCTACCTGGCGCTTGAGGCGCGGGTCCCACTCCTCGGCCAGCAGACCGAGGTCGTTGCGCAGGGCGAGCAGCTTCTCGAAGAGCTTGCGGGCCTCGTCGACGCGGCCGATCATCGCCAGGTCGTCCGCCATCCAGAACGAGCAGGCGAGGAACGCGCCCTCGTCACCCTCCAGGCCGTCCACGCCCGCGTCCTCACCGGCGGTGGGGTAGCGCAGGATGAAGCCGTCCGTGGTCGACAGCTCCTGCTGGATGGCCTCGATCGTGCCGATCACACGCTTGTCGTCCGGCGGCAGGAAGCCCATCTGCGGGATCAGTAGCAGCGAGGCGTCCAGCTCCTTGGAGCCGTACGACTGTGTGAAGGTGTTGCGCTCCTTGTCGTAGCCCTTCTCACACACATCGCGGTGGATGTCGTCGCGCAGCTCGCGCCACTTCTCCAGCGGACCGTCCGCGTCGCCGGACTCGATGAGCTTGATGGTGCGGTCGACCGCGACCCAGGCCATCACCTTGGAGTGCACGAAGTGCCGGCGTGGACCGCGGACCTCCCAGATGCCCTCGTCCGGCTCGTCCCAGTGGTTCTCCAGGTAGCGGATCAGCTTGAGCTGCAGCAGGGACGCGTAGTCGTTGCGGGCCAGGCCCGTCATGTGCGCCAGGTGCAGGGCCTCGGTGACCTCGCCGTAGACGTCCAGCTGAAGCTGGTGCGCGGCGCCGTTCCCGACGCGTACGGGCGCGGAGTTCTCGTACCCGGGCAGCCAGTCGAGCTCCGCCTCACCCAGCTCACGCTCGCCCGCGATGCCGTACATGATCTGCAGGCTCTCCGGGTCGCCCGCGACCGCGCGCAGCAGCCACTCGCGCCAGGCGCGCGCCTCCTCGCGGTAGCCGGTGCGCAGCAGCGAGGAGAGGGTGATCGCCGCGTCGCGCAGCCAGGTGTAGCGGTAGTCCCAGTTGCGGACGCCGCCGATCTCCTCCGGCAGCGAGGTGGTGGGCGCGGCGACGATGCCGCCGGTGGGCGCGTACGTCAGCGCCTTCAGGGTGATCAGCGAGCGGACCACGGCCTCGCGGTAGGGCCCGTGGTACGTGCACTGCTCGACCCACTCGCGCCAGAACTCCTCGGTGGCCTCCAGGGCCTGCTCCGGCTCGGGCTCCGCGGGCGGCTCCTTGTGCGAAGGCTGCCAGGAGATGGTGAACGCGATCCGGTCACCCGGCGCCACCGTGAAGTCCGCGTACGTGGTCAGCGCCTTGCCGTAGGTCTCGGCCGTCGTGTCGAACCACACGGAGTCGGGCCCGGCGACGGCCACCGTCCGCCCCTCGTGCTTGTGCACCCAGGGCACGACGCGGCCGTACGAGAAACGCATCCGCAACGCGGAGCGCATCGGCACCCGGCCCGAGACGCCCTCGACGATCCGCACCAGCTGGGGTGCGCCGTCACGAGGGGGCATGAAATCGGTCACACGGACCGTTCCACGTGGCGTATCCCACTCGGATTCGAGGATCAGGGAGTCGCCGCGATAGGTGCGGCGGGCCGCTCTGGGCGGCTCGGCGTCCGCCGAGTGCGCGGGGCCAAGCCGCCAGAAGCCGTGCTCCTCGGTGCCGAGCAGTCCGGCGAAGACGGCGTGGGAGTCGAAGCGGGGCAGGCACAGCCAGTCCACCGTGCCATCCCGGCAGACCAGTGCTGCGGTCTGCATGTCTCCGATAAGTGCGTAGTCCTCGATGCGCCCGGCCACGTGCATCTCCAGTCGAACGGCCACGTCGCCCCCCAGGGGGCGGTTGCTCTTTGCGGTCAGGGGAACGGGTCAATACAACGTCGTCGCATGACGTCAATGGTCGCAGTGATTGTCGTTGCGAAACGAACTGACGAGCTCTGTGTCCGGAGAATACGGGCGGGGTGGTGCCGTTGTTCGGCCCGGCTCGGCAGCGATCGTCCGAGCAGGATACGACGCACGATGGTGATCCGTGCGCCCCTCCCTGGAAAGCGATTGCGCCGGATGAGTGGGAAGAGTGCACACCACTGTGCCCCGTGTCGGCCCGTGTGCGGAGCGTGGCCGGAAGCGGCCTCCCCTGGGCGCTGATACCCTGGTAGCCCGTGGACCGGTGGGCGCCCCCGAAGCAGAAACCGACGCGAGGGGTCCTCCGAACCGCAGCGGCGGCACCTCCCGAAACGCCCGGGTCAGGCAGCCGGCCCGCACTCCGAACCGCGACCACGGGAGCCCCGTCTTGGCCATGCCGCCCAAATCTTCGACGACCAAGCACATCTTCGTCACCGGGGGTGTCGCCTCCTCCCTCGGCAAGGGCCTGACCGCGTCCAGTCTGGGCGCACTGCTCAAGGCGCGGGGTCTGCGGGTCACGATGCAGAAGCTCGACCCTTATCTGAACGTCGACCCGGGCACCATGAACCCGTTCCAGCACGGCGAGGTGTTCGTCACCAATGACGGCGCCGAGACGGACCTGGACATCGGTCACTACGAGCGCTTCCTCGACGTGGACCTGGACGGCTCCGCCAACGTCACCACCGGCCAGGTGTACTCGACGGTGATCGCCAAGGAGCGGCGCGGCGAGTACCTCGGCGACACCGTGCAGGTCATCCCGCACATCACCAACGAGATCAAGCACCGAATCCGGCGCATGGCCACGGACGACGTGGACGTGGTGATCACGGAGGTCGGCGGCACGGTCGGCGACATCGAGTCGCTGCCGTTCCTGGAGACCGTCCGTCAGGTCCGTCACGAGGTCGGCCGCGACAATGTGTTCGTCGTCCACATCTCGCTCCTTCCTTACATCGGGCCGTCGGGAGAGTTGAAGACGAAGCCGACGCAGCATTCGGTTGCGGCTCTGCGCAACATCGGTATTCAGCCAGATGCGATCGTGCTGCGCGCCGACCGCGAGGTGCCGACCGCGATCAAGCGCAAGATCTCGCTGATGTGCGACGTCGACGAGGCGGCCGTGGTCGCGGCCATCGACGCCAAGTCGATCTACGACATCCCGAAGGTCCTGCACACCGAGGGCCTGGATGCCTACGTCGTGCGCAAGCTGGACCTCGCCTTCCGCGACGTGGACTGGACGATCTGGGACGACCTGCTCGACCGGGTCCACAACCCGCAGCACGAGATCAATCTCGCGCTCGTCGGCAAGTACATCGACCTGCCAGACGCATACCTTTCGGTCACCGAGGCGTTGCGTGCGGGCGGGTTCGCCAACAAGGCGCGCGTGAAGATCAAGTGGGTCACTTCGGACGACTGCAAGACCCCGGCGGGTGCCGCCCAGCAGCTCGCCGACGTCGACGCGATCTGTATCCCCGGCGGCTTCGGCGACCGCGGCGTCTCCGGCAAGGTCGGCGCCATCCAGTACGCCCGCGAGAACAAGATCCCGCTGCTCGGACTGTGTCTCGGCCTGCAGTGCATCGTGATCGAGGCCGCGCGCAACCTCGCCGACGTCGCGGACGCCAACTCCACGGAGTTCGACGCCGCCACTGGCCACCCCGTCATCTCCACCATGGCCGAGCAGCTCGACATCGTCGCCGGCGAGGGCGACATGGGCGGCACGATGCGGCTGGGCATGTACCCGGCGAAGCTCGCCGAGGGCTCGCTCGTGCGCGAGGTGTACGGCGGCAAGGAGTACGTCGAGGAGCGCCACCGTCACCGTTACGAGGTGAACAACTCCTACCGCGCCGAGCTGGAGAAGAAGGCCGGTCTGCTGTTCTCCGGCACGTCCCCGGACGGCAAGCTCGTGGAGTACCTGGAGTACCCGCGCGACGTCCACCCTTACCTGGTCGCGACCCAGGCGCACCCCGAGCTGCGCTCGCGCCCGACGCGTCCGCATCCGCTGTTCGCGGGCCTGGTGAAGGCCGCTGTGGAGCGGAAGACGGGTAGGTAACACGAGGTTGTACGGTTGCCGGGGTGCGGGTCCTTTGCGACGCGTGCCCCGGTTTTTCTGTGGACGTGGGAGGACAAGTCGACATGACCATCAAGGACACCGCCGAGGAGTGGCAGGTCAGGGCGACCGAGACTCCGTTCACGGGGAACAAGACCTCTGTGCGCACGGACGACGTGGTCATGCCCGACGGGACGGTCGTCCGGCGCGACTACCAGGTCCACCCCGGTTCGGTGGCGGTCCTCGCCCTCGACGACCAGGACCGCGTCCTGGTCATCCGCCAGTACCGGCACCCCGTACGCCAGAAGCTGTGGGAGATCCCGGCCGGCCTGCTCGACATCCCCGGCGAGAACCCGCTGCACGCCGCGCAGCGCGAGCTGTACGAGGAGGCCCACGTCAAGGCCGAGGACTGGCGGGTGCTCACCGACGTCTACACGACGCCGGGCGGCTGCGACGAGGCCGTACGGATCTTCCTCGCCCGGGATCTGTCCGAGGCGGAGGGGCAGCGTTTCGAGGTCGAGGACGAAGAAGCCGACATGGAGCTCTCGCGGGTCCCCGTCGAGGAGCTCGTCCGCGGTGTGCTCGCCGGTGAGCTGCACAACAACTGCCTTGTCGTGGGCGCTCTTTCCCTGGTCGCGGCCCAGAACGGCGACGGTCTCGACGCACTGCGCCCGGCCGAGGCGCCGTGGCCCGCGCGGCCCTTCGACGTGTGATCCCGCCTGCTCGGGAAGCCGGACGCACACCGTCCTGCCGCCGGTGTGACGATCGCCTGATCCGATCGGGGGACGTACCCGCCGTGCTCCTCCGGAATCGTCGCAGAGCGTGAACTAGGCTCTGGAAACGCCCCGTCCGGAGTCCCGGCGGGCTTGCGCGTGCGGTGGGACGGGAGTGTGGCCCGTGACGGATCAGGCGGTGGGCACCCAGGGCAAGAAGGTGCCGGCCAAGGAGCAGCGCCCGGCTGCCGGGTCCTCCACCACTCCCGGCTTCGCCCGAGCGGGGGGACCCCCATCCACGGAGGGTCAGTTCCTCGGCCGTACAAGAGAGTTGAAGGAACTCCGCGCTGACATCGAGCGTGCGGGCCTGGACACCCTGGCGGGCCGGAAAGCGCCACGCGCACGCGTGCTGCTCATCGCGGGCAAGCCCGGCTTCGGCCGCACCGCGCTCGCCGAAGAACTCGTACGGCAGGTCGCGGAGAGTTACCGGGACGGCACGCTACGAGCCCGCCTGAGCGAACCCGACGGCACACCGGTACCGACCGAGCGCACCGCCCGCGACCTGCTCGCCGCCCTGGAGCTGACCGCCCCGCCCGGAGCCCCGGAGGACGACCTCGTCGAGGCGCTGCGCGAGGGCCTCGCCACCCGCCGCGTGCTGCTCCTGCTCGACGACGCGGCGGACGCGGAACAGGTCGACGCGCTCCTCCCCGACAACCCGGAATGCCTGGTCGTCGCCGTCTCCGACGGGCCCCTGACCGGGATCTCCGACGTCCGCCCCTGCACCCTCGGCGGCCTGGACACCAAGTCCGCCGTCGAACTCCTCGGCCGCTACACCGGCTCGGTACGCATCACCGTCGACCCGCGCGCCGCCGAAGGACTCGTCGAGATCTGCGCCGCCCAGCCCGCCGCGCTGGTGCTCGCGGGCGGCTGGCTGGCCCGCCGGCCGAAGGCGGCCGTCGCCGACCTCGCCAAGCAGGTGTGCACAGAGAGTGACGAGGGTCCGGCACTCGAGCGTGTCTTCCGCCTCGTGTACGCCGAACTTTCCCCGGCCCGCGCACAGATGCTGCGCCTGCTCTCGCTCGCCCCCGCGGGCCTCGTCGACCCGCACACCGCGTCCGCGCTCGCCGGCTGCTCGGTGGGCGCCGCCGAGTCCACCCTCGACGACTTCGTCGGGCTCGGCCTCGTACGGCGCGTCGAGTCACCGCTGCCGCAGTACGAGGTGCCCGGCTGTCTGCTGCCGCTGCTGCGCTCGCGCACCGAGAGCGAGGACCGGCCGGCCGAGCTGCAGCTGGCCCGCGCCCGGATGCTGGAGCGGACCGTGCGGCTGCTGGCCTCCTGCCGCGCGATCACAGAGACCGACAGCTCGCCCGCCCGCGAGAAGCTCGCCGGGATGCCCCGCGCCCTGCGCTTCAAGAACCCCCGCGCGGCTGCCGACTGGCTGCGCATCCGGCAGCCCGCGCTGTTGGCCTCCGCCCGGCTCGCGGTCGCCGACGGCGAGTTGGACACCCTCGCACGCCGCCTGATGGCCGCGCTGGTGCGGGCGATGGTCGCGCACTTCGGTACGCGGGCGGTGGCGCCCGAGCTGTACGGCATCCACCAGCTCGTTCTCGATGTCGCCGAGCGGCGGAAGCTGCCCCGCGAGAAGGCCGCCGCGCTGCTGAACCTCGCGGACCTGGACGCCCGGACCGGCCGCACCAGTGAGGCGCTCGCCCGCTACCGCGCCGCTCTCGACGCCGGACGGGAGGCGAACGACCCGTACGCGACCGGCCGCGCGATGGAATCCGTAGGTGGTGCCCACCAGGAGCTGGGGGACTTCGACCGGGCCGCCGACTGGTACGGGCGGGCGCTCGCGCAGCGGCTCGCGCGCGACGAGCGCGTGGACGCTGCCCGGCTGCACGGCCGTATCGCCACTGTGCACACCTACGCGGGCCGCTACGACGAGGCGCTGCGCAGCTGGCGCTCGGCGGTCACCGGCCATCGCAGGAACGGTGATGTGGCAGGCGTGGCCAAGGCGTTGAGCGAGCTGGCACGGGTGCAGGAGTACTCCGGCCGGCCCGAGGAGTCGCTGCGCACGTGCCAGGAGGCGATCGAGTGGGCGCGCCGCGCCGAGGACGTACGACTGCGGGCCGCTCTGCAGCTCCGGCTCGCCGACACCCTGGACCGGCTCGGCGACCCCGTGGCTGCTCGGCTGCACCGCGGCGCGGCCGAGCGCATGCTGGGAGACGAGTTCCCGGAGGACCTGTCCGCGAGGGAACACGACGCTAACGCCTACGAAATCCGTAGTACATCCGCAGAAGATTGAAGCATTGGAAGGCTAGACACGGGGAATCCCTTCATTAGACTGGCTCCACCGCGTTCCTACGTGGTGTCTCCCGGTGTGCTCCCGTGCATCCGGGTATGTCTGGCATCGTCCGGGCAGGCGTTACCCACAACCCACTGAGCCAAGGACCGTGATCGACGTGAAGGTCGGCATCCCCCGCGAGGTCAAGAACAACGAGTTCCGGGTGGCCATCACCCCTGCCGGAGTGCATGAGCTGGTGCGCCACGGTCACCAGGTCGTCATCGAGCAGGGTGCCGGTGTCGGCTCCTCGATCACGGACGACGAGTTCGTCGCCGCCGGTGCGCGGATCCTCGGCACCGCGGACGAGGTGTGGGCCTCCGCCGACCTGCTCCTGAAGGTCAAGGAGCCGATTGCGGAGGAGTACCACCGCCTCCGTAAGGACCAGATCCTCTTCACCTATCTGCACCTGGCCGCGTCCAAGGAGTGCACGGACGCGCTCCTGGAGTCCGGCACCACCGCCATCGCGTACGAAACGGTCGAGCTGCCCAGCCGTGCGCTGCCGCTGCTCGCCCCGATGTCCGAGGTCGCGGGCCGGCTCGCCCCACAGGTCGGTGCCTACCACCTGATGGCCGCGAACGGCGGCCGCGGTGTGCTGCCCGGCGGGGTCCCGGGCGTGCTGGCCGGCCGGGCCGTCGTCATCGGCGGCGGTGTCTCGGGCTGGAACGCCGCGCAGATCGCCATCGGCATGGGCTTCCACGTGACCCTGCTCGACAAGGACATCAACAAGCTCAAGGAAGCCGACAAGATCTTCGGCACGAAGATCCAGACCGTCGTCTCCAACGCCTTCGAACTCGAGAAGGCGTGCCTGGAGGCCGACCTCGTCATCGGCGCCGTGCTCATCCCGGGCGCCAAGGCGCCGAAGCTGGTCACCAATGAACTCGTCTCCCGGATGAAGCCGGGAAGTGTTCTTGTCGACATCGCGATTGATCAAGGCGGTTGCTTCGAGGACTCGCGTCCGACGACCCACGCCGAGCCGACCTTCCCGGTCCACAACTCGGTCTTCTACTGCGTCGCCAACATGCCCGGCGCCGTGCCCAACACCTCCACGTACGCGCTGACCAACGCCACGCTCCCGTACATCGTGGAGCTCGCGAACCGCGGCTGGGTCGAGGCGCTGCGCCGTGACGCCGCGCTCGCCAAGGGCCTCAACACCCATGACGGCAAGGTCATTTACCGCGAGGTAGCGGAGGCGCACGGTCTGGAGCACCGAGAGCTTGAGACCCTGCTCGGCTGATCCGCCGACCCATCTCTCCACCGACAAAAGGCGATACGTCAACACGAGTCGTCAACGACATGCACCCGGCCGGACCTTGGGGAACCAGGTCCGGCCCCATGTTGTCGAGACCCTTTGCGAGACTCGCTCAACTCGCCTCGAACGTAACCCTTCGACCGTTTCGCACACCCGCGAAACCTGCCGTGCGACGCCCTTACGCCCTTGACAGAGGGGTGTTCCGTTGCCGACACATCGGGCCGGGTCCGGCGGATTGTGTTGCTGCGGAGCGGTGACACGCCATAGAGTCGCCAACCGTCGGCATGGTGCCACGCTGACCTATCTAGAAGTTTCCTGGTCACCAAGGAGGTAAGACGACTTGTGAATGAGTCGACATTTACTCCCGGGGGTGGTCAACCAGGAATGCCTGCGCAGGGCCCGAGGCCCACGGGGCTCGAGGCTGTCGGCTCCGTAGCTGTGCGCACCTTCGCAGCCCACCAGAGTCCACACCGGACTCAGACAGTCCACCAGAGCATGGATGGCCATCACGTGAACGCCATGGCCGGCAACGGAAGTGGCGAGAACCGCACCCACTTCGCCGACTACGACGACCTGCCCGAGGGGCACTTCTACGACCCCGACGCCGAGTACGAGCCCGATCCGGAGTACGCGGCCACGCTCGCGCCCGACGCGGCACGCCAGCGTCGTGAACGCATCGGCCCGACCGGCCGCCCGCTGCCGTACTTCCCGATCCCGGGCCCGCTGACCGATCACGGCCCCGCGAAGATCATCGCGATGTGCAACCAGAAGGGCGGCGTCGGCAAGACGACGTCGACCATCAACCTGGGCGCCGCGCTCGCGGAGTACGGACGACGGGTCCTGCTGGTCGACTTCGACCCGCAGGGCGCGCTGTCGGTCGGCCTCGGTGTCAACCCGATGGAGCTCGATCTCACCGTCTACAACCTGCTCATGGAGCGGGGCATGGCGGCCGACGAGGTCCTCCTCAAGACCGCGGTTCCGAACATGGACCTGCTGCCCAGCAATATCGATCTGTCGGCCGCCGAGGTTCAGCTGGTGTCCGAGGTCGCGCGCGAGTCCACGCTGCAGCGGGCACTGAAGCCGCTGATGGCCGACTACGACTACATCGTGATCGACTGCCAGCCCTCGCTCGGTCTGCTCACCGTGAACGCCCTCACGGCCGCTCACAAGGTGATCGTGCCGCTGGAGTGCGAGTTCTTCGCACTGCGAGGTGTCGCGCTGCTCACCGAGACCATCGAGAAGGTCCAGGAGCGGCTCAACCCCGAGCTGGAGCTCGACGGCATCCTCGCCACGATGTACGACTCGCGCACCGTGCACAGCCGCGAGGTGCTCGCGCGTGTCGTCGAGGCCTTCGACGATCACGTATACCACACGGTCATCGGGCGCACGGTCCGCTTCCCGGAGACCACGGTCGCCGGCGAACCGATCACCACGTACGCCTCCAACTCCGTCGGTGCCGCCGCCTATCGCCAGCTCGCCAGGGAGGTGCTCGCCCGGTGTCACGCCGAGTGAGTCTGCCGGGGGCCGACGAACTGTTCCGTACGACAGGGGGGATGGCGCTGCAGTCGTCCAGCCCCAGGCGCCAGGCCAATGGCCAGTCCAACGGTGAGGCCCGGGTGCCGGCTCCCGCGGGCGAGGGCGATACGGCTGCCTCCGGCTCGGCATCCGGTTCCGGGATCGCGGAGGACGCGCCGCAGGCTGTGCCCGCGCAGGGCGGGGACGGTGACGGGGCCGAGCATGTGGCCGCGGACTCCGAGTCCGCCGATGCAGGGGAGTCCCGTACCCGTGCCGCCGGAGCCGAGCGCTCCGGGCGACGGCAGGGGGCGCAGGAAGGTTCTGCCGCCGCTCAGCCGCGCAAGCGCGGGCGGGCTGCCTCGCGGCGGCCCAGTGGGCGGGAGCGGCACGACGAGAAGATCACCGTGTACGTGTCCGCCGAGGAGCTCATGGACCTCGAGCACGCCCGGCTGGTGCTCCGCGGGGAGCACGGGCTTGCGGTGGATCGCGGGCGGATCGTCCGTGAGGCTGTGGCCGTGGTGCTCGCGGATCTCGAGTCCCGAGGGGACGCCAGCATTCTTGTCCGTCGGCTTCGCGGGCGGTAAGCGGTAGCCTGCGACGGCTATGACCTCGTACGACGGCTCCGTCCCCGCATCCGGCTCCGCCGGTCGTCGGCGTGCGCTGGGGCGGGGGCCGGGGGCTCCGCCACCGCCTCCGGAGGCGGATGAGGCGCCGGTGCCTGCGCCTCCGGCGGAGGTTGGGGAGTCCGCGCCTCCGGCGGAAGTTGAGCCGCATGCGGCGCCCGACGCTCCTGCGGCGCCCGAGGCGCCTGCGGCGGAGAGCGAGTCTCCGGCTGAGGACGGTTCTTCGCCTGCGGACCGTGCGGCGTTGTGCCCACCCTCCCCCACTCTCGGCTCCGCTCGAGCGGGGGGACCCCCATCGCCCCGCGGAACGACTGCCCACAACGCCGACGAACCGGCCGCTGCAGAACCCGCAGCGCCTGCGGCGCCCGGCGATCCCGGCGCGCCCCGCGAAGCCGCCGAGCCCGACGACGGGACCTTCCGAGTTCGGCTGGCCAACTTTGAAGGGCCCTTTGACCTGCTGCTTCAGTTGATCTCGAAGCACAAGCTGGATGTGACCGAGGTGGCGCTTTCCAAGGTCACCGACGAGTTCATGGCGCATATCCGGGGGATGGGGCCGGACTGGGATCTCGATGAGACGACCGAGTTTCTCGTCGTCGCCGCCACCCTGCTCGATCTCAAGGCCGCTCGGCTGCTGCCGTCCGCCGAGGTGGAGGACGAGGCGGATCTGGCGCTGCTCGAGGCGCGGGATCTGTTGTTCGCGCGGCTGTTGCAGTACCGCGCGTACAAACAGATCGCCGAGATCTTCAGCGGGCGGCTCGAGGAGGAGGCCCGGCGGTATCCGCGCACTGTCGGACTGGAGCCGCATCACGCCGAGTTGTTGCCCGAGGTCGTCATCAGCATCGGGGCGGAGGGCTTCGCGAAGCTTGCCGTGAAGGCGATGCAGCCCAAGCCCAAGCCGCAGGTGTACGTCGACCACATCCACGCCCCGCTGGTGAGTGTGCAGGAGCAGGCCGGGATTGTTGTGGCGCGGCTGAGAGAGCTGGGGGAGGCCACCTTCCGGGCGCTCGTGGAGGACACGGACGACACGCTGACCGTCGTGGCGCGGTTCCTGGCCCTGCTGGAGCTGTATCGCGAGAAGGCCGTCGCGCTCGACCAGGAGGAGGCGCTGGGGGAGCTGCTGGTGCGCTGGACGGGCGGGGACAGCGAGGAGGAGCCCAGAGTGACGGACGAGTTCGACAGGCCTCCGGAGCCGGTCCAGGACGAAGCCAAGGAGGAGAAGGCGTGAGCGAGAACACCACCGAGGCGCCGGCAGGGCTGCGTAGCGTCGCGGATCTCGACCTCGGACCCGCCCTGGAGGCCGTACTCATGGTCGTGGACGAACCCGCGACCGAGGAGCACCTCGCGAAGATCATGGAGCGGCCCCGGCGGCAGATCGCGGACGCATTGCGGGCGCTGGCCGACGAGTACACCGTCCAGGGCCGGGGCTTTGAGCTGCGGCTCGTCGCGGGCGGCTGGCGGTTCTACACGCGGCCCGAGTACGCGGCGGCCGTCGAACGGTTCGTACTGGACGGCCAGCAGGCGCGCCTGACGCAGGCCGCCCTGGAGACGCTCGCGGTCGTGGCGTACCGCCAGCCGGTCAGCCGTTCCCGCGTCTCGGCCGTGCGAGGAGTGAACTGCGACGGTGTGATGCGCACCCTCCTGCAGCGCGGTCTGATAGAGGAGGCGGGCGCGGAACCCGAAACAGGTGCGATCCTGTACAGGACGACGAACTACTTCCTGGAGCGGATGGGCCTGCGCGGCCTGGACGAGCTTCCGGAGCTCGCGCCCTTCCTCCCCGAGGCGGAGGCGATCGAGGCCGAGACGCAGGAGGGCGTACCGTCGTTTGATCCGGATGCACCGGACCCCGATGACGACACGACGACGGAAATTTGATGCGAAGCAGCGGCAGCGGCAAGAGCGGCGGGCGCGGTAACTCCCGCGGCGCCGGCAACAACAGGGACCAGAAGCAGGGGCAGGGCCGCCCCCGCAAGCCCCGCCCCGAGGAGCGCCGCTACGACGTGGGCCCCGACGCCAGCAAGGAGGGCCCCAAGTCCGGGCGCGGCAGCTCCGCGCGGGGCGGCGCCAAGGGTGCTCCGAAGAAGGCACAGCCGGGCGGGCGCCGTCGTACGGCTCCGGCGCGTCCCCGCGAGTACGAGACGCAGATCGAGGAGCGCAACCGCGACCGGTACGCGGGCAAGAAGGACGTCAGGCTCCCGAAGACCTTCCCGGGTGCCGAGCAGGAGGGCGAGCGGCTGCAGAAGGTGCTCGCGCGCGCGGGATACGGTTCGCGGCGCGCCTGCGAGGAGCTGATCGAGCAGGCCCGTGTCGAGGTCAACGGTGAGATCGTGCTCGAGCAGGGGCTGCGCGTCGACCCGGAGAAGGACGAGATCAAGGTCGACGGGCTGACGGTCGCCACACAGGCGTACCAGTTCTTCGCGCTGAACAAGCCCGCCGGTGTCGTCTCTACGATGGAGGACCCGGAGGGGCGCCAGTGCCTCGGGGACTATGTCACCAACCGTGAGACGCGGCTCTTCCACGTGGGACGGCTCGACACCGAGACCGAGGGCATCATCCTGCTCACCAACCACGGCGAGCTGGCCAACCGGCTGACCCACCCCCGGTACGGCGTCAAGAAGACCTACCTCGCGCACATCGTGGGGCCGATCCCGCGCGACCTGGGTAAGCAGCTCAAGGACGGCATCCAGCTGGAGGACGGGTACGCGCGCGCGGACCACTTCCGCGTCGTCCAGCAGACCGGCAAGAACTACCTCGTAGAGGTCACTCTCCACGAGGGCCGTAAGCACATCGTGCGCCGCATGCTCGCCGAGGCGGGCTTCCCGGTCGACAAGCTCGTGCGCGTCGCCTTCGGGCCGATCACGCTCGGCGACCAGAAGTCGGGCTGGCTGCGCCGCCTGTCCAACACGGAGGTCGGGATGCTGATGCAGGAGGTCGAGCTCTAGGCCGCCGTACTCGCCACGCTCGACGGCCGGTTCCGGAATTCGTCCGGGGCCGGCCGATGCGTTTTCGCCGCTCCTGCGGTCTGTACCCGTGAGGCAAGGGAGCGGCCATGGCTGTGACGACGAATCGCGACGAGTTCGTACGGCTTACGGGGATGTACCGGCGCGAGCTGCTGGCGCACTGCTACCGGATGCTCGGGTCGGTCGACGACGCCGAGGATCTGGTGCAGGAGACGTATCTGCGGGCCTGGCGGTCGTACGACGGATACGAGGGCCGCGCCTCCTTGCGGACCTGGCTCTACCGGATCGCCACCAATACGTGTCTGACGGCGCTGGAGGGACGCGAACGGCGTCCGCTGCCCACGGGGCTCGGCGGGCCGTCAGACGCGCCTGAGGAGCCGTTGAGCACCCCTCCGACGGACATCCCGTGGCTCCAGCCGGTACCCGACACGCTCGTCGACCCGGCGACCGTCGTCGCGGCGCGCGGCAGCCTGCGGCTCGCGCTTGTCGCGGCGCTGCAGAATCTGCCCGCGCGGCAGCGGACCGTGCTCATCCTCAGGGACGTGCTGGCCTGGCGGGCGCATGAGGTGGCCGCCCTGCTCGGGACCACTACCGCGGCAGTGAAAAGCAGCCTCCAACGCGCGCGTGCCCGGCTCGACGAAGTGGCGCCGGACGAGGACCTGCTGGCGGAGCCGGACAGCACGGACGACCGCGAGCTGCTCGACCGATATGTGGCCGCCTTCGAGCTCGCCGACATGGATGCGCTGCTCGGGCTGCTCCAGGAAGGCGTCGAGCTGGAGATGCCGCCCTACCTGGAGTGGTTCAGCGGGAGGAAGGACGTCATGCGGTTCCTGGAGGCGCTCGAGCACGAGAAGGGACATCTGCGGATGATCCCCACGCAGGCGAACGGGCAGCCGGCCGTGGTGGCGTACAAGCGCGGTGCGGACGAGATGTACCGGGCGCACTCCGTGCAGGTGCTCACTGTCGAGAACCGGGAGATCACGCGGATCACCGTCTTCCTGGAACCGGGGCTGGCCGGGATCTTCGGGATGCCGGAGGTGCTGTCGTGAACTCCGGGGAGCTGTTGGAGCGTTCGCTCGCGTACGCGCTGGGGAGCGTCGCCGCCGTGGCACCCGGGAGTCTGCGTCGGGCCACGCCGTGCGCGCGGTGGGACCTGGGGGAGTTGCTCGGCCATCTCGACGACGCGCTCGACGCACTGCACGAGGGGCTGACGGGCGGGCGGATCGGTCTCTTCCCGGCGGCGGAGGGCCGCGCGGATCCCGCGTGCGACTTCCGGCGGCGTGCCTGTGCGCTGCTCGGTGCCTGGGTGGCCCTGCCCGGGGAGGGGCGCTCCGTGTCGGTGGGAGACCGGCCGCTGGACGTCCGCGTGATGGCCGCCACCGGCGCTGTCGAGATCGCTGTCCACGGCTGGGACGTGGCGCAGGCCTGCGGGCGGCCGCGGCCGATTCCGCCCGCGCTCGCGGCCGAGTTGCTGTCCGTCGCGCGGTGTGTGGTCGCGGACGAGGACCGGGGGGTGCGTTTCGCCGAGCCGGTCGGCGTGCTGCCCCGGGCCGGCGCCTCCGACCGGCTCGTCGCGTTCCTCGGGCGCGATTCCTTTTCCGGGCGGGGCTGGTCTGCCTTCCGTGAGTGACTCTCACGGAAGGGCTTATCCCTCATGGCTGACATCGACATCTCAGAAACGTTGCTCGCCCCCGCCCGCAAGGCACCGCCGTCCACCGCACCCCCACGGCGCGTCTGGACGGTGGTCCTTGCCGGGCTGGGGGCGCTCCTGTGCGCGCTGGACGTGGTGGTCGTCGCCACCGCGCTGCCCGCGCTGCAGGCCGACTTCGGGGCCAGCCTGTCCCAGCTGGAGTGGACGATCAATGCGTACAACCTCGTCTTCGCCTGTCTGACCCTGACGGGCGCCGCGCTCGGCGACCGGTTCGGGCGGCGGCGGATGTACGTCGTCGGGCTCGCCGTCTTCACACTGGCCTCCGCGTGGGCCGCACTCGCCGGTGGCGCCGGTGAACTCATCGCGGCACGTGCCGTTCAGGGAGCGGGAGCGGCCGTACTCCTGCCTCTCACACTGACCCTGATCAGCGAGGCGTTCCCGGCCGAGAAGCGGGGCGTGGCGATCGGTCTGTGGGGTGGGGTGAGCGGACTGGGGGTGGCCGCGGGGCCGGTACTGGGCGGGGCCGTCACAGATGGTCTGTCCTGGCAGTGGATCTTCTGGCTGAACGTGCCTCTGGGGCTTGTGATGCTTCCACTCGCCGCGCGGAAGCTGCGCGAGAGCCACGGTCCGCGGCCTCAACTGGACATCGTGGGGCTGGCGTTGGCGGTCGTGGGCCTGACCGGACTCGCCTGGGCGCCGGTGCGGGCGCCGGAGACGGGGTGGGGCAGCGCCGAGGTGCTGGTCGCCCTGGCCGTCGGGGTCGTGTTCGTGGCGGCCTTCCTTGGCTGGGAGCGGTCGGGGGCGCGGTACCCGATGCTGCCGCTCGCGCACTTCCGGCGGCGCGGCTTCTCCACCGCCAACGCTGCGGTCTTCCTGATGTTCATGTCGCTGCTCGGCGCGCTGTTCATGATCTCGCAGCTCTTCCAGGTCGGCCTGGGCAACTCCCCGTTGGAGGCGGGCCTGCGGATTCTGGTGTGGACGGGTACGCCGCTGCTCGTCGCGCCGGTCGCGGGCGCGCTCGCGGACCGGTTCGGGAACCGGCCCTTCATGCTGACGGGCCTTGTCCTCCAGGCGGTGGGGCTCGGGCTGATGGCCTGGCAGGTGGAGCCCGGGGTCGGCTACGACCGCCTGGTCATGCCGCTGATCATCGCCGGAGTCGGCATCTCCATGGTCTTTCCCACCGTCGCGAACGCCGTGAGCTCGTCGGTGCCGCCCGCAGAGGTGGGCGTCGCGTCGGGCGTCAACAACGCGCTGCGCGAGCTGGGCGGGGTCTTCGGCGTCGCCGTCGCCGCGGCCGTGTTCGTCCGGTACGGGGGCTATGACTCCGCGGAGAGCTTCATCGACGGATGCGCCCCCGCGCTGTGGGTCTCGGCGGCAGTCTCGGCCGCCGGGGCGGTGGTGGCGTCGCTCTCGCCGTCCAAGCACGGGAGTTGAGGCCAGCCACAGGAGTTGAGGGGTTGCCACAGCCCGCCCACCTTTTTATAGTCTAAGTGACTATTAAAGAGGTGGTCGGGCGTGACATCAGCAGCGGGCACCGCACCCGAGGGCTACGACAAGCACGCCTTCGAGCCCTTCGCCGTCACCGTGGACCTCGCGGTGTTCACGATCCGGGCGGCCGTACTCCAGGTGCTGCTGATCCAGCGCGGTCAGGAGCCGTACGCGGACCGCTGGGCACTGCCCGGCGGTTTCGTCCTGCCCGACGAGTCCGCGGAGACGGCCGCCCGGCGCGAACTCGCCGAGGAGACCGGCCTGTCGGACGTCCCCGGACTGCATCTGGAGCAGCTGCGGACCTACAGCGAACCGGACCGCGATCCCCGGATGCGGGTCGTCTCCGTGGCGTACACGGCGCTGCTGCCCGACGCTCCCTCAGACTCCGTCCGGGGGGACTCCCACCTCGCTTCGCTCGAGCCGCACGGCGGCTCGGACGCGGCCCACGCCCAGTGGCTGCCGTACGACGGGCTCGGACCGCTCGCCTTCGACCACGACCGGATCCTCGTCGACGCCCATGAACGGGTCGGCGCCAAGCTCGAGTACACCTGTCTCGCCACGGCCTTCTGCCCGCCCGAGTTCACGCTCGGGGAGCTTCAGCAGGTCTACGAGACGGTGTGGGGGACGGTCCTGGACCGGCCCAACTTCCGGCGCAAGGTCCTCGCCACGCCCGGCTTCGTCGAACCGATCCCCGGCGCGGCGCGCCTGACCGGCGGGCGGGGCAAGCCGGCGGCGCTGTACCGGGCGGGTACGGCCGCCACCCTCCACCCACCTCTGCTCCGACCGTCCCGGGAAGGACGCCCCGTATGACCACCACTGTGAGGAAGCAAGCCGCCACCGGAGCGCTCAACGGTCTCGCGCTCGGGGACGCGCTCGGCTTCCCTACCGAGTTCAATGACGTGCCGTCGATTCTCGCCAAGTTCGGGCCGTGGCGTGAGATGGAGTTGCCGACGCCGGCGATCGTCACCGACGACACACAGATGACGCTGGCGTTGGGGCGAGGGTTGCGGGCGGTGATGGACCGCGGGGTGCTCGAACCCGAGGCGATGGCCGAGGCCGTACGCCAGGAGTTCATCGCCTGGAACCGCTCTCCGGAGAACAACCGCGCCCCGGGCAACACCTGCCTCAGGGCCTGCGGTCTGCTGGAGCGCGCGGACCGGCCCTGGCAGGACGCCAGCCAGATCCACTCCAAGGGCTGCGGCGCCAACATGCGCGTCGCGCCCATCGGGCTGATCCCCGGCCTGAGCGACGAACAGCGCGCCGGGGCCGCCCAGTTGCAGGCCGCGCTCACACACGGCCACCCCACGGCGCTGGCCGCGTCCGATCTCACCGCGCATGCCGTACGCCTCCTCGCCCAGGGCACCGAACCGACCGGCCTCGTCGGACTGCTGCGCTCGTACGCGTACGAGAACCGCGACCGCTACCACGACCACTGGCTCGGTGACCTGTGGACGCGCAGCCAGGATCCGACGCCCACGCACTTCATCGCGCGGGGCTGGGACGAGTGCGTGGAGATCCTGGACCGGTTGCAGAAAGCCGTGCGCTCGCCCTCGCCCGAGACGGACCCGTGTCTGGCCACCGGCGAGGGCTGGATCGCGGAAGAAGCCCTCGCCACCGGCTTGCTCTGCTTCCTGCTGTTCCTCGACGAGCCGCTCACGGCGCTGCGCCGAGCGGCCTGTACCTCGGGCGACTCCGACTCGATCGCCTGCCTCGCGGGTGCGTTCGCCGGGGCGTACACCGGGGCCGGTGCCTGGCCAACGGAGTGGGCCGACAGGATCGAGTACCGGGGTGATCTCATGGCCCTGGGAGCGCTCTGGGATTCTTGAGCGCCCGGTGCCTCCGGCGGTTGGCCCGGTGGGTGCGGGTGCGGGTGCGGTGCACGGCCTGGCCACACAAACCCGCACCAAGCCACGAACCTCAAATGCTGCTCTGCGCGAGCCGGTCGTCCGGGTCCGGCTGGAGGGCTGAGGTGCGGCGGGTGCGGATCAGGAAGTCCTCGATCCTGGCGCGGTCCGGCTCGGGCGGGAGCGGGGTGCGGGCGGCTGCCTCGTCCGCTTCCGTGGCGAGGCGGGCCATGCGGGACTCGATGGCCGCCCAGGGGACCTCGCCGCGTTTCACCGCGAGCAGGGGTTCCCGCTGGTCGCCGACGTCGAGAGTGAGGGTGCCCGTGCGGAGCAGGTCGCGGCAGCTCGTCAGGAGGCGCAGCAGGTGCATGGCGTGCTTCCAGCGGGGTGCCCCGTGGGTGCGGACGTCCACTTCCAGCTTTTTGCGCTGGCCCAGGGCGTAGCGCGCGAAGGTGTTGTGGGCCTGGCGCGAGAGGAATGCTTCGCGCAGGGCGAGGAGCTCGCGGCCTGTGCCGTCCGCGTAGGTGACGAGTGGGGAGTGCAGGCACTCCAGGATGTTCGGGTTGGCGCGCAGGGCCAGTGCGCAGAAGCGCTCCAGTTCCCAGCTGAACTGTTCGTCCGCGGGGCCGTCGGCGTGCGTCGGCGGCTTCTCGAAGCGCCAGAAGAGCGGGGTGGGGGCCAGGAACACGCCCCGGACGTCCGTATCACTGGTGTCCGTGGCCAGGCCGAAGGCACGGGAGCCCATGACGCAGGAGAAGATCGTGTGATCACGGACCAGATCCTCGGGGCTCATGCGGACGAGCCTAAGGGCCCGTTCATGCCAGGCGAATCGAATTTCCCGTGACCGCGATCTTCTCCTCGGGGAGCGGCCTCGTCGCGGGGCCATCCGCCACCGAGGCGTCGGCGACGCGGAACTTGCTGCCGTGACAGGTGCAGTTGATGGTGCCGTCCGAGACATTGGCGACCGTGCAGCGCTGATGGGTGCAGATGGCCGAGAAGGCCTTGAACTCGCCCTGCTCGGGCTGGGTGACGACGACCTGCTCGTCCTTGAAGATCTTGCCGCCGCCGACCGGGATGTCAGTGGTCTTGGCCAGTTCCTCGCCGGCCGGGGCCTCGCCGGGGGACTCGCCGGACGTCGGCTCCTCCTGAGCCGGCGACTCCGCCTCGCCCCCGCCGTTCTCGTTCCCGTACTCGCTGCACCCCACGAGCAGGGCAGCCGCGCCGGCCGCGCCCGCCGCGAGCACCGTGCGACGCGTCGAGCTGATCGTCATGTCGTCACTCCGAATGTGCGGAAGAACCAGAGGGCGGAGGTCAGCCAGACCACCGTGAGCGTGGCGAAGACGAGCCCGCCGACGATGGGCAGCAGCCAACCGGGCAGTCGCTCCGAGCGAAGGAGCAGCATCTTGGCGCTGAAGGCACCGAAGAAGAAGCAGCCCAGGACCGAATGCCACAATACGCGCGGTTCATATGTTTGGTAGCCCAATGCGTACAAACAGTGCACAGCGACCGGCACCGCGACCAGGAACGCGACCCGCCCCGACCAGCGGTGCAGCACCCCTGCCCAGCTCGGTCCCGGCAGCTTCCCGTACACCATGAGCGCCGACACGAGCTGGACGACCGCGAAGCCCATCGCCGCCGTGCCCAGCCAGGACTTGACGGCGCCCGTGCTGTTGAACCCGGCCAGATTGAAGGCCGTGCCCGCCGGGTCGTGCACCTTGCCGTACGCACCGAGGGCGAGGGCGACCGCCCCGGCGACCAGGGCCGGGACGAGGTAGCCGACGGCCTGCGGGCGGCGACCGCGGGCCGGTTCGGGTGAGGGGAAGTCCTGGGTGGCGGCGTTCGGGTCGACGGTCATGGTCGGCTCCCTGCGGTCAGGGTTGAGGCCAGGGCTGAACGGGGGACTACGGCTGCACGGGGCGTGCGGTGAGCTGCTGTCCGTCGACCGTCACGGCGCCGGTCTCGGGGGCGATACGGGGCGCGGCCGAGGGGGTGCCGTCGCGCTTGACGATGCCGACCTGCTGACCGTCCGGCAGCACGATCCAGCCGCCGTCGATCTCGGCGCCGCGTACGGACTCGGTGGCCCGGTACAGCCCCGAGGGCTTGAGCGCCTTGTCGGCGGTGAACCCGTACTCCTGCTGACCCATGTCCACCGTGCCGCTGATCCGGCTGCCCTTCAGCTCGCCGTTCAGCACACCGCCCTGCGGGCTGGTGAGGCGCATGGTGCCGTCGGCCTTGACGTCGCCCTTCAGCCAGGACTCCTGGTCCCGGCCGTCGCAGAAGTACGCGATCGCCCTGCCGTCGCGCAGTGATACCGCGACCGCGGAGGAGTCGTCGTCCGTACGGCCCGCGTAGTCGGCGTTGGCCGGTGCGCTCGGCGACGGGCTCGGTGGCGGGCTCGGTGGCGCGGTCGTCTTCGTCGGGTCCGGCGCCGGGCTGGGCGACACCTTCGTGGCGGGCTTCTCGCCCCCAGCCGATGAGGTGGTGCTCGCCCCTGTCGTCGCGTTGAGCGACAGCATCAACAGGCCCAGCAGGAGTCCCCCGAGAAGCGTGAAAAGTGGTCCGGAGCGCTTCATTTGTGCCTCCCCCGAGGCGTCGCGGACAGCATCCCCATGCAAGCGGAAGCGCGGGGGCGGCGTCCAGAGGCGGACCGATGCCGTTTCACCCCAATTGGCGGGACCGTACGGTTCCGTGACATGACGCTCCGCTGGAAATGCAGTTCGAATGCTGCGGGCCGTCTGTGGCTGGTCGCGCCACGCGGCGGAGCCGCACATGTCACAGCCCCGCGCCCCTTACGTGCGCGGCAGCGAACCGGACTCCGGAAAGACCCCAATGTCCTCGTCTCGGCAGGCGGGCGCCGCGTACTCGCGTACTGCGGGCTGACTACGCTGGATGTGCACAGAGCCGATACGTACATCAGCGAGGAGCGACACCGTGGCGGTACGAGCGGTCCGCGGCGCCGTCCAACTGGAGCGGGACGAAGCCGGGCACATGGACGAGCAGGTCAGTGAGCTGCTCTCCGCCATCCTGGAGCGGAACTCTCTGACCACCGAGGACCTCATCAGTATCTGGTTCACGGCGACGCCCGACCTGCACAGCGACTTTCCGGCAGCCGCCGCGCGCAAGCTCGGCATCGTCGATGTACCGCTGATCTGCGCGCAGGAGCTGGACATCGAGGGCGCCATGCCGCGGGTCATACGCGTCCTCGCGCACATCGAATCCGATCTGCCGCGCTCCGACATCGCGCATGTCTACCTGGGCGCCGCGGCAACGCTCCGCAAGGACATCGCCCAGTGAGGACCGCACTCGTCATCGGTACGGGGCTCATCGGCACGTCGGCGGCGCTGGCCCTGGTGGGGCGTGGCGTCGTCGTGCACCTCGCCGACCACGACCCGGAGCAGGCACGTACGGCCGCCGCGCTCGGCGCGGGCACGGACGAGGAGCCCGCGGGCCCCGTCGACCTCGCGATCGTCGCGGCGCCGCCCGCACACGTGGCCGCGACGCTCGCGGACGCGATGCGGCGCGGGGTCGCGCGCGGCTACCTGGACGTGGCCAGCGTCAAGGGAGGGCCGCGTCGTGAGCTGGAGTCGCTGGGTCTCGACCTTTCCGCGTACATCGGTTCGCACCCCATGGCGGGCCGTGAGAAGTCGGGCCCCCTGGCCGCGACCGGGGACCTCTTCGAGGGCCGCCCCTGGGTGCTGACGCCGACCCGGGACACCGACACCGAAGTGCTCAACCTGGCGCTGGAGTTGGTGTCGCACTGCCGGGCCGTGCCGGTTGTGATGGACGCCGACGCCCACGACCGTGCGGTCGCCCTGGTCTCCCACATGCCCCACCTGGTGTCCAGCATGGTCGCCGCGCGCCTGGAGAACGCCGAGGAGGCGGCCGTACGCCTCTGTGGGCAGGGCATCCGCGACGTCACGCGTATCGCGGCCTCCGACCCCCGGATGTGGATCGACATCCTGTCCGCGAACCCCGGGCCGGTAGCCGATCTCCTCGCGGACGTCTCCGCCGACCTGGACGAAACGGTGCAGGCCCTGCGCGCCCTCCAGTCCTCCGACGAGGCCAAGCGCCGTGAGGGCGCCACCGGCATCGAGGACGTCCTGCGCCGCGGCAACGCCGGCCAGATCCGAGTCCCCGGCAAACACGGGGCCGCCCCCACGGTGTACGAGAGCGTCGTCGTCCTCATCAACGACCAGCCGGGCCAACTGGCCCGCATCTTCGCGGACGCGGGTGCCGCGGGCGTCAACATCGAGGACGTACGCATCGAGCATGCGACCGGGCAGCAGGCGGGCTTGGTGGAGTTGATGGTGAAGCCGGTGGTGGCGCCGGTGTTGACGGCGGCGTTGCGGGAGCGGGGCTGGGCGATCCGGCAGTAGGGGCCGGTGAGGGGGCGGCGGTGGGGATGGGCCGGAGGCCAGTAATACCGGGGTCGGGGAGACAGTAACCTTGTGCGGGGCGCGATCGTGCCCGTACCAGTCCACCACCCCGTATCAGGAAGGTGCCCGCACCCGTGGAAACCAGCGCCGCCCGGACCGCACAGGCAGTGATCGTCGCCATTGACGGCCCCTCCGGCACGGGCAAGTCGAGCACCTCGAAGGCCGTCGCCGCCCAGCTCGGTCTGAGCTACCTCGACACCGGCGCCCAGTACCGGGCGATCACGTGGTGGATGGTGAACAACGGCATCGACATCAGCGATCCCACCGCGATCGCGGCCGTGGCCGCGAAGCCCGAGATCGTGTCCGGCACGGACCCCTCGGCGCCGACCATCACGGTGGACGGCACCGACGTCTCGGGCCCGATCCGCACCCAGGAGGTCACCTCCAAGGTGAGCGCGGTCAGTGCCGTGCCCGAAGTGCGCGCCCGGATCACCGAGCTGCAGCGTTCGGTCGCCGCGGCAGCCGAGCGGGGCATAGTCGTCGAGGGCCGGGACATCGGGACCACCGTGCTGCCCGACGCCGACCTGAAGATCTTCCTCACCGCGTCCCCGGAGGCCCGCGCCGCCCGTCGCAGCGGTGAGCTGAAGGGCGCCGACCTCCACACGACCCGCGAGGCCCTGCTGAAGCGGGACGCGGCCGACTCCAGCCGTAAGACCTCGCCGCTCGCCAAGGCGGACGACGCGGTCGAGGTGGACACCTCCGACCTCACGCTCCAGCAGGTCATCGAGTGTGTCGTCACCCTCGTCGAGGAGAAGCGGGCAGCGACGTGACCCCTCCGTCCGAGAAGGGCGCCGAGATCGGGCGGCGCATCGGCGTCGGGCTGATGTACGGGCTGTGGAAGCCGCGCGTGCTCGGCGCCTGGAGGGTCCCCGCGACCGGCCCGGTGATCCTCGCCGTCAACCATTCCCACAACATCGACGGTCCGATGGTCATCGGCGTGGCGCCCCGGCCGTCGCACTTCCTGGTCAAGAAGGAGGCGTTCGTCGGCCCGCTCGGCCCCTTCATGCACGCCGTCGGCCAGCTGAAGGTGGACCGCTCGATCGCCGACCGCACGGCCATCACCCAGGCCCTCGGCGTACTGGAGAACGGCGGCGTCCTCGGCATCTTCCCCGAGGGCACCCGCGGCGAGGGCGACTTCGCCTCGCTGCGCGCGGGGCTCTCCTACTTCGCTGTGCGCAGCGGAGCGCCGGTCGTTCCGGTCGCCGTCCTGGGAAGTACGGAGCGGCGCGGACGGTTGATAAAAGGGCTGCCTCCACTGCGCAGCCGGGTCGACGTCGTCTTCGGGGACCCCTTCGAAGCGGGCGACGGCAGCGGACGGCGTACGCGCAAGGCGCTCGACGAGGCGACCGGGCGCATCCAGAAGCAGCTCGCTGCCCACCTGGAAGATGCCAGGCGCCTCACCGGACGCCTGGAAAACGCCCGGCGTCTCACCACGCACCAGGCGACACTTGAGTAGTGGATCACCCGGAATCAGGGGTTCCACCGATCACCACGATGAACGACGAGGTACGGACTTCATGAACGACCACATCCAGCCCGACGGCTCGGAGCACGAGCACGGGGCACTTGGCGATGCCGAGTACGCGGAGTTCATGGAGCTCGCCGCGGAAGAGGGCTTCGACGTCGAGGACGTCGAGGGCGCGATCGAGGCGGCCGGTCACGGCCCGCTCCCGGTCCTCGCCGTCGTCGGCCGCCCGAATGTCGGCAAGTCGACCCTGGTGAACCGCATCATCGGCCGCCGCGAGGCGGTCGTCGAGGACAAGCCCGGTGTCACCCGCGACCGCGTCACCTACGAGGCCGAGTGGGCGGGCCGCCGCTTCAAGGTCGTCGACACCGGCGGCTGGGAGCAGGACGTCCTCGGCATCGACGCGTCCGTGGCCGCGCAGGCCGAGTACGCGATCGAGGCGGCCGACGCGGTCGTCTTCGTCGTGGACGCCAAGGTCGGCGCGACCGACACCGACGAGGCGGTCGTCCGGCTGCTGCGCAAGGCGGGCAAGCCCGTCGTGCTGTGCGCCAACAAGGTCGACGGCCAGAGCGGCGAAGCCGACGCTGCGTACCTGTGGTCCCTCGGCCTCGGCGAGCCGCACCCCGTCTCCGCCCTGCACGGCCGCGGCACCGGCGACATGCTGGACGCCGTGCTGGAGGCGCTGCCGGACGCTCCTGCGCAGACCTTCGGCGGCGGCGTCGGCGGACCTCGCCGTATCGCCCTCATCGGCCGCCCGAATGTCGGCAAGTCGTCCTTGCTCAACAAGGTCGCGAACGAGGAGCGCGTGGTCGTCAACGAGGTCGCGGGCACCACCCGTGACCCGGTCGACGAACTCATCGAACTCGGCGGAATCACCTGGAAGTTCGTGGACACGGCGGGCATCCGCAAGCGCGTCCACCTCCAGCAGGGCGCCGACTACTACGCCTCGCTGCGCACGGCCGCCGCCGTGGAGAAGGCGGAGCTCGCGGTCATCCTCATCGACGCCTCCGAGTCCATCTCCGTCCAGGACCAGCGCATCGTGACGATGGCCGTGGAGGCGGGCCGCGCGATCGTCGTCGCCTTCAACAAGTGGGACACCCTCGACGAGGAGCGCCGCTACTACCTGGAGCGGGAGATCGAGACCGAGCTCGGCCAGGTGGCGTGGGCGCCGCGCGTGAACGTCTCGGCGCTCACGGGCCGCCACATGGAGAAGCTGGTCCCGGCCATCGAGACGGCGCTGGCGGGCTGGGAGACCCGGGTCCCGACGGGCCGGCTGAACGCCTTCCTCGGTGAGCTGGTCGCCTCGCATCCGCACCCCATCCGGGGTGGCAAGCAGCCGCGGATCCTCTTCGGTACGCAGGCGGGCACGAAGCCGCCGCGGTTCGTGCTCTTCGCGTCCGGCTTCATCGAGCACGGCTACCGGCGCTTCGTGGAGCGCCGACTGCGCGAGCAGTTCGGCTTCGAGGGGACGCCGATCCATATCTCCGTACGGGTGCGCGAGAAGCGCGGCAAGAAGAAGTAACGGGTGCCTGTGACGAGTTGAGCGCGCTGAAAGGGCCCCCTGCTGGTGCAGGGGGCCCTTTCCGTACGTACGAGATGTTCCGTATGTGTGAACGGCCGCGTCAGCGTTCCTTGCGTGGCCAGGGCGGTAGTGCCGGGATCAGCCCCGAGGTGTGCTGCCGCGCGACCGGCTGCCAGACGCCGGTGGTGCTGCTGCCGCGCGAGGCCGGGCGTCCGCTCGTGTTCTGCACGGCCCCGAAGGCGGTGAAGCCCAGATCCTCCTCGCCGCTGCGATCGCCCGGCAGGGCACGGAAGGACCGGCGGAACTCCGCGTAGAGCGCGTCGTAGATCGGCGTGGCCGACTGACCGGAGGAGCCCTGCGCCGGCCGCATGGCCGGGATCGGTGACGTGTACGGCAGGCGGCGAGGGGTGTCGTAGGTGTGCACGTACGTGCCAACGACCCCGAAGCCCAACGGATGCGCCCGACCTGGGCTGACGCGGGCTTCGCCCCTCCAGGGGCGCGGGGCTGTGACACCATGCGGCTCCGCCGCGTGGGGGTCCCCCGCTCATGGGGGTCCCCCGCTCGAGCGAAGCCGAGAGTGAGGGAGGCCGAGACTGGGGGAGCGCCCAGCCACGACGGACCCGCAGCAAACCCGCCGGCCTCAGTACCCGGAACCCGGCGGAGCGCTCACGTTCACGTCCCTGCGAGCGGCATCGCGCAAGCCACCAGCTTGCCGTTGGCCGCCGCCTTGTCGAGGGCCTCGCGGAGCAGGTCCTCGCGGGGCTGGCGCCCGATCGAGCCGACGGGGGCCGCGAACAGCAGCACCTGATGGTGCTTGTTGGCGGCCTGCCGCCAACTGTCGGTGACCTGGAGCGGCTGGTGGGCCTGCCACCAGGCGACGGGCGAGCCGCCACCCGCGCCGGGCTGCAGGACCGCGTGGAGCTGACCCATGGCGAGCAGGACGGACCAGCCGTGCAGCACGGGCGGCACCTCGGTCAGCTGGGACAGCGGCATGAAGCCCTGCTCGATGAGGAGGGGCAGGAAGTCGTCACCCCCGCCTCCCATAGTGCCGGGACGCGCGATGGGCCCGGTCGGCTCGACCACGAGCGCGGGGTGCAACTCGCCGCCGAGCAGGACGAGTCCGCTGGTGACACCGAGGACGGCCTGCTCGGGCAGGGTCTCCGAGGGGCGCTCGTGGCCGGCGACCGAGTCCTGTCCGGTGATCGAGCGGACGGCGCCCTGCAGCTGCTCCTCCGTGACCTGGACGACCTGCGAGGGCAGACAGGTGGCGTGGGCGAAGGCGAGGACGGCGGTCTCCTCGCCGATGAACAGGACGGTGCTGGTGCGCTCCTGTTCCGAGTCGCCCGGGGTGCGGCAGGACGTGCAGTCGTAACTGCCCGGGGCGTTCTCTCCGGCGAGCAGCCGGTCGGCTTCTTCGTCGCCGATCTCGGCGCGTACGTCGTCGCTGACGTCGAGCATGCGCGGCACGGGTGGCTCCTCGGGATGCGGTGCGTGGCGTCGCCGGGCGGCTCCCGGCTCATGAAGCGGGAGGGTTCCCGGTTCATGAAGAAGACAACGGGCGATCTGTGGCCGGAGTCACGCCCGAGAGCGAACGGAATCGAACCATCCTGCGCGCACCGTGAATCCGGCTGCGGAATCTGCTACTCCACGCCAACTTCTCGGATGTCCAAGGAAGTTGATCCAGTGAGGTGAGTCACAGATCACCGGCATACCAGGTCGACAAATCCGGATATCGGCGAATGAAGTGGGTGGCTGGAATTCGCCGATACTGCCGGTAACGGCGAACTGGCCTGGAATGACAAGGATTTGGTTGATATCGGGCCGCGCAACTCCATAGATTCCTCGGCCGTGTGCAACGAGCACCGCTCGGGTACGTCCGCCGGCCGCACCGCAGCAGCTCGAAGCACCACCGTCGGCGGACGGGGCGGAGCGGAGCGACCGCGGCCGAAGAGCGGCGAGTTCCGTCCCGCCTTGGGGGACCCCGAGTCCTTCGAGAGGGAACTACATGTCCGATTGTGCCGACAACACTCGCAAGGTACGTACGACCGCGGTCTTCGCCGGGGCGGCACTGCTCGCCCCCCTCGGGCTGCTCACCGCGAACGGCAACGCCGCAGCGGCGGACAGCGGAGTGTGGGATCGCATCGCCCAGTGCGAGAGCGGCGGCAACTGGCGCATCAACACAGGTAACGGCTACTACGGAGGACTTCAGTTCTCCGCGGCCACCTGGCGCGCGTACGGCGGCACGGCCTACGCGTCGACCGCCGACAAGGCTTCCAAGGCGCAGCAGATCGCTGTGGCCACCAAGGTGCAGCGCGCGCAGGGCTGGGGCGCCTGGCCCGCCTGCTCCTCGCGTGCCGGCGCGTCCGGCAGCGCGCCCGCGGCGTCCACGCCCAGCACCAAGGCCGCCCCGTCCAAGCCAGCGAAGCCGTCGAAGGCGCCGGCCCGCTCGACGGGCCACACCGGCCGCGACGCGTCCCGCGGCGACTACACCGTCCGCGCCGGCGACACGCTGAGTGCTGTCGCCGCGCGACACGGGACCACCTGGGAGCGGATCTACGCCGCCAACAAGTCCGCCATAGGCGCCGATCCCAACATGATCGTCCCCGGACAGCGGCTCAACCTCTGAGCCCTTACCCCCCTGCCCCTGCCGTCGGGCACGAGGGAGCTTCTGGGTCCCATCCGGTCCTCCGACCGGGTGGGACCCCGCCCGCCTCAGGCGCGGCTGGGCGGACCTCCGTGGCCGCCTGCTTAGCGTGGCCCAATGCTGATCAAGCGCACGTGGTACGCGGCTGTCGTCGCCGTAGCCCTGACCCTGCTCGCCCCCGCCGATGCGGCCCCGTCGCCACCGCCACCGCCTCCGGCGCCCGGTCCGCCGACCGCGGCACGGGCGGCGTACGACTGTGAGAAGGACCAGTGGCCGTGGGGCTGTCTCGCCCAGTGCGAGAGCAGTGGGCGCTGGAGTGTGAACACCGGAAACGGCTTCTACGGAGGGTTGCAGTTCCTGCAGTCCACCTGGGAGCTGTTCGGCGGGCTGAAGTACGCGCCGCGCGCGGATCTGGCCACCCGGCAGGAGCAGATCGTCGTCGCCCAGGAGGTGCTGAGCGTTCAGGGATGGGAGGCGTGGCCCGTCTGCTCCAAGAGGTACGGACTCAAGGGGCGGGCGCATGTGGTGAAGTCCGGCGAGACGCTCTCGTCGCTTGCTCGCCGCTACAAGATCAAGGGTGGCTGGCAGGAGCTCTACGCGCTCAACAAGCAGGTCGTCGGGAAGGATCCCGACCGGCTGACTCCCGGCATGATGCTGAGCCTCCCCAAGGGCGCCGCCTCCGGCCAGGCAACGGTCACTCACGGTCCGGTGCTGATGGGTCCGCCGCTGCCACCTCCGCCGCCTCGCCGCTGAACACGACCTCGCCACGCCGAAGTTCGTACACGACTGCCGCCCTGCCGATCAGGCCGGGCGGCAGTCGCTGTTCGGCCACGATCACGCAGGCGTCGAGGCCACCGAGCAGTTCGTACGTGCGGGCCGCGACCGGCGGTGACATGCCCTGCGCGGGTTCGTCGACGAGTACCACGCGCGCGCGTGCCAGGAGGGCGCGGGAGAGGGCGAGCATGCGCTGCTCGCCGCCCGAGAGAGTGCCGGCGTTCCTGGCGAGCAGGGGGCGCAGTGCGGGGTAGGCGTCCAGGGCGGGCTCGAAGCGGCCGCCGGTGGCCGCGAGTTCGAGGTTCTCGCGGACGGTGAGCGAACCGAAGACGGCCTGCCGCTCCGGCACCAGGCACACTCCGCGGCGGGCCCGTTCGTATGCGGGCATCCGCGTCACGTCGGTGCCGTCCCACACCACGGCGCCGCGGGACAGGGGGACGGTTCCGGCGAGGGCGCGCAGTGCTGTCGTACGGCCCGAGCCGTTGCGGCCGAGCAGGACGGTGAGGCCGGGGGCGGGCGCGAGGAGGGTCACTCCGTGCAGGGCCTCCAGCGGGCCGTACCGCACGCGCGCGTGGCGCAGAGCAATGCCGGTGTTCATGGTTCGACCGCCGTGTCGAGTCCTTCGAGGCTGTCGAGTACGTGGCGGGTGGGGCCGGAGACCACGATGCGACCCGCCGTCATGACGTGCACGGTGTGGGCCAGGTCGGCCACGAGGTCCAGGTCGTGCTCGACGACGAGCAGGGCCATGCCGTCGGCGGCGAGGGCCCGCAACACGCGGGCCAGCGCGGCCACTTCGCCGGTGTCGAGGCCCGCGGTGGGCTCGTCGAGGAGCAGGACATGGGGGCTGCCCGCCAGGGCGCGGGCGAGTTCGACACGCCGCAGGGTGCCGGTCGGCAGCCCCGCCGCGGGCAAGGCCAGTACCGCCCCGTCGAGTCCGAGCAGCCGCGACACGCGCTCCACGGCGTCCGGATCGACGACGCGCCCCTGCTCGGCGCCGACCCGCACGTTCTCGGCCACCGTCAACGTCGGGAAGACAGCGAGCTGTTGAAACGTACGCGCCACGCCGAGACGCGTACGGGCGTGAGCCGGAAGCCGGGTCACATCCCACTCCCCGAACGTGACCCTCCCCCCGTCCGGCCGCACGGTCCCGGCGAGACAGTGGAACAGGGTGCTCTTCCCGGCCCCGTTGGGGCCGACGACGGCGGTGACCGCACCCGGCCGGAGCTCGAGATCGACACCGTCGAGGGCGGTGAAGCCGCCGTAGGTGACACGCAGGCCGCGGGCACGGAGGCGGCGCCCGGCCGGCGCACCCCGAGGCTTCGGGGGCAGCGCAGGGCCGCGGCCCGTGGGGGGCTCGGCCGACTCGGACGCGGCGTTCCGGTCGGGTGCCGCGTGGTCCGGGCCGGCGGGCGTTGTGCCCGGCTCGGGTGTCCCGCTCGGGCCCTGGGCCGTGCCCTGACGGGGCGTGCCACCCGGGCCACTCGCCCCGGCGGGACCGCCTTCCCCGGCGGGACCGCCTTCCCCGGCGGGACCGCCTTCCCCGGCGGGACCGGGTGCCTCCGCCGATTCTGGTGCTCCCGCCGAGACCCCCGTCGCCCCCGCCGCGACCCCCGCCCGGCGTGACGCGGGCGGCTTCGGGCGCAGCCTTTTCCGTACGGCGGCTCCCAGCGGCGTGAGCGTCGCCTCGCGGCGCAGGCGGAGACGGCTCCCCGCCAGGCGCAGCGCCTCGTAGGGCCCGCCGGGGAAGCGACCCACCAGCACAGCCAGGAGGCCGATCAGCGCCGCCGCCACGCCGCCGCGTGTGCCCGCGTCCAGGCCCACCAGGAGCGCCGCCGCGGCCAGGGCGCCGAGGACGCTGTCGGCGCCGAGGACGACGATCGCCGCGAACCAGAGGAGGCCGCGCACGGGGTCGTACGCGGCGGGGTCGAAGGCGCGCAGGCCCATGCCGAGCATGCCGCCGCCCAGGGCGGCCAGTGCCGCGCCCGCCACGAAGGCCGTCAGCTTCAGTGCGGGCACGCGGACGCCCGCCGCCGACGCGCCCGCCTCGTGGTCGCGCATCGCGGCCAGGGCGCGGCCGGTGCGGCCCCGGCGCAGTGCGTGCGCGGCGAGCAAGGCGCCTGCCAGGAGGCCGAGTTCGAGTACGTAGTACGTGCGGTCGTTCTCGAAGCCCGCCGGGCGGCCCAGCGTCAGGCCCGCCGTCGCGTACGGCTGGGCGAAGACGAAGCGGCTGACGCCGACGCCCACCGCGAAGGTCGCGAGGGCGAGGGCCAGACCGTGCCGGCTGATGGCGGGCCAGCCGGTCAGCAGACCCAGCGGAGCCACCAGCAGGACGGCCACCACCAGCGCGGCCAGTTCGGGAAGCTCCGGCAGGCCCGGGAAACGGCCCGCCGCCAGCAGTGCCGTGAAGAGGGCGCCGAGACCCGCGTACGCCGCCTGACCGAGCGAGATCTGGCCGCCGCGACCCGTCACCACGACCAGCGAAAGCAGCACCACCCCCAGCGCCGGAACCTGCACGGACGTATGCAGATCCCGGCCCGCGAATCCAAGCGGGATCAGGAAGAGGACCACGGCCACGATCCACGCGCCCGGCGGTGTCGCCACCCGCGCGGTCGCGGTGCGCGGCAGCGCGTCCCGGGCGCCTGTCCCCGGCAGCACCAGCGCCGCGATCAGCAGCGCGACGACGAAGAGGTTCGCCCCCAGCGCCTGTACCAGCGGCTCGCGCCAGCCCGACGGGTGGAGCCGCGTCAGCTGGCTCTGGGCGACCCCGATGCCCAGCGCCACCACCACGGCCACGGGCAGATTGCGCATCCGGGCGGCCACCGCGACCGCCACCACCTCCATCACCAGCAGCGGCAGGCCGTACGGATCGAGGCGTACGTAAGGGGCCAGGAGCACCCCCGTCAGTCCCGCCGTGAACGAGCCGAAGGCCCAGCCCACGGCGGCCACCCGGTCCGCATCGATGCCGCCGAGAACGGCGAGCGAACGGTCGTCGACGACGGCGCGCAGCTCTCTTCCGAACCGCGTCCAGCGGGTCATCGACCCCACGCCCACGGCCAGGACCAGCGTCACCGCCAACTGCCCCCAGGGATCGGCCGATACGAGCGTCGGCGCGTCCGAGTGGGCGCCCGGACCCCAGATCAGCGCCGCCCCGCCGACCAGCAGCACGAACACGCCGATCGAGGCGACCAGTGTCTGCGCCGGATCGCTGCCGAGGACGGACAGCGGACGGAAGACGAAGCGTTCCAGGGCCAGGCCGATGCCCGGCGCCACCACGAGCAGAGTGAGGGCGGCGGCGAGCGGGAGCGGCCAGTCCCACTCGACCGCGAGCTGGCGCAGCACATAGGCGCACACCATCGCGATCGCACCGTGCGCGAAGTTGAGCACGCCGGTCGCCCTGTGGGTGACGATCAGCCCGATCCCGGTGAGCGCGGCGGCACTGCCGACGGAGAGCCCGGCGAGCGTGAGGTCGTATGTCAGCGACGCCATCAGCCGGGAGCCATCAGTCGACCGAGGGGGCGTCCGAGGCGGTCGGCTCGCAGATCGGGCAGGGATCGAGCTCCCCGCGTGCGAGGACCCGCGAGTCGACCGGCAGGGCGTCCGTCTTCCCGGCGACCAGCGGGCAGTCGGCCCGGTGCCACAGCGTGCCGCCCGGCACCATCAGCAGCTCGCCGCTGACGGCGACGGGTGCCGTCACGGCTTGCCCGGACTCGTCTGCGTCGGCGGGTTCGGCGGCGACCAGGAGCCCGTACAGCTCCTCCACACGCGACGCCGCGAGGCCGTTCCTGCCGTGGGTGAGCAGCACGGCGCCCGCGATGATCAGCGCGGCGCCGGGCACCGTGCAGGATGCGAGATAGGGCAGCTGCCGCTCGGCGAACCGCTCGCCCGAGATCCCGTACCAGCCGATGACGCACAGCACCGCTCCGGCGGCGAGCGCCGCCCACCCGGCCCAGAGGACCGGATGCACAGTCCGCAGTCGAGCAGTCCTCATCGGAGCTCCCACGTCATGTGTCTGTCACGTATCTGTCCATGCCAGCCAATGGCTTGCACTATGCCCTGTGGAAGCTGACCCTGAAAGAACCGGGCGCACATGGCCCGGACCGACACCCGGTGGTGAGCCAGATGGTTCTCGGCAGCGACCTCAGGCGGGGGAGCGGCAGGCGGATGCGTGGTCCCGGACGGCGTACGGCGGCGTGGCTGGCAGCCGCGGTCCTGGTGGCGGGCCCGGCCCTCACGGCCTGCGGTGACGACAGCGGCGGCGGCGACGACGCGCCGCAGCCCTCGCCCACGGTGGAGGAGCCCACCCGCACCGAAGAGAGCCCCACGGCGCCGGAGGATGCCGCGGCGGCGGAGCGGGAGATCAAGGAGAACTGGGTGAAGTTCTTCGATCCCGCCACCCCGCTGAAGGACAAGCAGGCCTACCTGGAGAACGGCGACCGGATGGCCCCGGTCCTGCAGGCCTTCAGCGGTGACGAGCGCGGCGGGCAGGTGCAGGCGGAGGTCAACAAGGTCGAGTTCACCTCGGCGACCGAGGCGAACGTGACGTACACCCTCACTCTGCAGGGCGCCACGGTCATGCCCAACGCCAAGGGGACGGCCGTCGAGCAGGACGACGTGTGGAAGGTCTCTGTCAAGACGCTGTGCGGCCTGGTCGGGCTGAGCGGCAATGCGTCGCCGCTTCCGGGCTGCTGAGTGCGCCGTCGCGGGCTTGCTGCTCCTGCTGAGCACGGCCTGCGGCAGCCGCCTCCCGGAGAGCGACTTCGAGAACCGGCCGGACGACAACGCCCCCACCCGGGCCGGTGGCGAGCCGATCCGCGTCGGCATCATCACCAGCGCCACCAGCCCGGTCGGCGGCGACGCGTTCACCGGTCCGCGGGACGGCGCGAAGGCCTACTTCGAGCGGCTGAACGCGCGCGGCGGCATCGACGGCCGCCGGGTCGAGGTCCGTACGTGCGACGACGGCGGCAGTGGGGTCGGCAACAACGAGTGCGTGCACAAGCTCGTCGACGAGGAGAAGGTCGTCGCCCTGGTCGCCGGCGCGTCTTTGGACTACGCGGGCGCCTCTCGTGTCTCACGCGCGCGCGTGCCCGACATCGGCGGACAGCCCATCGGCCCGGCGTACGACACGTATCCGCACCTCTACAGCATCTATGGCAGCCTCGCGCCGCGGAACGGAAAGCCCGGCTGGGACGGCAAGCTGTACGGCGGTACAGAGGTGTACCGCTACTTCAAGCGTGAGCAGGGCGCCCGTACGGCGGCGGTCGTCTCCTACAACCAGCCGGCGTCGGCCGCGTACGCGCGGCTCATCACCCGGGGCCTTGAGGCCGAGGGCTACGAGGTGGTCACCGAACAGGTCGACTTCTCGCTGCCCAACTTCCGCGCCGCGGCGGCCGATCTGAAGGAGCAGGGCGCCGACCTGGTCTTCGACGCCATCGACTCGTACGGCAACGCCCAGCTGTGCAAGGCCATGGACAACGTAGGCGCCGAGGTCCTCGCCAAGGTCACCAATGTGCAGAACTGGTCGTCCACCGTCCGCGAGGACTACAAGGACTCGCCGCGCTGCCGCAACGCCCTGTGGGCGACGGGCTCCAGCCGCAACTACGAGGACACGGACCACGAGGCCGTACGGGAATTCCGGGACGCCACGAAGGACCTGGAGACCCATTCCCAGTGGCAGCTGGAGGGCTGGGCGGCAGCGATGTGGTTCACGGACGCGGCCGGGTCCTGTGCGCAAACGGGCATCACGCGCGCGTGTGTCGACCGCTTCGTGGCCGAGGGGGGCGAGGGGAAGCCGTATACAGCCGACGGCTTGCTGCTGCCCGTCACCTACGAGCGTCTGTCCAAGCCCCCGAAGACCCGCAGGACCTGTGTGTCCGTGGCCCGTTGGGAGGACAACGAGGCGTGGGTGAGCCAGGGAGACATGAACAGCAACTGTTTCGACGTACCGCAGCTGGCCTACGAACCCTGAGATGCACGCTCCCAGCGAGGCCCTCCTCTGCTTGCCCGGATGCGTGAAGATGACGAAAGGTTCCGTATATCTGTTACCAAATGGGAAACTTTTAGAGAACAAGATGATGATGGAGCCCAACCATCTCCCAGTGACCCAGGTCTGACCACGCGGTAGCGGACGAGACAGGGGATTCGGGACGCATGCATATTTCTTTCCTCCTACACAACGCGTACGGAATCGGGGGGACGATCCGAACCACGTACAACCTCGCCGGTACTCTGGCCGAGCAGCACGACGTCGAGATCGTCTCGGTGTTCCGCCACCGCGACGAGCCGGTCTTCGCGCCCGACCCGCGGGTCCGTCTGCGCCACCTCGTCGACCTCCGCAAGGAGAGCCCGGGATATGACGGCGAGGACCCCGAGAACAAGCGTCCTGCCAGGGTCTTCCCGCACGCGGAGGGCCGCTACGAACAGTACAGCGCCCTCACCGACCGCCGTATCGCCGAGCACCTCGCGAAGGTCGACGCCGATGTCGTGGTCGGCACCAGACCCGGCCTGAACGTGCATCTCGCCCGTGAGACCCGGCGCGGCCCGATACGCGTCGGCCAGGAGCACCTCACGCTCGACAGCCACTCGGCCGCCCTGCGCGAGGAACTGCGCGGCGTCTACCCCAGGCTCGACGCGCTCACGACGACCACCGAGGCGGATGCCGGTGCGTACCGCAGGAAGATGCGGCTGCCCGGCGTACGCGTCGAGGCGGTACCCAACTCCGTGCCCGCGCCCGGCATCCAGCCCGCGGACGGCTCCGGCAAGTGGGTCGTGGCGGCCGGGCGGCTCGCCCCGGTCAAGCGGTACGACCTGCTGATCAAGGCCTTCGACCGGGTACGCGACCAGCGGCCCGACTGGCGCCTGCGGATATATGGCGGTGGCCAGCAGAAGGACAAGCTGCGTGCCCTCATCGACGGTCTCCGTCTCTACAACCACGTCTATCTGATGGGCCCCGCCCACCCCATCGAGCCCGAATGGACCAAGGGTTCCATCGCCGCCGTCACCTCCAGTCTGGAGAGCTTCGGCATGACGATCGTCGAGGCCATGCGCTGCGGTTTGCCCGTCGTCTCCACGGACTGCCCGCACGGCCCCGGGGAGATCATCGACGACGGTGTCGACGGACGCCTCGTCAAGGTCGGCAGCGTCAAGGCCATCGCCGACGGCCTCCTCGAGCTGATCAACGACGACGCGCTCCGCCACCAGATGGCGAGCGCGGCCCTCAAGGACTCCGAGCGCTTCGACCCGAGCCGGATCGCCGAACGCTACGAGTCGCTGTTCTCCGGCCTGGTCACCCGCGGCGGTGACTCGGCGGGTGGCCGAATGCGCGGCTCACTGCACCGCACCCGCGCAACGCTGCTCGGTGGCGCGTATGCCGTTCGGGACGCCGGACGCACGCTACTCAAGACGGGGCACACCGCATCATGACGCTGGCCCCGCAGCCCGTGCCCCAGCACACCGACGAGGACGCTGCCATGTCTCCGCGCGCCGACTGTGTCGCCGACTCCGCGGGCGAGCTCACCTTCGACATCACCGGCACCGCCCGGCCAGGCTCCGCGTACCTGGTGCTGCGCCGCCGCGACAGCGACGAGGAGGTCAGCCTCCCGCTCACGCCGGCCGCCGACGGCAGACTGCGCGCCGGGCTGTCCGGCTGTGTCGAACTGCCCGAGGGCCGCTGGGACGCCTACGCCCAGTTGGCCGACGGCGAGCCGCAGCGCCTCGTGCCCGGCCTCAACGATCTGCGCTCGCTCGTCGACCGCGTTCCCGACGCCGCCGCCGGCAGCGTCGCCGTCCGTATCCCGTACGCCACCAGGTACGGCAACCTCACGGTCCGCAGCTGGCTGCGCGCCCCGCATGCCGAGGCGGGCGAACTGTACGTGAAAGAGGGGGAGTTGAGCGTACGCGGCCGGCTGTACGGCGAAACGCTCACCCCGGACGCGTACGCCGAAGTGCTCGCCCGTCACACACCGGCGACCGCGCTGCGAGCCGACGTCACTGCTGACGGGACCCAGTTCCGGTTCACGGTCGACTACGGCGCCCTGACGGAGGGTGTCTGGGACCTGTGGCTGTGCCCGGCGGGGGAGAGCGGGCCGCGGGTACGGATCGCCCGGCTGCTCGACGACGTCGCCGAGAAGAAGCCGATCTTCACCTACCCGAAGGTCACGCTGAAGACGGAGCAGGGCGCGGCGCTGGCGGGGCCGTACTACACGGCGGACAACGACCTGTCGGTGACGGTCACTGCGGAGAGCTGAAGCCCCGCTCCTGACCTGACCGGGTCTGGGGCGGTGTGATCGCCGCGTACTGCGGGTGGTGGAGGTCGAACGCCGGGGACTCCGAGCGGACCTTGGGCAGCGTGAGGAAGTTGTGCCGGGGCGGCGGGCAGGAGGTCGCCCATTCCATGGAACGGCCGAAGCCCCAGGGGTCGTCGACCTCCACCTTCTCGCCGTATCTGGCCGTCTTCCAGACGTTGTAGAGGAACGGCAGCGTCGACAGGCCGAGCAGGAACGAGCCGATGGTCGAGACGGTGTTGAGCGCCGTGAACCCGTCGGCGGCCAGATAGTCCGCGTACCGGCGCGGCATGCCCTCCGCGCCGAGCCAGTGCTGCACCAGGAACGTGACGTGGAAGCCGACGAAGAGCGTCCAGAAGTGGATCTTGCCGAGCCGCTCGTCGAGCAGTTTCCCGGTGAACTTCGGCCACCAGAAGTAGAGGCCGGCGAAGGTCGCGAAGACGACGGTGCCGAACACCACGTAGTGGAAGTGCGCCACCACGAAGTACGTGTCCGTGACGTGGAAGTCCAGCGGCGGTGACGCCAGGATGACCCCGCTCAGCCCACCGAACAGGAAGGTCACCAGAAAGCCCGTGGACCACAGCATGGGTGTCTCGAAGGACAGGGACCCCCTGAGCATCGTGCCGGTCCAGTTGAAGAACTTCACTCCCGTCGGCACCGCGATCAGGAACGACATGAACGAGAAGAACGGCAGCAGCACCGCTCCGGTCGCGAACATGTGGTGCGCCCACACGACCACCGACAGACCGGTGATGGCCATCGTCGCGCCGACCAGCGTCAGATAACCGAAGATCGGCTTCCGGCTGAACACCGGCAGGATCTCGGTGACGATGCCGAAGAACGGCAGCGCGATGATGTAGACCTCCGGGTGCCCGAAGAACCAGAAGAGGTGCTGCCACAGCAGCGCCCCGCCGTTGGCCGAGGCGAAGACCTGCGAGCCGAACCGGCGGTCCGACTCCAGGACCAGGAGGGCCGCGGCGAGCACCGGGAACGCCATCAGGATGAGGATCGAGGTGAACAGTGTGTTCCAGGTGAAGATCGGCATCCGGAACATCGTCATGCCGGGAGCGCGCATCCCGACGATGGTCGTCAGGAAGTTCACCGCGCCGAGGATCGTGCCGAACCCGGCCAGCGCGAGCCCCATGATCCACATGTCGGCACCGATGCCGGGCGACCGTTCCAGGCTGTTGAGCGGGGCATAGGCGAACCAGCCGAAGTTGGCGGGCCCCTCCGGCACCAGCAGCGAGCCCAGCACGATCAGCCCGCCGAAGAGGAACAGCCAGTACGACAGCATGTTCAGGCGCGGGAAGGCCACGTCGGGCGCGCCGATCTGCAGAGGCATGATCTCGTTGGCGAAACCGGCGAAGGTGGGCGTCGCGAAGAGCAGCAGCATGATCGTGCCGTGCATGGTGAACATCTGGTTGAACTGGTTGTTGTCGATCAGCTGCGTGCCCGGACGGGCGAGTTCGGCCCGCATCAGCAGCGCCATGAGACCGCCGACCAGGAAGAAGGCGAACGACGTGATCAGGTAGAGATGGCCGATCTTCTTGTGATCGGTGGTGGTGAGCCAGTCGACGATCAACCGCCCGGGCTTCACTGGTACGGCCTCGACCGGTGCCTGCGCGGTCTCAGTGCCCATTTCTGCCCCCTCGCTCGTCGCGCCACGGGCCTCCTGAAGCTCACGCCATGATGCTCGCGTCGCGCGGCGCCTCGACAGGGGGCGTACGTCGGTTCTGTGCTTGAACCATGTATTTCCTGTGGTGTGTCACCTTTCGGGACGCACCGCGGATTCGGAACGAAAAGGCATGCGCGCCTGGTGTGCGTCGCGCATTCCCCCGGGTTCCCTCCCGTTTATTCGGATCGCCGTCAAGCTAGTCAGGAATTACGTTCGGCAGTGCGCGAAACGCGTCGGGAACCGCCCGTTCGTGTGACTCGGTTCGGCCGAATCGAGTGTCGTGGTCCTGTGACAGAAGCGTGACCGGAGAGGTACCGGTGACGGATCGTGGCGGGTACCGGGCTTCCCCGTCCGCATTCCGGCGCCTAACGTGGGCGGCATGGCACGGATTCCAACCCCACCCGCAGAGCCTCAGGACAACCCGGACACCTACGTCGGTCTGGAGGCGAGTGGCGCGGAGCAGCGCGCGCGTGAGCGCGGCTGGTCCACCGTGAGGTCGCTGCCCCCGGGCGCGATGATCACCATGGAATACATGAGCGGCCGCCTGAACTTCGAGGTCGGCGACGGCGTCGTGAAACGCTGCTGGAAGGGCTGAGCGTCCTCAGCCGCCCACTGAGAAGGCCCTCGGCTCCTGGAGCCGAGGGCCTTCGCGTGCGGGGAGCCGTGTGTGCGTACCGCGTCCCCGTTGTCTGCTGCTCAGCCGCCCGTCAGGGGGCGGGCCTGGGTGGTGTGGGGATTGCCACGTGTCACTCGCTCCGAGTGTGGAGGTCTGCGGCTTCCGGCGGGCGTCACCGGAGTGCGCTCCCCACGGCTCGTGTGCGGGCCGGGCGCCAGGTAGACGGGCGCGGAGGGCGTCCGGGATGTACGCGGCGCGCTGACCGGCTCGCGGGGCGCGGGCGCGGGCTCCTCCTCGGCGGCGGGAGATGCGGCGGAGGCGGGGACCGCCCTGTCGGCGGGCGCTCCGTGCGGCGAGACCATCGCGGGGTTGCCCACCGGGGCGGTGGCCGGCACCGGCGCCGCACTGCCGGCGCGGCGGCTGCGCCAGTCATCCCGCATCGCGAAGATACGGGCCTCGGCGCGGGCGATCAGCGGCTCGAACCAGGGCAGCGCCAGCAGGATCAGCAGACCCGCGGCCCAGCCCAGGACCACATCGCTCAGCCAGTGTGTGCCGATGTAGACGGTGGTCAGCCCGACGCCCAGGGAGATCACGGCGGAGACGGCCGACAGCCAGCGGCGGGCGCGTGGCGTCGAGGCCAGATAGGCCAGGATGCCCCAGGTCACGACGGCGTTGGCGGTGTGGCCCGAAGGGAATATATCGCCGCCGAGCCACATCTCGTTCGAGCCGATCGTGGTCGCGTAGTGCGGGCCGAGACGGCCCATGCCGATCTTGGCGGCGCCGACCGTGACGTTCAGCAGCAGCAGCGAGACGCCGAGCGCGAGCAACGGGCGCAGCGTGTGCATCCGCCAGGAACGCCAGCCCAGCCAGGCCGTGACCATCACGGCGGTGGGGCCGCGCTGGCCGAGCACCACGTAGTAGTCGAGGAACGCGTGGATCTCCGGCCACTGCTGGTAGGGCCGGAAGAACATGACCTGCCAGTCGAGGGTGACCAGCCAGGAGTTGATGATCACGGCCCACACGATGGCCGCGTAGAAGGCGAGCGTGGCCGCGAGGAGAACCACCCTGTGCCGGCTCATCCTGGGCACGTCGATATGGGCCGGTCGTTCCGGCTCACGGTCCAGCCGGGCGAAGACCCGGTCCAGACGAGTCAGCTTTCGTTCGGTACGCACGTATTCGACGTTACAGGGAGTGAGCTCTGCGCAACGCCGGAGCGCGCTCTTTGTGATGACGATGTGATGTGGGATTCCTCTCAGGAGGGGGTTTATCGCCGGTGATTATGGATTTCACCGAGTGCACCCTCCCTGCAATTCCATTGCTCCGTCCAGGGAGTTGTTTTTGGTGCGTCTGAATTTGTTCACCAAAAGCTTGCACGCAATTTCCCGAGTGCTCACTCCGGGTCAGGCGAGGGGCAAGGGAGGTGGGGAGGCGGTCAGGGCGGACCGGAGCCGTTCAGCCAGAACGCGCCGTACGCCGCCGACACCACCGCCACGCTCCCCAGCACCCACGCCGACCTGGACGTTCGCAGCCGGGCCAGGGCCAGTGCCAGGGGCAGCAGCAGGGGGAAAGCGGGCAGCAGCAGGCGCGGTTTCGAGCCGAAGTAGCTCGACGCGCACAGGGCGAGCGCGGTGACGATCCCCGCGTACACCAGCAACGGCAGCGGCTGAGCCTGTCGTACGCAGATCACATACAGCCAGATCACCAGGGCGACCCCGATGATCAGCCCGAGCCCGGCGAGGGCGGACGGAAGTGACGTGAACTTGTCGGCGACGAACCGGGCGAAGGCGTAGCCGCCGTCGAAGCCGTTGCCCCAGCCCGCCTGGACGTCGAGATAGCCCAGCGGGCCCTTGCCCGTGTGCTGCCCGACCCACAGGACGTAACCGGCGGCGCCCAGCGGCGCGAGGAGCATGCCCAGGGCGCGCCGCCACAGGGGCGCGCTGTCCGGTGCTGGACCACTCCGTTCCCGTACGGACGAATCCTGTGCGGGCGGATCCTGTGCCGACGAGTCCCGTCCGTACGAGGCGATCGCTGCCACCCACACCGCCGCGACCACCGCGGCGCCCACCGGGCGGGTCAGGCCGGCGAAGGAGGCGAGCAGGCCCGCCGTCAGCCAGCGGCCGGTCAGGACCGCGTACAGCGACCAGGCCGCGAGCGCCGTGAACATTGACTCGCTGTAAGCCATCGACTGCACGATCCCGACGGGCAGCACAGCCCACAGCAGTACGGCACAGACGCCGGCCCGGCGGCCGTAGACATGGTCCGCGACCGCGAAGATGCCCCAGGCCGCGGCGAGTGACGCCAGCGTGCTGATCAGCAGGCCCGCGTCCGCGTACGACAGCGGGGTCACCGCTGAAACGGCCCGCTCCAGCCACGGCAGCAGCGGGAAGAACGCCAGGTTGGAGTGCACATCGCCGTTCGGGAGGCGCACCTCGTAGCCGTAACCGAGTTCCGCGACCCGCGTGTACCAGAGCGAGTCCCAGCGTGCCGTGAGCAGCTGGTGCGGGCTCTTGTCGCGGGTGGCGCTCCACAGGGCGAGCGCCACCAGGCCCAGCGCGCGGACCGCCGCGTACCCCAGCAGGGCGGGGGCGACGCGGCGCGGCCACGGTCCCTCACGGGCCGGCGCGACAGGCGTTTCAAGATCGGTCACGGGCTCGATTATGGGCCGCGCCCGGAACCGTGTGGCCCCGCGGGGCGTGGTCGGACACGGGGGAGCGTGGCGCATGCCACACGTTGTCTGTGAGGAAGGTGAGAGACCCGCCACTGGCCACTGGCGGGATCTCGCGTACTCTGGCGTACTCACTCGCCTTTGTTGCGTGAGACCGGGACACCGCTCCTCCCGGCCGCAACCGCAGGGAGTCCCCACCCCGCGGATCCGCCGAACGCGAGGGAACATCTGGGAGGTACGTGCATGTCCGGGACGACCACGGCCGCTTCGCGTCGCCGTCGGGAGGCCGGGGCCGGTGCAAACCGCTGGGTTGTCCTCGTCGTCCTCTGCGTCAGCCTGTTGCTTGTCGCAGTGGACGCAACCGTGCTGCATGTCGCGGTGCCCGCCGTCACCGAGGATCTCAAGCCCGGCGCGATCGAGCTGCTCTGGATCGTCGACATCTATCCGCTGGTCTGCGCCTCGCTGCTGATCCTCTTCGGCACGCTGGGCGACCGGGTCGGCCGCAGACGGATTCTCCTCCTCGGATACGCCCTCTTCGGCGTCGCCTCCGCGATCGCGGCCTGTGCTGACAGCGCGCACGTCCTGATCGCGGCGCGTGCCCTGCTCGGTGTCGGCGGCGCGATGATCATGCCCGCGACGCTTTCGATCCTGCGGCAGGTCTTTCCCGACCGGCGTGAACGGGCCCTCGCGATCGGCGTCTGGAGCGCGGTCGCCGCGGTGGGCGCGGCCGTCGGGCCGCTGCTCGGCGGGTTCCTGCTGGAGCACTTCTGGTGGGGTGCGGTCTTCCTCATCAACATCCCGCTGATGCTGGTCAGCCTGCCCGTCGGGCGGTTGCTGCTGCCCGAGTCCACCGGGGACGGCAAGGGGCCGTGGGACGTCGTCGGCGCGCTGCTGGCCGCGGCCGGACTCTTCGGCGTCGTCCTCGGCGTCAAGCGGCTGGGCGCCGGGGAGATGCCGCTGAGCGCCCCCACGATGGCGCCGCTGCTGGTGGGTGCCGGGCTGCTCGTCGCCTTCGTACGGCGGCAGCGGCGGCGCAAGCATCCACTCGTCGATCTTCGGCTGTTCGCCAGGCCCGCCTTCAGCACGTCCGTCGGGTGCATCGTGCTCGCCCTGCTCGCGCTGGTCGGTCTGGAGCTGATCGCCGCGCAGTACCTCCAGCTCGTGCTGAAGCTCTCGCCGCTGGAGACCGGGCTGCGGCTCGTCCCGCTCACCTTCGCCGCGATGGCCGCGGGCCTTGTCGGCGCGAAGCTGCTGCACCGCTTCGGGCCGCGGACCATGGTCAGCCTCGGCTTCTGCCTCACCGCCGCCGCCGTCATCATGCTCACGGGGATGGGCCGCCACGACAACGCTCCGCTGTTGCTGACCGGGTTCGTACTGCTCGGGTTCGGGCTCGAGGTGACGTTGTTCGGGGCGTATGAGTCGATGCTCAGTGAGGCTCCGCAGTCGCAGGCGGGCGGGGCCGCCGCGATCGGGGAGACGTCGTATCAGTTGGGGGCGGGGATCGGCGTTGCGCTGCTCGGGAGCGTGATGAATGCGGCGTACGCGCCGGGGCTTTCCTCTGTGCAGGGGGTGCCTGCTGCGGATTCGGCTGCGGCCAGTCATTCGTTGGGGGAGGCGTATGAGGTCGCTGCTCGGCTCGGCGGGGGGACGGGGGAGGCGTTGCGGCATGCTGCCCGGGACTCGTTCGTGCACGGGCTGCATGTGACGTTGCTCGTCAGTGCGGTGCTGCTGTTGCTCGGGGCCGTGATGGCCTTGCGGTTGCCGCGAGCCATGGAGTGCGAGTCGCCTGCGGTGGGCTTGGCTGAGGTGCCTGGGCCTCGGGAGGCTTCGTCACACCTGCGGGCGGAGTCGTCCGTCTGATCGTGCGTTGTGACTGCGGTCAGGGGCTTCTCCCACCCACGCACAGCCCGTTTCAACTTTGCTGACCTGTGCGGGTTTCCAGTGGGGGTTCGGCGCCGTTGGCGACTGCGGGTTCGTTCATCGCGGTTCGCCACCGCTCCTCAGCCCTGCGCGATCGGGTTCACGGTTCGCGTTCGCGGGTCGCGGGAGGGAACACGCCCTCGACTTGCGTGACACTGCGTCGTAACGTCAGCCGTGCGTTGTGGTTAACAGTGCTAGTTTTCGTCGTCGGAGGCCTCCCATGTCCGCTGCCTCGAAGTTGCCGTCCTTCGATCCCGCCGACCCCCTCGGGCTCGACGAGCTTCTCGCGCCGGAGGATCTGGCGATTCGGGACACCGTGCGGGACTGGGCCGCGGATCGGGTGATGCCGTATGTCGCCGAGTGGTACGAGACGGGTGAACTGCCTCAAATCCGCGAGTTGGCACGGGAGTTGGGGGAGATCGGAGCGCTGGGCATGTCGCTCAGCGGGTACGGGTGTGCGGGGGCCAGTGCTGTGCAGTACGGGCTGGCCTGCCTGGAGTTGGAGGCCGCCGATACCGGGATCCGGTCGCTGGTGTCCGTGCAGGGGTCGCTCGCCATGTACGCGATCCACCGGTTCGGGTCCGAGGAGCAGAAGCAGCGGTGGCTGCCGCCGATGGCCGCTGGTGAGGTCATCGGGTGCTTCGGGCTGACCGAGCCGGATCACGGGTCCGACCCCGGGTCGATGCGTACGTACGCCAAGCGCGATGGGACCGACTGGGTCCTGAACGGGCGCAAGATGTGGATCACCAATGGCTCGGTCGCCCAGGTCGCCGTCGTCTGGGCGCAGACCGACGACGGGATCCGCGGCTTCGTCGTGCCCACCGACAGCCCCGGCTTCTCCGCGCCCGAGATCAAGCACAAGTGGTCCCTGAGGGCTTCGGTCACCAGTGAGCTCGTACTCGACGATGTGCGGCTGCCCGCCGATGCCGTACTGCCCGAGGTCACCGGGCTGAAGGGACCGCTCGGCTGCCTCTCGCACGCCCGTTACGGGATCGTGTGGGGTGCGATGGGCGCCGCGCGGTCGAGCTTCGAGGCGGCGGTCGAATACGCCAAGACGCGTGAGCAGTTCGGGCGGCCCATCGGCGGATTCCAGCTCACCCAGGCAAAGCTCGCCGACATGGCGGTCGAACTGCACAAGGGGATTCTGCTCGCCCACCATCTGGGGCGGCGGATGGATGCGGGACGGCTGCGTCCCGAGCAGGTCAGTTTCGGCAAGCTCAACAACGTACGAGAAGCGATCGAGATCTGCCGTACCGCGCGCACGATCCTGGGCGCCAACGGAATCTCGCTCGAATACCCCGTCATGCGGCACGCCACGAATCTGGAGTCGGTGCTGACCTATGAAGGCACCGTCGAGATGCACCAACTGGTGCTGGGCAAGGCGCTCACCGGGCTCGACGCCTTCCGGTAGCCCTCGGGCTCCGGAAGGCGGGGCCGGTGAACGGCCTTGCCTCAGCTCTGGTTGAAGAAACCGTCTGTCCTGCGGCCCGCCGGCTCCCCGCTGACGATCTCCGTGTCGGCGGGGGTCAGCAGGAAGACACGGTTCGACACACGCTCGATCGAGCCGCGCAGGCCGAAGATAAGGCCGGCCGCGAAGTCGACGACGCGCTTGGCGTCGCCCGGCTCCATGGCCGTGAGGTTCATGATGACGGGGACGCCGTCCCGGAAGAGCTCGCCGATACCACGGGCGTCCCGGAAGCTGTCCGGGGTGACCGTGCCGATCCTGCGGCCCTTCTCCTCGGCCGCCTCCGACGCCACCTTCACCCGCGGATCCGTGACCCAGGCATCCCGGGGCTCGGAACCTTCGGCGTAGTCGTCGTCGTAGTAACGCTCGTCATCGTTGTTGTTGTCGTCGACGAGGCCAAGCCAGGCACTCGCCTTGCGCACCGATCCCATGGACGCCTCCTCTCGCAGCGGTCTTTCTGCTTTCCGCCTCCCCATGGTCGTCCATGATGCGGATGTCGCGCCAAGGGGATAGACGGCGCGCGGGGGTTTCGTGACGGTACTGGTGCACAACGAATTAGTCGAGAGCCCGCGTTTCCCAAGGGCCGTGCCGTATACGGCTGCTGACTAAGAGTGAAATATGATTCTTCACGGCGTATGGGTGACGGTCGGAGCGTACGGGTGAACGAGGTGGTCGATCCGGCGCCGTAACTGACCGTCTGACGGTGATTCAACGCCTGTCGAGGGCTGTCTGACGGTGGGTTCCGGGGAATACCCTGGGCATGTTGATTGCCGCGGGGGGAGCGCAATCCGGCCTCTGACCTGAGCAACCTCCGTGGGGGGTAAGCAAGTTGAACGCTCCACGGCCGAAAGGCGCCCTTGCGTAGGTCGGCCGGGCGGTCGAATATTCGTCCAGCGCCTGTCAGGGGCACAACGTGTTCGGAATCCGGATATGTGGCTTCTGGCTGCGCCTCACGGGCCCCGACCCCACGCGGGCCCCCGACTTCCCATGTGGAGGAACGAAAAAGTGAGGACCAAGCGCACCACCCCCCGCAGCGGCATAGCGAGACGCACCCGGCTGATCGCGATCGGTGCCGGACTCGTGGCCGCGGCCGCCGTCACCGTCCCCAACGCGAATGCGAGCGACGCACAGACCTTCAGCACGGCCCAGCTCAAGAAGGCCGGCGCCTCGGTGCTCCAGGCCGATGTGCCGGGCACAGCGTGGGCGGTCGACTCCAAGACCAACAAGGTCACGGTCACCGTCGACAGCACCGTCTCCGACGCGGAGATCGCGAAGATCAAGGAAACGGCGGGCAGCAACGCCGACGCCCTTCAGATCAAGCACACCCCGGGCAAGTTCAACAAGCTCATCCAGGGCGGCGACGCCATCTATGCGAGTAGCTGGCGCTGCTCCCTCGGCTTCAACGTCCAGAACAGCAGCGGTACGCAGTCCTTCCTGACCGCCGGTCACTGCACCGACGGCGCGGGCACCTGGTACTCCAACTCCGGCCGCACCACGGTCATCGGCTCGACCGCCGGCTCCAGCTTCCCGGGCAACGACTACGGCATCGTGCGGTACTCCGGGTCCGTCAGCAGGCCCGGCACCGCGAACGGCGTGGACATCACCCGCGCGGCCACGCCGAGCGTGGGCACCACCGTCATCCGTGACGGCTCCACCACCGGTACGCACAGCGGCCGGGTCACCGCCCTGAACGCGACCGTCAACTACGGCGGCGGCGACGTCGTCTCCGGTCTGATCCAGACCAACGTCTGCGCCGAGCCCGGCGACTCCGGCGGCTCGCTCTACGGCAGCAACGGCACCGCGTACGGCCTGACCTCAGGCGGCAGCGGCAACTGCTCCTCCGGCGGCACCACGTTCTACCAGCCGGTCACCGAGGCCCTGAGCGCCTACGGAGTCAGCGTCTACTGATCGGCGCGCACGGCACGAAGCAACACAGGCACGCAGCCAGCGGTGGACGAGCCTTCGCACCTATGTGGGTGCGGGGGCTCGTCCTCCTCGTTTCGGGCCGTTCAGCCAGCCGCTCGCGGCGCCAGCCAGTCGAGTACGTCCGGAAGGGCCTCAAGGGCCGAGAAGTGACCGGCCTCCGGGTTCAGTACGGGCCGGACGCGCGGGATGCGCTCGGCCAGCCACTCGAAGTGGCCCACCGGGGAGAAGGTGTCCTGGGCGCCGTGCCACAGCAGTACGGGCCGGGTGATCGACGCCGGGTCGAAGCCCCAGTTGCTCAGCAGGGCGAGATCGTCGTCGATCCAGCCGTACGCCGAACTGCGGAGCGCCTCGCGGAAGGTGCGCAGCAGCATCTCGCTGATGGCGGGCTGGGCGATGATCCGCCGGTCGGAGTCGGTGAGGCCGTCACGGATCGACACCAGGAGCTGGGCCGGGTCCTTGCGGATCGAGGCCGCTCGCGCGGAGATGCGCTCGGCGAAGTCCAGTGGGTCGGTCAGCGCCAGGGCGAACTCCTCGACGTTGGACTCGGCCATCCCGTCGAACCAGCGCAGCCCCTTGGCGTCCGGCGGTGCGAGACTCATCATCGCCGCCGTGCGCCGCACCCGGTTGGGCAGCAGCGCCGCGCAGGCCAGCGCGTGCGGGGCACCGCCGGAGCGGCCGAGCACCGCGAACCGGCCGAGCTTCAGCGCGTCGGCCACCGCGGCCACGTCCCGCGCGGCGTGGGCCACCCTGCGGCCCGGGCCTCGGTCCGAATCCCCGTACCCCGGGCGGTCGTACGCGATGAACCGCACCCCGGGGCGCGCGGCCACCAGGTCCTGCGGCACCCCCCCGGACCGGCAGCCCGGTGTGCCGTGCAGCACCACCACCGGCGTACCGTCCGGGTCGCCCCACTCATCGATCGCCAGCCACCGTCCGTCCCGCATCCTTACGCCGTTCGGCACCTGTGTCCTCCATCTCCCCTTCGTGTCCGCCCCGGAGTTACCGTCGAAGTACACACCTGATGCGCCCGATACGGACCCTGGGGGTCGCAATGATCGAGGAGCTGGTGGCGGCCGGAGTAGCTCTCGGATCCGTCGGAGCGGTGTACGTGATGGCGGCGGCGCGCGTCGTCAAACAGTACGAGCGGGGCGTGGTCCTCCGGCTCGGCAAGCTGCGATCCGAAGTGCGTGGGCCCGGATTCACCATGATCGTGCCCATCGTGGACCGGCTCCAGAAGGTCAACATGCAGATCGTGACGATGCCGGTGCCCGGGCAGGAGGGGATCACCCGGGACAACGTCACGGTGCGCGTGGACGCCGTCGTCTACTTCAAGGTGGTGTCCCCCGCCGACGCGGTGATCCGGGTCGAGGACTACCGGTTCGCGGTCGCGCAGATGGCGCAGACTTCGCTGCGCTCGATCATCGGCAAGAGCGAGCTGGACGATCTGCTCTCCAACCGCGAAAAGCTCAACCAGGGCCTGGAGTTGATGATCGACAGTCCGGCCGTGGAGTGGGGTGTCTCCATCGACCGGGTCGAGATCAAGGACGTATCGCTGCCGGAGACGATGAAGCGGTCCATGGCGCGGCAGGCGGAGGCCGACCGGGAGCGGCGGGCCCGGGTCATCAATGCCGACGCGGAGCTGCAGGCATCCAAGAAGCTGGCCGAGGCCGCCAAGGAGATGGCTGACACTCCCTCCGCGTTGCAACTGCGGCTGCTGCAGACCGTGGTGGCGGTCGCGGCCGAGAAGAACTCCACGCTCGTGCTGCCCTTCCCGGTGGAACTGCTGCGCTTCCTGGAGCGTGCGCAGCAGCCGGCGCCGCCCGCCCAGGAGCAGCCTTCGCTGCCCTCCACGGAGTTGTTCGCCCAGCTTCAGAGGCTGTTGTCGCAGCCCCAACAGCAGTTGTCCGAGGCGAAGGAGCGCTCGGCAGAGCCTTCGTCCGTGTCGCCCTCAGAGTCCTCGCACGAGTCGTCGTCCGAGCGGGAGCGGTCGGTGCCGTCAGCGCCGTCGATGACGGAGCAATCGCTGCGGGAGCAACTCCCGCCGGTTCCCGGGCCGTTCGATCTGGACATCGGAGAGTCGAAATCCGGACAGGTGTAGTCCTCACAGAGCGCCAATAGTTACTCGCCCGTAGTGCTTGTCGCGGGTATTGACGTGGTGTTTATTCCGGCCGTTCAACGCGCGTCAACCTGCAGGGGGCGCACGTTCGTTGCCGTGTGCGCGTCCTGAAGTAGACCTTGTGTGCTCCCCGTAAGGATCGGAATAGTGGGCGCCGTCCGTTGGCGTGGACGTGGCTTTTACTGTTTGTCGTGTCCATGCCCGTACACCTTCCGGTCGCGACGGCCCCCACAGTCGCCGCGGCCGACCCCCCACAGGAGGACGTAAGTTGAAGCACCGACGCATACCCAAGCGGCGTGCCGCCGTGGCTGGTGCGGGCATCGCCGCACTCGTGGCCGCGGGAGTCACCTTCCAGTCCGCGAACGCGAGTGAGACCACGGCCGCACCCACGCCCGAAACTCTCTCGATCAAGGCGGCCGGAAAGCTCGCCTCGACGCTCGACAGGGACCTCGGCGCCGACGCGGCGGGAACGTACTACGACGCGAAGGCCAAGAACCTCGTCGTGAACATCCTCGACAAGGCCGCTGCAGAAGCCGTCGAGTCGGCGGGAGCCAAGGCCAGAGTCGTCGAGAACTCCCTCGCCGAGCTGAAGAGCGCCCGTACGACGCTGAAGCAGGACGCGACGATCCCCGGCACCTCGTGGGCGACCGACCCGACGACCAACAAGATCGTCGTCACCGCGGACCGTACGGTCAAGGGCGCGAAGATGGCCCAGCTGACCAAGGTCGTGGAGAAGCTCGGCGCCAAGGCCGAACTCAAGACCACGAAGGGCGAGTTCAAGAAGTTCATCGCCGGCGGTGACGCCATCACCGGTGGCGGCAGCCGCTGCTCGCTCGGCTTCAACGTGGTCCAGGGCGGCGAGCCGGCCTTCCTGACCGCCGGTCACTGCACCGAGGCGATCACCAGCTGGTCGGACGCGGACGGCAACGTGATCGGTGAGAACGCCGACTCCAGCTTCCCGGGCGACGACTACGGCCTGGTCAAGTACACCGCGGACGTGGAGCACCCGAGCGAGGTGAACCTCTACAACGGCTCCGCCCAGGAGATCACGGGCGCCGCCGAGGCCACCGTCGGCATGGAGGTCGTCCGCAGCGGTTCCACGACCCAGGTGTCCGACGGCACGGTCACCGGCCTGGACGCCACCGTGAACTACGGCGGCGGCGACGTCGTCGAGGGGCTCATCCAGACCGACGTCTGTGCCGAGCCCGGTGACAGCGGCGGCTCGCTCTTCTCGGGCAGCAGCGCGATCGGCCTCACCTCCGGCGGCAGTGGCGACTGCACCTCCGGCGGCGAGACCTTCTTCCAGCCGGTCACCGAGGCCCTCGAAGCCACCGGTACCGAGATCGGCTGACAGCTCCACCAGCTCGCTCCATCGCCCCGAAGGGTCCCGTCCCCGCGCAGCTTCTGCGGGGGCGGGACCTTCGCGTTTCCCGCGCGCTTCCCGGTGTTTGCGCTGGTGGGGCGGGGTAACCGGGCAAGTGGGAGGGGCTTGGACGGCTCCCGGAAGGAGCCCGGGCCAATCTCAGACGGATATCGCACACTCGTTCGAGTAATTGGTCTATGGTGGGGGTGAGGGAGCAGGAACGAATGTTCGAGGGCTGGTGTGGGAGCCCCTGGAGAGTGGAGGTGCGCGTGCCGGACTTCACGCATCTGCACACCGTCTCCGGGTTCTCGCTGCGCTATGGGGCCTCCCACCCGGAGCGGCTGGCCGCACGTGCCTCCGAACGCGGCATGGACGCCCTCGCGCTCACCGACCGGGACACCCTCGCGGGTACGGTCCGGTTCGCCAAGGCCTGCGCCGCCGCCGGTGTACGTCCGCTGTTCGGGGCGGAGCTCGCGGTGGCTCCGCCGGAGGGGAGTACGGGGCGGGCGCGGCGGCGCACTCCTGTACGCGGCGGTGCCTTCATCGACGAATCGACACCTCGCGTGACCTTCCTTGCCCAGGACGGCGCCCTCGGCTGGGCCGAACTGTGCAGGATCGTTACGGCCTCGCATGCGGGCGACGGCGACACGGGCACGCCCCTGCTGCCCTGGGCGGACAACCACGCCGAGGGGCTGACCGTACTGCTCGGCCCCGCCTCCGACGTGGGCCGCGCGCTCGCCGCCGGCCGCCCCGACCGGGCCGCGAAGCTCCTCGCGCCCTGGCGGGAGATCTACGGTGACGCCCTGCGCCTCGAAGCCGTCTGCCACGGACGCGAAGGCACCGGGCCCGGTTCGCTGCGCCTGGCCGCCCGCACCGTCGGCTTCGCCGCCGAGCAGCGGGTGCGCCCGGTGCTCAGCAACGCCGTCCGATACGCCGACCCGGGCATGGGCCCGGTCGCCGACGTACTGGACGCCGCCCGCCGCCTCGTACCCGTCGACCCTCGCAAGCTGGACAGCGGCGAGGCCTGGCTCAAGGACGCGGGCGCCATGCACGGCCTGGCCGAACGGATCGTGGAGGCCGCGGGCTACCGCCGCGACGCCGCGTACCACCTGCTGGAACAGACCCGGGCCACGGCCGACGAATGCCTCGTCGATCCCGAGGAAGACCTCGGTATCGGCGCCGTCCACTTCCCCGAGCCGCATCTCGTCGGCGCCGACCGCCGCACCGCACAGCGCGTGCTGGCCTCGCGCGCGGCGGCGGGCATGGTGCTGCACGGCTATGACGCACGGCGCGCGTACTGGGAGCGGATGCACCAGGAACTGGACATCATCGCCCACCACAACTTCGCCACCTACTTCCTGACCGTCGCTCAAGTCGTGGACGACGTACGGAAGATGGGCATCCGAGTGGCAGCGCGCGGCTCCGGTGCCGGATCGCTCGTCAACCACCTCCTCGGCATCGCGCACGCGGATCCCGTCGAACACGGGCTACTGATGGAGCGGTTCCTTTCCAAGCGCCGCGCGGTCCTGCCCGACATCGACATCGACGTCGAGTCCGCGCGCCGGCTTGAGGTCTACCGCGCGATCATCGACCGGTTCGGCACCGAGCGCGTCGCGACCGTCGCCATGCCCGAGACCTATCGCGTACGGCACGCCATCCGTGATGTCGGCGCCGCCCTCTCCATGGACCCCGCCGACATCGACCGGATCGCCAAGTCCTTCCCGCACATCCGTGCCCGCGACGCCCGCGCGGCCCTGGACGAACTGCCCGAACTCCGTGAACTCGCGGAGGAGAAGGAGAAGTACGGCATGCTGTGGGAGCTGGTCGAAGCGCTCGACGCACTCCCGCGCGGAGTCGCCATGCACCCGTGCGGGGTGCTGCTCTCCGATGCCTCGCTCCTTTCCCGTACGCCGGTCATGCCGACCAGCGGCGAAGGGTTCCCGATGGCGCAGTTCGACAAGGACGACGTGGAGGATCTCGGGCTGCTCAAGCTCGATGTGCTGGGTGTGCGGATGCAGTCCGCGATGGCGCACGCGGTGGCGGAGGTGAGGCGGGCGACCGGTGTGCCCGTGGACCTGGACGCGGTGCCCGAGGGCGACCCGGCGACGTATGAACTCATTCAATCCACCGAGACGTTGGGCTGCTTCCAGATCGAGTCGCCGGGCCAGCGGGACCTGGTCGGCAGGCTCCAGCCGGCGAACTTCCACGACCTCGTGGTCGACATCTCGCTGTTCCGCCCCGGGCCGGTCGCCGCCGACATGGTGCGGCCGTTCATCGCGGCGCGGCACGGCCGGGCGCCGGCCCGCTATCCGCACCCGGACTTGGAGAAACCGCTGCGGGAGACGTACGGAGTCGTGGTCTTCCATGAGCAGATCATCGACATCGTGCACCTCATGACCGGCTGTGGACGCGATGAGGCCGACCAGATCCGGCGCGGCCTTTCCGACCCCGAGTCGCAGGGACGGATCCGCCTGTGGTTCGCGCGGCACGCCGCCGCGAAGGGGTACTCCACGGAAACGATCGCGCACGCCTGGGAGATCCTCGAGGCCTTCGGCTCGTACGGCTTCTGCAAGGCGCACGCTGTCGCCTTCGCCGTACCGACGTACCAGTCGGCGTGGCTCAAGGCCCATCACCCGGCCGCGTTCTACGCGGGGTTGCTCACGCACGACCCCGGGATGTATCCGAAACGACTGCTGCTCGCGGACGCGCGGCGGCGAGGTGTGCCGATCCTGCCGTTGGACGTGAACCGGTCGGCGGTCGCCCACCGTATCGAACTGGTGTGCAGTGAAGAAGGTTTGCCGGACCGGTGGGGCGTCCGGCTGGCCCTCTCCGACGTGCACGGCATCAGTGAGGCCGAGGCGGCGCGGATCGCGGACGGGCAGCCGTACGCCTCCCTGCTCGACTTCTGGGAGCGGGCCCGGCCGAGCAGGCCGATCTCCCAGAGGCTCGCGCAGGTCGGCGCGTTGGACGCGTTCGGGGCCAACCGCCGTGATCTGCAATTGCACCTGGCCGAGCTGCACCGGGGCGCGCGCGGCGGGCGCGGGGCTCAACTCCCCTTGTCCGGTGGCCGGAACACCGCCTCCGCCGGGCTGCCCGACCTTGACGACGCGGAGAAGCTCAGTGCCGAGCTGGGGGTGCTCTCCATGGACGCCTCGCGCAATCTGATGGACGACCACCGGGAGTTCCTGGAGGAGCTGGGCGTGGTCACGGCGCGCCGGTTGCGGGAGGCGCGGCACGGCGAGACGGTCCTGGTCGCGGGCGCCAAGGCGGCCACCCAGACTCCGCCGATCCGCTCCGGCAAGCGGGTCATCTTCAGCACGCTGGATGACGGCACCGGTCTTGTCGACCTCGCCTTCTTCGACGACTCCCACGACGCCTGCGCTCACACCGTCTTCCATTCCTGGCTCCTGCTCGTACGCGGTGTGGTCCAGCGCCGCGGACCGCGCAGCCTCAGCGTGGTCGGTTCGGCGGTCTGGAACCTCGCCGATCTGGTGGAACTGCGGCATGAGGAGGGGCTGGACGGGGTGGCACTGCGACTGGCCGAGCCGAGCGGGGATGCCGGGGTGGCGGGGGAGGCAGGGGTTTCCGACGGCTCTCGGGGCGAGGGAGATTCGACGGGCGACCGGCGAATCCATATGCCCACGGGATACGAAATGCATCCGTGGGCGGATCTGCGCCCGGCGGGCGAAGGGCCCGCGAGCGGAAGGAAGTTGTGGCACCAGAGTCCGGGGAGTGCGGGATGACCATCCTCTGCGTACGTTTTCAGCTGAGTCCGGTGTACGAGGCGGCCCTGCCCCAACTCCTCGGAATGCTCGAGGAGTTCACCCCTGTCGTCGAGGCACTGCCACCCGACGGTGCGCTGCTGGACCTGCGGGGTGCCGAGCGGTACTTCGGGCGGGACGTGGTGGGACTGGCCTCGCTGATACGGGTGCGGGCGCTCGCCTGGTACGGGGTGGAGTGTGCGATCGGGGCCGGGCCCGGGCCGATGCTCGCCCGTATGGCGCTGCGCGGGACCAGGCCGGGGGAGACCCGCGTGGTGCCCGAAGAGCCCGGCGCCCGCGCGGAGTTCCTGGACGAACAGCCGGTCGCGGCGCTCCCCGGAGTCGGCGCCGCCACCGCCCGCACCCTGTGCGAGTACGGCCTCGACACCGTCGGCAAGGTCGCCGCCGCGCCCCTGTCGACCCTGCAACGGCTCACCAGTGCCCGTACCGGCCGCGAACTGCGCGAGAAGGCGCAGGGCATCGACCGCGGCCGGGTCGTGCCCAACGCCGTCTCCCGCTCCCTCGCCGCCGAACGCCCCTTCCCCCGCGACGAGTTGGACCCCTCCCGGCACCGGCGCGCCCTGCTCTCCGCCACCGAGGAACTGGGCGCCCGGCTGCGCGCCCTGGAGAAGGTGTGCCGCACCCTCACCCTCACCGTGCGCTACGCCGACCGCTCCATGACCACCCGCAGCCGTACGCTCCCCGAGCCGACCGCCCACTCCCCGGCGCTCACCGACACCGCGTACCGCATGTACGAGGCGCTCGGTCTCCAGCGCGCCCGGGTTCGCGCGATCGCCCTGCGCGCAGAGGGCCTGGCTCCCGCCGACCAGGCCTCCCACCAGCTCACCTTCGACGCGCTGGACGAGAAGGCCCGCCGTATCGAGGAGGTGGCGGACCAGGCGCGCGCGAAGTTCGGGCCACGGGCGGTGATTCCGGGATCGCTGGCCTTAGCGTAAGTCCTCTTGCGGAGCGGTTAGTTGGCCCAGGGCGGAGTGATCCGGCTACCGTCGGCCAGCTCCGCCTCCAGGCCGATCGAGGTGGTGACCCAGGAGATCGCGACCTCGGCGGTCGGATTCTCGACGCCCAGGGTCGCCCCGGGGTTGATGATCAAGGTGTCGCCCGCGGTGATGCGTTCGGTGCGGCCGTCGAGGGTGATGAGGAGTTCGCCTTCGAGCAGGTGGAAGATCTCCTCGCGGTTGACTGTGTGCACGGGGGCTTGGGTCCCGGCGGGGATCTCGCCCCGCCAGGCGCAGAGTTCCTTGCTGCCGGTGCGGGGAGTGGCGTACGAGATGAATCGGGCGCCGTGGATCTCGTGGGTCACGGCTTCGGACGAGCGGACTACGGGCATGGCGGCCTCCGACCGGAAGATGGTCAAGTTAGTTGACTAGGTGGCCTTATGGTCAAGCAGCTTGACCAATCCGTCAAGGTGTTTCAATGCATGCGTGCAGAACTCCGAGGCCATGGCCCTGTCCGCCGCCCTGCTCGCCGTCGCCGGCGAACTCACGCAGCGCATCCACGATGGGGTCGAAGCCCGCGGCTTCGAAGGGCTGCGGCCCGCGCACGGGTTCGCCTTCACCCGGCTTGCCCCGGATGGCGCGACGGTCACCGAGCTCGCCGCCCATCTGGGGGTGACGAAGCAGGCCGCTAGTCAGCTCGTCGACGAGATCGTGCGCAAGGGGTACGCCGAGCGGTGGCCCCATCCGGATGACGCGCGCGCCCGGCTGGTCGTGCTGACCGAGCAGGGGTGGGCCTGCACGCGGGCCGCGGAGGAAGCGGCGGCAGAGGCTGTGCGGCCGTGGGTCGAGCTGCTCGGCGAACGTGAAGTCCGGGCGCTGTGGGAGCGGTTGGTGCGTATCGCGCCCTCTGGACCCATCAAGCCTGTTTGGTGACGGTTCGTCAGTTCGCGTCAGTGTAGTCGTCGGCTACCACTGGAAGTTTTTGCTGACGCGTACTTCACAGTTGCACTACTCGATCGTAACTTGACAAGTGAACAGCATCCTCGTGATCCGGATCACAGGGCGTACGTCGTCGCAACTCCCTTGAGCCGCAAGGAGATCACTCGATGCTGCCCTGGAAGCGAGTGGCCAGATCGCTGGCCGCGCTGCTGCTGACCGCCGCCGTCCTCGTCACCCCCGCCGCCACCGCACAGGCAAAGGCCGCCCCCAGCTCGGGCTGGAACAACTACTCCTGCAAGCCCTCCGCCGCCCACCCGCGCCCCGTCGTCCTCGTCCACGGCACCTTCGGGAACTCCGTCGACAACTGGCTGGCCCTCGCGCCGTATCTGAAGAAGCGCGGCTACTGCGTCTTCTCGCTCGACTACGGCCAACTCCCCGGCGTCCCCCTCTTTCACGGCCTCGGCCCGATCGACAAGTCGGCAGAGCAACTCCAAGCCTTCGTCGACAAGGTGCTCACCGCGACCGGCGCCGCCGAGACCGACCTCGTCGGCCACTCACAGGGCGGCCTGATGCCCCGCTACTACCTGAAGTTCCTCGGGGGAGCCGCCAAGGTGAAGGCCCTCGTCGGCCTCGGGCCCAGCAACCACGGCACCACCCTGAACGGCCTCGCCAACCTGCTGCCCTACTTCCCCGGCGCGGGCGACCTGCTGTCCAAAACCACGCCGTCCCTCGCCGAGCAGACGGCCGGCTCCGCCTTCCTGGCCAAGCTGAACGCGGGTGGCGACACGGTGCCGGGCGTCGACTACACGGTCATCGCCACCAAGTACGACGAGGTGGTCACGCCGTACCGTTCGCAGTTCCTCGACGGCCCGAACGTACGCAATGTCCTGCTTCAGGACCTGTGCGCGGTCGACCTCTCCGAGCATGTGGCGATCGGCCTCTTCGACCGCATCGCCCACCACGAGGTGGCCAACGCCCTCGATCCGGCGCACGCCAAGCCGACCACCTGCGCTTCTGTATTGGGCTAGGCCTGCCACTGATAGCGGCGCTCGGGCCGGCCCGCGTGCCCGTAGCGCAGCGACACCTCGGCCCGGTCCGTGACGGCGAGGTGCTCGAGGTAGCGGCGCGCGCTGACACGGGAGATACCGACCCGGGTCGCGCACTCGGCCGCGGACAAGGTTCCTTCCGCTGTGCGCAGTGCGCGTTCGACCAGTTCCGCGGTCTCCACGCTCATCCCCTTCGGCAGCGTGGGTGTCCGAGCCGGCGCCGTCACCCGGCCCAGCGCCCGGTCCACGTCGGCCTGCCCGCTGACCACGGCGGCGTGCAGGTTGCCGCGCCGGGCGCTGTAGCGCTCCAGTCGCTCCTTGAGGTCGTCGGCGTCGAACGGTTTCAGCAGGTAGTCGACCACGCCTTGGCGGACGGCGCCCCTGACGGCCTCTGCCTCGCGGGCGGCGCTGATTACCAGCACATCGCAGTCATGGCCCGCCGTCCGCAGCCGGGGAATGACATCCAGACCGAACATGTCGGGCAGATAGAGATCGAGCAGGACCAGGTCGGGCTGCAACTCGGCGACGGCGGCGAGCGCCTGCTCCCCGCAGTTCACCGTTCCGACCACACGGAAGCCCTCGACACCGTCGACGAATCCGCGGTGGATCCGCGCCACCATGAAATCGTCCTCGACAACCAGTACGTCGATCACCGGACTTCCTCCGTCTCGCGATCGGACAACTGCCCCACGGACATCCGGGCCGTGAACATGGCGCCCTGCTTTGTATTGGCCACCGACACCTCGCCGCCTCTGCGCGTGCAGACCAGCCGGGTGAGCGCCAAGCCGATACCCCGGTCGCCGCCCTGTGCGGCCTTCGTGGTGAAGCCGTGGGAGAACACCTCCTGCGCGAGCTCGGGAGCCACGCCGGGGCCCGAGTCGCGTACCACGATCTCCACGCTCGAGGCGTCCTGGCGCAGCTCGACCTCCACCCAGGCGTCGTCCTCGTGTTCCGAGGCCGAGGCCCAGGCCGCAGCCGCGTCGAGGGCGTTGTCGACGAGATTGCCGAGCACCGTCGCCACGTCCGCGGCATCCATCGGCTCCAGCCTCTCCAGCGCCGTGAGCTCCGAGATCCGCAGCTGGACCTTGCGCTCCGCCGCGAGCGCGGACTTGGCCATGAGCAGTGCGGCGACGGCCCGGTCGCGGACCCGGCTGGTGAGGGTCAGATCGAGGGACTCACGGTGCTTCCGCAGGGCCCGGACATAGCGCACGACCTCGTCGTGCTCGCCGATCTGTATGAGTCCGGAGATGGTGTGCAGCTGGTTGGAGAACTCGTGGGCCTGCGCACGAAGCAGTTCGGTGCTGCTGCGGAACGAGCCCAGTTCGCGTTCGAGCTGGGCCAGCTCGGTACGGTCCCGAAGGGTCGTCACCGAGCCCAGCCGACGGCCGTCCTTGGTGACGTCCATCCGGTTCATCACCAGCACCCGGCCGCGGCGTACGACCACCTCGTCGCGCCGCTCAGTGCCGTGTTCGGCGGCGTGTTCGGCGCCTTGCTCACCGCTGGTCCCGGCCAGTACGTCGTACAGCCTGCCCGCGACCCCCAGATCGCCCAGGCTCATTCCGACGCAGTCCTCCGGAAGCTCCAGCAGTCTGCGGCCGACCTCGTTGACCAGGGTGATCCGTAGGTGTGGGTCGAGCGCGACCACGCCCTCGGCGATACCGAACAGCATCGCCTCGCGGTGCTCGGCGAGACCGGCGATCTCGCGGGGTTCGAGGCCGAAGGTCTGGCGCTTGATCCGCCGGGCCAGCAGCCAGGACCCGGCCACCCCGAGCACGCTCGCGATGCCGAGGTAGGTGAGCAGATACGACGAGGCGCCGCTCAGCCGCTGCCAGACCGTCGGTGAGGCCCGTCCGACCATGACCGTGCCGAGAAGCTCGCCGACGGGATCCGTGTTGTCACTGAGCACCGGTACCTGGGCCACCAGCTCGCGGACCCCGTCCACGGGCAGCTCCCCCGACCAGCCGCGTGCCTGCGAGACGCTCGGCCCTTCGACCGGCAGCCGTGTTCCCACCAGCGTGGGATTGGTGGCCGCGACGATCCGACCGCGGGCGTCGGCGACCGTGACGGAGGTGACGTTCGCCGGGGTGAGCTTGGTCTGGAGCAGCGGCGCGAGAGTCTCGGCGGGCGCGGGATTGACGAGCTGAGTGCGCATGAGTGGGTTTCCGGCCAGTTCCTCGGCGAGGGCGGTCACCCGGCGGCCCTCGACCCGGTCGAACGTCGCCTTCGACTGCGCCAGCGAGACGGCGGCGACCGCGACGAGCACGACCACCACACCGGCGAGCTGCAATACCAGCAGCTCACCGGCGAGCGTATGGCGGCGGGACGTCACGACCACTATGAACTCAACCTTCAATGCTCACACAACGGAGACGGGCTGTCCGAGGAACCGCACAATCATGGCGCCGGACCCGCCCAAGCGAAAGAGATGAGCCATGAGAACTCGCAGAGCCGCACTTCTCGGTGCTCTTGCCACCGTGTCGATGCTCGCTGTCAGCGCCTGCGGCGCCACCGCGGACAAGAAGGAATCGGACAGCGGAGGCTCGGGCGACAAGCCTGTCACCGGGCTGCGCCTCATGGTGCCCAACACCCCTGGCGGAGGGTATGACACGACCGCCAGGACCGCCGCCCAGGTGATGCAGGACGCGAAGGTGGCGTCCAGTGTCCAGGTGTACAACCTGCCCGGGGCCGGCGGCACCGTGGGCCTGCAGCGCCTGGTGAACGAGAAGGGCAACGGCAAGCTGGCCATGCAGATGGGGCTGGGAGTCGTCGGCGCCTCGTATACCTCGAAGTCGAAGGCGACACTGACCGACACCACGCCGATCGCCAAACTGATCGAGGAGGCCGGCGCGATCGTCGTGTCGAAGGACTCCCCGTACAAGACGATCGACGACCTGGTCACCGCGTGGAAGAAGGACCCCAAGAAGGTGCCCGTGGGCGGCGGCTCCTCGCCGGGCGGCCCCGACCACCTGCTCCCGATGCAGCTGGCGAAGGCCGTCGGCATCGAGCCGAAGGACGTCAACTACGTCGGGTACGACGGCGGCGGTGAGCTGCTGCCCGCCATCCTCGGCAACAAGATCGCCTTCGGCGCCAGCGGATTCGGCGAGTTCCTCGACCAGATCGAGGCGGGACAGGTGCGGGTGCTGGCGGTGACCAGCGAGAAGCCGATCGACGCCGTGAAGGACGCTCCCACCCTCAAGGACTCCGGGATCGACCTGGTCTTCACCAACTGGCGCGGCATCGTCGCCCCTCCGGGGATCACCGACGAGCAGAAGAAGACCTGGATCGACGCCCTGACCAAGATGCACGACTCCGAGCAGTGGAAGGCCGAGCTGACCAAGCGCGGCTGGACGGACGCCTTCGTCACGGGTGACGAGTTCGGCACCTACCTGAAGGACCAGGACAAGGCCGTCGCCGACCTGCTGGCAGAGCTCGGTCTGGCATGAGCTCCGAGCTGAACGAACGGACGGTGGAGGACACCCGTCCGCCCCGGGGTGGGGACCGCGCACAGTACGGTGTGTGCGCGTTCCTCGCCCTGCTGGGCACGGCCGTCATCGTGGACGGGCTCGGGATAGCGCACGTCACCAGCAGCACCGACCCGGTCGGGCCGCGCACGGTGCCGGTGCTCCTGGGTGTGCTGCTCCTGGTGGTCGCGGTGCTGTACGCGCTCGACGTGGCCCGCGGCGGCCACGGTGAGCCGGAGGCCGGCGAGGACGTCGACCTGTCCACGGGCAGCGACTGGCGCACGGTGCTGATGCTGATCGCAGCTTTCGTGGTGAACGCGGTGCTGATCGAACCGCTCGGCTGGGTGATCAGCGGCACGCTGCTCTTCTGGGGCACCGCCTTCGCCCTCGGGAACCGGCACTACGTCCGCAATCTGCTGATCGCGGTGACGCTGTCCCTCACCACGTTCTACGCCTTCGCGATCGGGCTCGGCGTCAACCTCCCGGCCGGTGTGCTGCAAGGGATCCTGTGATGGACAACCTGAACAATCTCATGCAGGGCTTCTCGGACGTCATGGATCCGATGAACCTGCTGCTGGCGTTGATCGGCGTCCTCGTCGGCACCGCTGTGGGTGTGCTGCCGGGCATCGGCCCGGCGATGACGGTGGCCCTGCTGCTGCCGATCACCTATGGCATGGAGCCGGTGCAGGCGTTCATCATGTTCGCGGGCATCTTCTACGGCGGCATGTACGGCGGCTCGACCACCTCCATCCTGCTGAACACCCCCGGGGAGTCGTCCTCGGTGGTGACGGCCATCGAGGGCAACAAGATGGCCAAGGCCGGCCGGGCCGCGCAGGCGCTCGCCACTGCCGCGATCGGTTCCTTCGTGGCGGGCACGATCGGCACCCTGCTGCTGGTGCTGGTCACCCCGATCGTGGTGGACTTCGCGGTCAGTCTGGGTGCCCCGGACTACTTCGCCCTGATGCTGCTCTCGTTCATAGCGGTCACGTCGGTGCTGGGCTCGTCACGCGTCCGGGGCCTGGTCTCGCTGCTGCTGGGCCTGACCATCGGCCTGGTCGGCATCGACGCGGTGTCCGGACAGCAACGGCTCACCCTGGGCGTCCCCCAGCTCGCCGACGGGATCGACGTGGTCGTCGTGGCCGTCGGAATCTTCGCCGTCGGCGAGGCGCTGTGGGTGGCCGCGCATCTGCGGCGCAGGCCCGCCGAGATCATCCCGGTCGGCAGGCCGTGGATGGGCAAGAAGGACTGGAAGCGGTCGTGGAAGCCCTGGCTGCGGGGCACGGCGTACGGTTTCCCGTTCGGTGCGCTCCCGGCAGGCGGTGCGGAGATCCCGACCTTCCTGTCGTATGCGACGGAGAAGCGGCTGACCAAGCACCCCGAGGATTTCGGCAAGGGCGCGATCGAGGGTGTGGCCGGTCCGGAGGCGGCGAACAACGCCTCCGCGGCGGGCACCCTGGTCCCGATGCTGGCCCTCGGCCTGCCGACGAACGCGACGGCCGCGGTCATGCTCGCGGCGTTCCAGGGGTACGGCATCCAGCCCGGGCCGCTGCTGTTCGACCGTGAGGCGAGCCTCGTCTGGGTGCTGATCGCCAGCCTGTTCGTCGGCAATCTGCTGCTGCTCCTGCTGAATCTGCCGCTCGCGCCCGCCTGGGCGAAGCTGCTGCGGATTCCGCGCCCCTATCTCTACGCGGGAATCCTGTTCTTCGCGTCGATGGGTGCGTACGCCGTCAACGCGCAGCCCCTGGACCTGTTCGTGCTGCTGGCGCTGGGCCTCCTCGGGTTCGCGATGCGGCGGTTCGGCCTGCCGGTGCTGCCGCTGATCGTCGGCGTCATCCTCGGTCCGCGAGCCGAGCTGCAGGGACGGCGCTCCCTGCAACTGTCGGGCGGCGAACTGTCCGGGCTGATGGGCGGGCCGGTGTCCTACGTGGTCTACACGGCGATCCTGCTGGTGCTCGCCTGGCCGCTGGTCCGGCGGTTCGTCGTACGTCCCCTGCGTGAGCGAAGTGCCTGAGAGAAGGGAGAGCAGACATGACCGTACTGGTCGGATACGTACCCTCGCCCGAGGGTGAGGCCGCGCTGCGCGCGGGGATCGACGAGGCCCGCCTGCGCGGCGAGAAGATGCTGGTGGTGAACACCTCGCGCGGTGACTCCTACGCGGACCCGCGTTTCGCACAAGAGCCCGATCTGGCCCATGTCCGCGAGGACCTGGCCGCGCTGGAGATCGAGTTCGACATCCGCCAGGTGCTCGGCGGAGGCGACGCCGCCGAGGAGATCATCGAACTGGCTGAGCAGGCCGATGTGTCCCTGGTGGTGATCGGGCTCCGGCGCCGAAGCGCGGTCGGCAAGCTGATCATGGGCTCCGCCGCGCAGCAGATCCTGCTCGGGGTCGGCTGCCCGGTCCTCGCCGTGAAGGCCGCTTCCTGAGCCCGGGGCCCCTGCTCCGAGCTTGCTGAGCCCGGGGCCCCTGCTCCGAGCTTCCCGAGCCCGCGGCTTCCTGAGTCCGCAGCTTCCTGAGTCCGCAGCTTCCTGAGCCCAGGGCTCTCAGCCCTCTCGGTACCCACCCTCTCCGTATGGGATAAGGATGATCTTCAGAACATTCGGCTGGTCGTTCGCCGTCACGGCGCTCGGTCTTGCCTTCGCCGCGTGGCAGTGGGGCTGGGAGGCCTTCGGGGTCGTACTGATCCTGTCGATCCTCGAGATCTCGCTGTCCTTCGACAACGCGGTCGTCAATGCCGGAATCCTGAAGAAGATGAATGCCTTCTGGCAGAGGATCTTCCTCAGCATCGGCATTCTGATCGCGGTGTTCGGTATGCGGCTGGTCTTCCCGGTCGTGATCGTCGCCATCAGCGCCGAGGTCGGCCCCATCGAGGCGGTGCAGCTCGCCCTCGAGGAACCAGGCCGATACGAGGACCTGGTCACCGACGCCCACCCGGCGATCGCGGCCTTCGGCGGTATGTTCCTGCTGATGATCTTCCTTGACTTCATCTTCGAGGACAGGGACATCAAGTGGTTCGGGTGGCTGGAGCGCCCGCTCGCCAAGCTCGGCAAGGTCGACATGCTGTCGGTCTGCGTCGCGCTCATCGTGCTGCTGCTCTCGGCGCTGACCTTCGCCACCCACGCGCACATCAGCACCGGCCACGCGGACAAGTCGGCGACGGTACTGCTCTCCGGCGTCGCCGGTCTGATCACCTATCTCGTGGTCGGCGGTCTCTCCGGATACTTCGAGGACAGGCTGGAGGAAGAGGAGGAACACGAACACGAGGAGGAGGAGAAGGCAAGGGCCGAGGGCAGGCCGGTCTCAGCGGTTGCCCTCGCCGGCAAGGCCGCGTTCTTCCTCTTCCTGTACCTCGAGGTCCTGGACGCGTCCTTCTCCTTCGACGGTGTGATCGGCGCCTTCGCCATCACCAACCACATTTTCTGGATGGCGCTCGGCCTCGGCATCGGCGCCATGTACGTCCGGTCGCTCACGGTCTACCTGGTCCGCCAGGGCACCCTCGACGACTACGTCTACCTTGAGCACGGCGCCCACTACGCGATCGGTGCCCTCGCCGCAATCCTGCTCATCACCATCCAGCACCAGATCAGCGAGATCATCACCGGCCTGGTCGGTGTCTTCCTGATCGCGGCATCCTTCCTCTCGTCCGTCCGCCGCAACAGGTCGCTCGAGACGTCCGAAGTGAAAGTCCTGACCTCGGACGAGAAGGACGACAAGGCCGAGGCCTCATCCGGGGTGTGACGGGCCGACGACCGGGAGCCGCGAGCGACACCGCACGGTGTGGACGAATGGCTGCCGGCCGGCCACCGCTGAAGAAACGCGTCGTGCGCTGACGTAGCGTTCAGGCATGACCGCAGGTCCGACTCCTGGCACGGCCGAAGGCACGACTGACGACATCCGCCTCGCCGAAGCCGGCGACGAGCCCGCCGTGAAGGCCGTGATCGACGCGGCGTTCCAGCCCTACATCGAGCGCATCGGGCTGGCACCCGTGCCGATGGAGGCGGACCACGCGGCGAACATCGCGGCGGGGCGGGTGTACGTCACCGGGGATCCGATCGTGGGCCTCCTGGTTCTGGAGGCCCACGAGGACCATCTGTACCTCGACACCATCGCCGTCGACCCGGACGCCCACGGTCAGGGCATCGGGCGGCGGCTGCTCGCATTCGTGGACGGACGCGCGCGTGCGCTCGGACTGGCCGAGGTCCGGCTCTTCACCAACGCGAAGATGTGGGAGAACCAAAAGCTCTATCCCGGATACGGGTACGAGCTCGTGGAGCGTCGCGTGGAGGGGCCGTACGACCGGCTCCACTACCGCAAGCGGATCGCGCCCTGAGGATTCTCATCGCTTCGGCGTTGGAGACCTGGTGGCCGGACGGGTCAGCCGTCCGGCCACCAGGTGCGTTGGATGTCTTTCCGGACTTCTGGGCGCTCGGCGGTGCGTTCGTCGGCCTCTTCCCGGACACGGCGGGAGTCCGACTTCTTGAGGGGCTTCTGCAGGGTCACACGACGCATGACTGCCTCCTTGGGCCTACCGGGTATCGCGGTTGTATGGGTAGACCGTTCCCGGGAGCGTGACTCATCGATGGCCCCCTGTCTGTGGCGGCGGTCACCCTCTGGCCTGCGGTTTCAGTGGCGGTCGTCACGCTCGGGCCCGGCGCTGTCAGTGGCGGGTGTCACTCTGGGCACATGACGAGCAAAGGTGAGCGCGATACATGGGCCGACGTCGACTGGGACGCCGAGTCCGCCACCTTCGACGACGAACCGGACCACGGCCTGCGCGACCCCGCCGTGCGCGAGGCCTGGTCGGCCCGCCTTCGCGGCTGGCTGCCACGCGGCCCGTCCGACGTACTGGATCTGGGCTGCGGCACCGGCAGCCTGTCGCTCCTCGCCTCCGAGCAGCGCCACCGGGTCACGGGCGTCGACCTCTCGCCCCGCATGGTCGACCTTGCCCGCGCCAAGCTGGCCGGCCGTGACGCCGTCTTCCTCGTCGGCGACGCGGCGGCTCCGCCGGTCGGCGAGCAGCGGTTCGACGTCGTGCTCGTACGTCATGTGCTGTGGGCGTTGCCCGATCCCGAGCGCGTGCTGCGGAACTGGCGCGGGTTGCTCCGTCCCGGCGGACGGCTCGTGTTGATAGAGGGTTTGTGGGGGACGGTGAGCCCGGTGGGGATATCCGCCGACCGGCTGACCGCACTGCTGACGCCGCTGATGCGGGACGTGCGCGTGGAGCGGTTGTCGGACGAGACGTTGTTGTGGGGGCAGGAGGTGGAGGACGAGCGGTATGCGGTGGTGGCGATGGTCTGAGCTGTGCGCCGGCGCGCTGCCTAAGCGAGGAGCGCCTCGAAGTCGCCCTCGCGGGCCAGGAATTCCAGCTCGTCCAGGGCGGCCACGGCGGCAGCTGCGGCGTCGGGGTCCGTCTCCAGCAGACCGCTCTCCGCGAATTCGTCCTCGTCCAGGCGCAGTATGGTCCTGCCGTCCGCGGAGCGCCAGAGGTCCAGGTCGAGGTCCTCTACGACCAGTTCGGAGCCGGAGAGGACGGCCGGGCGGGTGATGTCGGTGTACCAGCCTTTGAGGGTGCCGGTGGAGTCGCGGACCTCCTTCACCGCGTACCAGCGGTCGCGCCAGTAGTACTCGGTGAAGATGTCGCCGGACTCGAACCGTACGAAGCCGAAGTCGCGGGCGACGTCTCCGGCCCAGGGGGCGCGGACGGTGATCCGAGTGCCGTCGTCGGCGAGCAGTTCGGCGGCGTAACGGATTTTCGTACGGCCGCCCTTGACGAGGACGACGTCCAAGTGGGCAGTGCATTCAGCCGAGTTCGCGGACATGGTGCACCTCCGTGGCGCAGATTTCGTAGCCGAACCACTTGTTGATCGCGAGCATCGGGCCGTTGCCGGCGTCGTTGCCCGTGAACGCCTCCGTGCAGCCGGCGGCTCGGGCGCGGTGCAGGGAGTCGTTCTTGGCGAGCTTGGCCAGGCCGCGGCCTCGGTGGGCGCGGGCCGTGCCGGTCATCACGGTTCCGTACCTGGTGCCGCCGTCGGTGCGGGCCGCGCTGAAGGCGGCGGGGCGTCCGTCGGCGACCACGACCGACGTGAGCTCGTGGCTGAGCAGGGGGTGGTGCCAGGTTTCGCGGAGCCAGGCCTCGTAGTCGGTGAACTCGTGCGCGATGTCGCTCGGTTCGTCCGCCAGCGTCTCGGCGTCCAGGGCGAACAGGGGGCGTGGGTCGTCCGCGAAGTCCGCGCCCGTGCGGAGCTCGACGTCCTGCGGGAGGCGGTGGCGGGGCGGCAGCGTGGCCTGCGCCAGGTCGAGGCGGAGAAACTTCGCTGAGCGGCTCGCGCGATAGCCGTGCTTTTCTGCGAAGGCGCGGTTCGCGGAGGTGTCCGTGACGAAGGCGAAGAGCTTTGCCGCGCCGACGGCGGCCAAGTGCTCCTCTGCCGTGCGCACGAGCAGGGAGCCCGCGCCTCGGCGCTCGCGCTCCGGGTGCACGTACACGTTCAGGTAGCCCTGGCCGGGCTGGGGGCTGTCGTACGCGATCCCCACCTGGGCCGTGCCGATGAGTTCGCCGTCCTCCTCGGCGACCAGGGGCCGGAAGTGGGCGTCCGGGTGGGCGTGCGCGACGTCGTAGGCGATGGACTCGGCCGTGCAGAGCATGAAGGGGAGGGCCAGCTGCCGGATCAGGGCGAAGCCCTCGGCATCTGCAGGGCGGAAGTCGCGGACGATCACTGTCATGCCGTTGACGCTACGTGGGGGCGTTGTCGGGTGCCTCTGATTTTTGCGGGGGTGCGGGACAATCGGTTCGTGACGTTGAAGATCGACATCGATGACGGTGCGGGGGTTGCGCCCTATGAGCAGGTGCGCGCCCAGATTTCCGAGCAGGCGCGGGCTGGTGTGCTGCCGGTGGGGTATCGGCTGCCGACCGTACGGGGGCTGGCCGAGTCGCTGGGGCTCGCTGCGAACACGGTTGCCAAGGCGTATCGGGCGTTGGAGTCGGATGGGGTGATTGAGACGCGGGGCCGTAACGGAACGTTTGTCGCGTCCGCGGGTTCGGCGGCTGAGCGTGAGGCGGCGTCCGCGGCTCGGGCTTATGCCGAGCGGGTCCGCCGCCTCGGGCTCGCCGAGGGGGCGGCCCTTGACGCCGTACGGGATGCGCTGCGCGCGGTTTACGGGGACCGGGAGTAGGCGCTCCGGGGGGAGGGCCGTATGACTGATGCGGGTCCGTTGCGGCTGGTCGTGCCCACGCGGCGGAGCCGCAAATTGGTACAGCCCCGCGCCCTCTGCGGGGCGCTGCTCGGAGCCGCACGCTCTCAGAGTCCCGTCCCTCACTGGGCGCTCAGTTGTCGCGGCGTTCGTGTCACCGTCAGGCCCCTCGCTCTTGCCAGTCGGGCGAAGAGCAGGGCGTCCTGGACCGCTGCTGCCTGTGGGTCGTTGTTGAAGTACGTGTAGACCTGCTGGTTGTCGGGCCAGGTGGCTGCTATGCGGTGAGTCCAGGTCGCCAGCGACTGGCGGCCGTAGTGGGGCCAGTGGTGGGCTCGGCCCACGTGGAAGCGCAGGTAGCCCCAGTCCGTGGTGCGCCATAGCGGGGTTACCGGGCGGGAGAGGACGTCGGCCCAGACCAGTGCGGCGTGCCTGGACTCCAGGATCTCGCGTACCTCGGGGGTCCACCAGGAGTCGTGGCGGGGTTCTACGGCTACCCGGGTGCCGGGTGGGAAGCAGGCCAGGCAGGTGTCGAGGAGGGCCGGGTCGGCGCGCAGCGTGGGTGGGAGCTGGAGGAGGATCGGGCCCAGGCGGTCGGCGAGGCCGGCGGCGTGGGTCATGAGGCGGTGTACCGGCTCCTCGGGGTCCCGTAGGCGCTTGATGTGGGTCAGGAAGCGGCTCGCCTTGACGGCGATGACGAAGTCCGGTGGGGTGCGGTCCCGCCAGGACTCGAAGGTCTCCCGCGACGGCAGCCGGTAGAAGGCGTTGTTGATCTCCAGAGTGGCGAACCGCGTCGCGTACTCCTCCAGCCAGAGCCGCGTGGGCAGTCCGGCCGGGTAGAGGACTCCTCGCCAGTCCCTGTACTGCCAGCCGGACGTGCCCACCAAAAGGGTCATAACCCCATCAAAGCATTAGCCGGGAAGGCTCAGCGTGGCCTACAGATACAGCCCCGCGTCCGCGCCCTCCCGAGCTCCCGGCACCGACGTCGGCGACGTGCCCCGGCGCAGGGCGTACAACTCGGCCAGCGTCGCGCCTTCGCGGCCGATCCCTTCCTCCCTGCCCAGCCAGGTCACCGACTCGCGGTGGGTCAGCGGGCCGATCTCGATGCGGGCCAGGCAGCGGCCGGGGCGGACGACTGCGGGGTGGAGGCGCTCCAGGTCCTCGTTCGTCGTCACGCCCACCAGGACGTTGCGGCCCTGGCCGAGCAGGCCGTCCGTGAGGTTGAGCAGGCGCGACAGCGCCTGACCCGCGGTGTGTTTGGCCTCGCCGCGGATCAGCTCGTCGCAGTCCTCCAGCAACAGCAGCCGCCAGCGGCTCTTGCCCGTGCCGTCCTCCTCGCCGATCGCGATGTCCATCAGATAGCCGACGTCGGAGAAGAGGCGCTCCGGGTCGAGCACGCAGTCGACCTGGCACCAGTCGCGCCAGGAACGGGCCAGGGTGCGCAGCGCCGACGTCTTGCCCGTACCGGGCGGGCCGTGCAGCAGGAGCAGGCGGCCCGCGATGTCCTCCGGCGTCGTCTTCATCAGGCGGTCCATCGCGTCCGCGACCGGTGCCGTGTAGTTCGGGCGGATCTCCTCCCACGTACCCGCCGAGATCTGCCGGGTCGTACGGTGCGGGCCGCGCCTCGGCGAGACGTACCAGAAGCCCATCGTCACGTTCTCCGGCTGCGGCTCGGGCTCGTCCTCCGCGCCGTCCGTGGCCTGGCCGAGCACCTTGGCGGCCAGCTCCTCGCTGGTCGCGGTGACCGTGACATCGGCACCGCGGTTCCAGCGCGAGATGAGCAGCGTCCAGCCGTCCCCCTCGGCGAGTGTGGAGCTGCGGTCGTCGTCGCGGGCGGACCGCAACACCGTGGCCCCCGGCGGCAACAGCGTCGCCCCGGACCGTACGCGGTCGATGTTCGCCGCGTGCGAGTGCGGCTGCTCGCCCGTCGCGAAGCGGCCGAGGAACAGCGCGTCGACGACGTCCGACGGGGAATCGCTGTCGTCGACGTTGAGCCGGATCGGCAGTGCGTCGTGTGGGTTCGCAGACATGCCGCCATGATCCGTCACGCGCGCGTCCCATGCACGCGGTTTCCGTGTCGGAGCCCGGGTGTCGGGTGTGCGCCGACCTCCTCGTGTATCCCCTCCCACCTGTTACGAGGCTGTGCACTCGAACCCATCCCAACCGGCCACCCCCGCCACTACTGTTGTCCTTGATGGGACGTCATGGGTGGAATTCGGGGGCACGGCGGTGGCGGCTCACCGCGTTGCTCGGTGTGGGCGCGGCGGCTCTGGCCCTGGTGCTGACCTTGATCAACACGCTGCCCGGGGACGGCGGAAGCGCCGCCGGTACGACCCGTGACGGCGACAAGGTGCACGGCACGCCCGCTGTTCCTCCAGGGGAGGCGGGACCGGACGTCGGCTGGGGCTTCACCCACACCCAGTTCAGCGCCGACGAGGGCAGCGGCGCGGCCACGCGGCGGGTGGCGGAGCGTCTCGGTGAGCAGCCGCTGCCGCAGATCCAGCACATCATGGGCTGGGGTGCGGACAATCCCGAGCCGGTCAAGGGGCGTTACGACTTCGAGGACATGGACCGGCGTATCGACTTCGTCCGGGAGTCGGGCGGTACTCCGGTGGTCACCCTGTGCTGCGCCCCGGACTGGATGAAGGGCGGCAAGTCCGGTACGGACAATACCAATTGGAGCCAGGAGGCCCTGGAGACCGCCCCGCGGCCCGAGCACTTCGACGACTACGCCGCGCTCGCCGCGACCGTTGCCAAGCGCTATCCGGACGTACGCCACTTCATCGTCTGGAACGAGTTCAAGGGCTTCTGGAACGACGCCGAGGCCCGCTGGGACTACGAGGGCTACACCGAGCTCTACAACCAGGTCCACAAGGCGCTCAAGGCTGTCGACGAAGACATCCAGGTCGGCGGCCCCTACCTGGTGATGGACAGCCTCGACCCGCGCCAGAAGGAAGATGCCTCGCCCACGGTGAAGGGCTCGTGGGGCGCCATGGACCAGCGGGTCCTCGACGCCTTCGACTACTGGAACAAGAACAAGGCGGGCGCGGACTTCGTCGTCGTGGACGGCTCCAGCTACACCAAGGACGACGAGCTGCTGCCCGACGAGTTCGCCGCCACCGACAAGTTCACGGCCGTCAGCCGCTGGGTGCGCGAGCGGACCGGCGATCTGCCGCTGTGGTGGGCCGAGTACTACGTCGAACCCTCCGACGCCGACGACGAGCGGGACGACTGGTCCGAGGCCCGCCGCGGCGCCGTCCAGGCCTCCGGAATGATCGCGATGGCCCGCGGCGGCACCACCTCCGCCTTCTACTGGAACCCCGAGAACGAGAAGGGCTCCGACTGCGCCGGCTGCCTGTGGACGCCCACCGACAGCGCCGACGGCGGCAGGCCCCTGCCGATGCTCGACCTCCTCTCCCGCTTCAACAGGGAGTTCCCGCCGGGCACGGAGTACGAGCAGGTGTCCATCGCCGCCGGCAGCGCGCCGAACGTACGGGTCCTCGCCGACGACAAGGCGGTCCTCGTGGTGAACACCCTGGACCGGAAGATCAGTACCGAGGTCGACGGCCAGCGGTTCGACCTGGGCGCGTACGAGGTGAAGTGGCTGGCCCGCTGAGCCACTTCACGCACCAGCCCCCTCTACGCCCGACTCCCTACGCCATCGTCAAGAACCGCTGCACCAGCGAAGCCAGCAGCACCGCCAGCAGCGGCAGGGAGAACCAGAAGCTGCTCTGAAGCCACCGCAGTTGCCGCACGCTCGGCCGGACGGCCACCCGGACCACCTCGCGGGTCGTCAGCAGCACGAGCAGTGCGATCGCCGCGAGGCCGCCCACGACCGACCACGGTGTCCAGGTCACCTGAGGACCGATGGGCCCGGGATCGGCCTTCGGGACGCTGCTGTCCGGCTGGTCGCGCAGCGCGTACACGGTCGCGTCCTCGTTGACGAAGACCTTTCGTAGTTCCTTGCGTTCGTCGAGGTTGCGGATGAGCCGGGAGTCCCAGCTCGCCGAGTAGCCCACGTCCATCTGGAGAGAGATCACCTGGCTGCGGTTGATCATGAGGAACGAGTTGGGGCCCGCGTCCTTGAGCGACTTGACCAGGCCGGACACCAGCACCGGATCGGGCGGCGCGAGCGTCGGAACGTACTCCACCCTCTCCATGTCCCTCGAGCCCCAGGGCATCGCGGGCGTCACGGTGTTGACCGGGTCGTCGCTCAGCCACAGCAGCCGCGCTGTCGGCTTGTCGTGCTCGTACACGAAGTCCATGGCCGCGATCTCGCCCGGCCGGACCCGCTCGAAGGGCTCGTTGCCCCAGCGGGCCACCAGGAAGCCGCCGACCAGGACGAGGCCCGCCATCAGGGCGGCGAGGGGAGCGAGGCTGAACTGGTCGCGCTCGCGCTCCTTCGCGGTGACCCCGGTGCGCGGGAAGAGGGCGAGTCCGGCGAGCAGGGCCGCGCCCGGCAGGGCGAACATGAAGACCCGCAGTGCCATTTCGCCGCCGTACGACTGCATGCCGAAGCCCAGGAACGGCACGAAGGTGAGGACGAGCAGCGAGCGTTCGCGGTACTTGTGGTCGCGTCGGCGCCACCAGCCCCAGCAGGCGAGGGCCATCACCGAGCCGGCGAGCGCCACGCGCGCGTACAGCACGAGTTTGTGGGTCGAACTGCCGCCCTCGATGCGGCCGGAGACCGACGACGACACATTGCCGCCGACGCCGCCGAGCCCGCCGAACAGCTCGTCGAAGTGCCCCCGCCAGTACGGCTCGGCGAGGAAACCCACCCAGACGGCGACCATCACGGCGAACAGGATGGGCAGTCCCCGCAGTTCGGAGCGGCCGACCACGACGAGGACCGCGAGGACGCCCAGCATCACGAACGGGGTGAGCTGGTGGGACGGGACAGTCGCCGCGAACAGGACGATCAACACCATGAGCAGCACGGCCCGTTGGCGCCTGTCGGTGGGCTCGACCTCCAGCTCGCCGGGTCGCCGCGTGGTCCACAGCACGCGCGGCGCCCGGAACCACACCAGCAGGATCGCCACGAAGACGATGTAGAGCAGGTACGTGAAGCCCTGCGGTGAGAAGTAGTCCTGGCCCACCCAGCCGCTGAGCACGAAGATCCACACACCGGTCCACTTGGCACGCCAGCTCGCCCGCATATGGCGTACGAGCAGGAACATCGGGGCCAGATAGAGGAGTTGCATGGCCGTCGGCCACCAGCGGATGACCTCGGTGAGGTCGTTCACCCCGCAGGCCTTCGCGACGAACGCGGCGGCCGCGAAGAAGCCCGGCCAGCTCCAGCGCGCGTCCAGGTCGGGCACGGCCGAGCCGGTCCGGTCGATGTACTCCAGGAACCCGAGGTGCTGCCAGGCCGTCGCGAACCGCGGCTCCGTCTCGATCACCGCGGGCAGCGCGTGCAGCGACACCACGGTGGCCAGCAGGGTGACCAGGAGCAGCCCGCGGTACTCGCGGTTCCGCCAGAGCAGCGAGGCGAACACCGTGACCAGCAGGGCGGCCCCGATCAGCGTGGGCACGGGCAGGACGGAGACCAGGCCGAGCCCGCCCATCCGGTCGAGATCCCGCTCGCCGAGGCCGAACACCGGCACCCAGTACAGGACGAGCGCGGCGATCAGCAGACAGCCGAGGACGACGCCTACGCGGGTGGGGCGCAGCCGCTCCCACGGGGACGGAGAAGGCGGGTCGGGGGAGGGGGAGGGGACAGGTGGCGGTTCGGGCGGCGCACCGGTCCCGCGTTTCCGGAGTACGAGCGCGGAGGTGCCGGAGGACGGTGCCTCGGCCTCCGACTCTGCCCCAGACGCGGCTGTCCCCGACTCGGCCTCCGGTTTTGCTTCGGAGGCGGCTTCGGACTCGGACTCGGGCTCTGCTTCAGCCGTGGCTTCGGAGTTGGCCCCTGCTTCGGCTTCGGGTTTCGCTTCGGCCTGTCCCAGGGAGGCCTCGCTGCCCGGTTCCCGTTCCTCGACGGGCAGGCCCAGCTCGGAGCGAGGCGCGGGGAGTTGGAGGGGTGCCCTGAGCGCCCAGGTCGGCCGGTGGTCCGGTTCGTGGTCCTGCCCGTGCTCCGGGCGTTGGTCCGGTGGGACGGGCCACTTCACCGCAGTCCCGGTGGGCGGCGTCCCCGGCCCGGGTCGTACGTCCGGCCGCCGCTCCTGGTGGTCGAAGTCGAGGTGGACGCCGAGCGCCAGGGTGTCCTGGTCGAGCCGCTGCGCCCAGGCCGGGCCGCGGCCCTTCTTCGGCTCGCCCGCGGCCGGCGCGGGGACCTCGCGGGCGCCCAGGTCCGCCAGGTCGCCGTCCGGCGGCGCATCCTCGGGCACGGCGGCGGGCGGCGCCGTACTGACGATCCGGTACAGCCTGGGCGAGGCGATCGCCACGATCACCGCGAGGGCCGCGACCTCCGCGACGCCCGCACCGGTGAGGCCCATGGTCGGAAGCAGAATGACCGTGAGGCCGAGCACCAGCACGCACAACAGGCCCTGCAGCCACGCGAGTCCGGCGGTACGGCTCTGCGCGCGCAGCACCGCGAAGTACGTCTCCATCACGACCCGCAGCACCCCGCCGACCGCGAACCAGCGCAGCAACGGGGTCGCCGCGTCCGCGTATCCCTGGCCGAACACCCCCAGGACGAACGGCGCCCCGAAGAACAGCACCCCGCCCACCGGCAGCATGATCCGCGCCATCCGGATCAGCGCGGCCCTGGTGTTCGCGGCGAGCCGAGCCGGGTCGTGCGAGCCCTCGACGGTGAGCGAGGCGCCCATGTTGATGGCCAGCAGGTTGACGGTGCCGCCGATGGTGATCGCGATGTAGAAATACGCGTTGTCGGCCGAGCTGACCTGCGCGGCGACGATCACCGGGACGAGGTAGACCACGGCGAGCGAGAACAGTGAGCCGGTGTAGTCGCCCGCGAGGAAGCGGCCGATCTCCTTCAGCGTCGGCGGCTCGGCGTGCTCCTCGGTCGCCTTCACATGCCGGGGCACCAGTCGCCGGAACACTAGCCAGCCCAACGGCAGCACGGACACCGCGATGGCCGCGACCCAGGACACGAACACGCCCATGGTGGGGATCGCGGCGGCGAACAGCACCAGCAGCACCAGTTTGACCGCCGAGAACACCGTGTTGCCCACCGGCACCCACACCGCGCTGCGCAGCCCCGTCAGCACCCCGTCCTGGAGGGTGAGCACGGACCAGGCGACCACCGCCAGCACGAACACCAGTGCGTGCAGAGGATCGTGCAGGAAGCGGTAGGAGGACCCCCACAGGCCCAGCGTCAGCAGGAACAGGCCTGCCGCCACCGCCACGACCAGTGAACTTCCCGCGTACGTACGGAAGATCAGGCGGCCGGTGCCACGTCCCGCGACCGGGATGAACCGGGCGAGGGCGCCCGTCAGCGTCACCGCCGTGAGGCCCGCGAGGAGCTTCATCGCGGCGATCGCGGCGGAGCCCTGGCCGACCGCGTCCTCGGTGTAATAGCGGGCGGCGGCCAGCCAGTAGCCGAGGCCGAGCACGGCGGAGATCCCGGTGTTGAGCATCAGGGCGTAAGCGTTCCGGAACAGCGGGCTGCCTCCGGATCCCTTGGAGCCCCTGCTCAGTCCGGGCAGCCGCAGCCGCAGCCGGCGGCCGGACTGCTTCTCGGGCGCCTCGGTCATGGGCGTGTCGGGCTGGGCTGTGGTCGTGTCAGACACGGGAACGGATGGCCTTCCGGCGGATCTGGCGTGCTCTGCGGACCATGGCGTACCCCTTGGTGAGGGCATGGTCCCTGGCGAAGGTGCGGGCGATCGCCTGGCCTTCGACCAGCCGCTCGAACTCCTCGATGCGGGTGGAGCGGCGCACGGTGACGCGTTGCAGGGCGTACGGACCCTGGCGGCGGTTCGCCAGGCGGTTGCCTACGGCGAGGGACTGGGCGAAGCCCGCCTCGCGCACCGTGCGGCGCACCCGGCGGCTGGAGTAGCCGTAGGGGTAGGCGAAAGAGGCGGGGCGGGTGCCGAGTTCGTCGGCGATGATCTCCTTGCAGCGCAGCACCTCGAACCACAGCGCCTCGTCCGTGAGCTGGTCGAGCTGCGGATGCGTATGGCTGTGGCCGCCGATCTCGACGTCCGCGTCGGCGAGTTCGCGGACCTGGTCCCAGTCGAGCATCGTGTCCAGGCCACCCCCGGTGTCGTACGAGCCGCGCAGCCAGCCCGTCGACACGAACAGCGTGGCCGCGAAGCCGTGCTTGGCGAGCACGGGCAACGCATGCCGGTGCACGCCTTCATAACCGTCGTCGAAGGTGACGAGAACGGGACGCCCGGGAAGCGGCCTTTCCGAGCGCCAACTGTCCGCCAACTGGGCGGTGTTGACCGGCGTGAACCCGAGATCGTCCAGCAGAGCCATCTGCTCGGCGAACGCCTCCGGCGCGACGGACAGGGCCCGAGTCGCCTCATTGGGAACGGTGGAGACGGCGTGGTACATGAGGATGGGCACGGGGGTGTTCATACCGAACCACCTCCGACCGCGCGGCCGCGCCCGGCGCGGGGCGTCGCCGCGCCGCGCGCCGTCATCAGCAAGCGTCCCTTTGTCATGCTGCTGCCCCCTCGCGCCCGGGACCTTCCTCTATCTCGACCACCGAGAAGGTAGCGCCACCCCTGCGTGCCCGAACGCTCCCGAGTACGTACCCGCCCGCTGCCGTCACCACTCCGGTGACGATGGCGGCGGCCCGGCCCGCGCCGCCGGGACGGGCGAGGAGGGCGTCGCGCAGGCCCCGGGCGACCCCTGCGGGGAGGACGCGTGTGGTGTAGCGGCGCTCGGACTCCAGGCCCTTGTCGGCGCCCACGCTTCGGGCGACCAGGGCCTTCGAGAGGCCTTCCGCGTAGGTGCGGGTGCGGAAGTAGGCGAAGTGCTCGCGCACCTCGGGTACCCGGTGGTGGATCACCGCGCGGTCGTCGATCAGCAGGATCGCGTCCGGCTGGGCGCGGGTGAGGCGGATGCACAGCTCCGTCTCCTCACAGCCCAGCGGACGCTTGTCGCCATCACGTCCGATACCGGTCGCGAAGCCGCCCGCCACGTCGAAGGCGCTGCGGCGGAACGAGGCGTTGCCGCCCAGCACGTTCCGCACCTGTACGCGCCCCGGCGGCAGCCCCTTGTACGTACAGCCGACGACCCAGTCGAACTCCTCAGGAAACCAGGCAGGCCGCCGGCCCGACGCCCAGATCGGAAAAGTGCGCCCGCCGACGGCCATCACCCGCGGATCCGTGTATGCCTCGGCGAAGTGATGAAGCCAGTCGCGCTCGGCGACGGCGTCGTCGTCGAGGAACGCGATGACCTCACCGCGGGAGACCGCGATGCCGGTGTTGCGGCCCGCGGACAGGCCGCGAGGGCCCGCGTTGGCGAGCACCCGCACCTGCCCTGTCTCCATGTATTCCTTGTACTCTTTCGAAAGCCGGTCCAGGAGCGCCTGGTTGTGGTCCACGACCAGCAGCGTCTCCAGAGCGGGCCGGGACTGCGCCCGCACCGAGGAGACCGCCGCGAGGATGTCCTCCCAGCGGTCCTCGGTGTAGACGCAGATCACCACCGAGATGTCGATCGTGCTCAAGACACCTCTCCTCGCGTGGTGCCCAGCGCCAACGCGTGCGCACGGCGCAGTGAACGGCGGTTGGAGCGCTCCTTGAGGATCACCTTGAGCACCCGCAGCCCGTCCCGAACGGCCCGAAGATTGCTGGCGCCGTGGATCCGCAGATACTCGTGGCTCGGGATCTCCTGCACCTTCAGCCCGGCCTTGACCACCCGGATGTTCATCAGGGTCTCCACCTCGAAGCCGGTGCAGTCGAGGTCGATCTTGTCGAGGCAGTGCCGCCAGAACGCGTTGTAGCCGTAGCAGAGGTCGGTGTAGCGGGCGCCGAACTTGCGGTTGACGACCGTGCACAGCGCCCAGTTGCCCAGCTTGCGGATGGGCGTCATGTCGTCCGTGCCGCCGCCGTTGGCGAACCGCGAACCCTTCGCGAAGTCCGCCCCGGAGACCAGCGCGGAGACATACGACACGATCTCGTTGCCGTCGGCCGAGCCGTCCGCGTCGACCATCACGATGATGTCGCCGGTGGAGGCCGCGAAGCCGGTGATCAGGGCATCTCCCTTGCCCTTTCCGATCTGCTTCACCACCTTGACGTCCGGCCACAGTTCGCGGGCCACTTCGACGGTGTTGTCGGTGGAATTTCCGTCGACGAGAACCACTTCGTGGATCCACGCCGGCAGTGTCTTGAATACGTAGGGAAGATTCTCCGCCTCGTTCATGGCGGGAATCACCACACTCACCGGTGGCGTGATCGCCAGGTGAGAAGAGATGGGCCGGTACTGACCGGCCTTGGACGGTTCCTGTCCTGAAACCGCTGGCTGCACAAAAGAACTCATGAGTCTGATCCCTCTCGTCCGGTGGACCGCCCGCCCCTGGGCGGTCCGGCTCTTTAGTCCGGTTCGAAAGGGGGGTTCTCACTTACGGCATGCCGAAATGTATCTCCGTACATGCCGGGTGAGCTGGCAAAGCTGGCCGACTGGATAAGCCGGTCGCGCGGCACGCGCCCCGGAACCACTTGTGGACAGAGCCACGTGTGGACACCGGGCACGGCACCCCCCCTACCGCGCCCCGCGCCGGAACCATCGCGGTCCTTGAGCCCTCCCCTAGAGCCGCTTGGTGATGGACCGATGCGGGATTAAGACGTATGACGTTATTGACGATTGTGACGTTATGGCAAGACCTGCAACGAGACCTCACATTTTCTTTGGTCTGGTCGTTACCCGGCTCCCCGAACGGATTTTGCCCATCCGTTTGAGGAGCTTGTCAGCCGGCTCGAACAACTCCGGCCGCGCCAGCACCGCATTCCGCAGCGCCCGGACCGGAGCGCGTCGCGCCCGGTGCCCGAGCGCCACCGGATGGCGACGCGTCACCAGCCCTTCGGACACGAAGATTTCCCGTGTCTTCAGGGAGTCCTTGTATTCCTTCTGCCCCCGGCCCAGATCCAGATAGGCGATACCGTCGGCGGCTGCCGCCTCGGCCATCCGCAGATGCAGGACAAGCCCGGGGGAGTATTTGGAGAATTCCGGATCGTACGCAGGGAACCAGCACGCCAGTACGCGCTCGGAACGCAACCCGAAGTGCGCGGCGATCGGCTTGCCCTCGACGTAGAGCACCGACAGGATCCCGGCGAACGACTCGGAGCGGCTGTGGAACAGCTGCGACACCAGCCGGGTGATCCAGTCATGCGCGAAGCGGTCGCTGCGTCCGGTCCTGCGGTACTGCGCCGACTTCCACGCCATCAGCGTGCGCAGCGCCTTGGGATCGCGCTCGTCGTGCACATAGCGCACCTCGCCGTGGTCCCGGCCGAGCTTGCGCTCCTTGGCGAGCGTTGACTTCGTGAACTTCGGTGACTGGGCGCGCAGTTGGCTCAGATATGCCTCGTACCCCTGGTCGACGTCCATGACCGGGGACGGGAAGCTGCCGGTGGCCGCCGCCTCGAACGGCCCCTGGCCCTCGGCCAGATGATCGAACTCCCACACCGCGAGCCCGCACGCCCGCAGTAACTCCCGCGCGTCCCAGCTGAAGCCGGGTCGGTGGACCACGCCCTGGCAGTCCGAGACGCCGAGACCTATCGCCCGGCCGACGCCACTCGCGCCCCGCTGGAACGGGAAGAAGGCCGCGGGTTCCCCGTCCTCCCGGACGACCGCTATCCGTACGCCCCGCCGGCATCGCCCCACCGCGAGCGCGAACTCTGGTGACAGGAACGGGTTCGCCAGCTCGGGCGAGCCGTTGAGGTGGGCCTTCGACTGCAGGGCCGACCACGCCACCCGGTCGGCGGCGCTCAGTTCGCCGGGGCGGTACACGCGTATATCCACGTCAGGAAGCCTGTCTACTCACCGTACGGCCGCGCAGGCGCCGTACCAGGACCAGCAGGAGCATGAAGGAGCTGAGCGCGGCAACGACCGCGATTCCGCCCCGGACCGACCACCGGTGCACCGCCAGCATGCCCTGGGCGACCAGGATGTTGACCGCTACCGCTGCTGACAAAGACGCCACGATGCGGCCGAACGGTTCCAGTCCGCGCAAAGCGGCTGCGACCGCGGTACCAGGCGCGGCGAGCAGGAAGAACAGCGTGAACGGTGCACGCAAAGGTGAGTCCATGTCGGTGAGTGCCAGCACCGCACCGACCCCCGCGATCGCCGCGGCGGCCCCCGCGAGCAGCGGCGACAGGTCCCTCCCCGGATCCTGCCGCATCAGCTCGTCTCTGCCTGTGGCGGATGCTTCTGATGAAGATGACTTGTTGCGCAAGGTCTGCATTGGCGTCTTTGCCCCCCGAAGCGCCGGATGCCGGGCTTCAATGTCGCTCAGCGGGCAGCCGGACGTCAAGATGCGGAAGCGCCAAGTACGAGTTCCGCAGACGGAAGCGCACCCTCCGTTAACTGGCCGTTCCCCAGGGCGAGTTGGCGCTACCGGGATGGAGTCTCCGCAGGCTGTCCGCGTGGTGTGACTCCCAGTAAGTCCGGGAAAGTATTGGCATGGACACTTCCCGTCAACTGTGTGCGGTGGTACGCAAGTTATGGCAGAGATCCTGCTAAAGGGAGGTTCCATGCGACGTTCCCGACTTACGGCATACACGACCTCACTCCTCCTAGCCGCCGCTTTCGCCCTCACCGGGGCCACGGCGGCGCAAGCGTCGGAACAGGCCCCGGCGACCGGCTATGTGGCCCTCGGCGACTCCTACTCCTCCGGAGTCGGCGCGGGCAGCTACATCGGCTCCAGCGGCGACTGCAAGCGCAGCACGAAGGCGTACCCACACCTCTGGGCCGCCGCCAACTCACCCTCGTCGTTCCACTTCACGGCATGCTCGGGCGCTCGTACGGGTGATGTCGTGGCGGGCCAGCTGGGCCCGCTCGGATCCGGCACCGGTCTCGTCTCGATCACCATCGGCGGCAACGACGCCGGTTTCGCCGATGTCATGACGACCTGTGTGCTTCAGTCCGAGAGCGCCTGCGTCGCCCGCATCAACACGGCGAAGGCGTACGTCGACTCGACGCTGCCCGGCAGGCTCGACTCCGTCTACTCGGCGATCAGCGCGAAGGCTCCGGCGGCCCATGTGGTCGTCCTGGGCTACCCACGCTTCTACAAGCTCAGCGGCAGCTGCGTGGTCGGCATGACCGAGGGCGAACGGTCCGCGATCAACAACGCCGCCGACTATCTGAACAGCGCCATCGCGAAGCGTGCCGCCGACCACGGCTTCACCTTCGGCGACGTCCGGCCCACCTTCACCGGACACGAGATCTGCTCCGGCAGCTCCTGGCTGCACAGCGTCAACTGGCTGAACATCGGCGAGTCGTACCACCCGAACGCGGCCGGACAGGCCGGCGGTTATCTGCCCGTGCTCAAGAGCGTGGCCTGACCGCCGAGCAGTGAGACGCGCCGCTTACGGCGTAGGGGAGGCCCCGCCCGTTGTCGGGGTCTCCGTCTCACACGTCACCGAGAACGCCACCGGGTCGGATGTCTTGTGCACGGGGCTACGGACCTCGATGCTCATCTCGTTCTCGTACGTCCCGGCGCCGTCGTCGTTGTACTTCGTCTCGACATGGTTGACCTGCTGGGACTTGTCGCCGCCGGAGAACGACAGCGTCTTCCAGCCCGGATCCGAGGGTTGGCCGCTCTGCGTCACCCAGCGGTAGTCGACCTCTGCCGGGACGCGGCCCACCGTGATCGTGGCGGTGAACGTGGGCGCCTCCGCTTCCGGCGGCGGACAGGTGCCGCTGTACTGCGTGTTGGAGCCCGACACCGACACTTCGACGGTTTGGGGAGGCGGAGAGCTCGTCTGGCCGCCGTCCGTCGAGCCACCGTTGGTGCCGTTCGTACCCGAAGTCTCGCTGGTGGTCGTACCGCCGTCGTCACCCCCTCCGCCCGTACCGCCGTTGTCACCGCCGCCGTTGGTGGAGCCGCCGTCGCCGGTTCCGCCCGTGGTGCCACCGGTGCTGCTGCTCTCTTCGCCCCCTCCGTTGTCATTGAGCAGGGCGTACGTCAGTCCCGCGAAGGCGAGGGCGAGGGCGACCAGGCCCGCGATCAGGACGACCATGGCGCGCCGGGGGTGTCCGGGCTCCGCTGTGGTGGTCGTGGCGGTCGGGGCACGGGGCGCGATGGGGGCGGCGGGCGGGGTGTGCGGTGCGGGCGAGGCCGGCTGAGGCAGGGCCGCGACCGTCGGCGTGTAGGCGGCGGCTGTCGTACGAGGCGTGCCGCCCGCGGCGATCAGGCGCAGGTCCTCTTCGGCCGCCTCCCCGGAGAGCCGCTCGGCCGGGTCCTTGCGCAACAGGCCCTCGATGACCGGGGCCAGCGGGCCCGCACGGCGCGGCGGCGGCAGCTCCTCGTCGACGACCGCACGCAGAGTGCTGAGCGGGGTGTCCTGGCGGAACGGCGAGTTGCCCTCGACCGCCGCGTACAGCAGCACGCCCAGCGACCACAGGTCGGACTCGGGACCCGGCGTGCGCCCCAGTGCCCGCTCCGGAGCCAGGAACTCCGGCGAGCCGATCACCTCGCCGGTCATGGTGAGCGCGGAGCTTCCCTCGACCATGGCGATGCCGAAGTCGGTGAGGACGACCCGGCCGTCGTTCGCCATCAGTACGTTGCCGGGCTTCACATCGCGGTGCAGAACCCCGGCCTCGTGCGCGGCGCGCAGGGCGGCCAGCACCTCGGCGCCGATGTGCGCGGTGCGCTGCGGCGCCAACGGGCCCTCGGCGTCCAGGAGATCGTAGAGAGAGATGCCGCGGACCAGTTCCATCACGATCCAGGGGCGGCCCTCCTCCACGGCCACGTCGTACACCGTCACCACGTTCCGGTTCGCGACCCGGGCCGCGGCCCAGGCCTCGCGTTCCAGGCGCGCGTACATCCGCTCCACCTCGGGAGCGGGCAGGCCGGCAGGGGCGCGTACCTCCTTGACGGCGACCTCGCGGTGCAGCACTTCGTCGCGGGCGCGCCAGACGGTCCCCATCCCGCCCTCGCCGAGCGGGGACAGCAGACGGTAGCGCCCCGCGATCACCCGTTCACTGCGTGCGTCTTCCGACACGGACGCCCCCCATTCGCAACCGCACCATTCTGAACAAAAGTAGCTCAACCGAGTGCGGTTGCCGCCCCCTGGAGCACCAATCCAGCCCCAAGGGCCACGACGACGAACGCAGATCCGAGGGCGACGTTCCTGCGCACCAGTGCGGCCACCGGACCGCCGGTCCAGCGGGGGCCGTTTTCCAGCAGACGGCTGACCCCGCTGCCCAGCTTGACCACGGCGACCCCGGCCGCCGTCAGCGTCAGGGCGAGTCCGACGCCGTACGCGAGAACGAGCAGGAACCCGAACCAGGCCTTGCCGAGCGCGGCGGCGCCCACCAGGACGACGACGGCAGAAGGGCTCGGCACCAACCCGCCGGCGAAGCCGAGCAGGATCGTGCCGCGCACGGTGGGCGCGATCTCGTGGGAGTGGGTGAAGCCGCCGTGGGTGTGCGTGTGGGTGTGGTTGGCGTGGCTGTGCTCGTGGCCATGTGCGTGTCCGTGCTTGTGCCCGTGTGCGTGTCCGTGTCCGTGCTTGTGGCCGTGGCTATGGGCCTGAGCATGCTGATCGGCGTGCGAGTGCTGGTGTCCGGTCGGGTGGGGTTCGCCGGGGGCGGGGGCTTCCAGGAGCGCCGACGCTCGGCCGTGCGCAGAGGTGCGGGCTTCGGCGTCCGCGTGGGCGTGTGCGAGCACGAGAGGGCGCTCGTGCTGCTCGGTGTGTTCGTGGGCGTGCCCGTGGTGGCCGGCCTCGCCGTGCTCGTGCGCGTCGTGGTCGTGAGTGTGGCCGTCTTCCTGACCATGGCTGTGCTCATGGTCGGGCCCGGGAGGGTGCTCGTGCCGGTGGGCCCGGGCACGCCAGGCCTTTCGTACGAGTGTCAGGCCCGCCGCCGTCACCAGGAGGCCGCTAGCGATGCCCAGCCACGTCACCACCGAGGGCGCCGCCGCCGAGCCGGCCGTGACCAGCAGGCCCAGCGCCACCACGCCCAGGGTGTGGGTGACCGTCACCGACGCGGCCAGGGGCAGTACGTCGCGCAGGCCGGCCCGGCCGCCGCGCGCCGCGGCTGTCGCGGCCATCAGTGTCTTGCCGTGACCGGGCGCGAGCGCGTGCATGGCGCCGAGGCCCACCGCGATGACCAGGGCCAGCGCCGCGAAGCCTGTGCTCAGGTCGTGGCGGGCCACCAGGTCGTCCAGGGCGCGGGTGAACCGGTCGGCGCCGCGGGGCAGCACGGAGGAGGCGGGGGCGTCAGCGTTCTCCTCGTTCGCCTCATCGAGGGCGGGGCCGCCGGGGCGGGCCGTCAGGGACGCGGCCGCCGTGTTCTCCGGCGACTGGAGCAACTCCTCGGGGTAGCTGGTCAGTTCGCGGGACACGGACTTCGTGGGGACGTCCGAGGAGGCGAGGGTCATGCGGTCGCCTCGAGCGGTGACCTCGCGCCAGCCGGGTCCGCTGTTGACCGATGCGCGAAAGCCGAGGGAGAACTCCCCCTCCGGCAGCGGCGCCGTCCAACGGCACTCCACCCGGAGCGTATCGAGTCCGGCCTGCCCGGGCCGCACGCGTACACGGCTCTCGCCGGCCTTCAGCGCGACCTCGCGCCCGTCCACGGTCACCCGGCTCTTCCCGGCCGCCGTCGCGCACCGCTCCCGGACCCAGCCCTCCTTGCCCGCCTCCTTGATCTGGGGCTTGGCCTGGGTCGCCGGGATCTCCGCGAGGTCCTCCACATGGTCGATCCGCAGCTTCTCGGGACCGATGACGAGTCCGTCGTACCGGTTGACGGTGAAGTTCCCGAGCGGGTGCGCGGCCGCGGTCCCCGCGGGGACGAGCAGCAGTGCGAGGGTGCCCATGAGAACGGCCACGCAGGCGGCGAACCGGCGACGGGTCAGGGAGTTCTCCCGGTTCTTCGGACTCTTCAGGCCTGCCGCTGTGCTCACTTGGCACCGCCCAGCTCGTTCAGGGCCGTGCGGGCCGCTTTCGCTCCCACCGGGGAGAAGCCCGGGTTGAGTTCGAGTGCCGACGACAGGCTGTCGCGGGCCTCCTTCTCGTTGCCGTTGGCGTGTTCGATCATGCCGCGGTGGTAGAGGAAGGTGGCGTCGCCGTAGCCGGTGGCTGTGGCGCGGCGGGCGTAGGGGAGGGCTTCCTCGTCGCGGCCGTTGACGTGGAGGGCCCAGGCGAGGGCGTCCGCGGTGTGCACGGTCTCCCGGCGGTCCCACTCCGCCTTCGCGGCGCGCAGGGCGGACTTGCGGTCGCCGTGGTCCGCTGCCGCGAGGGCCGTGTCGAGGTCGGCGTTGACGCCGTTCGCGCGGGCCAGCGCGGTCCACGCGTCGACCAGGGCGTACTGGTCGCGGGCCTTCGCCTTGTCGCCCTCGGCGCCGCGGGCCTCGTACATCTCGCCCAACGCGACCAGCGGGCCCGGCAGCGGAAAGCCGGCCACGACCTCCTCCATGCCGCGTATCGCCGCCGCCGGGTCGCCGTTCGCGGCCTGGGCGCGGGCGCGGCCCTCCAGGGCGGGGAGGTAGGTGCGATCTGCTTGCAGCGCCCGCGCGTAGTGCTTCAGGGCGATCTCGTACTCGCCCTCGCGCCAGGCGAGTTGGCCGAGGGAGGTTGCCACGTATGCCACGTCTCCGGGTGCCGTGGCACTGCTGAGTGCCTGCTCCAGGACGCGTCGCGCGGTGGGTACGTCGCCGCGCAGCTCGCGTACGTAGGCGTACCGGGTGAAGACGGGGACCCCCGGGCGACGGGCGTCGGCCTCGTCGGAGGTCTTCGACGCCTCGTCGTAGCGGCCGAGTTCGACCAGGGCGTCGATCCGCGAGGACAACGCCCGCTCGTTGTACGGGTTCTGCTCCAGTGCGTCTTCCGCGTACCGCAGCGCCCCAGGGAAGTCGTGCCGCGCGGCGGCCAGCGCCGCACGGCCCGCGAGCGCCGGGTCGTTGTCGGGCCGCAGCTTCAGCGAACGGTCGAGCGCGCGCTCCGCCTGCGGATAACGCGACGGGTCGCCGTTGGTGCGCGCCTGCTCGACGTACGCGACGCCGAGCGTGGCCCACCCGTTGAAGTCCTTGGGCTGCGCCTTCAGATGCCCCTGGAGAGCGGAGATGCTGTCATTGAGATTGCCCCCTGCCAACAACTCGGGCGCGGTCCCGGGCACGGAGGCCACGGCCCCCACCCCACCGTCATCCCGGGATCCCATCACCACGGCCCCGGCGGTCATCGCAACGGCGAGTGCAACGGCACAAGCGGCCAGCCGCAACACCCGAGCCCGCCGCGACTCCGGCGCCGCCTCGGGGCGGCCCGGGGCGGAACCCGGTGTGGGCTCGGTGGCTCGGGGCGAGTCCTCGCCCTCGGTGGGCGCGGTGGCGTCCGTGTGGGCCGTCTGCTGATCGGCCTCGGTGGCGCCGTCCTCGTTCTCGCGCGGGGACATGCCCTCTCCTCAATGTCCTGAAAATGCGGTTGTGCAGGTGCGGTTGTGTGACGTGAAGGCGCGGCCCGCGCCGTGGGGGATGGGTGGTTACGGGCCGCGCCAGTTGGGGGGCGGCTAGTAGTAGCCGCGGATCCGGCGGCGGCTGCGCCACCACATGAGGCCGGTGCCGATCAGCAGGAAGCCGGCCGCGCCCGACACCGCCGAGACGGCGATCAGCGTGGTGTCCTCCATGCCGGTGCCGCTCGTGCCGGCGGGCGTCAGCGCGTCGCCGAGCTGGTTGCGAACGTCACCCTTGGTACCGTCCGTGCCCTTGGCCAGCGGACCGCGCGAGCCCGCCGTCGGCTGGGCCACGTACGGGAACGCCTTCTCGAACTCCTGGTCGTTCTTGTCGACCGCGTCGCCCAAGTCGTTCTTGGCGCCGAGGAGTTCGCCCTCGACGACCTGAAGCGAGGCGTCGATCACGTCGTCGGTGAGACGGCGCCCGTTCGGGAAGCCCGCGTTGTCGCCGTCCAGCACTCCGAGCCGCTTCGGCTTGGCCGCAGGCTTGATCGAGGTGTTGAGCCGCAGCATCTCCGAAGCCCGTACGTGCGGCGGCTGGTTGAGGTCGGGCACACCCTTCAGGAAGACGTCCACGAGATCGTTCCTGGGCTCGTCCGGCGCCGGGATCTTGTAGATCGCCTCGATGAGTTTCGGCAGCTCCGGTTCGGTCACGTTCTTCAGGAACTGCGCGTCGTCCCACGGCGCGGACGCGTTGAACGTGTCCTTGTCCTTGATCGGGTTGACGACCTCGTTCACCAGCGGGTTCCCGAGCCGCGAGACCTGCCTGAACTTCCCGTCCGCGCCCTTGCGGTTCGTCGTCGACCAGATTCCGACGACCGGCTGCTCGGCCGACTCCTGGATCAGCTCGTTCGGCAGCTGCAGGGCTATGGAGTTGACGTTGTATTCCTTGAGCGTGTCGTTGCCGACCTCCGACAGGTTCCCGCCGTACAGCAGGTCGAAGACCCGCAGGTCCGCGAAGAACGGATCGTCCGCCTGACCCGCGAAGGTCTTGGCCTCGTATCCCCCGAGTTCCTTCACCGCCTGGTCGCGCAGCTTGGCGTAGTCCGGCATCGACGCCTTGCCGACGTTCGACGGCGCGACCGGCACGTCGTCCGCGACGTACGTCCGCTTCACGAGCTTCTGGTCCTTCAGCTTCAGCAGCTGGAGGTCGTACGTCTGCGTGATGTTCAGGTCGGGGTCGTCCAGGCTCTCGACCGGCCCCGTGTTGTACAGGAAGCTCTTGTCGTTCTTGACGTGCGTGTCGAACGTGTACCGGAACAGCAGATCGCCCTGCGCGTCCCCGTCCTGGTCGATGTGGATGTCGTACTGGGCGTCCTCCGCGAACGTGTAGAAGTTCGGTCCGCCCGCCGGCTCCTCGAACGGGATCACGTTCGCCACGATCGTCGTCGTGTCCGGGGCGTCGGGGCTCACGAACGCGTACAGGTCCGTGTTGTCGAACTGCGGCGTCCCCGAGATCAGCGGGGCCTCCCGGTGGCTGGAGGCGCTCGCCGCTCCCGGTTCGAGCGCGGTCACGCCGGCGGCTGCTAGCCCCCCGGCAGCCAGCGCACCACAGACGAGGGTCGTGAGGCTCCTGCGTCCCACGATCCTGCGGGTGTTAGGTGTCATGCCGTCCGTCCTCTGTTACAAGCTGCGTTCCCGCGGTTCTGGCGAGAGGCGACGGACGGTGTGGTCCGCTCGGCCCCGGCGCTCGTTGCCGCGTGTTTTGTTGCCTGACACACGCCATTCGGCGCCGTCGGGCGGGCGGATTGGTTCGAGTTTCCCCGCGTTTTTCGACGAGTTGATCCGTAACCCCATCCGAAGGGGCGCTCGCGCCGAATGCTTGACTGTCGGCACAGGCCGATACGCGGCCAGGAGAGGGGGTTACGGGTGCAGGCGGACGAACTTCTGGTGCTCGTGGCCAAAGGCGACCAGAAGGCTTTCGAGGATCTGTACGGCCTGGTGTCCGGACCGGTCTTCGGTCTGGTGCGCCGCGTGGTGCGGGACCCGGCCCAGTCGGAGGAGGTGGCCCAGGAGGTGCTGCTCGAACTCTGGCGCTCCGCCGCCCGCTACGACCCCGGCCGAGGCAGCGCGCTGTCCTGGGTCCTCACCCTCGCGCACCGCCGCGCGGTGGACCGGGTGCGCAGCGCCCGCGCGGCCGGCGAACGCGAGATGCGCGAGGCCCAGCGCGCGAACGGGCCCGCCTTCGACCAGGTCGCCGAGGAGGTCGAGGCCGGCCTCGAACGCGAATGGGTACGCCGCTGCCTGGACCGGCTCACCGCACTGCAACGCCAGTCCGTCACCCTCGCCTACTACGACGGCTACACGTACCGTGAAGTGGCCGAGCGCCTCTCATTACCGCTCGGCACGGTCAAGACGCGCATGCGCGACGGACTCACGCGGTTGCGCGAATGCCTGGGAGGTGCCGTATGACCGTCCTCTTCAGGCGCAGCGAACTGCACTCGCTGGCCGCCCCGTACGCCCTCGACGCCCTGGAGCCGCGCGAACACCAGCGTTTCGAGAAGCACTTGAAGCGCTGCGACCGCTGCGCCGCCGAGGTGCGCCTCCTGCGCGAGGACGCGGTCCGCCTCGCCTGGAACACGGCCGCACCGCCACCGGCCGCGATGCGCAACCGGGTCCTCATGGCCGTACGGACAACGCCCCAGGAGACCGCCCCCGGCCCACAGCCCCACCCGCGCGCGGCACAGCAGCCGCTGCCCGGGATGCGTGCCGTGCGGCCGCGCCCCTCGCGTCTGCACGGCCTGCTGTCCCCGCTCGCCGCCACCACCGCCGCGGCGGCGCTCGTCGTCGCCGCGCTGTTCGGCGTCCAGGCGTCCCGCACCCAGGACCAGCTCGACCAGGAGCGGACCCAGGCACGTGAGATCGCCAACATTCTCGCGGCTCCGGATGCCGCCGCGAGCGCCGGACGCATCTCGGGCGGACAGAGCATCAACGTCGTCGCGTCCGCCTCTAAGCGCGCCGCCGTGGTCACCCCAGCGGGCCTCGGCGCACCCACGAACGGAAGGGTTCACCAACTGTGGCTCATGCGACCAGAGGTCCAACCGCGCTCCCTGGGCCTGTTCGAGGGCGACACGCCCTTGCTCGCCACCGACTTGAATCCGGACGCGACCTCACTCGCCGTCACCGTCGAGCCGCAGGGCGGCTCTCCACAGCCCACATCCGCACCAGTTGTCCAACTTGCCCTGAAATCAGTTGGATTCGGAGAGTGATCGTCAACTGCCTTACGGAGAAGGTGAATCCTGCGCCCGGGATACACGAGTGTCATGAGGGAGCGATAGGGTTAACCTGCCCGGGCCGGGTGCCCTCGTATGGGTGGGGAGTGACATGGAACAGATAACAGTGCGTGGCAGGGCGCGAGTCCCTGCGATCACCTGCGGGAGCAGCGCGACCAGTTCGCGCCTCGACCGCCATCTCTCGGTGTTGGGTGGCCCCGCCATCCCGCAGGGAGAGACGACCGAGGCGACCTCGCTGATGCGTGAACTCACCGCACGTGACCACACGCAGGAGCGCAACAGCAGGCGCGCACGAGTGCGGCGGGTCTCTCTCTTCGCGCCCCTGCGCCGACTGCGCCGATCCCTGTTCGGCGGCCGCTGACCGGCGACCCCGGTCGCTGAGCTGACCGGCAACCGCCCCGAACACGTTCGCATCCCGCCTTCCCACCCGCGGTGCGAACTCGTCCGCAGGCACAGGAGCTGACGCTCAGCGTCCGCCGGTCGCGTACCGGCGGACGGCGAGCGGCAGGAACACCGCGATCAGCACCGTGCACCAGGCCAGCGACCCCGCCACCGGATGCGCCACGGGCCAGGCGGCACCCTCCGGCACCGGCGCATTCCCGAACAGGTCCCGTACCGCCGTCGTCACCGCACTGATGGGATTCCACTCGGCCGCCGTGCGCAGCCAGCCCGGCAGATTGTCCGTCGGGATGTACGCATTGGACAGCAGCGGCAGGATGAAGGTCGCCCCGCCCAACTGCCCTGCTGCCTCCTCGCTTTTGGACGCGAGCCCGAGCAGGATCCCGATCCACGTCATCGCGAACCGGAAGAGCATCAGCAACGCGACGGCCGCCACGGCCTCAGCCGCTGACCCCTCGATCCGCCAGCCCACCGCGAGCCCGACCAGCAGCAGCGGCACCATCCCCGCGGCGGTCAGCACCAGATCGGACGCCGCCTGGCCGAGCGGCACCGCGGCCCGGCTCATCGGCAGCGTACGGAAGCGGTCCATCACGCCCCGGTGCGAGTCCCCGGCCGCCTGGAACATCCCCGTCATGATCCCGTTCGCCGCGGTCGCCACCAGCAGCCCCGGCACCAGGAACGCGCGGTACTCGGCGCCCGGCATGGCGAGCGCGCTGCCGAAGACATAGCCGAAGAACAGCAGCATCGTGATCGGCATCGTCTGAGTGAGGATCAGCAACCCGGGATTGTGCCGGACCCGCTGAAGCTGCCGGCCGAGCATGGCCGTTGTGTCGTACGCGAGGGCGCTCATGCCACCAAGTCCTTACGGTCGGTCGGGCTGTCGGTCAGGCGCAGGAACACGTCGTCGAGGCTCGGCGGACGCAGGCTCGCGTCGAGCAACGGCACACCCTCGGCGTCGAGTTCGCGTACCAGGCGGGGGAGTGTGAGCGTCGGATCTGTGGTGACGGCGCCGACAGCGTGCCGCTCGTGGTCGAAGTGTGGTTCTGCGCCGGTGAGTTGGTCGAGCACCACCGCCGCCTGGGGCATGGCGTCAGCGTGGGCGACGACAACTTCCGCGTACGAGCCGATGAGTGCTTTGAGCGTGGCGGGCGAGCCGCTGTGGGCAACCCTGCCCTCGTCCACCAGCGCGATGTCGTCGGCCAGTTGATCGGCCTCCTCCAGATACTGCGTGGTCAGCAGCACCGTCGTACCGTCCGCGGCGAGGTCACGCACCGCTTGCCAGATCTGGTTGCGGCTGGCGGGGTCGAGCCCGGTCGTCGGCTCATCCAGGAAGAGCACCGCGGGCCGCGTGATCAGGCTTGCGGCCAGGTCGAGGCGGCGCCGCATGCCGCCCGAGTAGGTGGACGTGGGCCGGTCCGCGGCTTCGGTGAGCTCGAAGCGGTCGAGGAGGTCGTCGGCGCGGGCGTGCGCCTTCGGGGCGCGGCGCAGTTTTGCGAAGAGCCGCAGGTTCTCCCGCCCCGTGAGGTCGCCGTCGACCGAGGCGTACTGGCCCGTCACGCCGATGGCGCGGCGGACCGCGTCCGGTTCCCGTACGAGGTCGTGACCCGCGATCCGCGCCGACCCCGCGTCGGGTCGCAGCAGCGTGGTCAGGACCCGTACGGCCGTGGTCTTGCCCGCGCCGTTCGGCCCGAGTATCCCGCAGACCGTGCCCTCGGCGACCGCCAGATCGAGCCCGCGCAGGGCCCGTACCTCACGGAAACGCTTTTCGATGCCTTCACTAAGTACGGCGTACGTAGAAGTCATGGGTCGACCATAGCGCATTACGTACGCTGTACGTAACTAGGATGGTCACGAGGTGATCGACTCATGGCAGGGCGCAAGGCCGTACCCGAAGTGATCTGGAGCCGCCCCGAGCGCACGGGGCGCGGTCCGCGCCCTGCGTACACCCGCGCGGACATCGCGGCGGCAGCGATGCGCATCGCGGACGCGCAGGGGCTGGAGGCGGTGTCGATGCGGCACGTGGCGGCCGAGCTGGGCTGCGGGACGATGTCGCTCTACAACTACGTGCCGCGCAAGGAGGACCTGTACGAGCTGATGATCGACGCCGTCGGCGCCGAGCACAACTTCGAGGATCCCTCGGGCGACTGGCGCGCCGACATGCTCCGCAACGCCCATCAGACCCGCGTCATCATGCACCGCCACCCCTGGGTGCCGCGCCTGATGATGGGTGTCTACGGCTTCAGCCCCAACACCCTGCGCTATCTGGAGCACTGCCTGGCCTGCCTCGAACCGCTCGACCTCCCGTACAGCACGAAGATGGAAATGGTCGCGTTGCTCAACGGAGTCGTGACGACGTACACCGCGAACGAGCTGGCCACCGCCGAGCGCGCCCGGGCGATGCCCTGGTCCGAGGAGGAGGAGAACGCGGTTCGTATCGCCTACCTCGGCAGTCAGGTGGCCACAGGCGCGTATCCGCGGCTGGCCGCGGCCTTCATGGAGGCCTCCGGGCCGATCGACCTGGAGGCGGTGTTCGAGCGGGCGCTCGGCAGGGTCCTGGACGCGTTCGACCCGAAGCGCTGAGCGTGGGGCGCCAAGTCCCGGTCAAAGCAGGGCGAACTGTCCTTCAGGACCCTCTTCGTGGTGGTCGAGTACGGAGGCGGGCCTGCGTGCCGTGTCCGGCACCGGGAGTACGCCCGCCTTGCGCAGCTCGCCCGCGGTCACCGGAGCCTGCAGTGTCAACTCCGTCTGCTGAGGCCTCAGTTCCGCCAGCAGTGCCAACACCGTGATCAGCTCGAGCAGTTCGGATGTCCATGTCTGGGGCCATGTGGCAGGGCGGATCGCCTCCAGTGTGCCGGGCTCCGGGGAAGTGGTCCGGGCAGTGAACCACTGCTCCAGGACCCGGGCGCCGCCCACCTCGAAGTCCCAGGCGGCGGGCGGTACGGGGGAGATGCGGCCCTCGTCGAGGTGGAGAGTCTCCTCGTCGCGGTCGTAGTGGAGTTCGACAGGGCGCGCGGGGAGCGGGGCGCGTACGTACGGGCGCCGCCCGCCGGGAAGTTTGGGGCGGTCGCCGTCGCGGCGCATCAGCCAGAGCATGCGATGGCCCAACTCGGTGCCGTACGCCCAGAGTTCGGGGGCGGCTGTGAGCGGGACGGTGCAACCGTCGGGGCCGGGGCGTGCCACCGCCACGGTCCAGGCGAGGACGTCGAGCGGAGCGGGGGAGTGGCCCAGGCGCTTGGCGAGGTGGTCCACGAGGCCCGGCGCGAGGTTCGGTTCGAGGCCCTCGGGGCGGCGGTACAGGGGGCGGATGCGGCCGGGGCGGGCCGTGGGGGCGCTCTTCGTCTGCCGCGGCTGCGGCGGGAGAACGGGCAGCACGGAAGCGACGAGCAGCGCGGGCCCGTCCGGAGCAGGCGCCTGCTCGACGGCGAACACCTGCCGCTCGTCCGCCACCCGCCACAACTCCGGGCGGGCCGCGTCGATCAACCGGTGGTCCGGGATCAGCCACTGCTCGTCGAACGGCCCGTGCAGCACGCGTACGGGCTCCGTGCAGGGCCCCGACGCACGGGCCAGCCGCCCCGTTCCGCCGGCCTGGCCCGGCAGCGCGGCGACCGCCGAGTGGAGGTTCCGTGCACGAGTGACGCCGAACAAGGCCTCCCGATCGGCCCCTTCGGCCTTCACAAACGCGTCCCAGCGCGCTTTCAGGGACGCCGCGTCGGGCGCCGTCGGCCACCCCCGGCCCAGCCGAGGCGGTGCGACGGACCACGGCATAAGGTCCGCGAGCAGCGGAGCGTCGTGCGTCACGCTCGGCATGTTACGACGCGACCAGCGCCGCTGTCGGGGGCGCCTACCCGAGGGGCGGGTTCGGTTCATGGGCGACTGCGGGCCCGTCGTGGCTGGTCGCTCCCCCACTCTCGGCTTCTCCGCCGCTCTCGGCTCCGCTCGAGCGGGGGGACCTCCATCGCGGCGGAGCCGCTAATGTCACAGCCCCGCACCCCTGAAAGGCAAAAGCCTGCGACTCCCCGCGCCCCGAGCAACCTGGCGCCCTGAAAGCCCGTACCCCCGACTACCCGCGCTCTCCCACCGGCGGGAGGGGACGTGGGCCGGTGCGTCGTATGCCCGTCGCGTGGGTTCTGTCTCAGGTCACCCGCGCCGTGTGGGAGCCGGAGGGCCGTATGCCCACCCTGCGACGGGCTGACGCACCGGCCCACGGCCCCGACCCCCAACGAACCCAGGGGCGCGAGGCCGTATCAATGTGCGGCTCCGCCGCGTGGGCGCGAGCAACCACAACGCACCCGCAGCCGAAAACGAACCCACCCGCCCAACCCAGCGGAGCGCCTACGCCTCAAGCGTGACCGTGAACGAAAACCGGTCGCCCCGGTACTGGATAACCGCCACATCCAGTACCTGACCCGAGTCACCGCAGGCGACACCCGTGTACCGCAGAATCGGACTCAGCAACGGCACCTCGAGCAGCCGAGCCGTCTCCGGATCGGCCAGCCGAGCCTCGACCGTGTCGGTGATACGGCTGATCCGCATGCCAACGACATCCCGCAGCACCTTCGTCATGGGCCAGCGGGCCAGGTCGTCCAGGGAGATGCGCTCGGCCAGTTCGGGCCGCACATAGTTGCGCGCGTGGTTCGTCGGCTCACCGGTCTTCTCGTCGCTGCGCAGCCGGTGATACATCGTCACCTCGGCCAACTCCGGGAAGTGCTCGGCGAGCTCGGACGACACAGGCACCGTGCCATGGTTGAGCAGCTCCGTCGTCATGCCCGACTGCTGAGCCACGATCGCGTCCACCGAGCCCAGCAGCCGCACCGGCGCGCCTCGTTGCGCACTCGGCTCGATGAACGTGCCGCGCCGGCGATGGCGGGTGATCAGCCCCTCGTCCTCCAGTTCCTTGAGCGCCTGGCGCATGGTGAGCACGCTGACCCCGTAGTGCCCCGCCAGCTGTTCCTCGGTGGGCAGGCGCAGTGGGTCCTCCGGCGACCGCCCGAGTATCGAGGCACGCAGGGACTGCGACACCTGATACCAGAGCGGCAGTTTGCGGTTCAGGACGATCGAGTCCGGGGCGAATGAGGTCACGAAGGTATCCGTACCGGTCAACGGGTGTTCAGTGCAACGGGCCGAAGTGACGTTCGAGGCCCTGCCATACATCGTCGTACGCCCGTTGCAGATGTTCCGCCCGTGCCGCCTGTGCCGTGAGAGCCACCGGCCAGCGTGTCTCGAACATGAAGGCCAGGCCGTCGTCGACCTTCTGCGGACGCAGCTCGGCGGCGCTCGCCCGGTCGAAGGTCTCCCTGTCGGGCCCGTGCGCCGACATCATGTTGTGCAGCGAACCCCCGCCCGGAACAAAACCTTCCGCCTTCGCGTCGTACGCGCCCTCGATGAGCCCCATGTACTCGCTCATCACATTCCGGTGGAAGTACGGCGGCCGGAACGTGTCCTCGCCCACCAGCCAGCGCGGCGCGAAGACCACGAAGTCGACGCCCGCGAGGCCCGGGGTGTCCGTCGGCGAGGTCAGGACCGTGAAGATCGACGGGTCCGGGTGGTCGTAGCTGATGGAGCCGAGCACGTTGAACCGGCGCAGGTCGTAGACATACGGCACATGGCTGCCGTGCCAGGCGACGACATCCAGCGGCGAGTGGTCGTACGTCGCGGTCCACAGGTTGCCGCAGAACTTGTTCACCACCTCCACCGGGCCCTCGACGTCCTCGTACGCGGCGACCGGCGCCCGGAAGTCCCGCGCGTTGGCAAGGCCGTTGGCACCGATCGGGCCGAGCTCGGGGAGCTGGAAGGGCGCTCCGTAGTTCTCGCACACGTAGCCGCGCACCGTCGGGCTCTGCCCGCCGTTCGACACGGCGTCGAGCAGCTCCACGCGGAAGCGCACCCCGCGAGGGATCAGCGCCACATCTCCGGGCTCCGCGTGCAGCAGTCCGAACTCGGTGCGCAGCAGCAGCCCGCCGCGTTCCGGCACGATCAGCAGCTCGCCGTCGGCGTCGCTGAACACGCGCCGCATCGAGGAGTTGGCGTGATAAAGGTGCACGGCCATGCCGGTGCGCTGCGTGGCGTCGCCGTTGCCCCCCAGGGTCCACAGGCCCCGCACGAAATCCGTGTCCGGCTCGGGCTCCGGCAGGGGGTTCCAGCGCAGCCGGTTCGGATCGGGCGCCGTCTCCGTGAAGGGCACCGTGCGGAGGGCGCCGTTGCCGGTGCGGGCGAAGGCCGGGTGGGCGGCGGACGGGCGGATCCGGTACAGCCACGAGCGGCGGTTGTGCGCCCTCGGCTCCGTGAACGCCGAACCGCTCAGCTGCTCCGCGTACAGCCCGAGCGGTGCGCGCTGCGGCGAGTTGCGGCCGATCGGCAGCGCGCCCGGCACCGCTTCCGAACTGTGCTGATTTCCGAATCCCGAGAGGTACGTCAATGCCTCAGCGGTCTTCCGCGCATCCCCGTTCATGATCGCTCCCTGTCCGTGACCCAAGGTCTCTGCATCCCGATTATTCCTATGCAACACCATAGGATTCGGGATTTCCCTTCGCAAGGGATGGGGGGAGGTGCGCGAGACGTGGGTGAGAGGTGAACGGCGTGATCGCGCCAAGACCGCTGTAGTACCCAAGAACCAGACTTCAGGGGGATTCGCATGTCAGAGCGGTGCCCTAATCTCGCCCACATGTCGTGGACGCGCGGATTCCTCGCTGCGCTCGCGGTCTGTGTCCTCTTCGGCGCCTTGCTCGCCGGAATCACAGCCTGCGATGCGGGCGGCGGTGCGGGCGAGGGTGACGGGGCCGAGCCGTCGCCGGTGGGCAAGGTGCTGGACGACACGGACGAGGAGGGGCGGAACTATCGCGAGGTCGACAAGAAGCGCGCCCCCGAGGTCGGGATAGAAGTGCTGCCCGACGCCCGCAACGGCTGGAACGTCCGCCTGACCCTCGGCGACTTCCGCTTCTCACCGGCTGGTGTGAAGAAGTCGGCCGTTCAGGCGCGCGGCTACGCCCTCCTGCGGCTGGACGGCCGTCCCGTCGCCGAACTCCGCGACCCCACCCACCGCTTGAGCGGCAGCCTCGTCGCCCGGGGCACGCACAAGATCACCGTGCGCCTCCACGCCGACGACGACACCGTGTGGGCCGTCGACGGCGAACCCGTCGAGAGCACCGCGGACATCACCGTCTCCGATCCTGTGCCGTCAGCCCCCACGACCGGCCCCACGCCGACCCGCAGGTGAGCGGGCGGGACCCCGGCCGGAGTACTGGGGGCGCGGTTCCCCGAACCCCGGCGAAAAGGCATGATGATGCCCGTGCCCCAAGCGACCTCGCTGCGCCGCGCGCCCGTCCAGCGCCGGAGCGCGGAACGACTGACCAGGATCCTCGACGCCTGCGCCGACCTCCTAGACGAAGTCGGCTACGACGCCCTCAGCACCCGTGCCGTCGCCGTGCGCGCCGGCGTCCCCATCGGCTCCGTGTACCGCTTCTTCGGCAACAAGCGCGCCATGGCCGACGCACTCGCCCAGCGCAACCTCGACCGCTACGCCGAACGCGTCACCCGCAGTCTCGAAGCCGCGGACGGGGAGGGTGGCTGGCGCGCGGCCATGGACGCCGTGCTCGACGAGTACCTCGTCATGAAGCGCACCGCGCCCGGCTTCGCCCTCGTCGACTTCGGCAACCAGATCCCCGTAGGAACCCGCGACGCCGAACCCAACACCCGCGTCGCCGACCGCCTGACCGACATGCTCTCCGCCTACCTCGACCGCGCGCCCGACGACGACCTCCGCCGCACCTTCCTGGTCGCCGTCGAGGCCGCCGACACCCTCGTCCAACTCGCCTTCCGTCTCGACCCGTCGGGCGACGAACGGATCATCGAGGAGACGCGGGAGCTGCTGCGGTCGTACCTGGCGCGAGTGCTCGACTGAAGCCTGACCGGCGGCCGATCGGCACGGGAGTGTCCGACGCGACTCTCGCGGGGCCTCCCCACCGTGCATACCGGTCGGTATGCTCGGCGGCAGTTCGTGTGCCGACGTCGCCACCCTTCCGGAGGACCCGTGTCCACCACCACCGACTCCCGCACCGCCCTGCGCATCTGCCCCCTGTGCGAAGCCACCTGTGGTCTGACGCTCACCATCGAGGGCACCCGGGTGACCGGCGCCCGAGGTGACCGAGCCGATGTGTTCAGCCAGGGGTTCATCTGCCCGAAGGGTGCCTCCTTCGGAGCCGTGGACGCGGACCCGGACCGGCTGCGCACCCCACTGGTGCGCAAGGACGGTGAGCTGTGCGAGGCCACCTGGGAGGAGGCGTTCGACGCGGTGGCGGCAGGGCTGCGGCCGGTCGTCGAGACGTACGGGCCGCATGCCGTCGGTGTCGTCCTCGGCAATCCGAACGTTCACACCATGGCCGGCGCCCTCTATCCGCCCGTACTGCTCGGCGCCCTCGGCACGCGCAGCCTCTTCACGGCCTCCACGGTCGACCAGATGCCCAAGCACGTCTCCAGCGGTCTGCTCTACGGCGATGCCCACGCCATCCCCGTACCGGACCTCGACCGCACCGACCACTTGCTGCTGATCGGCGCCAACCCCCTGGAGTCCAACGGCAGCCTGTGCACGGCACCCGACTTCCCCGGCAAGCTCAGGGCCCTCAAGGCACGCGGCGGCACCCTCACCGTGATCGACCCGCGGCGCACCCGTACCGCCAAACTCGCCGACCGGCACGTCGCCGTCCGACCCGGCACCGATGCCCTGCTGCTCGCGGCCATGGCGTACGTCCTCTTCGAGGAGAAGCTGACCGACCTCGGTGAACTCGCCGAGCTGGTCCAGGGGCTCGACGAACTCTCCCATGCCGTACGGGACTTCACTCCCGAAGCCGCCGCCGAGGCGTGCGACGTGGACGCCGGTACGATCCGTACGCTCGCCCGCGAACTTGCCGCCGCGCCCACCGCCGCCGTCTACGGCCGCATCGGCAGCTGCACCGTTCCGCACGGCACCCTGGCCAGCTGGCTCGTCGACGTGCTGAACATCCTCACCGGGAACCTCGACCGGCCCGGCGGCGCGCTCTTCCCGCAGGCCGCCACCGACAAGACGCCCCGGCCGGCCGGACCCGGCCGCGGCTTCGCCCTCGGACGCTGGCACAGCAGGGTCAGCCGCCACCCGGAAGCCAAGGGCGAACTGCCCATCGCCGCGCTCGCCGAGGAGATCGACACGGCCACCGCCGAGGGCGAACCGGTCCGCGCCCTCATCGCCATCGCCGCCAACCCCGTCCTGTCCGCACCCGACGGCGACCGCCTCGACAAGGCCCTCGACTCGCTCGACTTCATGGTCAGCGTCGACCCGTACCTGAACGAGACCTCGCGCCACGCCCACGTCGTGCTGCCGCCGCCCCCGCCCTCGCAGAGCCCGCACCACGACTTCGCCTTCAACACCCTCGCCGTACGCAACCAGGTCCGCTACACCCGTGCCGCCGTCCCCCTCGAACCCGGCCGCATGGCCGAGACCGAGATCCTCGCCCGGCTCGTCCTCGCCGCCACCGGCATGCACGGCGCCGACCCCTCCGCTGTCGACGCCATGGTCATCGACCAGACCCTCGGCAAAGCCGTCAAGGAACCGCACTCGCCAGTGCACGGCCGTGACCCCCGCGAGCTCGCCGCCGCTCTCACCGGCGACAACGGCCCCGAGCGACGGCTCGACATGATGCTGCGCCTCGGCCCGTACGGCGACGGCTTCGGCGCCCGACGGGAAGGGCTGAACCTGGACAAGCTGCTGGACCAGCCGCACGGCATCGACCTCGGACCCCTTCAGCCGCGCCTGCCGCAGCCCCTCAAGACCCGCAGCGGACGCATGGAGCTGCTGCCGCAGTCGATCGCCGACGACCTGCCACGCCTCAGGGACGCCCTGCGCCGCCGTCCCGACGGCCTCGTCCTCATCGGTCGCCGTCATCTGCGCTCCAACAACAGCTGGATGCACAACATCCCCGCCCTCACCGGCGGCACCAATCGCTGCACCCTGCACCTCCACCCCGACGATGCCGCACGCCTCGGGATCGCGGACGGGGATGCCGTACGGATCAAGGGCGCCGGGGGAGAGGTGACGGCTCCTGCCGAGGTCACCGACGGCATCCGGCGCGGAGTCGTGAGCCTTCCGCACGGCTGGGGCCATGACCGGCCGGGCACCCGTATGAGTCACGCCGCCACCGACCCCGGAGTCAACGTCAACCAGCTTCTCGACGGCTCGCTGCTCGACCCGCTGTCGGGCAATGCGGTCCTCAATGGCGTACCCGTCGAGGTCGCGCCAGCAGGGGCAACGCTGTGACCAGGAGTTTTGCGCTTATTGCTCGCGTGTCAACATCTTGTTAACCCTTGTGGGCCCGCCCTAACGTCACTCGAACCGCCGGCCCTGGTGGCTGTTCAAAGGCGAACGTTAGGTATCCACTCATGCTGACCATCCTCGGCTTCGCCATGATCGCGACCTTCCTGGTCCTGATCATGATGAAGAAGATGTCGCCGATCGCGGCGCTCGTGCTGATCCCCGCACTCTTCTGCGTATTCGTCGGAAAGGGAGCCAAGCTCGGCGACTACGTCATCGAGGGGGTGGGTCAACTCGCGCCCACCGCCGCGATGCTGATGTTCGCCATCGTCTACTTCGGCGTCATGATCGACGTCGGCCTCTTCGACCCGATCGTTCGGGGCATCCTCAAGTTCTGCAAGGCCGACCCGCTGCGGATCGTTGTCGGTACGGCCCTCCTCGCCGCGATCGTCTCGCTCGACGGCGACGGCTCGACCACCTTCATGATCACGGTCTCGGCGATGTACCCGCTGTACAAGCGCCTCAAGATGAGCCTGGTCGTGATGACCGGCGTCGCCGCCACCGCCAACGGCGTCATGAACACCCTCCCCTGGGGCGGCCCCACCGCCCGCGCCGCCACCGCTCTCAAGCTCGACGCCGGCGACATCTTCGTCCCGATGATCCCGGCACTCGGCGTCGGCCTGCTCTTCGTCTTCGCGCTCTCGTACGTCCTCGGCCGCCGCGAGCGCAAGCGGCTCGGCGTGCTGAGCCTCGTGGAGGTGCTGGAGGAGGAGAAGAAGCAGGAGACCGAGACCGAGACCGAGACGGTGACAGAGACGGTGCTGGTCGGCGCCGGCGCTGGTGCCTCCGGCGGCTCCGGTGACGCGAAGGGTCGTACCCCCAAGGCCACGGGCGGCGCGGGCTCCGGCACGGACGCCTCCGACGACGCGGCCGACGACGACGAGGACGACGTACGCCTCCAGGGCCTGGACCCCAACCGCCCGACGCTGCGCCCCAAGCTGTACTGGTTCAACGCGCTGCTCACGGTGGCCCTCCTCACCGCGATGATCATGGAGTGGCTGCCGATTCCGGTCCTGTTCATCCTGGGTGCCGCGCTCGCCCTGACCGTGAACTTCCCGCACATGCCCGACCAGAAGGCCCGCCTCGGCGCCCACGCCGAGAACGTGCTCAACGTCTCCGGGATGGTCTTCGCCGCCGCCGTCTTTACAGGCGTCCTCCAGGGCACCGGCATGGTCGACTCCATGGCGAAGTGGCTCGTCGACAGCATCCCCGAGGGCATGGGCCCGCACATGGCGATCGTCACCGGCTTCCTGAGCCTGCCGCTCACGTACTTCATGTCGAACGACGGCTTCTACTTCGGAGTCCTGCCGGTGCTCGCCGAGGCCGGCGCCGCGCACGGAGTATCGCCCCTGGAGATCGCCCGGGCCTCGCTCGTCGGCCAGCCGCTGCACATGTCCAGCCCGCTGGTCCCGGCCGTATACGTCCTCGTGGGTATGGCGAAGGTGGAGTTCGGCGACCACACCAAGTTCGTGGTCAAGTGGGCTGCACTGACGTCCCTCGTGGTACTCGGTGCGGGGATCCTGTTCGGCATCATCTGATCCGTGCCGGTGATCTGTTTCTGGAGTCCGTGAACCCTTCTTGAGGAGGACAACGTGAGGCCCGGTGGGAACCGCGGCTGGCTGCTCCGCCTCGTCATCGCCTTCAGCTTCGCGCAGGGGGCGGTGTCGATGGCCCGGCCCGCCGTCTCCTACCGGGCCCTCGCGCTGGGTGCGGACGAGCGTGCGGTCGGTGTGATCGCGGGCGTGTACGCGCTTCTGCCGCTGTTCGTCGCCGTGCCCCTGGGCCGCAGGACCGACCAGGGCCGGTGCGCGCCCCTGCTGCCCATCGGCGTCGTACTGATCGCCGGCGGCTGCGCCCTCAGCGGTATCGCGAACTCCCTGCTCGCGATGGCGGCGTGGAGCGGAGTGATGGGCCTCGGTCACCTCTGCTTCGTGATCGGCGCCCAGTCGATCGTGGCCCGCCAGTCCGCCCCGCACGAACAGGACCGCAACTTCGGCCACTTCACCATCGGCGCCTCCCTCGGCCAGCTGGTCGGACCGATCGCCGCGGGCGCCCTGATCGGCAGCCCCGACATGGCGGGCACCAGCGCGCTGGCGCTGCTCGTCGCGGGCGCCGGAGCCGCGGTCGCGTTCACGTCACTGTGGCGCATCGAGCACCGTACGTCCGCCCAGTCCCGTACGCCCCAAGGGGAACGCGTCCCGGTACACCGCATCCTGCGCAGCCGGGGCGTACCCGCGGGCATCTTCATCAGCCTCGCCGTGCTCTCGGCGACGGACATCCTCACCGCGTACCTGCCGGTGGTCGGCGAGCACCGCGGCATCCCGCCGTCCGTCATCGGCCTGCTGCTGAGCCTGCGGGCGGCGGCGACGATCGCATGCCGCCTGGTGATCACGCCGATGCTGCGTCTGCTCGGCCGGGCCGCCCTGCTCACCTCGACCTGCCTGCTGGCAGCCGCCCTGTGTGCGGGCATCGCAGTGCCGGTCCCGGTCTGGGCGCTTGCTGTGATCCTCGCGGCACTCGGTTTCTGCCTGGGCGTCGGCCAGCCCCTCTCCATGACCACGGTCGTCCAGGCCGCCCCACCTGACGCCCGCTCCACCGCTCTCGCCCTGCGCCTGACCGGCAATCGCCTGGGCCAGGTCGCGGCACCGGCCGCGGCGGGGCTGGTGGCGGGAGTCGCGGGGGTGGCGGCGCCGTTCGTGATGCTCGGCGCGCTGCTGGTGATCGCGTCGGGGCTGGGGCTGCGGCAGGGTCGTCCGGGCGTCGAGGGCGAACCTGGGGAGAAGGCGGGGTGTACGTCCTCGGCGCCGCCGCAACGCGAGAGCCGCTGACCCCCAAGGCCCGGGGGCCGGCGCCCGGCCGCCACTTCAGCAGCTGCCCTCGGGCTCCCTCTCCTGTTGCTGCTTCCCGCAGTGCTCACGCTGCTGCTTCGCGGCGGGGCGACGCTCCACCATGAGCCGCGAACCGCTCTGCTTCTCACCGAACACGTCGTCCGGGTTGGAGAGCACGCAGGTCTCCAGGGACAGGCAGCCGCAGCCGATGCAGTCCGTGAGATGGTCGCGCAGACGGCTCAACTGCTTGATGCGCTCGTCGAGTTCGGAACGCCAGGTCTCCGACAGGTGGGCCCAGTCCTCCCGCGTCGGTGTGCGCCCCTCGGGGAGCTCGGCGAGTGCGTCGCGGATCGTGGCCAGCGGAATGCCGACGCGCTGCGCGGCCCGTACGAAGGCGACGCGGCGCAGCGTGTCACGGGAGTAGCGGCGCTGGTTGCCCGCGGTGCGGCGGCTGCCGATGAGGCCCTTGGACTCGTAGAAGTGCAGGGCGGACACGGCGGCGCCGCTGCGGGCCGACAGTTGGCCCACCGTGAGTTCGTGGATCTTCTCTGAAATCTGGGGCATCCCTCGAAGCCTACCCACTCGTCACAGCCCGGTTACCTACGCTCCCGGTCCGTTGACACGGGCTCCGGACCCGACGATGCTAAGCAGTCGCTTAGGGATGCAGTACGGAGCAGCACGGGAGGCCAGGACACATGGCAGAGCCGAAGATCTTCACGTCCGCCGACGAACTGAAGGCGGCGGTGGGCGAGCAGTTGGGGTACAGCGACTGGCTGGAGGTCGACCAGAAGCGGATCGACCTGTTCGCGGACGCCACCGGCGACCACCAGTGGATCCACGTGGACCCCGAGAAGGCCGCCACCGGGCCGTTCGGTACGACCATCGCGCACGGCTATCTGACGCTGTCGCTGCTGCCCGCGCTCGTCCCGCAGGTCATGCGCGTCGAGGGCATGAAGATGGGCGTCAACTACGGAACCAACAAGGTGCGCTTCCCGTCCCCCGTCCCCGTGGGCTCGCGCCTGCGCGCCACGGCGGTGCTCAAGGAGGTCGCGGAGGCGGGCGGCGGAGTCCAGGTCACGGCCGCGGTGACCGTGGAACGCGAGGGCGGCGACAAGCCGGTGTGCGTGGCGGAGTCGGTGTCGCGCTACTACTTCTAGGCACTTCAGGGCGTACGAGGCTGCAGACGGCCGGAGCTACTTGCCTGCCCCCACCATCCGCAGCACGAGGTCGGCGTACAGCGCGCCGACCTCGTCCGGCGTCCGAGGGCCGTTCAGGTTGAACCAGCGGGCGACGTCGATGCACAGCGAGAGCACGGCGAGCGTGGTGCCGGGCACGTCGGGCACATCGAACTCGCCGCTCGCGACGCCGTCCTCGATGATCCCGCGCACCTCGGCGTCGACCTGGCGGCGCAGTGCGATGATCTCGGCACGGGCGGCAGGGCCGAGCGATTCCAGTTCGTACTGCACGACCCGCGCGGTGGTGCGCCCCCCGGCGTGCCAGCGCACGAAGGAGCTCACGGCGTCCGCGAGCCGCTCGGTCGCGCTGCCCTCACCCTGAGCGGCCGTCCGCAGGATGTCGAGGGCCTTCTCGTGGCCGATCCTGCTGATCCGGTGGAGCAGCTCTTCCTTGGTCTTGTAGTGGATGTAGAGCGCGGCCGGGCTCATACCGGCGCGGCCCGCGATGTCCCGGGTCGTCGTCGCGTGGTAACCGCGCTCGGCGAAGGCCTCCACCGCGGCGACGAGCAGCCGCCGCGCCGCGTCCGGGGTGACCTCGGCCCAGGGCGGCATCTCGCCGCCGGCCGTCTCCTCCGCCGTACTCATCGCTGTTCGCCCCTTCTCGGCTGTCAGTTCTTCACTGGCAGGTCTTCACTGGCCGGACGAACCACGATACCTCGCAGCCTGAGCGAGCGCTTAGCGTGCGTGCTGCCCGCGGGGCGCACGGATCGAGCGACCGGCAGCCATCACAGCTTCTCGAAGGGGTCGTGCTCCGCGAGCAGTTTCTCCAGGCGGGCCTGGTCGACCCGGCTGACGATCTGCCCGGCCTCCTGCCGGTCTCGGATCACCTTGGCCAGCGTGAAGGCCGAGGTGACGAGATACAGGACGGCGATGGCCAGGAAGGCGCGCACCCATGCGTCGGCCTCGAGCCGGAAGATGCCGACGGCGGTCGCGACCATGGCGACGCCGAACGAAGCGACCGCCTGGCCGTAGAAGGCGGCGGTGTTCTGCTGCTTGACAGGTGTCTCACTCATGCGGACAAGGGTCTGCGACTGTGGCCGGGACCACATCCGCCGGGATACTCAGCCGGATCTCAGCCGGATACTCAGAAGACTCCTGTGTCAGACCCATGCGTACACGACCGTTGACCTACATACCGTCCGGTCAGTATGTTCCCCCGAACGTCCCCGCACCCACCGGAGTGTGCACGCCATGGACACCGCACCTTCCGCGCTCCCCAGCGCGACCACCAGCCCCGACACCAGACACCGCCGCAAGGTGGCGACCGCCGCCGCCCTCGCTTCCGCCGTCGAGTGGTACGACTACTTCGTCTTCGGGATCGCCGCAGCCCTCGTCCTCGGAGACCTCTACTTCCCCGCGGGCAGCTCCTCCGCAGGAGTCCTCGCCTCGTTCGCCACCTTCGCCGTGGGCTTCCTCGCCCGTCCGCTCGGCGGAGTCATCGCGGGCCACCTCGGCGACAAAAGAGGCCGCAAACCCATGCTCGTCCTGGCCCTGACCCTGATGGGCGTGGCCACCACGGGCATCGGCCTCCTCCCCACGTACGCCACGATCGGCATCGCCGCCCCCGTCCTCCTCGTCGTCCTGCGCGTGATGCAGGGCATCGCGATCGGCGCGCAGTGGGGCGGCGCGATGCTGCTCGCCACGGAGTACGCCCCCGAGGGCAAGCGCGGCGTTTACGGCAGTGTCGTCCAACTCGGCGTCCCCATCGGTGTGGTGACCGCCAACTCCGTCTTCCTGCTCGCCGGCGCCCTCACCAGCGAGAGCGCGTTCGCCGCCTGGGGCTGGCGGGTGCCGTTCCTGGTCGGGCTGCTCGTCCTCGGGCTCGCCTGGTACATCCACACACGCGTCGAGGAAACCCCGGAGTTCCGCCAGGCCGAACGGGCCCTGGCCGAGAAGGAGAAGGACGAGAAGAGCTCACCGCTGCGCACGATCCTGCGCGGCCACCTCGGCACGGTGCTCCTCGCGGGTGGCTCGTTCGCCGTGAACACCGCCACCTTCTACATCCTCATCACCGGCGTCCTCGACTACACGACCCGCGAACTGGCCATGGAACGCAGCGCCGTCCTCACCGTCTCACTCTGCGTCAGCCTCACCCAGCTCGTCCTGATCCCCGCCTCGGCCGCGCTCTCCGACCGCGTCGGCCGCATCCGGATCTACGGGCTCGGCGCGGTCGGCATCGCCCTGTGGGCCGTACCGATGTTCCTGCTGATCGACACGGGTTCGCTGCTGTGGCTGGCCGTCGGCACATTCGTCGCCAGTTGCTTCCTCAGCATCATGTACGGGCCTCAAGCCGCCCTGTTCGCCGAGCTGTTCACACCCGAGATGCGCTACACGGGCGCCTCGCTCGGCTACCAGATCGCGGCCGTCTTCGGCGGCGGACTCGCACCCTTCGTGATGGTCCTCCTGCTGGAGGCCACGGACACGTCGATGTCGGTGTCCGCGTACATCATCGGGCTCGCCGTGATCGCGCTCATGTCCATCAAGGTCCTTGCGGACAGGGCGCGTTCGGCCTCGGCCAAGTCAGAGGGCTCAGAGGGCTGAGTCCGGGGCCCGCTCGGGTCGTGGCTCCGGAACCGCTCCCGGGGCCGCGACCCGGGCGGCCCGTGGCCGGGACCGCGACACGGCGACGCCCGCCAGGCACACCAGCCCGCCGACGAGGGTGATCCAGCCCGGCACCTCGTCGAGCGCCAGCCACGACATCAGCACCACCAGGGCGGGCACCGCGTACGTCGTCGCGCCCATCCTCCCGGCCGTCGTTCGAGCCAGCGCGAACGCCCAGGTCGTGAACGCGAGAGCGGTCGGGAAGACGCCCAGATACAGCATGTTGAGCGTCGCGGACAGCGGGGCGTCACCGGCCTCGGACACCAGCTGACCGGCGAACGGCAGACAGGCCACCGCGCCGATCACACAGCCGTACGTCGTCACCTGGAGTACCGAACCGTGCCGCAGGGCGGGCTTCTGGGCGACGACCCCGCCCGCGTACGCCACCGCCGCGAGCAGACAGAGCAGGACTCCGAGCACCGACGCGCTGCCCTCGCCCGACATCGACAGACCGACCACCGCCGCGCCCGCGAACGACACCGCCATCCCCGCCAGCAGCCGCGGCGGCAGCCCCTCCTTCAGCAGCCACCCCGCGAGCAGAGCCATGACCAGCGGCCCGACGTTCACCACCAGAGCGGCCGTGCCGGCGTCGACCTTCTGCTCACCCCAATTGAGCACCACCATGTAGAGCCCGAACCAGAGCAGCCCGGAGACCACGATCCCCGGCCAGGCGGCACGCGGCGGCAGCCCCTCCCCGCGTACCAGACAGATGACCCCGAGCACCAGCGCCCCGGCCACGAGCCGCCCGAGCGCCAAGGCCCCGGGCGAGTACGCGGCTCCCGCACTGCGGATCGACACGAACGCGGACGCCCACAACACAACGGTCACCGCGGCCGCACCGGCGGCCAGCAGGTCCGTACGACGGGCGGACAGGGGAGGTTTCATCACGCTCCAGAGGTTAGGTGGGGAGGGGCAGAAGGGCTCGCGAATTTATGACGGGACGTCGGGGTGCTGAGCGAACAAGGGGAGACGGGAGTCAGTGGAGCGTCGCGGGCTCGATCCCCAGCACCTCCGCGAAGGCCCGCTCGCCCTTTTCCGTGACCCTCACGGCCCGTACCGAGCCGATACGCAAGCACCAGCCCGCGTCCAGCGCATGCCGGCACAGGGCGGCGCCCGCGACGCCGGCGAGGTGCGGACGCCGTTCGGTCCAGTCGAGACAGGCCCGGGCGAGGGGCCGCCGACCGGTGCGTACGAGGGGAATGCCCTGCTCGTCGAACCAGGCCAGCCCGTCGTCCGTGAGCGCGAACCCCGTATCCCGCCGCAGCAGTCGGAGCCCGGTCAGGGCGTCGGTGATGGCGATGCCCAGGCGCCCGGCGAGGTGGTCGTAACAGGTACGTCCGCGCGCCATCGCGGAGCCGGCGCCGGCCTCCCGCAGACCGCGTGGTCTCTCGCTGCCCGGCGCGACCTGCGCTGCGAGGTCCTCCACGAGCTGGGCGACCCGCGCGTCGGCCAGTCGTACATACCGGTGCCGGCCCTGCCGTTCCTCGGTGAGCAGCCCGCCCGCGACGAGCTTGCCGAGGTGTTCGCTCAGCGTGGACGCGGCGACACCTGCGTGCCGCGCCAGCTCACCCGCGGTCCACGCCCGCCCGTCGAGCAGGGCGAGCAGACACGCGGCACGCGTCTCGTCGGCGATCAGCCCGGCGAAACGTGCCAGCCCCGGCGCCTGTGGGTCCCTCGTGCTCATGCCTTCCAGCATCCGGCACGGACACTTCGGCGCCCACCGAAGTGTCGCTACGCAGTCCTCTGCACCTGCTCGTACTGCCGCGTCAGCCCGTCCAGCAACGCAGTGAGCCCCGTTTCGAAGGCCCGCTCGTCGATCTTCTCCTGCTGCTCGGCGAGGAGATGGGCCTGCCCGAGGTGGGGATAGCCGGCGGGGGCGTACGCGCTCTCGTCGTCCACGAAGCCCCCGGCGAAGGAGCCGAGCGCGGAGCCCATGACGAAGTACCGCATCAGCGCCCCGATGGACGTGGCCTGCGCAGGCGGCCACCCCGCCTGGACCATCGCACCGAAGACCGCGTCCGCCAGGCGGAGACCGGCCGGCCGACGGCCGGGACCGCGCGCGAGGACGGGCACGATGTTCGGGTGGTCGCGCAGTGCCGCCCGATAGGAGACGGCCCAGTCGTGCAGCGCGGTCCGCCAGTCCCGCCCATCCTCGAACATCGACAGATCGACCTGCGCGCTCACCGAGTCGGCGACCGCCTCCAGAATCTGGTCCTTCGTACGAAAGTGGTTGTAGAGCGAGGGCCCACTCACCCCCAGCTCAGCAGCAAGCCGACGCGTGGAGACGGCGGCCAGCCCCTCCGCATCCACGAGCCCTCGCGCCGCCACAACGATGCGGTCGGTGCTGAGGAGGGGCTTACGGGGGCGGGCCATGGCGCACATGGTAGGGCCGTGCCCAGGCCCCCTGCCTCCGGCTGGGCGCCTACCGGGATGGTGGATTCGGTTCGCAGGCGAGTGCGGGTTCGTCGTGGCTGGTCGCTCTCCGCGGCGGAGCCGCATATGTCACAGCCCCGCGCCCCCAGAAAAGCGAAAGCCTGCGCCTTCCGCGCCCCACGAGAGTCGGCGCCCTGAACAAGCCCGAACCCGCAACTACCCGCAGTCTCCCACCGGCGGGAGGGGACGTGGGCCGGTGCGTCGTATGCCGGTCGCGTAGGTTCTGTCTCAGGTCACCTGTCGCCCTGTGGATGCCGGAGGGCCGTATGCCCACCCAGCGACGGGCTGACGCACCGGCCCACGGCCCCGACCCACCGACCACCCCAGGGGCGCGAGGCTGTGACATCAGCGGCTCCGCCGCGGGGCGCGACCAGCCACAGACGGCCCGCACCCGACAACGAACTCACCCGCCCAACAGCCGGAGGCAATGGTGCCAGGTGCCCCTGACAACAACCCCACTGAACGAAGTGGAGAGCGCCCATGAGCGTCGCCATCTGTTCCCTGATGTGGCAAGTCGCCCACTCGGGGCCCCAGAGGATCACATACGACCCGGACGGCTACCACTTAGTGCGCTTCCCGTACGTGACCGGCGAGGAGCAGTACGACCCATGGAACATGCACGACCCGGCGCACGGCGGAGACACCGCATCGAAGTTTCCCGACCCGCGCTCAGCACTGATCTGGCCCAGCCACGAAGGCTGGGGCGTGCTGTCCGCGATGGTGTTCTGGCAGCCGGACGCCCGCGCTCACGAGTACCGGGCGCGCTTCGTCCGCGACCCGCTGAACGCCACGACGGGCTACAACTCGACCGCCACCACCGACATCCAGGCCACCCGCGGCGGCCAGTACCGCACCTACGTCTGGCAGATGTTCGTCCACCGGGGAACGCCGCTCGGCCTGAAGGTGTCCGCGCGCGGAACCGGCGACACGAAGGTCGCCGTGCCGATGTTCCTCGCCGAGTTCAAGCTCGCGATTCACACAGACGTCGTACGGCCGTAGACCTCACCCGCACGAGCCGTCACGTGCACGAGGATTCAGTTGCAGGGGGTGCGGCTCCACGGCGGCGCACCCCCGTCGTGCTCACACCGACACCAACAACCGCCCCCGCCTGGACTCCGCCAGGGCCTCAGGCGTCAGAACGGGACGCGGGACCACGATCCCGCAGTCCGTGCAGACCGGGCCCGAGGACGGTTCATGGGCCAGGTCGTACTTCCAGGTGAGGCGGTCGCCCGTGCACACCGGGCAGACTGAGCCGGGCTCGCGCTCCAGGGCCGCGATGAGCCGGCGCAGTACTTCCGCCAGGGGCTCATGGGGGTGGACCCGGGGGTCGTCGCACCATGCGACGCCGCAACCGCCCCAGGTCAGCCGGTGCCAGTCGTCGACACTGCCCGGCCTGCGAAGCCCGTCGTGCTTCTCCTTCCTGCGGCGCTCGGCGAACGCGCCCTCATAGGCGAGCCACACCGAGCGCGCCTCTTCGAGTTCGTCGAGCGCGGCCACCAGCCGGGCCGGATCGGGGGAGCGGTCCTCGGGACCGAACCCGGCCCGGGAGGACAAATGGTCCCAGGTGGCCCGATGTCCGTAAGGGGCAAACCTTTCAAGGCACTTGCGCAGTGAATAGCGCCGCAGTGCCAGATCGCACCTCGGATCGCGCACCTGTCTCGCCAGACTCCGGAAACCGGCCATCGCCCTGCACCTCCGTCACACCTGCACCTGAACTTCGGTCACTTCGGCGTCGTCGTACGAACGTTGCCGAATAGACGTATCGACAGCCGATTCGGCTCCATCCGATTTCCGATGACCGCCATCGGCCCTCTGAGGAGCGGCATTTCAGCCGCATACCGGACTCCTTTCAGCCAATGCCCCTCAGCCGCCCAGTCGCTGCGAAGTCAAAAGGTGACTCCTGCTCATCTTCAACTTCTGAGCTACCGGCGGTAACCTCCAGCGCATCAATGTCGGGAGGAGCACTAATGCGACGGCGCACCCCACGCACCACCCCCCACGGCCTGAGAACTCCCCGCAGAATCGCGGGGTTCCTGAAGGCCGCATCAGTGTTCGTTCTCACTGTCGGCCTGCTGTCACCGCTGCAACAGTCGGCTGCCGCCGATCCGGAGCCGAAGGCGACCGACTACTGCGAGGGGCAGTGCGCGGACATCCTGCCGCCGGGTACCAACGGCAGTGCCACGCTCGCCGAGATCCTCGGCAATCAGCTTTTCGGTACGCAGCCGTCGCACGCGGACGATCAACTCGGCCCGTACGACGCGCTGTCGTCCGGGTACCCGTCCCTGACCAACGACACCCTCAAGAATTTCTACGCCGACGCCTCCTTCGGAGTCGCCTCCGACCAGGTCGCCTCCGTCACCAAACCCCGTGACGACGTGACGATTACGCGCGACAAGAAGTACGGCATCCCCCACATCAAGGGCAGCACGCGCTACGGCACCGAGTTCGGCGCGGGCTACGCGGCCGGCCAGGACCGGATGTGGCTCATCGACCTCTTCCGGCACATCGGGCGCGGCGAGTTGACCCCGTTCGCGGGGGGCGCGGCGTCCAACCAGGGCCTGGAGCAGCAGTTCTGGCCGCAGGCCCCGTACACGGAGGCCGACTTCCAGAAGCAGGTCGACTGGCTGCTCAACAACTCCGGAGAGCGCGGCAAGCAGGCCATGGAGGACGCGCAGGCCTATGTCGACGGCCTCAACGCCTACCGGGTGGCCGCCAAGAACGGCCGCTACTTCCCCGGCGAGTACGTCCTCACCGGCAAGATCGACTCGGTCACCAACGTGGGCGAGATCGAGCCCTTCAAGGTGACCGACATGATCGCGCTCGCCTCCGTCGTGGGCGCTCTCTTCGGCACTGGCGGCGGCGGAGAGGTCGAGTCCGCGATCTCCCTCCTCGAGGCCCAGCAGAAGTACGGTGTCGAGGAAGGCAGCAAGGTCTGGGAGTCGTTCCGCGGACGCAACGACCCCGAGACCGTACTGACCCTCCACGACGGCAGCAGCTTCCCGTACGGGACGAAGCCCGAGAACCCGAAGGGCACCGCCCTGCCGGATCCGGGCTCCGTCGAGAAGGAGCAGCTGATCTACGACCGCACGGGCGCCGCCCGGTCGGGCGCGCAGGCGACCACCACCTCGGTGAAGACGCCGAGCAAACTGAAGCCTTTGAAGGGAGCCTTCAACGAAGGAGTCCTCCCCGAGGACCTCTTCAGCGGCGGCGCGACCAAGAAGGGCATGTCCAACGCCCTGATGGTCTCCGGGAAGCACACGGCCGGCGGTCATCCGATCGCCGTCTTCGGTCCCCAGACCGGCTACTTCGCCCCGCAGTTGCTGATGATGCAGGAACTCCAGGGCCCGGGCATCAGCGCACGCGGTGTGTCCTTCGCGGGCGTCGGCATGTACGTACAGCTCGGCCGCGGCCAGGACTACTCCTGGTCGGCCACCTCGTCACACCAGGACATCACCGACTCGTACGCCCTTCAGCTGTGCGAGCCGGGCGGCGGCACGCCCACCAAGCAGTCCACGTCGTACCTCTACCGCGGGGTCTGCACCCCCATGGAGAAGATGGAGAAGACCAACGCCTGGAAGCCGTCGGTCGCCGACTCCACAGCCGCCGGCTCCTACCGGATGCAGGTCTTCAGAACGAACTACGGCGTCGTCACGCACCGCGCGACCATCGACGGCAAGCCCTACGCGTACACCTCACTGCGCTCCACCTACCGCCACGAGGCCGACTCCGTCATCGGCTTCCAGATGATGAACGACCCCTCGTACGTGAAGGACGCGAAGTCCTTCCAGAGGGCGGCACAGAACATCTCGTACGCCTTCAACTGGTTCTACGCGGACTCCCGTGACACCGCCTACTACATGAGTGGCAGTCACCCGGTGCGCGCGAAGGACGTCGACGGGTCCTTCCCGGTGAAGGGCGAGAAGGCGTACGAGTGGCGGGACTTCGACCCGGAGAACAACACCGCCGCGCTGGCGCCACCCGCCGAGCATCCGCAGTCGGTCAACCAGGACTACTACATCTCCTGGAACAACAAGCAGGTCAAGGACTTCAGTTCCGCCAACTTCAGCATGGGCGCGATCCATCGTGGTGATCTCCTCGACGACCGGGTGAAGAAGCTCGTCGACAAGGGGGGTGTCACCAGGGCGTCCCTGACCAAGGCGATGGCTGAGGCGGCGGTCGTCGATCTGCGTGGTGAACAGGTGCTGCCGGAACTTCTCAAGGTCCTGCGCGGCAAGCCGATCAGCGATCCGGCACAGGCCAAGGCGGTCGACCAGCTGGAGGCATGGCTGAAGGCGGGTGCTCAGCGCAACCAGACGTCCGCGAACTCCAAGAAGTACGCGCACGCGGACGCGATCCGGGTCATGGACGCATGGTGGCCGCTGCTCGTCGAGGCCGAGTTCAAGCCGGGGCTCGGACAGGAACTGTGGGACGCGCTGACCGCGCAGCTCACGGTCGACGAGTCACCGTCCGCCGGCCACGGCGCGACCGGCGCGCACGCGGGCTCGGCCTTCCAGTACGGCTGGTGGGGCTACGTCGACAAGGACCTCCGTACGGTCCTGGGTGACCCGGTGGAGGGCAAGCTGGGCCGCACCTACTGCGGCGACGGCAACCTCGACGCGTGCCGGACGGCTCTGCTGAGCAGCCTGGGCCAGGCTGCGGCCAAGCCCGCCAAGGAGGTCTACCCGGGCGACGACGTCTGCTCGGCCGGCGACCAGTGGTGCTCGGACGCCATCGTCCAGCGAGCGGTGGGTGGCATCAAGCACCGGCCGATCCAGTGGCAGAACCGGCCCACGTATCAGCAGGTCGTGGAGTTCCCCGGGCATCGGTAGGCATCGGTAACGGGTCCCTCCGGGGGCGTGAAGGTTCCCTCCGGCGGCGGGGGCGGGGTTTCCCCGCCCCCCCCGCCGCTGTCTGATGCGTCGTCCTGTGCGGTCAGCGGTACAGCAGGTACTCCCGGCGCAAGCGCCGGAACGCCGTCAGTTCGTCCTGCCAGGCCGCCACGATCTCGTCGGCGCCTGCCCCCGCGTCGATCATCGTGCGCACCCGCGTGGAGCCTGTGAGCTTGTCGATCCAGTTGTCGGAGCGCCAACTGAAGCCGTCCCAGACCTTCTTGGCCGTGACGAGGAGCGCGATTCCGGTGCGTACGGGATCGTAGGCCGCCCGATCGTGGACATGGATCTGCACGCCCCCGATCGTCTTGCCCTGGAACTTGGAGAAGGTGGGGGCGAAGTACGCCTCCCTGAAGTGCACACCGGGCAGCCCGAGTTGATTGGCTTCCAAGGCCCAACGCCGGTCGATGCCCTCCGCGCCGAGCAGTTCGAACGGGCGGGTCGTGCCGCGCCCCTCCGAGAGATTCGTGCCCTCGAAGAGACACGTGCCGGAGTACACCAGGGCGGTGTCGGGTGTCGGCATGTTCGGACTCGGCGGCACCCAGGGCAGCCCCGAGGCGTCGTAGAACTCCGAGCGCCGCCACCCGCTCATCAGGACGGTGTCGAGTGGCACCGGGTCGGGCAGGAACTCGCCGTTGAACAGCCGCGCCAGCTCCGCGACCGTCATGCCGTGCGCCTGCGAGATCGGCTGCCGGCCGACGAACGTCGCGAACTCCTTGTGCAGCACGGGTCCTTGGGCCGCCCGGCCGGTCACCGGGTTCGGGCGGTCGAGCACCACGAAACGCTTGCCTGCGAGTGCCGCCGCCTCCATGCAGTCGTACAGGGTCCAGATGTACGTGTAGAAGCGTGCGCCCACGTCCTGGATGTCGAAGAGAATCGTGTCGACGCCGGAGGCCGTGAAGATGTCGGCCAGCGGGCGGCCGCTCTTCAAGTACGTGTCGTGGACGGGCAGTCCGGTTGCCGGGTCGTCGTACCGGCCTTCCGAGCCGCCTGCCTGGGCGGTGCCGCGGAAGCCGTGCTCGGGGCCGAAGACGGCGGTCAGGTTCACGCGGTCGTCGGCGTGCATGACGTCCACGATGTGGCTTGCGTCTCTGGTGATGCCTGTGGGGTTGGTGACGATGCCGATGCGCTGGCCGCTGAGCTGGGCGTAGGCGTTTGCGGTGAGGTTCTCGAATCCTGTGCGTAGGTGCCTGCGGCGCTCGGCGGCAGGGGCCTGGGAGGCCGTGGTGAGTGATGCCGCTGCCGTTGTCGCTGCGAGGAGAGCTCGTCTGGATAGGCGCATGGGGCGCACGGTATTGCTCCCGCAGGTTGTGGGGAAGGCGCGGGTGGTCTGTGGCTCGGCGCGCCGTTCCCCGCGCCCCTGGGGTCCGTGGTGGGTCGGGGCCGTGGGCCGGTGCGTCAGCCCTCCGCAGGCGGGGCGTACGGCCCGGTGTGCGTCCCCTCCCGCCCGGTGGGCAAGTGCCGGTGCCGGTGCGTCGTGGCTGGTGGCTTGGGGTCGCAGCTTGCAAGGGTTCCGTTCTCTTCCCTCGTAACATACCGACCGGTTAGTCTGGCCGCGTCGGTGTTGGTGCTGAGCCGATTCTCGTCGAGCCGTGGTGAGGAGACCGAGGGTGGAAGCCTTGCAGGATGCCGGAGTGGTCGTCACTGGGGCGGGGGGTGGCATCGGGGCGGCGTTGGCTCGCCGGTTCGCTGCTGAGGGGGCTCGGGTTGTCGTCAATGATCTCGACGGGGTGAAGGCCCGGGCCGTTGCCGAGGAGATCGGTGGTACTGCGGTGGCGGGGGATGCCTCCGCGATCGTGGCCGAGGCTCGGGACGTGCTCGGTGGCACGGTTGATGTCTACTGCGCCAACGCGGGGCTCGCTTCCGCGGGTACGGAAGCGGCTGATGAGAAGGTCTGGGCCCTGGCCTGGGATGTGAATGTCATGGCGCACGTGCGTGCGGCGCATGAGTTGGTCCCCGGGTGGCTGGAGCGCGGCAGTGGTCGGTTCGTCTCGACGGTCTCGGCGGCCGGGCTGCTCACCATGGTCGGCGCCGCGCCCTACAGCGTCACCAAGCACGGTGCGTACGCCTTCGCCGAGTGGCTGTCGCTCACGTACCGCCATCGTGGTCTCAAGGTGCATGCGATCTGCCCTCAGGGCGTACGGACGGACATGCTCGCCAACACGGGCAGCGCGGGCGATCTTGTGCTTCAGCCGACCGCTATCGAGCCCGACGCGGTCGCGGACGCACTCTTCGAGGGCATCGAGGATGACCGTTTCCTGATCCTGCCGCACCCCGAGGTCGCCGGGTACTACCAGGCGCGGGCCGGCGACCCGGACCGGTGGCTGACGAATATGAACCACATTCAGCAGAAGTGGGAGACGGACGGCGGGTGACGACTCGCCAGTACCCGGTCAAGTCGGACCCCGGCGCACTCCCTGCGAAGCGGAGGGAGAGACTGACCCCGTACAACGCCCTCGTCAGGTAGTGAACCTGCCCTCCTGGTCGAAATCGGACAGTGGGAAGATCCTCCGGCGGGAGCTGCTGCCCGTAAGGTCATCGCGGGCAGCACGGACAACGGTTGGTGACCTTCGGAAAGGCAGGTGGCGGCGGTGCCCAGGACGATGGACGGGGACGGTACGCCCGTCCCGAGGCGGCTCCTGGCGGCCGCCACCAGACTCTTCGCCGAGCAGGGATACGACCGCACCTCGGTGCAGGAGATCGTCGAGGCGGCGGGCGTCACCAAAGGCGCGCTGTACCACTACTTCGGCTCCAAGGACGATCTGCTGCACGAGGTGTACGCGCGCGTGCTGCGCCTGCAGCAGGAGCGACTGGACTCCTTCGCGGAGGCCGACGCACCCGTGGAGGAGCGGCTGCGGGGTGCCGCGGCCGACGTGGTCGTCACGACGATCGACAACCTCGACGACGCGTCGATCTTCTGGCGCTCCATGCACCACCTCAGCCCCGAGAAGAACAAACAGGTGCGCGCCGAGCGCCGCCGCTACCACGAACGTTTCCGCGCCCTGATCGAGGAGGGCCAGGAGTCGGGCGTCTTCTCCAAGGCGACGCCCGCCGACCTGGTGGTGGACTACCACTTCGGCTCCGTCCACCACCTGTCCACGTGGTACCGCCCCGACGGGCCGCTGAGCCCGCAGCAGGTGGCCGACCATCTCGCCGACCTGCTGCTGCGGGCTCTGCGCCCCTGAGGGACTAGAGATACTGCTTGATCTCCCGGCGCGCCAGCGACCGCTGGTGCACCTCGTCCGGACCGTCGGCGAGCTTCAGCGTGCGGGCGCTCGCCCACAGTTCGGCCAGTGGGAAGTCCTGGCTGACGCCACCCGCGCCGTGCAGCTGAACGGCCTTGTCGAGGATGTCGACGACCGTGCGCGGAGTCGCGATCTTGATCGCCTGGATCTCGGTGTGCGCACCGCGATTGCCTACGGTGTCCATCATCCAGGCTGTCTTCAGGACCAGCAGCCGCAGCTGCTCGACGGCCACGCGCGCGTCCGCGATCCAGTTCTGTACGACGCCCTGCTGGGCGAGCGGCTTGCCGAAGGCGGTGCGTGAGACGGCTCGTCGGCACATCAGCTCGATGGCCCGTTCCGCCATGCCGATCAGCCGCATGCAGTGGTGGATACGGCCCGGACCGAGCCTCGCCTGGGCGATGGCGAAGCCGCCGCCCTCCTCGCCGATCAGATTGCTCACGGGGACCCGCGCCTGGTCGAAGACGACCTCCGCGTGCCCGCCGTGTGAGTGGTCCTCGTAGCCGTAGACCTGCATCGCGCGGCGGATCACGACGCCCGGGGTGTCGCGGGGCACCAGCACCATGGACTGCTGACGGCGGATGTCGGTCCCGTCCGGGTCCGTCTTGCCCATCACGATGAAGATCTTGCAGTCCGGGTTCATCGCCCCGGAGATGTACCACTTGCGGCCGGTGATGACGTACTCGTCACCATCCTGCTCGATGTGCGTGGTGATGTTCGTGGCATCGGAGGAGGCCACGTCGGGTTCCGTCATCGCGAAAGCCGAGCGGATCTCGCCGGCCAGCAGCGGCTGAAGCCACTGCTTCTTCTGCTGTTCGTCTCCGAACTGGGCGAGCACCTCCATGTTCCCCGTGTCGGGCGCCGCGCAGTTCGTCGCCGTCGGCGCCAAGTGCGGGGAACGGCCGGTGATTTCGGCGAGCGGCGCGTACTGGAGATTCGTCAGCCCCGCACCGTACTCGGTGTCCGGCAGGAAGAGATTCCACAGCCCCTGCCGTCGCGCCTCGGCCTTCAACTCCTCCACGACAGCGGGGGTGTCCCACGGCGAGGCGAGCTTGGCCCGCTGTTCATGGGCGACTGTCTCGGCCGGATAGACGTACTCGTCCATGAAGGCGAGCAGCTTGGCGCGCAGCTCCTCGGTGCGCGCGTCGAAAGCGAAGTCCATTGCTGGTCAGCCTTCCTGAAGGGTGGTCAGGCCGTGCTCGATGAACACGGGCACCAGCTCGCCGATGCGGTCGAAGCCCGCGCCGACCGTCTGGCCGAGCGTGTAGCGGTAGTGGATGCCTTCAAGGATCACGGCCAGCTTGAACCAGGCGAACGCCGTGTACCAGGCGACGGCGGACACGTCGCGCCCCGAGCGCGCGGCGTACCGTTCGATCAGTTCGGCGGGCTCCGGATGCCCGGCGGCCTCGGCGGTCGTGGACACGGGAGAGTCGGGCGCGCCCAGCGGGTTGCTGTACATCACCAGCAGCCCGAGGTCCGTGAGCGGATCGCCGAGCGTCGACATCTCCCAGTCGAGGATGGCGGTGATCCGGTCGCCTTCCCCGATCAGTACGTTGTCCAGGCGGTAGTCGCCGTGCACGACCGTGGCCGTGGGGGAGTGCGGCAGCTCGCGTCCGAGCGCGGCGTGCAGTTCGTCGATCCCGGCCAGCTCCCGATTGCGGGAGGCGTCCAACTGCTTTCCCCAGCGCCGCAGTTGTCGGTCCAGGAAGCCCTCAGGGCGCCCGAAGTCCGCCAGTCCCGCCTCGACGGGGTCCACCGCGTGCAGTTCGACCAGCGTGTCGACGAGGCTCAGCACCGCGTCGCGGGTGCGCTCCGGGCCGAGCGGGGCGAGCTGCTCGGCCGTCCGGTACGGCGTGCCTTCCACGAAGTCCATGACGTAGAACGGTGCGCCCAGCACATCCTCGTCCTCGCACAGCAGCACCGGACGCGGCACCGGCACGTCCGTCGGGTGCAGCGCGCTGATCACCCGGTGCTCGCGCTTCATATCGTGTGCGGTGGCCAGCACATGGCCCAGCGGAGGCCGTCGGACGACCCACTTCGCGCTGCCGTCCGTCACGGCGTACGTGAGGTTCGACCGTCCGCCCTCGATCAGCCGGCCCGTCAGTGGGCCGTGGACCAGACCGGGCCGCTCGGCATCGAGCAGGCCGCGCAGTCGGTCAAGATCAAGACCTGGCGGGTGGTCCGGGCTCATCGTGTTCCTCCGTACGCCGGTGTATGGGATTCTCATCATGATGCCGACCGGTCGGTATGTCGTCCAGTGCGGCGGCGAAACGTGATCGGTCTCTCGTGGGTCTCGAACGCACGGGGTCTGCTGTTGGCTACCCGGCCTGGGCGAATGTACGCGAACGGGTCTGCTCCCCGGCTGCTCACAGGACGAGCGCCGCCGCACAGACGGCCAGGGCCACGGTGTACAGGGCGGCGGCGGTCGCGTGCTTCGGGGTGAGCGCCGCGGGGCCGCTCCGCTCGGTGGTCGTCAGGGCGCGGATGCGGTGATGGGCGACGGTGAGGAAGCCCAGCCAGAGTGCTGCGCACAAGGCGCAGATGAGGACCCTTGCGGCTGTCGGGCCGGATTGGAGGGCGGTTCTGGCGGCCAGTACGGCGACGACGGTGCCGGCGAGGGTCGTACGGCGCCATGCCAGCCGCGTGCGTTCCGGTTGCAGGCCGGGGTCCCGGGTGTCCTGGGGGTCCCGGTCGGGGGCGGTCACGTCGCTGTCAGCCTTTCCAGCCGAAGAGCACGACCGCGACCATCGCGACGGCGACGATCGCGATCACGACGCTCAGCAGGGCCGGAAAGCGGGATACGGGCAGGTCGTCGCCCCTGCGCATCGCGCGCTCGCAGCGGACCCAGTGGTTCACCGCGCGCAGCGAGCACAGGACACCTGCGGCGAGCAGTCCGAGTGCCAGGCCTACGCGCCAGCCCCATCGGAGATCCGGCAGGAACTGATCCACTGCGAAGCCTCCGCCGATCAGGGCGAGGGCGGTGCGCAGCCATGCCAGGAACGTGCGCTCGTTGGCGAGCGAGAACCGGTAGTCCGGCGTGCCGCCGTCCTCTCTGATTCGCTCGGGTGCGAACCACACCCGGACGTTCCGCACGAATTCGATCACGTTGGGACCCTATATGTGTTCGGGGTGCCTGTGGGGGGTGGGGCCTCGGGCTCCTGGGGCGGCTGCGGGTGCGTCGTGGCCGGTCGCTCCCTCACTCTCGGCTCCTCCCTCACTCTCGGCTCCTCCCTCACTCTCGACTTCTCCCTCACTCTCGACTTCGCTCGAGCGGGGGGACCCCCATGAGCGGGGGGATCCCCATCGCGGCGGAGCCGCATATGTCACAGCCACGCGCGCCTGAAAAGCAAAAGCCCGCGCCCCGACGAATCCTGAACCTGCCCGCGGCCCCGACCCCCGACGAACCCAACCCGCCCAACCGCCGGAGGCAACAGGTTGACTCGGTCACGCGCTTGCCCAAAGATCTGACCGACCAGTAACAAGCCGAGGAGGGCCTGCTCATGGCGTACGACGCAGATGTGATCGTGATCGGGGCCGGCCTCGCCGGCCTGGCGGCGACCGCGGAGCTCGTCGACGCGGGCCGCAAGGTGATCCTTCTCGACCAGGAGCCGGAGCAGTCGATCGGCGGTCAGGCGCACTGGTCGTTCGGCGGACTGTTCTTCGTGAACTCGCCTGAACAGCGTCGTCTGCGGATCAAGGACAGCCATGCGCTGGCGCTCCAGGACTGGATGGGCACCGCTGCCTTCGACCGTCCCGAGGACCACTGGCCGCGGCAGTGGGCCGAGGCGTACATCGACTTCGCGGCTGGTGAGAAGCGGTCCTGGCTGCATGGCCAGGGCGTGCGGTTCTTCCCGGTGGTGGGCTGGGCCGAGCGCGGTGGCTACGACGCGAACGGGCACGGCAACTCCGTGCCGCGCTTCCACATCACGTGGGGGACCGGGCCGGGACTCGTCGAGCCTTTCGAGCGGCGGGTGCGGGCAGGGGTGGCCGGCGGGCTCGTCCAGCTGAAGTTCCGGCACCGGGTGACGGGACTGTCGCGAAGCGCGGGAACGGTGGACACGGTCACCGGGGAGGTTCTCGAGCCCTCGGACATCGAGCGGGGCCAGGAGAGCAGCCGCACGGTCACCGGTGCCTTCGAGTTGCGGGCCCAGGCGGTGATCGTCACCTCGGGTGGTATCGGCGGCAACCACGATCTCGTACGCGCCAACTGGCCGGAGCGGCTGGGCAGTCCGCCGGAGCGGATGATCGCCGGCGTGCCCGCGCACGTCGACGGCAAGATGCTCGGCATCGCCGAGGACGCGGGCGCGCACCACATCAACCGCGACCGCATGTGGCACTACACCGAGGGCATCCAGAACTGGAACCCCATCTGGGACAACCACGGCATCCGCATCCTGCCCGGCCCGTCGTCGTTGTGGCTGGACGCGCGGGGCAAGCGACTGCCCGTGCCGCTCTTCCCGGGCTTCGACACGCTCGGCACGCTGGAGCACATCATGAAGAGCGGGCACGACTACACGTGGTTCGTGCTCAACCAGCGGATCATCGGCAAGGAGTTCGCGCTCTCGGGCTCGGAGCAGAATCCTGATCTGACCGGGAAGTCCGTCAGGGACGTCTTCGTGCGGGCGCGAGCCGACGTACCCGGTCCGGTGAAGGCCTTCATGGACAACGGAGTCGACTTCGTCGTCGAGAAGGACCTGAGCGCGCTCGTCCGCGGCATGAACGCGCTCACGAAGGAGCCGCTCGTGGACGAGGCCGTCCTGCGCCGCGAGATCACCGCGCGCGACCGGGAGATCGCGAATCCGTTCACCAAGGACCTCCAGGTGACGGCGATCCGAGGGGCCCGGAAGTTCCTCGGGGACAAGCTGATCCGTACGGCCTCCCCGCACCGCATCCTCGATCCCAAGGCCGGACCGCTGATCGCCGTACGCCTCAACATCCTCACCCGCAAGTCCCTCGGAGGCCTGGAGACGGACCTCTCCTCGCGTGTGCTGACGGAGGGCGGGGATCCGCTGTCCGGCGTGTACGCGGCGGGGGAGGCGGCCGGGTTCGGCGGCGGAGGAGTGCACGGATACCGGTCCCTGGAGGGCACGTTCCTCGGCGGCTGCCTGTTCTCGGGCCGGACGGCGGGCCGCGCTGCGGCGAAGTCGGTGAGCTGAGGGGCGAGTTGAGGGGTGAGGTGAGGCCCGGGCGCCCAACTCCGGGCCTGTGATGCCCCCTTCCGGAGGTGTTCGACACAAGTAAGCAACCTGTCAGGCTTGACGTGAGCGTTGGGTGGAGGTTGGCTGTGCGTGATCAGTCGCTCATGTGACCGCCGTGTGAGGAAGTCGAGCGGTGTCCCCACCCCCACCCCCACCCCTCGGCCGCGGCCGCAAGCGCGCGGCCCATGCCTTCGACAGTGCTCTCGGTGACACCGAACTCATCACAGCCCGGGCCGCGTTGGCGCAGGGCCGATGGACAGCCGTACGCGGGCTGCTCGTGGCGACCGGCGACGACTGGGACCGCCGCGCGCATCGCGTCACCGTGCTCGCGCAGGAGTCCAGTACGCAGGCCTGGGCCCGCGACTGGCTGCTCGCCGAACCCGAGTCCGCCGACGCCGCCGTGCTGCTCGCCGTCGCCTCCGTGCAACGCGCCCTGAACGGCAAGGAGAAGCCGGACCGGGCGCGCGAGACCTGCCACAGCGCGGTGGCCCTCGCGCCCGCCGATCCCACGCCCTGGCTCGGCCTGCTGATGCTGGAGCGCACCCTGGGCAGCGACGAGGACGTGGTCCGGCTCTTCGACGAGGTACGCCATCGTCACCCCGACCACCACCATGCCCACCACCTGATGACCGCCCGGCTCGCCGAGCGCCGGCCGGGAGTGGGCCAGGATCCGCTGCACGAGGTGTACGACTTCGCAGGCTGGTCCGCCGAACAGGCGCCCGCCGACTCTCCGTTGGCGATCCTGCCGGTCGTCGCGCACGCCGAGCGCTATCGCGTGCTGGCCGCCGCCGGCTGGGAGCCCGCCGACCCAGTGGCTTCCGGGCACTGGGTCGGCCGCCGGGCCCGCCAGGTGATGAAGGCCGCCTTCGACTGGTGGCTCGAATGGGAGCGCGACGACCATCCGCGCAGCAACGTCGACCTCAACTTCCTTGCCCACGCCAAGTTCTGCGAGGGCCGGGGCGCAGAGGCCGCCGCCCTGTTCCACCGCATCGGACCGCACGCGACCCCGGCCCCGTGGGCGTACCCCGATCGAGATCCGTACACCGCCTTCCGTGCCGCACGCGACAGCGTGCTCGGCGCGGCGTGAAACCAGTGACCAGCGATCAGTAGCAAGCGACCTGTAAACGACCGCACTTGATATCCGAACTTGAAATTCGAAAGGACAATCCCGCGATGACGACGGGCAGTTCGAACCCCTCGAGCACTTCGAGCGCGAGCAGAGCGGCAGCCGACGGCGGTGGTATCAGCACCTTCAAGGGGCAGGAGCGCGCGCTGCGCGCCGACCGGCTCGGCACGGCGGGCCTGCTTCTGTCCATTCTCGCGGCCACCGCCCCGCTCATGGTGGTCGCGGGTGTCATGCCCACGGCATTCGCGGTGATGGGCATCGTCGGCCAGCCGCTGCTCTTCGTCATCCTCGGAGTGGTGCTCGTTCTCTTCAGCGTCGGATACGCGGAGATGAGCCGCCACGTCCACAACGCCGGCGCCTTCTACGCGTACGTCGCCCGCGGCCTCGGCGGCACCGCGGGCGCGGGCGCCGCACTTGTCGCGCTCGCCGCCTACAGCGCGCTCCAGATCGGCATCTACGGCATCTTCGGCTTCGAGGTGTCCGGACTGTTCGCCACCTATCTCGAAGTCGAAGTCGCCTGGTGGATACCCGCCTTGGCAGCCGCGCTGGTCGTCGGCGTGCTCGGCTGGCTGAAGATCGACGTGAACGCGCTCGTGCTCGGCGTACTGCTGCTCATCGAGGTGGCGCTCGTCGTGATCTTCGACGTCGCGGCCGTCGCCGATCCCGCCGGGGAGGGTCTGTCGCTGCACGCCTTCAACCCCGACACGCTGACCGGGGCGGGCGTCGGCACGGCGCTGTGCTTCTGCATCGCGGCCTTCACCGGATTCGAGCAGGCGCCGGTGTACGCCGAGGAGACCAGCCGTCCGCAGATCCTGGTTCCTCGCGCGATGTTCCTCGCGATCGGCTTCGTCGCCGTCTTCTTCGCGTTCAGTTCCTGGGCGCTGACCGTCGCCGCCGGACCCAAAGCGATTGTGGGCACCGCGCAGGAGCAGAGTGCCGGGCTGCTGTTCTTCCTCACCGAGTCGCGGCTCGGCGGGACGTTCACGGATGTCCTCCATGTCCTGTTCGTGACCGGCATGTTCGCGGCATTGCTCAGTTTCCACAACGTCGTCGCGCGGTACGCCTTCGCCATGGGCCGGGAGGGGCTGCTGCCCGCCACGTTCGGCCGCACGGCGGGCACGAGCGGTGCCCCCGGCACGGGCTCGCTCCTGCAGACCGTCGTCGCCGTGGTCGTCGTGGCCGGCTTCGCGGTGGCCGACGACAAGCCGACCGGTGACCCGACCGCGCCCGTACTGCAGCTGTTCACCTGGTTCGGCAACATCGGAGCGCTCGGCGTCATCCTGCTCATGGCTACGGCTTCGCTCTCGGTCATCGTGTTCTTCGTCCGCCGCGGCGCCGCCGGTGCGCAGGCCTGGCGGCTGGCCGCGTCCGCGGTCGCGGGCGTCGCGCTCCTGGTCATCGCGTTCTACACCATCACGGACGTCGACGTACTCGTGGGCGCGGGCCCCGGCTCCGCGCTGGCCTGGGTGCTGCCGGGCAGCATCGTGCTGGCCGCCGTCCTCGGCCTCCTCCAGGGCCTGCTGATGCGCGCCCGCAACCCCGCGGCGCACGCCCGCATCGGGCTCGGGAACGAGGCCTTCCAGCTGGACAAGGCGGCGGAGTCCGGCTCCTGAGGCCAGTGGTTACGGATTACTGACGGGCACCCCTGATCCCTGGCTTTCCGGGGGGCGGGGGTGCTCGAATCAATGGGTGAACTCGGAACAACCGATGGCATCGGAACCAGAGCCGGGCGGCCGCCCCATAGGGCGGCGGCTCCTGCTCGGTACGCTCGGACTCGGCGCGCTGGGCGTGGCCGCCGCGCCCACGCTCCAGCGCGGCCTCGAGTCCTTCCTCGGCGGCGCCGCCGACAAGGACCCCACCGGACTGACCGGCCTCCTGCCCAACGGCGGCGGCTTCCGCTACTACTCGGTCACCTCGTCCGTCCCGAGGAAGGGCGAGGACGACTACCGCCTCACCATCGACGGGCTGGTGGACCGTCCCACCACGTACACGCTCGACGAGCTGCGCGCCCTGCCGCTGACCCGGATGGTCCGCGACGTCCAGTGCGTCACGGGCTGGCGGGTGCCGGACACACCCTTCGAAGGCGTACGGCTGTCGCGGTTGCTTGATGCGGCTGGGGTGCGGTCCTCGGCCGGAGCGGTGCGCTTCACATGTTTCGACGGTGCGTACTCGGAGAGCCTGACGCTGTCCCAGGCCCGCCGCGACGACGTCCTCGTCGCCCTCCGTATGCAGGACAAGGACCTGTCCCACTCCCATGGCGGCCCCGTCCGCCTCTATGTCGCCCCCATGTACTTCTACAAGTCCGCGAAGTGGCTCTCCGGCATCACCCTCACGTCGGACGTCCGTCCTGGCTACTGGGAGAAGCGCGGTTACGACGTGGACGCGTGGGTGGGACGCTCGAACGGACGTGACGATGAAGTCACCTGAGACTCCGTCGGCGGCTGAGCCGGCGGCGGGCTCTGCGCGACCGGCCGGTCCGGCTCGCCCCGACGAGCCCGCCGGCTCTGCCGTCTCCGGCGGCTCCGCGCGGGTGCGGCGGTTCAGTCGGGGTGAGCGGTGGGTGCACCGTGTGACGGCTGTGTTGATGGCGCTGTGCGTGGTGACTGCCGCCTGCCTCTACGTGCCTCAGCTGGCGGAACTGGTCGGGCGCCGTGCGCTGGTGGTCGTGGTGCACGAGTGGTCCGGACTGTTGCTGCCGGTTCCGGTGCTGGTGGGGCTCGCGTCCCGCGCGTTCCGCGCGGACCTGCGGTTGCTGAACCGGTTCGGGGCGCATGACCGCGTGTGGCTGCGGTCGGCTCTGCGGCGTGACACTCGAGCCGCCTCGCGTCCGGCCGGCAAGTTCAATGCGGGTCAGAAGACGTACGCGGCGTGGATCGCCGGGGCGACGCTGGTGATGCTCGGTACGGGGCTGATGATGTGGTTCACGCATCTCACGCCGCTCGTCTGGCGCACGAGCGCGACGTTCGTCCACGACTGGCTGGCCCTGACGATCGGCATCGTCCTGGCCGGCCACATCGGCATGGCACTGGCGGATCCCGAGGCGCGGCGGGGGATGCGGACGGGGTCGGTGAGCAGTGAGTGGGCAAAGCGGGAGCATTCGCTTTGGCGTCCGTAGTGGGGGGGCTCTGTCGGCTGCGGGTACGTTGTGGGGCCGCGGGCTCAGGGCTGCGGGTAGTCGCAGGTTTTTGCTTTTCGGGGGCGCGGGGCTGTGACATATGCGGCTCCGCCGCGATGGGGGTACCCCCATGAGCGGGGGAGCGACAAGCCACAACGAACCCGCACTCGCCCACGAACCCGACACCCCGACCCGGTAGGCACCAGCCCGCCTACGAACCCCACCCACACCGCCGGAGGCAGGGGCCTGGGAGCGCAGCCCCCGGTTTCGGGAAGGGGCGGGTGGGTGAGGAAGGGAACCCTCCCTCACCCACCCGCACCGAGGTGCCGATGGCCGCTAAATAACCAGCGACAGCAGCAGCACGACGCCCCCGGCGACCACCGAGATGATGGTCTCCATCACCGACCACGTTTTGATCGTCTGACCGACATCGAGGCCGAAGTACTCCTTCACCAGCCAGAACCCGGCATCGTTCACGTGGCTGAAGAACAGCGAACCCGCCCCGATGGCCAGCACCAGCAAAGACGCGTGCGCAGTCGACATGTCGGCCGCAAGCGGCGCGACAAGCCCGGCGGCCGAGATCGTGGCGACGGTGGCGGACCCGGTCGCAAGCCGAATCGCCACCGCGATCAGCCAGGCGAGGAGCAGCGCGGGAATCGACCAGTCCTCCGAGATGTCCAGGATCATCTGACCCACACCGGAGTCGATCAGCGTCTGCTTGAAACCGCCACCCGCGCCGACAATGAGCAGGATGCCCGCGATCGGGCCGAGGGACTTCTCGACCGTCGTAGATATCCGGTCCTTGGTGAAGCCGGCCGCCCGGCCAAGGGTGAAGATGCCGACGATCACGGCCGCGAGCAACGCGATCAGCGGGGAGCCGATCACGTCGAAGACGCGCTGCACCGTGTTCTCGGGATCGTCGATGACGATGTCCACCAGCGCCTTGGCCAGCATCAGCACGACCGGCAGCAGCACGGTGGTGATGGTGACGCCGAAGCCGGGACGCTTCTCCAGGTCGTCGGAGGTGCGCTGGGGGATCATCTTCTCGGGGGCGGGGACGTCCACCCAGCGGGCCGCGTACTTCGAGAACATCGGGCCCGCGATGACCACGGTCGGTATGGCGACGAGCAGGCCGAGTGCGAGAGTGACACCGAGGTCCGCCTTGACCGTGTCGATCGCGACCAGCGGGCCGGGGTGCGGCGGGATCAGGCCGTGCATCACGGACAGACCCGCGAGGGCCGGGATGCCGATCCGCATCAGCGAGTAGTTGCCGCGCTTGGCCACCATCAGGACGACCGGGATCAGCAGCACGATGCCGACCTCGAAGAACAGCGGCAGCCCGATCACCGAGGCGATCAGCACCATCGCCCACGGCATCGAACGCCCTCCCGCCTTCGCGAGGATCGTGTCGACTATCTGGTCCGCGCCGCCGGAGTCCGCGAGCAGCTTGCCGAGGATGGCGCCGAGGGCGATGAGTACACCCACGCCGGCGACCGTCGAGCCGAGGCCGGCGCTGAAGCTCGCGATGGCCTTGTCGAGCGGCGCCCCGGCGATCGCGCCCAGCGCCAGCGTCCCAATGGTCAGCGCGAGAAAGGCGTGCAGCTTGAACTTGGTGATGAGCAGGACGATGACGGCGATGCCCGCCAGAACGGCAATGCCCAACTGCGCATGACCCGCCGAGGTGATCGGCTCGGGGTCCGCTGCCAGAATCTCGGCACTGAGACTGGTCACGGTGCTCTTCCTTGAGTGGTTTGGGGGGAGGGGGAGTTACTGCTTGGGAGGCCCGGAGCGTTACTGGGCGAGGGAGTTACCGGTCGAGGCCCTGCAGAGCGGTCACAGCCCGCTCGGCGATCTCCTCCGGACTGCCGGAGACGTCCACGGCGACACCCGCCTCGTCCGCCTCGAGCGGCTGAAGGGTGGCGAATTGGGAGTCCAGCAGCGCCGTCGGCATGAAGTGCCCCTTGCGGTGCGCCATCCGGTCCTCGATGAGCTTGCGGTCACCCGTGAGATGGACGAAGACGACGCCGGGCGCGGAGGCCCGCAAGCGGTCGCGGTAACTCCGTTTCAGCGCCGAGCAGCTGACCACCCCGCCGAGACCGGCCCGCTCGTGCGCCCACCGGCCGATGGCGTCCAGCCAGGGCCGGCGGTCCTCGTCGGTGAGCGGCGTACCGGCCGACATCTTGGCGATGTTGGCCTCGGGGTGGAAGTCGTCGCCCTCGGCGTACGGCACGCCGAGCCGGTCGGCGATGGGGGGCCCGACGGTGGTCTTGCCGGTGCCTGCGACGCCCATGACCACGACGACATGGGGGAACCGCGCTTGATTCATCGTGTTCTCGCTGCCTTCTTCTTCGTTCGGATGGCTGACATCGAGCAGTCGACATCGACGGTGGACATCGAGCGTTCGATGCCGGGTGCCGCATCCGTGCACGACACTGAAACCCATTGGTCATACGAATTCAAGAGCCTGTGGCATAAAAGTCTGACTTTTTCTCCTCGGGGGCCGCCTCGTAGGCTGAACCCCATGAGCACACCGGGCCGGGGGCTGCACGGCCATGTACTGGAGAGCCTCGGTCCTGCCATCACCGCGGGTGAGTACCCGCCAGGCAGCGTGCTGCGCACCGACGAACTGGCGCAGCGCTTCGAGGTGTCGCGGTCGGTTATGCGGGAGGCCGTACGGGTCCTGGAGTCGATGCACCTGGTCGAGTCCCGTCGCCGGGTCGGCGTGACGGTGCTCCCCACCTCCGAGTGGAACGTCTACGATCCGCAGGTCATCCGGTGGCGTCTCGCGGGCGCCGACCGCCCGCGCCAGCTGCGCTCGCTCACCGTGCTGCGCTCCGCCGTCGAACCGGTCGCCGCCGGCCTGGCCGCCCAGCACGCCACTCCTGACGAGTGCGCGGAACTCACCGAGTGCGCCCTGGGCATGGTCGCCACCTCACGTGGCCACCAGCTCGAGAAGTACCTCTTCCACGACGTCGCGTTCCACCGGGTCATCCTCAACGCGTCCCGCAACGAGATGTTCGCCCGTCTCGGCGACGTCGTCGCAGAGGTCCTGACGGGCCGCACCCACCACCAGGTCATGTTCTGGGACCCCGACCCGGCCGCCGTCACCCTGCACGTCAAGCTCGCCGAGGCGGTACGGGAGCGCGACGCGGCACGCGCGGAGGAGCTGACCCGTGAGATCGCGGTGGGCGCCCTGCAGGAGCTGGACATACTGGCGCCCTGAGCCGCCTACTCGAGGAACTCCCCGTCGACGTACACCCACGCCCCGTCGACCCGCTCGAACCGGCTCCGCTCCTGCAGCGAGCCACCGGCGTACGAGGCCCGGAAGGTCACGGTCCCGGTGCTGTGGAACGCCGACCCCTCACCCGTACCGAGAATCTCCAGCCCGGTCCACCGCATCCCAGGATCGAACTCCACGCGCGCCGGCCGGGTCCGCGGATGCCAGGTCCGCAGCAGATACGCCTCGTCGCGCCGCACGAACGCGCAGTACCGCGACCGCATCAGCACCTCAGCGGTCGCCGCACCCCGAGCACCCGAGTGGAAGCGACCACAACACTCCTCGTACGCCTCGCCAAGGCCGCAAGGGCACCCACCGGCATCCGCCGCAAGACCACGCGACCGCCGCCGGGACACTGAACCACGTCGGGACATGGCCCCATTGTGCCGCGGGGCCCCGCCCCTTCCCGAAACGGGGGCTGCCGCCCCAGACCCCCACAAGGGGGTGGGGGGTGACACGTGGTGTCGCGACTACGGGTCCGTCATGGCTGGTCGCGCAGTTCCCCGCGACCCCAAAAGCGAACGCCAGCGCCTTCACGCGCCCGCACCCCGACGGACCAGCCACAACGAACCCGCGGATCCGAACCGGCCGTTCAGCCCAGCACTCACCCGTCGCCCGGCGGATAAGTCGGCCGAGCCGGAATCGCCACGCCGGAGGCGGACGGCAGCGGCGGCAGCGCCGTCTCGTACAGCCAGGCGGAGAACAGATCGTCCAGCGGAGCGTCCCCGTACCGCGCGACGTGCCGCGTGAACGCCTCCGTCGTCACCGCGCCGCCCCGATGCAGCGCCGCCCACGCGCGCAGCATCCGGAAGAACGCCTCGTCACCCAGCGCGCAGCGCACTGCATGCAGCACCAGCCCGCCACGCTCGTAAAGCCGGTCGTCGAACATCGACTTGCGCCCCGGGTCCGCCAGTCGAAGGTCCTGCGGCAGCCCGCCCAGCTTCCGGTGGGCGAGGCCCGCGAGCGCCTGCGCACTGCGCCCGCCCGACCGCTCCGACCAGAGCCACTCCGCGTACTTCGCGAACCCTTCGTTCAGCCAGATGTGCCGCCAGTCGGCGATGCTCACACTGTTGCCGAACCACTGGTGCGCCAGCTCGTGCGCGACAAGACGCTCCGAACCCCGCGCCCCGTCCACGTGATTGGCGCCGAACAGGGACAACCCCTGCGCCTCCACCGGGACGTCGAGCTCCTCCTCGGTGACGACGACCGCGTACTCACCGAACGGATACGGGCCGAAGACGTCCTCGAACAGCTCCATCATCGCGGGCTGCCGCGCGAAGTCCCGGGAGAACGGGGTGAGCAGATGAGCCGGGATGTGCCCGGCCTGCGGCACACCGCCGAGGCCGGGGTCGCCGAGCAGCACCGTCTGGTACTTGCCGATGGACAGCCCGACCAGATAGCTGGAGGTGGGCGCCGACTGCTCGTAGACCCAGGTGGTCGTCGAGGCCTTCGTCGTCCGGGTCAGCAGCCGGCCGCCCGCCACGACCGAGTACGCGGACGGCGTGGTGATCGACAGCTGGTACGAGGCCTTGTCGGCGGGCCGGTCGTTGCACGGGTACCAGGACGGCGCCCCGACCGGCTGGCTGGCCACCAGCGCCCCGTCCTCCAGCTCCTCCCAGCCGAGCCCGCCCCAGGGGCTGCGTACCGGCTTTGGATTGCCCGACCAGTGCACCTCCACCGTGAAGGCGGCCCCGGCCCGGATCGGCTTCGCCGGGCGGATGCGGAGCCGGCCGCCGCGGTGCGTGTAGTGCGGCGCCCTGCCGTCGACCCGGACCCGGCCCACCTTGAAGTCGGCGAGGTTCAGCAGGAATTCGGCGAGCGGCGCCCGGCCGGCTATGGCGTTGAGCCGGGCGGTGCCGGACAGCCGGTTGGGGCCGGGACGGTAGTCCAGGGCGAGTTCGTACCGGTGCACCCGGTAGCGGACGTCCCCGTTCGCCGGGAAGTACGGGTCCGCTCCCACTGTCCGCTGAACCACTGCTGTGTCCGCTCCCTGCCCTGTGCTCGTACGACATGCCGGTGCCCCCGCCCCGGGCGCTGTACGGGCCGCGCCTAGGAACGCCATGCTTCGATCGGGTTGCCCAGCCAACGGGTGTCGTCGGGAACGGATTCCGCCGCCATGACGAGGGATGCGGGTCCCAGTGTGCTGCGCGCCCCGACGGTGCTGCCGGGCAGAACGATTCCGCCCGGGCCCAGGGTGGCGCCCTCACGGAGGACCACAGTATCCGTCCGCAAGATCCGGTCGTGGAAGAGGTGGGTCTGCAGGACGCAGCCGCGGTTCACGGTGGCGGCGGCCTCAAGGGTCACCAGGTCCGTTTCGGGCAGCCAGTAGCTCTCCACCCACACGCCCTTGCCGATCCGGGCGCCGAGCCCGCGCAGCCACAGCGGCATCAGCGGCGTACCGGGCACGGAACCGGCCAGCCACGGCACAGCCACCACCTCGACGAAGGTGTCGGCCAGCTCGTTGCGCCACACGAAGCCGCTCCACAGCGGGTGCTCACCGGTCCGGTGCCGGCCCACGAGCAGCCACTTCGCGACGATCGACAGCACCGCGGCAGCCGCACCGGCAGCCAGTAGCACCACACCGGCGAGAGCCCAGGCCCATGCCCCCAGCACGCTCAGCGCGGCCACCGTCAGCACGGCCAGCGCGGCCGAGCAGAACACCGGGACGATCCGGCACAGTTCGACGAGCGCGCGCGCCCACAGCAGCCGCGCGGGCGGGTCGTACGTACGGCTCTGGTCGCCGTCACTCGTCGCCCGCGGCAGCTTCACCGGCGGCAGTCCCAGATACGAGCTGCCCTTCTTCGCCTTCTTCGGCGTCGCGGAAAGAACGCCGACCAGGCCGCCGTCCGGCACGGAGCGGCCCGGCGCGGTCATCCCGGAGTTGCCGAGGAAGGCACGGCGGCCGATCTCCGCCCGCCCGATCCGCATCCAGCCGCCCCCGAGCTCGTACGGAGCGGTCAGTGTGTCGTCCGCGAGGAACGCGCCCTCGCCGACCGTCGTGAGGGTGGGCAGCGCGAGGACGGTCGACACTTCGGCGCCCCGCCCGATCTTCATCCCGAGCAGCCGCAGCCACACGGGCGTGACAAGGCCGGCGTACAGCGGGAACAGCGTCTCGCGGGAGCGGTCCATCAGCTGCGTGACCGTCCAGGCCTGCCATCCGATCCTGCTGTGCGTGGGATGCGTGCCCGGACGCAGGCCCAGACTGAGCAGTCGTACGGAGACCAGCAGGAGCAGCGCGTACGCGCAACCGAAGGCCAGCGTCGCCGGCACCAGCGCGAGCGCTGCGCCCCGCAGTGCCCCGCCGAGCCCGGCGTCCGGTGAGACGAAGAGGCTCGCCACGAGGAGAGCGGCAAGGCCCGCGACCAGCGGCAGGGCGTTCAGGGCGAATCCGGTCGCGCCGTACATCACGCGCCAGTACGTCCCCTTCTGCGGCCGCTCCTTGGGCCAGTCCCGCTTCGCCTTGCCGAGCTTGACGGCGGGAGCGCCCGCCCAGCGCTGACCGGTGGGGATGTGACCGGACACGGCGGAGCCGGGGGCCACCTCGGCCCGCTTGCCGACGCGGGCACCCGGGAAGAGCATGCCGCGGGTGCCGACCACCGCGCCGGCGCCCACCTTGACGGTGCCGATCTCCAGGCGGTCGCCGTCCAGCCAGTGCCCGGACAGGTCCACCTCGGACTCGACGGCGGCACCGCGGCCGAGCTTGAGCATGCCGGTCACCGGCGGCAGCGAGTGCAGGTCCACATCGGGGCCGATCTTGGCGCCGAGCGCCCGCGCATACCGCTCCAGCCAGGACCCGGTCAGCGCGGTCGCCCCGCTGAACTCGGCGAGCCGCTCCGCCGTCCACAGCCGCAGATGCACGCTCCCGCCGCGGGGATACCGGCCGGGCTGCACTCCGCGCAGGAGCAGCCGGGCACCGCCCGCGGCGATCGCGAGGCGCCCAGGCGGACTGAAGAACAGCGCCGCTCCGGCAGCGACGGCCCACCACGAGGTCTCAGGAGCCCAGGGGTACGCGCCGAACCAGTGCAGGACGTTGCCGAGCGCGGCAAGCGCCACCGTCCAGCGCAGCCCGAGGACCGTGAACAGGGGGATGAGCAGAAGCAGTTGAACGACCTTGGCCCGCAGCGGCACCGGCGCGATCTCGCGGGCGGCACCGTCGCCCTGCGCGGACTTCTCCAGATGCCGGGCCAGCTTGCGCAGCACGGGGTGCTGATAGAGGTCGACCACGGCGGCGCTGGGGTAGCGGGTACGCAACCTGGTGGTGAGCTGGGCGGCGGCCAGGCTGCTTCCGCCGATCGCGAAGAAGTCGTCCCGGGCGCCGCCCACCGGGATGCCGAGCACCTCGCTCCACTGCTCGGCGAGCCAGGCCTCGGTGCCGTACAGCTGCTCGGCGGGACCACCGGTCTCCAGGCCTTCGAGCGGCCACGGCAGCGCGTTCCGGTCGACCTTGCCGGACGTACGCGTCGGCAGCTCGTCGACGGGGGCGAGCAACGGCACCAGGGCCGCGGGCAGTTCGGCACGCAGCTTCTTGACGGCACTCGCGTGGTCCCAGCCGTCCTGCGTCACCACATAGCCGACGAGCAGCTGGTTGCCGCTGCGCGCGCTGCGCACGGCGGCAGCCGCGCCCTGGACACCCGGGAGGGCCTGCAGCGCGGCGTCCACCTCGCCCAGTTCGATCCGCCGCCCGCCGAGCTTGATCTGTTCGTCGGCCCGCCCGAGGAAGACCAGCCCCTCCGGCTCGGCCTTGACCAGGTCACCGCTGCGATACGCACGCTTCCAGCCCAACGACTCCAGCGGGGCGTACTTCTCCGCGTCCTTCTCCGGGTCGAGGTAGCGGGCAAGGCCCACCCCGCCGATCACCAGCTCACCGCTGCCGCCCATCGGCACCGGCTCCCCGGCCTCGTCGACGACGGCCAGTTCCCAGCCGTTCAGCGGCAGCCCGATCCGGATCGGCTCCTGGCCGCTCATCAGTGAGGCGCAGGCGACGACGGTGGCCTCGGTCGGCCCGTACGTGTTCCAGACCTCGCGTCCCTCGGTCACGAGCCGCTGGACGAGCTCGGGCGGGCAGGCCTCGCCGCCGAAGATCAGCAGCCGGACGTCGTTGAGGGCCTCCGGCTCCCACAGGGCGGCCAGCGTCGGCACCGTGGACACCACGGTGATCTCCTGCTCCACCAGCCAGGGCCCGAGATCGGCACCGCTGCGCACCTGGGAACGCGGCACGGGTACCAGACAGGCCCCGTATCGCCAGGCCAGCCACATCTCCTCGCAGGAGGCGTCGAAGGCGACGGACAGCCCGGCCATGACCCGGTCGCCGGGCCCGATCGGCTCCTCGGTGAGGAACAGCCCGGCCTCGGCGTCCACGAAGGCGGCGGCGCTGCGGTGACTGACGGCGACGCCCTTGGGCTTTCCGGTCGAGCCGGAGGTGAAGATGATCCAGGCGTCGTGCTCGGTACCGGGCCGCGCGGCGGGCGTCTCGCTCTTCTCACCGACGGTCAGCTCGTGCCCGGCCCCGACGACCGCCCGCACTCCGGCCTCGCCGAACACCAACTCGGCGCGCTCGTCGGGGTCTTCGGCGTCCACGGGCACATAGGCGGCGCCTGCGGCCAGTACGGCGAGGATGGCGACGTACAGGTCATTGGTCCCGGAGGGGACGCGTACGCCGACCCGGTCGCCGAGGCCGACCCCGGCGGTGCTCAGGCGTCGCCGCAGGTTCTCGACCTCGACGGCCAGTGCCCGGTACGTCAGGGGGCGGGTCCCGTCGTCCAGAGCGAGCTCGTCCGGATACGAGCGGACGGAGGCCTCGAAGACGTCGACAAGGGTGCGGGGAGAGGCCGCGGGACCCGCGGAGAAACGTGCCGTATCGCCGAACTGTTCGCGGATCTCTGCGTCGAGCACACCGAGAGCACTGCTCTCGTGTATGGCTGCCATCGCGTCCTCGCCTCTCGTTCCCGGAAACCTCCGGGGCGCTGGCGGGCCCGCAGGTCTGCCTGGGGTTGTCCGGCTCCAGCTCCGTAACAAGCCGGAAATCTTAGTACGACTCTGGCACTCACCCCTTACGAGCGGCGATACGGGAGGTCCGTTCGGGGCTGCCCATCGAAGGTCCTCGCCCGCAGTGACCTCGTGATCTGCCCCTCGGACGAGAGATCGACCACACATCGACCAGGGCCGTAGATCCGATGAGTAACTAAGCGCATCAATATGGGTACATTGCTTTTAAATTGGGCGTATCCAGCTAATTTTCCCCTCGTTGGGGAGTGCATGGCGACGATGAGCCCGCAGGGCACGGTGACGGCATGAGCGGTTACTGGCCCCAGCCCGAGGACGGGTTGGACAGCACTGGATATCAGTCGGGCTCCTTCGGAGCGGACGTGCTCGACCCCACGGTCCCCGAAGGCCTGCACACCGAGTGGGACTTCGACCAGGACCTGACCCGGCTGCTCCAGACCGGTGCACCCGCCGCACCCGTCTCCACGGCGCCCCCGATCCCGCGGAAGCGCGGTGCCCGTCGGCGGCCCAACAGGCTGGTGCGGTGCGCCCGTTGGTTCCAGAGGCCGTGGCTGAAGGTGCTGAGCCTGTCCATCGCGGCGCTGACCGCGGTGATCGTGGGCATGGTGAGCGTGCTCGGCGCGCTGGTCGCCTACGACCCGCTGCGCCGCGTGGCGTCCCCCGGGGCCCATGGGCTGGCCGCATGGTGGCCGCTGCTGGTCTACGGGCCGTGGCTGGTGGCCTCGTTGTCCATCCTGCGGGCCGCGCTGCACCGCCGCCGCGCCGCGCACTCCTGGGCCGTGGTGCTGCTCTTCTCCGCCGTCGCGATGTGCCTGTGCGTCGCCCACGCCCCCAAGGCGCCCGTCGCGATGGCGGTGGCGGCCCTTCCACCGGTCACCGCCCTGCTCTCCTTCCAGCAGCTCGTCCGCCAGCTCACGCTCACCACCCCCGCCAAGCCGGTCGTGCCCCGCCAGCGGCGCGCCGGGCGGCACGCCACCGACTGACTACGCAGCCGTGGCAGGGGAATTCATGGCAACCTCGTCCTCGCCGCCGCCGGACTGCTGAGGGGTCGGCGTGCAACGGCCTACTGGGCCTCCGCCGAGTACCTCCGGTCCACGTTCGACGTCGCCTACCTGGGTAGAACGGAGGCAGTACCCGAGGTGAGGATGGACGCGATGTACAGGATTCCTCGCTGGGTCGTCCAGGCGATCGGCCTGCTCGCCACGCTGGCGATACTGCTGTGGCTGGCGACCCTGCTGGTGGAGAACTTCTGAGTCAGCGGCTCGGGCTGCGAGTGACGCAGACCCAGGCAACGCGACGGTGCCGGCCGAGAGTCGGCCAGCACCCGTGGGCGTATTGTGCGCGTCCGAGGACCGACACGACCACTACGCCTGCGCCCCGGCGCGGCGGACTCGGCTGCTGGTTTTCTCCAGCGTGATGACCGTGGCGCTGAACGTGACAGATCCGCCGCTCGCCGGGCGGCCTGTGACGCCGTCGGACCGCTGTTGCTGGTCGGCTGGTCCGAGTTCGGACCGGGTCTGCTGAGCTCAAGGCCGCCTACGGGCGGTTGCTCGCGGCGACCGGCCCCGGCGTGGAACTCCCGCCCGAGGAGCTGGAGATCCGCACCGACCTGGTCTTCGGTCTCATCGAGGGTGTCATCCTCATCCGCCGTGAGGCGCCGCACCGTGACGTCGTCACCTTCGCTGCCGCCACAGCCGACGCGGCCCTGCGGGTGTCCGGCTGCCCCGAGCACGTCCTGCCCAAGCTCCGGCGGCAAGGCGAAGCGCTTCTGTCCCTGTGACCGTGCGGGGCCGCCCGAACTGCCGGTTCGCGCCGTAAGTGCGGTGCTCGAAGTACTCCGGCCCGGGGTGTCCTCGACTGCGCAGGAGAAAGAGTGCTGCGACCGTCGGCGGTGTGTTTTCTAGCACGGCCCTCTCGCCGCGAGGAGAGACCCCGGCCCTTCGCAATCGACGATCTCCCAGACCAGCGGGACGACAGTGCCGCCGGCGTCGACGTCCTGCACGCACAGACAGTCCTTTCCGTCCGTGGTGGGCAGCATCGGGAAGGGGCGCCCCTCGCGATGCGGCAGCGTGGAGCGCAGGACCTGCCAACGCCCGTCCGCCACCCGGCCCAGCGAGACCTCACAGTCGAGCAGCTCTCGTGCCCTGGCGAGCGAGGCGGCTCCGAGTACTCGGTCCGCGAGGCTCTCGGTGCCGGTCAAAGGCTCGTGGCGGTCGCGGGCGTACAGGAACCACGAACCCACCCGGACAAGTATTCCTGCCAGGCCATCGAGCCGTCCGTGCAGCCGGGCGGCTGCGGCGTCGGTGCGATCTCGTTCCCCCGCCTGCCAGTGCTCACGGTAGGCCGCGTACCGCCCTTCCTCGACGATGACGCCGTCGACCGGGTGCGGACTCGTTCGATCCACAAGGGCGCCGTCCGCCGTGTTGAGACTCCCCACGTCGGGAAAAGGGCCGGGCGGTTGGAAGTCGATCTCGCGATGCCAGGTGAACAAGCCGTCGCCGTACTGCAACTCGCCGGCGAACGCCTCCTGGGCGGCGAGCGAGAGAAGGTGATCCTGACCCAGGTTGTGCAGACCCAGCACCCCGCGGTGGCGGGGATACCCCGGGGGCTGGCGCAGGTCGCCGTAGAGCGAGGAGCCCTGGACCCAGGTGACGTTGGTCTCCGCGTCGCGGGTTCCGTCCGGCCGGACGAGCAGTGCACGCTGCCACACGCCGACCAGGGCGTCGGCGGCGGGGCGGTACTCGGGCATGGGTCCTCCGGTCATGCGGGGCGCCAGTGCCGGGGCGGGGGCCGGACGTGCGGGGGGTGGGGGCGGGCACGGCGTACACAGTGCCCGGCCGCGCGGCGGGGGCGGTGACGATGCGCGCGTGAAGCCCCGCGAGCCGCGGTGGCAGGCGTCAGAGAGCAAACAGCCTGGATGTTGCGCTCACGGCAACGCAGGGTTACGGATGCGCCGGCCACGTGCCCCCCCACAACTGCGAGCCGTGCCCCCTCAGTCCCTCAAAGGCCGACATCAGGCACCGAAACGTGAGCTTCACACCGCACAGGTACTATGCCGGCCGTAGGGGCGTTGAGATCACCGTCGGAGCCGGGGACAGCACAGATGTCCTCCTCCGGAGCTCCGCCTCCGACCCGAGCTGTACGTGATCTCGGTGCGCTGGTGTGTCGCGGACCGACCTGGTGGGAGAGGCGTAATTGAAGCCGGAGAGTGACGACGGGGCAGGTGCGGCGGCCGGTGGTGGACGCCGCGTCGGGCGGCCACGAACCTCCGGTCCGTCGCCGGACGCTCCGCCCCGCGATGTGATCGTCTCCGTCGCGGCGCGGTTGTTCGCCGAGAAGGGGTACTCCGGAACGACCATGACGGCGATCGCGCGGGCAGCGGGGCTGAAGCAGCAGTCGCTCTACTACTGGTTCCCGCGCAAGGAGCAGGTCCTTCAGGCCACTCTCGCCGTCAACCGGGTGTCTCTCGACTTCATCGACCGCCTGCAATCCGTCCCGGACTCTCCGGCGCTCAAGCTCTACCGCCTGGTGCGATACGACACGCTGCAGCTCTGTCTGTCCCCGGTGGATTTCAACGAGATCGAACAGCTCGCTGCGAAGCAGCCCGACGCCTTCGCCGGCTTCTGGCGTGACTACGATCGCCTCGTGCGGTGGGTGGTGGCATTCATCGAGGACGGTGTCGCACAGGGGCAGTTGCTGCCCGTCGATATAGAGCTCACCGCACTCGGTCTGCTGACTTTCGACGAAGGCATGCAGAAGCGCTTTCGGCATCGCGCCCAGCACCGTCTCGACTCGGAGATCCCCTTCCGCTACGGGGACTACAGCGCCGTCGACTATGCGGACTTCGTCGCCGTGACATCAATCCGGTCGCTGCTCGCGCAACCTGGTGAAGTCCGGATCATTCAGCAGCAGGCGGCACGGTACGAGGACTCCCCTCCGCCGGACGGCCGCCGCGCCGAAGCCTGACAGCACGCAGGGGCCACGGGAGTTACCTGTCACAGGGAGTGCGACGCCGCGGCTCTGCGAGGCGGTCGCGTCTTCTCGGCACTGTTCGCCCAACACGCCCCGAAGTGCGCAGAACCGCACTCATGACGGTGTGCCCTGCCCTGGCACCTGTGTCCGCTGCTGACGGCTGCCGACTCAGCGGAAAATCGATACGCCACAGAAACTCACCGGAAACCGCCCGTCCGTACGTTTCCGGCCACGAGATGAACGATCGGCCATTTCGGATTCCTCCTCTCCCCGCAGGTCACCGTGCACAGCTGCGACCCGTGACCCGCTACCGAAGGGCATCAGGCAGACGTGGACATCACTCTCACCACCAAGCGCCAACCCTTGCCGTACGGCGATCAGCCGGTTGACGTCAGCACGGTGCGCTCGGAGTTGGCCGGGGCGGGTGTCCGATACGCCGCCATCAGCTTCGTGGACATGCACGGGAAGCCGAAGGCGAAGGTCGTCCCGCTCGGCCATCTCGACGGTGCCGCGTCCGGCTCCGAACTCTTCACCGGGGCGGCCCTTGACGGGGTGCCTCAGGAGGTCAACGACGACGAGGTCGCTGCGGTGCCCGACCTGGCGCGCGGTATCGCCGTGCCTTGGCAGCAGGACATCACATGGTTCCCGAGCGATCTGTGGTTGAACGGCGCGACGTTCGAGGCGTGCAGCCGCCAGATCCTGAAGCGGTCACAGGCGCGGGCCGCCGAACTCGGCTTCGTGTGCAACGTGGGAATAGAGACCGAGTTCTTCATCCTGCGAGACGGCGAGAACGGTCCGGAACCCGTCGAGGAGTCCGATTCCCTTGCCAAGCCCTGCTATGACCTGCGAACCCTGTTGCGGTCCTTCCCGGTCGTCGACGAACTCGTCACCGCCATGAACGCCCTCGGCTGGGGCGTGTACTCCTTCGATCACGAGGACGGCAACGGCCAGTTCGAGATCGACTTCGCCTACACCGACGCACTCGGCATGGCCGATCGCCTCACCTTCTTCAAGCTCATGCTGGGCGAGATCACGCGCCGCCACGGTGTCTACGGGTCGTTCATGCCGAAGCCGTTCGCCAATCAGACCGGCAGCGGCGCCCACATGAACATGTCGCTGGCAGACGGAGAGGGAACGAACCTCTTCGAGGAACCCGCCGATCCTCGCGGCTGCGGACTCTCCACGCTCGGATACCAGTTCATCGCCGGCGTCCTTCGCCACGCCAGAAGCATCAGCGCCGTGATCGCTCCCACCGTCAACAGCTACAAGCGCCTGGTCAAGTCGGGCAGTCTGTCCGGATTCACCTGGGCCCCGGTGTTCGCCGCCTACGGCGACAACAACCGTACGAACATGCTGCGGATCCCCATGGGCGGCGGGCGGGTCGAGTGCCGGGCCGCGGACGCGGCGATGAATCCGTATCTGGCCACCGCCCTGGTACTCGCAGCCGGGCTGGAGGGCATCCGGGAGGACCTCGACCCCGGCCTGCCCAACACGGACAACCTGTACCTGCTGTCCGAGACGGAACTGTCGGCACGCGGCATCTCCTCGCTTCCGCGCAACCTGCTGGAAGCCATGGAGGCCTTTCAGGAGGACTCACTGTGCCAGGAGGTGATGGGCCCTCAGATGCATGCGGCATTCGTCCAGGAGAAGCTTCGGGAGTGGGAGGAGTATCACGCCCACATATCCCAGTGGGAACGCGACCGCTACCTGAAGTTCTTCTGACGGCGCCGGGCCAATGGAGACATCGGACGACGCCATGGACGCCGTGACATCGTGGGAGAACCTGACAGGTCCGGCCATCGGCGACCTGCTCGCTGCGGACCCCGACCATGTCGCGTTGATACCGGTCGGCGCGACCGAGCAGCACGGGCCCCATCTGCCGACCGCAACCGACACGATCATCGCGCAGGCCATCTGCGACCGGGTGAGCGCGGCCACCGGCGCGCTCGTGCTGCCCGCCATCAGCATCGGAGTCAGCAGGTGGCACGGCACGCAGTTCCCGGGAACGCTGTCACTCACCCCGGACACGCTGCGCGCGATCGTCGAGGCCTACGCCGAGTGGGCGAGTCATTCCGGGATCCGGCGAATCCTCCTGGTCAACGGCCACGTGGGCAACACCGCGGTACTGCGAGTGGCCATCGACGACATCCGCTGCAGTCGACCGGACCTGTACATCGGGCTGCGCGAATGGTGGACGACCGATCCGACCGTGGCCGCGGAAGTCAGTGCCGACGCGGCGGACTGGCACGGAAACCGGGCCGAGACCTCGCTGATGTACGTACTCGCCCCGCACCTCGTGGACCAGGAGGCAGCGAGCGGTGCCGACGACCCCGACCGCACCGCGGACCTGGTCTTCAGTCACCCCGCCGGACACGTCACCCGTAACGGCGTGACGGGCCGCCCCTCGGAGGCGTCGGCCGCGCTCGGCCGGACGCTCCTGGCAAGGGTGGTCGGCGCCCTCGTCCAGACCGTCGAACGTGGCCGGTTGGAGTCGCCGCCGCTGGCCGGAGCGACAGCCCCACCATCCACCTCGTATCCCGCGCAGCCGCCCCCGCCTCGGCCGGTCCGAGCGGTTCGTCCATCCGGCACACCGTAATTGACCAGCCAGAACGCGGGGCTCAATTGCCGCACCACGTATGTCTGCGGCGAGGAGGGAAACGCTCGGAGCCCGACGAGGCCCCGACCGCCCCGACATCGACGGCACGCTCTTCGGTCCACTCAGGTCCACACAGCACCACAACGCGAAGCTAAGAAAGGAACAGCGCGATGAAGAGAAGAACGCTCATCCAGGCGGCTCTGGGCCTCGGCCTTGCCGCCGCCTCACCTACCCTGACGGCCTGCGGCTCGGCCGAATCGGACACGTCCGCCGGCAGCGGCGGCGAGAAGATCACCCTCGGATTCAGCGCCTGGCCGGGGTGGTTCCCCTGGCAGGTGGCCGACGAAAAGGGGCTGTTCACCAAGAACGGCATCCAGGTGGAACTGAAGTATTTCGACAGCTACACCGACAGCCTCAACGCGATGGCCACCGGCAGCATCAACGCCAACAGCCAGACCCTCAACGACACCCTCGCCTCGGTGGCCGGCGGGTCTCAGCAGACCATCGTGCTGACCAATGACAACTCCACCGGCAACGACGCGATCATCGCCCGTCAGGGTATCGAAACCGTCGCTGATCTCAAGGGCAAGACGGTCGCCGCGGAACAGGGCACCGTCGACCACTTCCTGCTGCTCCTGGCGCTGGAGAAGGCCGGACTGTCCGAGAAGGACGTGAACTTCAAACCCCTTCCCACCGACGCCGCCGCGGCGGCGTTCGCCGCCGGGAAGGTCGACGCCGTGGGAGTGTTCGCGCCGTTCACCACGACGGCCCTGAAGCTCAAGGGCAGCAAGGTGATCGCCTCGTCCAGGGACTTCCCCGGTTCCATCCCCGACCACACCGTCGTCTCACCCGAACTGGCCAAGAACAGCCCCAAGACGGTCCAGGCGCTGGTGGACACATGGTTCGAGACGCTCGACTGGATCACGGCTCACCACGACGAGGCCGTGGCCATCATGGCCAAGCGAGGCGGGGTGAGCGTCGCCGACTACGAGGCCTACGACGAGGGCACGACGCTGTTCGGCACCAAGGCCAACATCGAGGCATTCACCCCCGGCAGCGCCGACGCCAACCTCGATTACCAGGCCAAGAAGATCGCCGACTTCCTGGTCAGCAGCAAGCTGGTCGACACGGCGCCGAAGCTGGACGGGCTGCTCGACCCGACCTTCATCAAGAAGGCGAGCACCGCGGGATGAGCCCTGCCGAAGGACTCACCTCCACCGCGCGGACCCGGAATCTCACCCAGGAAACGCGCGGCCGCTCCGACTGGCCGGAACTGCCCCTCCGTCCCGCACCATCGGCTCGCAGATGGCTGGCACCGGGCCGCGAGATCTCCTCGGCGGCTCGGTGGGTGCTGCGGACCGTCTCCGTCCTGGCCCCCCTGGGGGCGTGGGTGGCGTTGAGCGCGACCAAGACGGTGGATCCCACCTTCCTGCCCTCTCCCGTCGCGGTGTGGCAGGCCGGCGTGGAGATGGCCCGCTCCGGCGAACTGCTCACCGACACGATGGCCAGCGTCCGGCGGGTGCTGTTCGGCTTCGGCCTGGCGCTGGCGATCTCCGTTCCGCTGGGCTTCGCCATGGGCATTTGGCGATGGGCCCTCGCGCTGCTGGAGCCGGCCGTCGGGCTCGTGCGCTATTGGCCGGCCAGCGCCTTCGTCCCCCTCCTGATCATTTGGCTGGGACTGGGCGAACCGTCCAAGCTGATGGTCCTCGTCCTCGGCGTGGTGTTCTTCAACATCCTGATGGTCGCCGACGTGGTACGGCAGGTGCCGCGTCGGCTGCTGGAGGTGTCGAGCACGCTCGGGGCGGGTCCGGGCGTGCTGATCCGCAAGGTGATCCTGCCGCACGCGCTGCCCGGCATCATCGACGCTGCCCGGGTCAACGCCGCGGCAGCCTGGAACTTTCTGGTGATCGCCGAACTCTTCGCGGCGACTTCGGGGCTCGGATACCGGATCATCCGGTCCCAGCGTTTCCTGCAGACCGACCGTATCTTCGCGGTCCTGGTCGTGATCGGAGTGATCGGCATCGTGATGGACGTGGGATTGCGGCTGCTGCGCGACAGAGTGGGGAGGTGGACGGTTTGACCCCGGGGTTGCTGCTGACCGGCGTGGTGAAGGACTTTCCGGTCGCCGGCGGTACGCAGCGGGTGCTGGAGGGCATCGACATCTCCGTCACACCCGGTGAGTTCGTGTGTGTGGTGGGCGCGAGCGGGTCGGGCAAGTCCACGCTGCTCTCTCTGATCGCCGGCCTCGCGGCGCCGACGGAAGGTTCGATCACCTTGGACGAGGAGCCGGTCACAGGGCCGGGACCGGACCGGGGGCTGGTTTTCCAGACGGGAGAGCTGTTTCCCTGGCGCACGGTTGCGGACAACGTCGGGTTCGGGCTGGAACTGCTGCGGATTCCCCGAGCCGAGCGCGCCGCACGGGTCGCCTGGTATCTGGAGGAGGTCGGTCTCACCGCCTACGCCGACACTCTGCCCGGCAAGCTGTCTGGCGGGCAGCGGCAACGGGTGGCCATCGCCCGCGCCTTGGCCTGCGAACCGCATGTCCTGCTGCTGGACGAGCCGTTCGGAGCGCTGGACGTGCAGACCAAGGAGGACATGCAGATCTTCCTCCGTAAGGTCTGGCAGGACACCGGTACAACCGTGGTCATGGTCACGCACGACGTCGAAGAGGCCGTATTCCTGGCGCAGCGGGTGCTCGTACTCGCCAGCAACCCGGGGCGGGTGGCCTCCGAGATGGCCGTCGACCTGCCCGCGGAGCGCTCGCTCACGGACCGGCGCACCGCGGAGTTCCTCGGGATGCGCACCGTGATCGAGGACCTCGTCCGCGACCAGCACTCCTCCGTCGTCAGTGGCTGACTCCGACGTCGTGTCGTCGCTCCCGGCCGGCGGGACGGCCCGATATCGGACATGGACCGACTCCGGGACAACTTGGCCGACGGTGCTCCGGTGGCGAACGTGATCCCGGTCGGCGCAGGGCCGTCGGCCCCACCGCCGGGTTCATCGACCGGTGTGTACGGTCGGGTCGGCCGTGCCGAACGCCAGTCGGTGCAAGAGAGGGAGACAGAGACATGTCGAGTGGCGTACGGGAGATCGTGCTGCTCACCCTGGGCTGGGAAGATCTGCCGAAGTCGGTATCGGTGCACGGAGCGTCGCCCGAGCAGCGTCTACGCGAACCGGTTCCCGGCGTGCTGCTGCACTGCGACGGCGGCTGGCTGCTGCTGGACACCGGCTTCAACACGGCGCTGATCAACGACCCGGCGCTACGTCGGAGGTTCCACGGCCGGCCGGACTTCCGGGCGATTCTGCCCGGCCCGGGAGAGCCGTTGGAGGAGGCACTGGCCAGGGCGGGCATCGGCATCGACGAGATCCATGCTGTCGGCCTGAGCCATCTGCACTACGACCACGCAGGCGGGCTGAAGCATTTCGCCGGCCGCGTACCGGTCCACGTACAGCGCAGGGAACTGGACTACGGGCTGTCCGGCTCACCCGCACCCGAGCAGCACGCGATATACCGGGTCGATTTCGACGACCCCTCGATCGACTGGCGTACCGCTGATGGTGACGCCGAGATCGCGCCGGGAGTGACTGCGGTACTCACGGCCGGGCACACTCCGGGACATCAGAGCTTCGTGGTGGATCTGGACGCGTCGGTGGGCGGTGGCGGGTTCGTCTTTGCTTTCGACGCGGCGGACTTGACGGAGAACATCGAACAGGAACTGCCCGTCGGTGGCGCAGTGGACGTCGATCCGGAAGCCACCGTGGAACCGATTCGTCAGCTCAAGCGAATCGCTGCCGAGCGCGGATACCGCCTGGTCCCGGGACACGACCCGGTGGTTTGGCCGACGCTCACTTCGGAACTCGCCACCTACTTCGCAGGAGTGCGCCGTCGCTGAGACCGGACGAGCCAAGACACCATCAGGGTGCGGGTATGTCGGTCACTGCCCCTGTCGCTCGGCTCTCCGGTGTCTGTCCCCTCTGACCGGTCCGGACTTCCTCTCATGGCCGGTATCTCAGCGAGCTCCGGAGAACCACCGGTTGGCTCGATCTCCGCGGGCATGACACGGATGCCCTGGATCTTGGTCAGTTCATCGCGTCGGGCGGTGATGTACAGGTCGCCGTCGGCGTCGCTGTAGCCGAGGTCACCGGGCTGGACGACGGGCTCGCGCGGCGGCGGGCGCAGCCCGGTATGCGGCTCGAAGTTGCGCGAGGTGGCTCTGACCAACCCCCGCAACCCCGGAAAACAGCTCGTGCGGGCCGAGGCTCAGCTCGACCCGCACAAGTTGGGGATACGGTCAGTGTCCGAGGGGGGACTTGAACCCCCACGCCCGATAAAGGGCACTAGCACCTCAAGCTAGCGCGTCTGCCATTCCGCCACCCGGACAAGGTGTAGGTCGTGCGGGGATGACCCCGCGGCGACAGAGGAAACATTACCAGGCTTCCGAAGGCTCCCGATCACAGGCCCGCGGGGTGTGAACCCCGTGTGACGGGCCGGTCCCGGCCTTGGGCGGGGCGGGTCCGAGAGGGAGGATGAGGGGGAGAGGCAGCAGTGACCGTGGGAGGCAGCAGCGTGAGTGAGTCGGATACGGCCAGGAGCATCACCGGTGAGGACGAGGTCGTCGACCTCTGCCGCGAGCTGATCCAGATCGACACCAGCAATTACGGCGACCACTCGGGCCCGGGTGAGCGCAGGGCCGCCGAGTACGTCGCCGAGAAGCTCGCCGAGGTGGGGCTCGAACCGCAGATCTTCGAGTCGCACAAGGGTCGCGCCTCCACAGTCGTCCGGATCGAGGGCGAGGACCGATCGCGGCCCGGGCTGCTCATCCACGGCCACACCGACGTCGTACCCGCCAACGCCTCGGACTGGACCCACCACCCCTTCTCCGGCGAGATCGCGGACGGCTGTGTGTGGGGCCGGGGCGCCGTCGACATGAAGGACATGGACGCGATGACCCTCGCGGTCGTACGCGACCGGCTGCGCGGCGGACGCAAGCCGCCCCGTGACCTCGTGCTGGCCTTCCTGGCGGACGAGGAGGCCGGCGGCAAGTTCGGCGCGAAGCACCTCGTCGCCAAGCACCCGGACCTCTTCGAGGGCGTGACCGAGGGGATCGGCGAGGTCGGCGGATTCTCCTTCACCGTCAACGAGAAGCTGCGGCTGTATCTCGTCGAGACCGCCCAGAAGGGCATGCACTGGATGAAGCTGACCGTGGACGGCACCGCCGGACACGGTTCGATGATCCACCGGGACAACGCCATCACCGAACTCTCCGAAGCCGTCGGGCGGCTCGGCCGGCACAAGTTCCCGGTGCGCGTGACGAAGACACTGCGGCACTTCCTCGACGAGCTGGGCGACGCCCTCGGCACCGAGCTCGATCCGGAGAACATGGACGAGACGCTCGCCAAGCTCGGCGGCATCGCCAAGCTCATCGGCGCCTCGCTGCAGAACACCGCCAACCCGACGCAACTGGGCGCCGGTTACAAGGTGAACGTGATTCCGGGCCAGGCGACCGCGCACGTCGACGGCCGCTATCTGCCGGGCTACGAGGAGGAGTTCCTCGCCGACCTGGACCGGATCCTCGGCCCTCAGGTGAAGCGGGAGGACGTGCACGCCGACAAGGCGCTGGAGACCACCTTCGACGGGGCCATCGTCGACGCCATGCAGACCGCGCTGTCCGCCGAGGACCCGATCGCGCGCGCCGTGCCGTACATGCTCTCGGCGGGCACGGACGCCAAGTCCTTCGACGACCTCGGCATCCGCTGCTTCGGTTTCGCCCCGCTGAAGCTTCCGCCGGAGCTGGACTTCGCGGGCATGTTCCACGGTGTCGACGAGCGGGTGCCGGTCGATGCCCTGAAGTTCGGCGTGCGGGTGCTGGACCGCTTCATCGAGGCGTCCTGAACAACGACCTGTCCGGAATTAACGCGCTGAAACGAAACTCCAATAATCGCCAGCGCGTGCGGAGTTGACTGAGAAGGGTGAATGCGCTCATAGGCTCGTAGCCCTATTACTCCCTCCTCGTTACAGGTGATGCGATCCGCGACCAGGATCGCATTGCCAACAAGGAGGAATAATGATCAAGAAGGTCGTCGCTGCTGCGGCTGCCACTGGTGGCCTCGTTCTCGCTGGTGCGGGAGTTGCGGCTGCCGACGCGGGTGCTCAGGGGGCTGCCATGCACTCGCCCGGCGTGCTTTCGGGCAACGTCGTTCAGGCGCCGGTCCACGTGCAGTCGAACGTGTGCGGCAACACGGTCTCTGTGATCGGGCTGCTGAACCCCGCCTTCGGCAACACCTGCATCAACGCGTGACGTTGCGCTTCACCCCCAAGAGGGTCTGAGTCCGCGGCCCCGGAGTGCGCGCCACGCACTCCGGGGCCGCCGGGCATTCCGCATTCCGCATTCCGCGTACGCGCACTGGGCGCGTGCGCATTCCTGAAGCAACAAGGCAGGGAAAAGCTATGCGACAGGTCACCCGCAAGGGCCTGATGACCGTGGCGGCAGCCACCGGCGTCCTGGCCGTCACCGGCGGTTACGCACACGCCGACTCGGGCGCGAACGGCTCCTCCTCCGACTCCTCGGGCGTGCTCTCGGGGAACTCGGTGGAGGTACCGGTCGACGTGCAGGCGAACGTCTGCGGCAACACCGTGAACGTGGTCGGGCTGCTCAACCCGGCGGTCGGCAACAGCTGCGCCAACGAGGACGGGGGTTCCGACAACTCCTCCGGCAGCGGCTCGCAGACCGGCGGACACACCAGTGACTCATCCGGCATCGGCTCCGGCAACCATGTGCAGGCCCCGGTGGACGTGCCGGTCAACGTCTGCGGCAACGGTGTCAACGTCGGCGGTATCGGCAACGAAGCCGCGGGCAACGACTGCGCCAACACCGGGGGCGATCACGAGACGTCGCCTCCCGGCCACGGGGAGCAGACGCCTCCGGGCAACCCCGGCGACCAGGAACAGCCGGGCACGCCGCAGCAGCCGCCGTCCGCGGACGAGGAGCGGGTGGGCGCCTCGAAGCCGAACAACCCGGACACCCAGGCCGTTGCGCAGCCCAAGGGTGCCGCGCAGCTCGCGGCGACCGGCAGCGAGCTGCCGATCGGCCTCGTGCTGCCGGTGGGCGCGGGCGCGCTGCTGATGGGCGCCGTGCTCTACCGCAAGGCTCGGGCCGCGGCGTAACACGGCACGGAAAGCACCGACCACCTGCCGAAACGGAGCGGGCCCCGCGACCGCGGGGCCCGCTCCGTTTCAGCCACTCAGTGTCACCACGTGGCACGCACCTGGCGGATGATCCGCCGCCGCAACCGCACCCTGCGGCTGCCGTCGGGGTGCAGGCTGAGGCGGTCCAACTCCCAGTGTCCGTACTCCGCATGGTCCGTCAGTAGACGCGTCGTTTCCTTGCGGGAGACCCCGCGCGGCACGTACACGTCGACAAATTCGTATTCCGGCATCGCATCTATTGTGCGGGCAGAGGCCCGGTACGGATAGCGTCTGCACTATGTCTGATGCTGCGCAGCCCACCGCTGCCGAGGTACGCGCCGCCGCCGAGGCGATCAAGACTGCGCTCGACCGCCACCTTGCGGCGGTCGAGCGCAGGTCGGGGGAGGACGACCCGGCCGTCTACGAGGCGTTCAACGAGTTGGCTTCGGCCGCCGAGGAGTACGACGAGCTCCTCTACGACCTCTATGACGAGGTCACGCCCTTCGAGATCCCCGGTACGGAAGACACCCTGCCGCCGTACACCGGGCCCGAGGAGCCGAACGCGCTGAGCGTGCTGATCCGCCGCGACTACGCAGTCGTGGAACCGCAGCGCCTGCTGGCGCAGGCCCAGCGGGTGGAGGCCGTGGAGGAGTCGGGGGCGGCGGCCGCGGGCTTCGACGCGGCGGCCGGCACCGTGCACGGTGCGCTGGGCGTGCTGTTCGGCGAGTTCGAGCCGGACGAAATCGCTTCCCGGCACAAGGAGTTCGGCCTGGAGGAAGGTGACTCCACGCTGTGGGTCACCGCGGCGGACGAACCGTCCGAGCCCGGCGAATGGCTGGACGCCCCCTTCGAGGGGGCGGATCCCCAGCGGATCGTCTGCCGCTTCGACGTCAGCGCGGTCTTCGACGAGGAGCCCGAAGACGACCTGGACGACAGCAGCTCGAACGGCCGCGGTCCGGCTCACGGTGCAGGGCTGGACGACGACCTGGAGCCGCTGGACGCGGATCGCTGAGCAGGTTCGCGGAGGGTTCGCACGGGTGGCGGTCACGGGCTGTTGGGTCTGTGACCGCCACCGGTGTTTGGTGGCTGAGGTGCGGGTCGGGAGGCACACCCACACCCCCTGCACGGCTCGGCCGCTCGGGCAGGAGTCCGGCGCGGTGGGGACCGCGGGCGCCCGGCCGTCGGCCATCTCGCCGCCCGGTCGGCCCGGGGCGGTCGGCCCGGGGCGGTGGGCCCCGGCCGGTATCGCGTGCGATGTCGGCGGCACCGTGAGCGCCGCGGCCACCACTCGTGCGGGATCAGCCTGCCGTCGGGACCTGCGCCTTGAGCAGGGTGGGCAGCCGGGTCGTGCGAGGCTTGGCCGGGATGTCCGCCACTGCCTGGGGCAGGGCCTGTTCTACGCCGTGGACCACGGAGAGGTGGCGTTGGGCGCGACCGAAGGCCGTGTAGATCCAGGGTCTGGTCAGGGTCTGGGCTGCGTCGCCGGGCAGGACCACGATCACGGCGGGCCAGCGCCGGCCGACCGCCTGGTGGGCGGTGAGCGCCCAGCCGTGGCGTACGGCCTGCTCGACCCGCTCCTTCGGCACGACCACGGGGGCGCCCGCGCACTCCAGGTGCAGGCCCTCGGCGTCGGCCTTCACCACGTGGCCGGACGCCGTACGGCCCGGAGCGGGCGTGTAGGCGATCCGGTCGCCGGGGTCGAAGCCGCCGAAGCGGCCCGGGCCCGGGTTGAGCCGCTCCTTCAGCGCGGCGTTCAGCACCCGGGTGCCTGCCGCGCCGCCATGGCCCGGCGTGATCACCTGGGTCTGCTCCGCCGGGATCCCGATCGCCCGTGGCACCGAGTCCGCGACCAGCTGCACGGTGCGGTGCACCGCCTCGCCGGCGTCGCGCACCGGGACGATCACCACCTCCTTGCCGGGGGCCTCCACCTGGTTCAGCTCGCCCACGCCGATGCCCGAGACCAGCTCACCGATCGGGCCGGGGTCCGGTGTCCGCGAGGCGACTTGCGGGCACACCCGCGCCGCGAGCAGATCGGCGAAGACGCGCCCGGGCCCCACCGACCACAGGACTCCGGGGTCACCGCTCAGCACAAGCCGCGCCCCGTCGGGCAGCGACTCGGCCAGCATCGCCGCGCTCTCCACGTCCAGCTGGGGGGCGTCCAGCACGACCAGCAGATCGGTCCGCAGCAGGCCGTCCGCGTCCCGGCCAGGTCCCTCGGCCCCGGACAGCAGACCCGCGACGGTGGCCACGGTTTCCTGGGGCTCGGCTGTCGGCTCCCGCTGCTCGGCTCGCGCGAGCAGTGCCGCGAACCGCTGCCGTCCGTCCACGCTGTGCGTGGCCGCGCACACCCGCAGACCCATCGCCCGGGCAGCGGCGACCAGGGCCGCGGGTTCCGCGCGGGACGCCTCGCCGCCGGTGTGGAGCACGATGCCGTGTCCCGCGACGGCACGGATCAGTTCCGCGGCGGAGCCCGTCGCGGCCGACTCCCAGTCGCCGGCCGAACCGTCCTCCTTGGGCAGCGAGTTGACCACGCGCGCGAGCCCGTCGGCGAGGCTCTCCTCGGCGAGCGCGTACCGCTCCAGGCCGACGAGGACGCGTACCGGCCGCTCCTGCTCACCCTCCTCGGCCTCGTCACCGGACTGCCTGGACGCCGTCGGCGCGCCGGGCTCGTCCAGCGCGTCCTGGAACACCAGGGCGTCACCCTCGGCGATGGCGCTCTGCACGGCTGCGTCCGGATCCGGCACGGCGCGCTGCGCGAGCGCGGTGCTGAGCGCGGGGGCTTCCAGGGCGGTGTGCCCGACGAGGGCCGCCTGTTCCAGGAGCCATACGGTGACCGCCCGGCCCCGACGCTCGTCTCCGGGCCCGCACTCCGCGCCCAGCAGCGCCCTGGCGAACCCGTCCGCCTGCTCCGGCCGCACCCCCGCCACACGCAGCAACTGCCAGGGATCCTCGCGCAGTTGTCCGTCCGCTCCCTCCCCGAGGGCCGCGGTGACCTGCGGCGCGAGCGCTTCGGGTGCGCCACCTTCGAGGAGTACGGCCCGTACGGCGTCGACGGCCTCGGCCGGCACCGGTGCGGCGGCGGACGAGGTCACGGGCTGCGGCCGTCGAACCGGCTCGGGCGCGACCCTGCGCGGCGTCGGCTCAGCCTCGCTGAAGACGCTGTCCCCGGGCTTCTCCCCACTCTCCACCGCACGCACGGCCGCGAGCAGATCGGCCGCCGCCCCGCTCAGCTTCGTCCCGCTCTCGACGGCCCCCTTCTTCTCGGCCTTCCGCCGCTCGATCCGCTCCCGCAACTCCCGCTGCGCGGCCAATTCGGCCTCGGTTTCGGACAGTTCACCGGCCGCGGCGGCTTCCCCCGCAGCGCCTGAGGACCCCTCCTCCGAGCCCTCACTGCGGGCCGCGGCGTCGCCCTCACCGGAATCGCTGTCCGGGGCAGCGCTGCCCTCGACGTCCCCGCGACCGCCCCCGGCACCGGCCGGATCAACGGCGCCCGCCGCCCCCTCGCCCGAGGCACCCTTCTCCGCCCCAGGCTCCCCAACCTCGGGCGCCCCCGCCCCGGCGCCCGACTCGGCCCCCGGGCCGACGTTCGGCGCCCCCGGCTCGGCTTCCTCCGCGGGAGCGGATTGCGCGGCAGCGGGATCCGTGGTCACAGCGTGCTCCAGTCGTGATCGGGATAGCGGTGCACGGGCGCCGACACATCGTCGAGCGCTCGGCAGATCTCGTCAGGAAGACTAAGGGCCTCCACTGACAACGCGGCCGTGAGCTGCAGTGCGTTGCGCGCCCCGATGATGGGGGCGGCGACGCCGGGCCGGTCGCGGACCCATGCGAGGGCCACCTGCAGCGGTGTCACCGCGAGCCCGTCCGCGGCGGTCGTCACCGCATCCACGATGCTGCTCGCCGCTTCGTCCAGATACGGCGCGACGAACGGCGCCAGGTGCTCCGACGCACCCCGGGAGTCCGCGGGCGTGCCGCTGCGGTACTTGCCCGTCAGCACGCCCCGGCCCAGGGGCGAAGACGGGAGCAGCCCGATGCCCAGGTCCATGGCCGCGGGCAGCACTTCGCGTTCGACGCCGCGCTGCAGCAGGGAGTACTCCATCTGCGTGCTGGACAGCCGGGTCCGTATCCCGGGCGCCGCGAGCTGCCAGGTCGCCGCCTTGGCGAGCTGCCAGCCACAGAAGTTGGACACCCCGGCATACCGGGCGCGACCGCTGCTGACCGCGAGGTCGAGGGCCTGCAGGGTCTCCTCCAGCGGCGTCTCGGGATCGAAGGCGTGGACCTGCCAAAGATCCACATAGTCCGTGCCGAGCCGCGCCAGCGAGGCGTCGAGCGCGGAGAGCAGATGCCCGCGCGAACCGTCGAAGCGCCGGTCCGGGTCCGGCACGCTCCCCGCCTTCGTCGAGATCACCAGGTCCCGGCGCGGCACCAGCCCCTCCATGAGCTGCCCGAGCAGATACTCGGCCTCCCCGTCGCCGTACACATCCGCCGTGTCGACGAGGGTGCCGCCCGCCTCCCAGAACGCCTTCAACAGGTCCGCGGCGTCGTGCTCGTCGGTGTCCCGGCCCCAGGTGAGGGTGCCGAGTCCGATCCTGGACACACGCAGGCCGGTACGGCCGAGATGCCTCTGCTCCATGTCGGCTGAGATTACTGGCCCGAAGTCAGTGCGGGGGGACCCTGTGGACAACCAGGATCACCCGAGCCCGAAGCCGTCCCAGAACCCGTCCCCGGACCCGTCCCAGAACCCGTCCCCGGACCCGTCCCAGAACCCGTCCTCGTCAGTCCTCCCTGCCGCCGGGCCCGAGGGCGCGCTAGGGTGCCGCCCAAGGGACGTTACTGATCAGTAAGGGGATCGGCCATGCAGCTCGGGATCAACCTCGGCTACTGGGGCGCCGGAATGGACGCAGACAATCTCGCCGTGGCCAAGGAGGCCGACCGCCTGGGCTACGCGGTCTGCTGGGCCGCAGAGGCGTACGGCTCGGACGCGGCCACCGTGCTCGCCTGGGTCGCCGCCAAGACCGAGCGCATCGACGTCGGCTCGGCCATCTTCCAGATCCCGGCCCGTCAGCCCGCGATGACCGCGATGACCGCCGCGACCCTCGACTCGCTCTCCGGCGGCCGCTTCCGCCTCGGCCTCGGCGTCTCCGGACCCCAGGTCTCCGAGGGCTGGTACGGGGTCAAGTTCGACAAGCCGCTGGCCCGCACCCGCGAGTACGTCGAGATCATCCGCAAGGCGATGACCCGCGAACGTCTGTCGTACGAGGGCGAGCACTGGACGCTGCCGCTGCCGGACGGCCCGGGCAAGCCCATCAAGCTGACCGTGCACCCGCAGCGCGAGCACATCCCGCTCTACATCGCGGCGATCGGCCCCAAGAACCTGGAACAGACCGGTGAGATCGCCGACGGCGCCCTGCTGATCTTCCCCTCCGCCGAGCACCTGGAGGAGACCACACTGCGGCACCTGCGCGCGGGGCGCGAGAAGGCCGGCCGGACCATGGACGGCTTCGACGTCTGCCCGACGCTGCCGCTCGCTGTCGGCGACGACAAGGACGTGACCACGCTCGCCGACACCTTCCGCCCGTACACCGCGCTGTACGTCGGCGGCATGGGCAGCCCCAAGCAGAACTTCTACAACCAGCTCGCCCGGCGCATGGGTTACGAGAAGGAGGCCGCCGAGATCCAGGAGAAGTACCTGTCCGGCGACAAGCAGGGCGCCGCATCCGCCGTACCGCACGAGTTGATCGACCAGACCACGCTGCTCGGCTCCGTGGACCGGATCGCCGACCGCATGAAGGCCTACGCCGAGGCGGGTGTCACCACGCTCAGCCTGGCCCCCGCGGGTTTCACCCTGGACGAGCGGCTCGCCTCCCTCCGCGCCGGTACCGAGGCCCTCGAACGCGCCGGGCTGTGAGACCGGCCGGAGTATGACATCGGTGTGACACCGGATCGGCAACCGGAAGTTTCTGCGGCCGTGGTGGGGGCTCGGGGGTCGACCCCGCCACGGCCGTCACGGGGAACAACGCGCCGACGGTGCCCGTGGTTACGCGCCGCGGAGGCCGTGGGTGTCCATCGTTCGGAGGATTTGTCCGACACAGGTGTTGCCGCGCCCCTGGTAGCGCATTTGACTCGTTCTTTGCGGAGTTCTGCAGGGAAGGGGCAGTGATGCTTTCGGCCAAGAGTCTGTTCCAGGAGATCCTCGACCACGACGAGTCGTTCCAGCTCTTCTGTTCCATCGCCGCCAGCGGGGAGTCGCAGGGCGGCTGGGAGAACGCGCGCATCGCGGCACTCGTACCAGAGAGCGAGCGCGCGCTCGCACCCAAGATCACCCGCCACGGCGCCGACGAGGACAAGCACGGGCGCATCTTCAACGCCCTCATGAAGAAGCGCGGCCTCGAACCCGTCGAGGTCCCGCCGGCCACCGACTACACCATGCTCCTGGAGAACAACGGCATCGGTCTCGCCCACGAGAAGCTCAAGGGCGACCAGGCGCTCACCGTCCAGGACATCGTCACCTACCTCGCGCACAGCAGGGTCACCGAACAGCGTGCCTCCGAGGAGATGGAGCTCCTCCGCAAGTACTTCGCCGACCACCCCGACATCGGTCGGGCGGTCAAGATGATCTCCCACGACGAGGACAACCACCTGGCGTACTGCCACGAGGAACTGCTGCGCTTCGCGGCAGCGGGCCACGGCCGGATGATCCAGCGCACCCTGCGCGAGTGCGCGCTCGCCGAGATCCGCATCTACCGGGACGTCAGCCTCGCCGTGATGGCCAACATGGGGCGCATTCTCGGCTGGTCGAAGGCCAAGTCCGGTGTCCTCGCCGCGGGTATCCACGCCATCTACCTGTACGAGCGGCTCGGCGGCTGGCGCCGCATGGTCTCCCTGGAGATGCCCGAGCGTCGCGACGCCCTGAGCGGACCGGAATCGGCGGCTCCCGAGTTCGCGTAACGGCGTGAGCCACGCGCGCGTGCCGCTCGTGCACAACACGAGTACGGGGCACGCGCGCGTGGAGCCCGACGAGTGACCCCGCGGTACTCCGGTACTCCGGTACCTCCCGAACCGTGGCACATCACGGCGGCGGCTTACGCTGGGCCGCATGCCCACGCTGATCCTTGTCCGGCACGGACGTTCCACCGCCAACACCGCGGGACTGCTCGCCGGGTGGACGCCCGGCGTATCCCTCGACGAGCGCGGCGCCGAACAGGCCGCCGCGCTGCCCGGGCGGCTCGCCGGGCTGCCGATATCCGAGGTCGTCACCAGCCCCCTGCAGCGCTGCCAGGAGACCCTGCGGCCCCTGCTCGACGCCCGGCCCGAACTGCGCGCGCACACCGACGAGCGCATCGGGGAGTGCCACTACGGCGACTGGTCGGGGCGCAAGCTCGCCGAGCTGAAGGACGAGCCGCTGATGGAGGTCGTACAGGCGCATCCGTCCGCCGCGGCGTTCCCCGGCGGCGAGTCCATGCGGGCGATGCAGACCCGGGCCGCCGAAGCCGTACGCGAGTGGAACGCGCGCGTGGAGCGCGATCACGGCTCCGACGCCGTCTACCTCATGTGCTCCCACGGCGACATCATCAAGTCCCTCGTCGCGGACGCACTGGGGCTTCATCTGGATCTCTTCCAGCGGATTTCCGTAGAACCGTGTTCCATCACCGCGATCCGCTACACACGGCTGCGGCCATTTCTCGTACGCCTCGGGGACACCGGCGATTTCGCCTCCCTCGCACCGCACGAGGAGCCCCCGGGCGGTGACGCCACGGTCGGTGGCAGTGCGGGCGCACCGTGATCGTCGGCCGCAGTAGGGTGAAGCGGTCGAAGCAGCGCAGCAGTTGCCGGCAGCACACGCAGTCGATGGCAGAAGCACTCGATCCAATGGAGACAGGACGTGTCCCGTCAGGTGTTCCTCTATGACCCACCGGACCGTTTCGTGGCCGGTACGGTCGGGCTGCCCGGGCGCCGTACCTTCTTCCTGCAGGCCACGGCCGGACCCCGGGTGACCAGCGTGGCTCTGGAGAAGACGCAGGTGGCGGCGCTCGCCGAGCGGATGGACGAGCTTCTCGACGAGGTCGTACGACGTACGGGAGGCAGTGCGGCCGTCCCGGCGGTGGCCCCGACGGAGGTCTCCGACACCGCCCCTCTGGAGGCTCCCGTGGAGGAGGAGTTCCGGGTCGGCACCATGGCGCTGGCCTGGGACGGTGACGAACAGCGCATGATCGTCGAGGCGCAGGCACTCGTCGAGCTGGACGCCGACTCGGAGGAGGACCTCGCCGCAGCCGAGGAGAGGCTCCTGCAGGACGAGGAGAACGGCCCGCCGATGCTCCGGGTCCGCCTCACCGGCGCACAGGCCAGGGCCTTCGCCAAGCGCGCCCTCGACGTCGTCAACGCGGGACGGCCGCCCTGCCCGCTGTGCAGTCTCCCGCTCGATCCGGAAGGACACGTATGTCCGCGCCAGAACGGATACCGCCGCGAGGCGTGAGCACGGCCGAGCTGCTCGCCGAGGGCGAGCTGTCGGTGCGCGGCCAGGTGCGTGAGGCCTCCAACGCGGTCCTCCTGTGCGATGTGACGTACGAGGACCGCACCGAGCCCTGCGTCTACAAGCCGGTCGCCGGCGAGCGCCCGCTGTGGGACTTCCCCGACGGGACCCTCGCCCAGCGGGAGGTCGCCGCCTACGAGGTGTCCGAGGCGACCGGCTGGGGACTCGTCCCCGCCACCGTGCTGCGCGACGGGCCGTATGGCGAGGGCATGTGCCAGCAGTGGGTCGAGCCGGTGCCCGGTGCCGAGCTGCTCGCGCTGGTCGACGGTGAGGAGCCCGGCGAGGGCTGGAAGGCCATCGGGTTCGCCGAGGTCGGTCAGGGGCGTACGGCGCTGCTCGTGCATGCCGACGACGAGCGGCTGCGCAGGCTCGCCGTACTCGACGCCGTGATCAACAACGCCGACCGCAAGGGTGGGCATCTGCTGCCCACCAGTGAGGGGCTGCTGTACGGCATCGACCACGGAGTGACTTTCAACACCGAGAACAAGCTGCGCACGCTGCTGTGGGGCTGGGCGGGGCAGAAACTCACCCCTGAGGCCGTCGACGTTCTCGGGGGACTCAAGGACGCACTCGAGGGGGCGCTGGGCCTGCGGCTGGCCGAGCTCATCACTCCGGCCGAACTGGACGCCACGCGCGCGCGTGTCATCGATCTGCTCACCACGGGACGGCACCCGGAGCCCTCGGGGGAGTGGCCCGCGATCCCGTGGCCGCCCGTGTAGCACGCCGACGCACAGGGCAGCCGCGTACGCAAGAAGGCCTTCCCGGCCGCCGGTGCCCGATGCGGTTCGTATGCGGAAGATGCGTCCGGTTAGGCTCAAGACATGTATGCCTGGCCCGCTTCTGAGGTCCCCGCCCTGCCCGGACAGGGCCGCGACCTCCGGATCCACGACACCGCGACCGGGGGTCTGATCACCCTCGATCCCGGACCCGTCGCCCGTATCTACGTCTGCGGCATCACTCCGTACGACGCGACCCACCTCGGTCACGCGGCGACCTACAACGCGTTCGACCTCGTTCAGCGCGTGTGGCTCGACACCAAGCGGCAGGTTCACTACGTGCAGAACGTGACGGACATCGACGATCCGCTTCTCGAGCGCGCCGCCCGGGACGACGTCGACTGGGTGGCGCTCGCCGAGAAGGAGACCGCCCTCTTCCGCGAGGACATGACCGCCCTGCGGATGCTGCCCCCGAAGCAGTACATCGGCGCCGTCGAGGCGATACCCGGGATCGTCCCGCTCGTCGAGCGGCTGCGCGACGCGGGAGCCGCGTACGAACTCGAGGGCGACGTCTACTTCTCCGTGGAGGCGGACCCGGACTTCGGGAAGGTGTCCGGGCTGGACGCCGCCGCGATGCGGCTGTTGTCCGCCGAGCGCGGCGGCGACCCGGAGCGGGCGGGCAAGAAGAATCCGCTCGACCCGATGCTGTGGATGGCCGCCCGGGAGGGCGAGCCCAGCTGGGACGGCGCCTCGCTCGGCAGGGGCCGGCCCGGCTGGCACATCGAGTGCGTCGCGATCGCCCTCGACCACCTGGGCATGGGCTTCGACGTCCAGGGCGGCGGATCCGATCTGGCCTTCCCGCACCACGAGATGGGCGCCTCACACGCGCAGGCGCTGACCGGGGAGTTCCCCTTCGCGCAGGCGTATGTGCATGCCGGCATGGTCGGGCTCGACGGCGAGAAGATGTCGAAGTCCAAGGGCAACCTCGTCTTCGTGTCGAAGCTGCGGCGCGACGGAGTCGACCCGGCGGCCATCCGGCTCGCCCTGCTCTCGCACCACTACCGGGCCGACTGGGAGTGGACCGACCAGGTCCTCCAGGACGCCCTCGCGCGTCTGGAGCGCTGGCGGGCCGCCGTGTCGCGGCCCGACGGACCGGCCGCCGACGCGCTCGTCGAGGAGATCCGCGAGGCCCTCGCGAACGACCTGGACGCTCCCGCCGCGCTCACCGCCGTCGACCGCTGGGCCGCCCTCCAGCAGGAACAGGGCGGCACCGACGAGGGCGCCCCCGGTGTCGTATCGCGTGCCGTGGACGCGCTCCTGGGGGTGGCCCTGTAAGGCTGCCGAGGAGGTTCGGAAGCAACCAAGGGCGGTGCGTCGCGTACGCACCGCCCTTGTGGTCCCGCTCCTCCGGTTCAGTCCTCCGACGAGTCGTCAGCCGTGCCCTCGTCATCGGCCTCCGGACGCTGCGGCTTCGACGGCCGGGGACGGCCGCCCGGGTTGTCCCTCAGGAACGGGGCGGGGTCACCGCTCTCCGTGGCATGACCGCCGGCCTGGCCCGTCGCCGGGCCGCTGCCGTCCCGCCGCCGCAGATAGCGCTCGAACTCGCGGGCGATCGCGTCGCCCGAGGCCTCGGGAAGCTCGGCGGTGTCCCGGGCCTCCTCCAGCGACTGAACGTACTCGGCGACCTCGCTGTCCTCCGCGGCCAGCTGGTCCACGCCCAGCTGCCAGGCCCGCGCGTCCTCGGGCAGCTCGCCCAGCGGGATACGCAGGTCGATGAGGTCTTCCAGGCGGTTGAGGAGGGCCAGCGTCGCTTTCGGGTTCGGCGGCTGGGAGACGTAGTGCGGCACAGCCGCCCACAATGAGACCGCCGGTACGCCCGCGTGCGTGCATGCCTCCTGGAGGATGCCGACGATGCCCGTCGGCCCCTCGTACTTGGTCTCCTCAAGGTCCATGGTGCGGGCCAGGTCCGCGTCGGACGTGACGCCGCTGACGGGGACCGGACGCGTGTGCGGGGTGTCGCCGAGCAGGGCGCCCATGATCACCACCAGCTCCACGCCCAGCTCATGGGCGAAGCCCAGGATCTCGTTGCAGAACGAACGCCAGCGCATGGACGGTTCGATACCGCGGACCAGGACCAGGTCACGCGGCTTTTCTCCGCCGACCCGGACCACGGAGAGCCGGGTCGTCGGCCAGGTGACCTTGCGTACGCCGCCGTCCAGCCACACCGTGGGCCGGTTGACCTGGAAGTCGTAGTAGTCCTCGGCGTCGAGCGCCGCGAAGACCTCGCCCTTCCACTCCCTGTCGAGATGCGCGACCGCGGTGGAAGCGGCGTCGCCGGCGTCGTTCCAGCCCTCGAACGCGGCCACCATGACCGGGTCGACCAGCTCGGGAACCCCCTCGAGCTCGATCACCCAGCGCCTCCTTCCGACGTGCCCTCACGTACGCCCCAACCTTACGGCGTGCGTGCGGGGCGCCCGCAGCCCCCTTACATGGGGGAGTGAACGCATCACTGCCCCGTTCGCCACCCCGGAACACCCCCCACTCATCCGAGCTGTGATCGCCCTTCCTCACAGGGTGCTGCGCAGCCACTGCTCCACGCTCGCGATGTGCACCGTCGCCCAGGAGCGGGCCGCCTCCGCGTCGCGGTCCCGCAGGGCCGCGAGGATCGCGCGGTGCTCGTGCAGGGTGCGGCTGACCGCGTCCTCCTGGGTCAGCCCGCGCCAGATGCGGGCCCGCGTGGTGGGCCCGGAGAGACCGTCGAGGAGCGAGCAGAGCACGGAGTTGCCGGAGCTCTGCACGATGCCGCGGTGGAACTCCAGGTCGCAGGCGACGAGTTCCTCCACCGACGGCGCGGCGCCCAGCGCGTCCAGTTGGGCCGTGAGCGCGTCGATCTGCTGCTCGCTGATGCGCAGGGCGGCCATCGAGGTCGCGGCCGGCTCCAGGATGCGGCGTACGGCCAGGAACTCCAGGACCGTGTCGTCGCGGTGGAAGTCGACGACGAAGCTCAGCGCCTCCAGGAGAAGTTGCGGGTCCAGGCTGGTGACGTAGGTGCCGTCGCCCTGCCGCACGTCCAGGATGCGTATCAGGGAGAGCGCCCGTACGGCCTCCCGCAGGGAGTTGCGGGACAGGCCCAGGTCCGCGGCGAGTTCGCTCTCCTTGGGAAGCCGGTCGCCGGGGCGCAGCGCGCCGGAGACGATCATTCCCTTGATCTTTTCGATCGCCTCATCGGTGACTGCCATGGCGGGCCTCCCTGTCGATCAGATATGTCGCTCAGACATCCGATGTCTCATTATGGGGCTTCGACGGTCCTGGTGAGGCCTGCGCGGGGACGAGAATCCACGACATGTACGACATGGGGGAGGGGCGGCTCCCTTGAGTGGAAGCCGCCCCTCGAAGGGGAGTGCGTGCCCCCTACTTCCTGTCGAACAGATCCTGCACGTGGCCGCGGACCTCGTCCGTCGCGAGCCCGCGGATCGTCAGCGTCGTACGGCGGCGCAGCACATCGTCCGCCGTCTCGGCCCACTCGTTGTCCCGGGCGTAGACGACCTGCGCCCAGATCTCCGGGGCGTCCGGGTGGACCCGCTCGGCGAGTTCCGGGTCGTCGTTCGCGAGGCGGGCGATGTCGAAGGCCAGCGAGCCGTAGTGCGTGGCCAGGTGCCTGGCGGTGTCCGGCGCCATGCGCGGCCCCGGTGCCGGGTGGTCGACGAGCAGACGGTGCGCGACCGCGCGCGGGTTGGCGACGCCCGGCAGCGGCAGCTTCTTCGGCAGCTCGGAGACCGGCTCGAAGTCCTCGCCGAGCGGACGGCCCGGCAGGGACTCCAGCTTCTTCATGACCGTACGGCCGATGTGGCGGAAGGTCGTCCACTTGCCGCCCGCGACGGACAGCATGCCGCCCGCGCCCTCGGTGACGACCGTCTCCCGCTTGGCCTTCGAGGTGTCGCCGGGCCCGCCGGGCAGGACGCGCAGACCCGCGAAGGAGTACGTGATCAGGTCACGGGACAGCTGCTGGTCACGGATCGAGAAGGCGGCCTCGTCAAGGATCTGCGCGATGTCCTTCTCGGTGACCGCGACGTCCGCGGGATCGCCCTCATACGCCTCGTCGGTCGTGCCGAGCAGCAGCATGTCCTCCCAGGGGAGGGCGAAGGTGATGCGGTACTTGTCGATCGGGGTGGCCAGCGCGGCCTTCCACGGCGAGGTCCGCTTGAGCACGAGGTGCGCGCCCTTCGACAGACGTATGGAAGGCGCCGCGTTCGCGTTCTCCATCCGGCGCAGGTGGTCGACCCACGGCCCTGTCGCGTTGAGCACAAGGCGCGCCGACACCCCGAACTCGCTGCCGTCGAGGCGGTCGCGCAGTTCGGCGCCGCTCACCCGGCCCTTGGTGAAGCGCAGCCCGGTCACCTCGGCGTGGTTCAGTACGACGGCACCCGACTCGACGGCCGCGCGGACCGTCATCAGCGCCATCCGGGAGTCGTTCATCTGGTCGTCGCCGTACACGGCCACGGCCCTGAGGTTGTCCGTACGCAGCTCGGGCACGTCCTGCGCGGCCTTCGAAGGCGAGAGCAGGTGCCCGACACCATCACCGAACGCCGACAGCGCGGAGTAGGCGAAGACGCCCGCTCCGAGCTTCGCCGCGCCGTGCGGCCCGCCCTTGTACACGGGGAGGTAGAACGTGAGCGGGTTCGCCAGGTGGGGGGCCACCTGGCGGGAGACCGCACGGCGCTCGAAGTGGTTCTCCGCGACCAGCTTCACCGCGCCGGTCTGCAGATAGCGCAGACCGCCGTGGAGCAGCTTGGAGGAGGCGGAGGAGGTGGCACCGGCGAAGTCGCCGGCGTCGACCAGCGCCACCCGCAGCCCGGACTGCGCGGCATGCCAGGCGGTGGAGATGCCCAGGATGCCGCCGCCGATGACGAGGAGGTCGTACGTCGCCTTGGAGAGCCGCTCCCGGGTCTCGGCGCGACTCGGGTGAAAGCCGGAGGCCGGGCGGGTACCGAGGGCAGGTACGGACTGCAGGGTGGACTGACTGGTCATGCGGATTCTTACTCCTTGTCAGAGCTTCTCGGAGCTCTCGTCAGCTCTCGTCAGCTCTCGTCCTCGAGCCAGCCCATGGTCCGCTCCACGGCCTTGAGCCAGCTCTTGTACTCGCGGTCGCGGGTCTCCGCGGCCATGTTGGGGGTCCACTCGGCGGCCCGGCGCCAGTTGGCGCGCAGGTCGTCGGTGCTGTTCCAGAAGCCGACGGCGAGGCCGGCGGCGTAGGCGGCGCCGAGGCAGGTGGTCTCGGCGACCATCGGGCGCACCACGGGGGCGTCCAGGAAGTCCGAGAGGGTCTGCATCAGCAGGTTGTTGGAGGTCATGCCGCCGTCGACCTTGAGAGCGGCGAGTTCGACGCCGGAGTCCTTGGTCATGGCGTCGCTGATCTCACGGGTCTGCCAGGCGGTGGCCTCCAGCACGGCACGGGCGATGTGCGCCTTGGTGACGTACCGGGTCAGGCCGGCGATCACACCGCGGGCGTCGGGGCGCCAGTACGGGGCGAACAGGCCGGAGAACGCCGGGACGAAGTAGGCGCCGCCGTTGTCCTCCACGGACGAGGCCAGGGTCTCGATCTCTGCGGCCGTGCTGATCAGGCCCATCTGGTCGCGCATCCACTGCACCAGCGCGCCGGTGACGGCGATGGAGCCCTCCAGGGCGTAGACCGGCGCCTGGTCGCCGATCCGGTAGCCGACCGTGGTCAGCAGGCCCGAGTAGGAGTTGATGATCTTGTCACCGGTGTTCATCAGCATGAAGGTGCCGGTGCCGTACGTCGACTTGGCCTCGCCCTCGGAGAAGCAGGTCTGGCCGAACAGGGCCGCCTGCTGGTCGCCGAGCGCGGAGGCCACCGGGATGCCGCCGAGCAGGTCGCCCAGCTTGCCGCCGGTGATCTCGCCGTACACCTCGGCGGAGGAGCGGATCTCGGGCAGCATCTGCATCGGCACGCCGATGGATTCGCAGATCTTCTCGTCCCACTGCATCGTGTGCAGGTTCATGAGGAGGGTGCGGGAGGCGTTGGTGACGTCGGTGACGTGGTGGCCGCCGTCGACACCGCCGGTGAGGTTCCAGATGACCCAGGAGTCCATGGTGCCGAAGAGGATGTCGCCGGCCTCGGCGCGCTCCCGCAGGCCCTCGACGTTGTCGAGCAGCCAGCGAGCCTTCGGGCCTGCGAAGTACGACGCGAGCGGCAGGCCCGTCTCGCGGCGGAAGCGGTCCTGGCCGACGTTGCGGCCGAGTTCCCTGCAGAGGGCGTCGGTGCGGGTGTCCTGCCAGACGATGGCGTTGTGGACGGGCTCACCGGTGTTCTTGTCCCACAGCAGCGTGGTCTCGCGCTGGTTGGTGATGCCGATGGCCTTGATGTCGTCGCGGGTGATGCCGGCCTTCTCGATGGCACTGGCCACGACTTCCTGGACGTTGGTCCAGATCTCGGCGGCGTTGTGCTCGACCCAGCCCGGCTTGGGGAAGATCTGCTCGTGCTCCTTCTGGTCGACGGAGACGATCCGGCCGTCCCGGTCGAAGACGATGCAACGGCTGGAGGTGGTGCCCTGGTCGATGGCGGCGATGAAGGGACCTGCGGTGTGGGCGTCGGTCACGGTGTGCTCCTGAAATTCCGTGGTCAAAGGTGCGGTCTGAGGGGCTGGCTTACTGCGCTGGTTTACGGCTCGCTCGCGGCTTACAAGTGAACGTACGACCGTCGGGGGCCTACGGCTCTAAGCAAAAGCGACGTTGTAGATACCGGCGGCGATCGCTCCGCCGATCAGCGGACCGACGACCGGTATCCAGGCGTAGCCCCAGTCGGAACCGCCCTTGTTGGGCAGGGGCAGCAGGGCGTGGACGATTCGCGGGCCGAGGTCACGCGCCGGGTTGATGGCATACCCGGTCGGACCGCCCAGCGAGAGGCCGATGCTGACGACCACGAGCGCGGTGATCAGCGCGCCGAGGGTGCCGAGGCCCTTGCCGCTGTCGTTCAGGCCCTGGGTGAGGACCGCGAGCACCAGCACGACCGTGCCGATGATCTCCGTGGCGAGGTTCTGCGCGGCGACGCGGATCTCGGGACCGGTGGAGAAGATGCCGAGCACCGGGCCGGCCGCAGCCTCCCGCGCCTCGACGGACTTGGTGTCCTGAGCGCCGGGACCGCCGACGATCTCACGGTCGGTGAGGTGGGCGTGGAACTGTCCGTAATACGCGACCCAGACCAGCGCCGCGCCGATCATGGCGCCGAGGAGCTGTCCCGCCCAGTAGGTGGGGACGTCGCCCCATTCGCCGTCCTTGATGGCGATGCCGAGCGTGACGGCGGGGTTCAGGTGGGCACCGGAGAGGGGCGCCGAGGTGTAGACGGCGGTGAGTACCGCGAAGCCCCACCCGAAGGTGATGGCGAGCCATCCGGCGTTACGCGCCTTGGAGGCCTTCAGTGTGACGGCGGCGCAGACCCCGCCGCCGAGGAGGATGAGTATGGCGGTACCGATGGTCTCGCCGATGAAGATGTCGGAGCTGGACACCCGCGACTCCTTTGTCCTTCGTCCAGGGGAAAGCCGAACCCCGGGTCCCTCCGGTGGTCCGCGCTCTCGAGGATGAGAGCGATGCCGGCCCTTGGCGTTGCCACACTCTAGCGCGTATTGCCGGTAGGTGTTCGACAATGCCGACCGATGGACGCGAGTCTTGTCCCAGGCTCAGCCGCACGTCAAGAGCTCTGCTGCCGAATCTCTCGCCGACCTCGTGATCGTTACTGATCGACAGAGGGCCGGGGCATCGACGATGCCCCGGCCCTCTGTCCTGCTGGTCTCCCGCGGACGCTCAGAACCGCCCGGCGCCCAGGTCCCGCGACACGGCGCGGGCGCAGTCCCGTACCGCCGCGATCAGCCCGGGACGCAGCTCCCCGTTCGTGCAGAACCGCTCCACGGCCCCGGTGACGCCCACAGCGCCGACCGGCATTCGCCGCCGGTCGTGGATGGGCGCGGCGACGGAGGCGATGCCCTCCCAGGTCTCCTCCACGTCGGCCGCGAAGCCACGCGCGCGCGTGAGGTCCAGGACCTCCTCCAGGGCATCCGACTCGCATACGGTGCGCGCCGTGAACTCCTTGCGCTCGGCCTCCAGGACCTCGGTGTGCGCCACCGGGTCGTACGCCGACAGCACCTTGCCCAGTGCCGTGGAGTGCAGCGGCTGCATGGCACCGACCTCCAGGACCTGACGGCTGTCGTCGGGCCTGAAGACGTGGTGCACGATCAGCACTCCGTGCTGGTGCAGGACTCCCAGATAGACACTCTCGCCGCTGGAGCGGGCCAGATCGTCCGTCCAGACGAGGGCGCGCGCCCGCAGTTCGTGGACGTCCAGGTACGTGGTGCCGAGCCGCAGCAGTTCCGCGCCCAGCTGATAGCGCCCGGAGGCGGCGTCCTGCTCGACGAAGCCCTCCTGCTGGAGCGTGCGGAGTATGCCGTGGGCGGTGCCCTTGGCGAGACCGAGCGAGGAGGCGATGTCCGACAGGCCGAGCCGTCGCTCACCGCCCGCGAGGAGCCGCAGCATCGCGGCCGCCCGTTCGAGCGACTGGATGTTCCGTGCCATCGCAGTCCTGCCTCCGTCCCCTTCGACCGTCGACATGCGGGCTCCGGTGCCGCTGTTCGACAATGCTGAACACTATCGGTCGTTGCCGACCTCCCGCCAATGGGCGGCCGTCTGTTGTCGGTCACGATTCCGGCCGGAGCCCCACCGGAGCCTGGCTCGCAACGCCGTCCGTCCCGTGGACTCTCCTGACCGTCCCAGCCGCTCCCGGCTACGCTGGCTGAGTGCGTCCTCCGCCGGAAGCCGCATAGCCGACAGCCGTCGCACCACAGGGAGCTCTTTCATGGCCTCGTCGCCAACCCCTTCCGCCGACAGCCGGACCCGCATCGCCGCCCTTCGTGAGGCGCTCGCCACCCGTGTGGTGGTGGCCGACGGCGCCATGGGAACGATGCTGCAGGCCCAGGACCCGACCCTCGAGGATTTCGAGAACCTCGAGGGCTGTAACGAGATCCTGAACGTCACGCGCCCCGACATCGTGCGTTCCGTCCACGAGGAGTACTTCTCCGTCGGCGTCGACTGCGTCGAGACGAACACCTTCGGTTCGAACCACTCAGCTGCCGGCGAGTACGAGATCGCCGACCGGATCTTCGAGCTGTCCGAGGCGGGCGCCCGGATCGCCCGCGAGGTCGCCGACGAGTTCGGCGCCAGGGACGGTCGCCAGCGCTGGGTCCTCGGCTCGATCGGCCCGGGCACCAAGCTGCCGTCGCTCGGCCACACCGCGTACGACGTACTGCGTGACGGCTACCAGCAGAACGCCGAGGGCCTGCTCGCCGGTGGCGCGGACGCCCTGATCGTGGAGACTACGCAGGACCTGCTGCAGACCAAGTCAAGCCTGATCGGTGCGCGCCGCGCGATGGATGCCGTGGGCATCGACGTGCCACTGATCTGCTCGCTCGCCTTCGAGACCACGGGCGTCATGCTGCTCGGTTCGGAGATCGGTGCGGCGCTGACCGCCCTGGAGCCGCTCGGTATCGACCTGATCGGCCTGAACTGCTCGACCGGCCCGGCCGAGATGAGCGAGCACCTCCGCTATCTGGCCCGCCACTCGCGGACACCGCTGATGTGCATGCCGAACGCGGGTCTGCCGGTGCTGACCAAGGACGGCGCGTACTTCCCGCTGACGGCCCCTGAGATGGCCGACGCCCAGGAGAACTTCGTACGCGACTACGGCCTCTCACTGGTCGGCGGCTGCTGCGGCTCGACGCCCGAGCACCTGCGCCAAGTCGTCGAGCGTGTACGCGATCTGGCCCCGGCCGAGCGCCACCCGCAGCCCGAGCCCGGTGCCGCCTCCCTCTACCAGACCGTGCCGTTCCGTCAGGACACCGCTTACATGGCGATCGGTGAGCGCACCAACGCCAACGGCTCGAAGAAGTTCCGCGAGGCCATGCTGGAGGGCCGCTGGGACGACTGCGTGGAGATGGCCCGCGAGCAGATCCGCGAGGGCGCCCACATGCTGGACCTGTGCGTGGACTACGTGGGCCGTGACGGCGTCGCCGACATGGAGGAACTGGCCGGCCGCTTCGCCACTGCTTCCACGCTGCCGATCGTGCTGGACTCCACCGAGGTCGACGTCATCAAGGCCGGCCTGGAGAAGCTGGGTGGCCGTGCGGTCATCAACTCGGTCAACTACGAGGACGGCGACGGCCCCGAGTCCCGGTTCGCGAAGGTCACCAAGCTCGCGCAGGAGCACGGTGCCGCGCTGATCGCGCTGACCATCGATGAGGAAGGGCAGGCCCGTACGCCGGAGCACAAGGTCGCGATCGCCGAGCGGCTGATCGCCGACCTGACCGGCAACTGGGGCATCCACGAGTCGGACATCCTCATCGACACCCTGACCTTCACTATCTGCACCGGCCAGGAGGAGTCCCGCAAGGACGGCATCGCCACCATCGAGGCGATCCGCGAACTCAAGCGCCGCCACCCGGATGTGCAGACCACGCTGGGCCTGTCGAACATCTCCTTCGGCCTCAACCCGGCCGCCCGCGTCCTGCTCAACTCGGTCTTCCTGGACGAGTGCGTCAAGGCGGGCCTGGACTCGGCGATCGTCCACGCGTCGAAGATCCTCCCGATCGCCCGCTTCACCGAGGAAGAGGTCCAGACGGCCCTCGACCTGATCTACGACCGCCGCGCCGAGGGATACGACCCGCTCCAGAAGCTCATGGCCCTGTTCGAGGGCGCCACCACCAAGTCCCTGAAGGCGGGCCGCGCCGAGGAACTGGCCGCACTGCCGCTGGACGAGCGCCTCAAGCGCCGCATCATCGACGGCGAGAAGAACGGTCTCGAACAGGACCTGGACGACGCGCTCCAGGAGCGCCCTGCCCTGGACATCGTCAACGAGACCCTCCTTGACGGCATGAAGGTGGTCGGCGAACTGTTCGGCTCCGGCCAGATGCAGCTGCCGTTCGTGCTCCAGTCCGCCGAGGTGATGAAGACCGCGGTCGCCTACCTCGAACCGCACATGGAGAAGGTCGAGGGCGACGAGGCCGGCAAGGGCACCATCGTGCTCGCCACCGTGCGCGGCGACGTGCACGACATCGGCAAGAACCTGGTCGACATCATCCTGTCCAACAACGGCTACAACGTGGTCAACCTGGGCATCAAGCAGCCCGTCTCCGCGATCCTGGAGGCCGCCGAGGAGCACAAGGCCGATGTCATCGGCATGTCCGGCCTCCTGGTCAAGTCCACGGTGATCATGAAGGAGAACCTGCAGGAGCTCAACCAGCGCAAGATGGCCGCCGACTACCCCGTCATCCTCGGCGGGGCGGCACTGACCCGGGCGTACGTCGAACAGGACCTGCACGAGATCTACGAGGGCGAAGTCCGCTACGCCCGCGACGCGTTCGAGGGTCTGCGGCTGATGGACGCGCTGATCGGCGTCAAGCGGGGTGTGCCGGGGGCATCCCTGCCCGAGCTGAAGCAGCGCCGGGTCAGGGCCACCGCCCAGACCGTCGTCGAGGAACGCCCCGAGGAGGGCGCGGTCCGCTCCGACGTGGCCATCGACAACCCCATCCCGGAGCCGCCGTTCTGGGGCACCCGCGTCATCAAGGGCATCCAGCTCAAGGAGTACGCCTCCTGGCTGGACGAAGGCGCGCTGTTCAAGGGCCAGTGGGGCCTGAAGCAGGCGCGTACGGGCGATGGCCCCACGTACGAGGAGCTGGTGGAGACCGAGGGCAGGCCCCGGCTGCGCGGGTGGCTGGACCAGTTGCAGCGGGACAATCTGCTGGAGGCGGCCGTGGTCTACGGCTACTTCCCGTGCGTGTCCAAGGACGACGACCTGATCCTGCTGGACGAGGCGGGCAACGAGCGCACCCGCTTCACCTTCCCGCGTCAGCGCCGTGGCCGCAGGCTGTGCCTGGCCGACTTCTTCCGCCCCGAGGAGTCAGGCGAGACGGACGTGGTCGGCCTCCAGGTCGTCACCGTCGGTTCCCGGATCGGCGAGGAGACGGCGAAGCTGTTCGCCTCCGACGCCTACCGCGACTACCTCGAACTGCACGGCCTGTCCGTGCAGTTGGCGGAGGCCCTGGCGGAGTACTGGCACGCGCGCGTCCGTTCCGAACTCGGCTTCGCCGGTGAGGACCCGGCCGACATCGAGGACATGTTCGCGCTGAAGTACCGCGGCGCCCGCTTCTCGCTGGGCTACGGCGCCTGCCCGGACCTGGAGGACCGCGCCAAGATCGCCGAACTGCTGGAGCCCGAGCGGATCGGCGTCCAGCTGTCCGAGGAGTTCCAGCTCCACCCGGAGCAGTCCACGGACGCGATCGTCATTCACCACCCCGAGGCAAAGTACTTCAACGCTCGCTGAGCTGAGACTGAGGCGGGGCTCGCGAGGGCACGCTGAGATGGCCGCACGGCGGGCCTACAGTGTGCCCTCGCACACCTCGGTCAAACGCAGCGCTTCCGCTGCGAGAGTCGTACACTGGTCGGTCCAGCGCAGGCCGGTTCCTCACAAGGAACCGGCCTTCTCGTCCCTCTCGGAGGTGTGCCCGGATGACCAGTACGGTTCCCGCACTCGGTACCCGTACGGCCGAAGGCTCCGCCTTGCAGGCCGTGCTCCTCGACATGGACGGAACCCTGGTGGACACCGAGGGCTTCTGGTGGGACGCCGAAGTCGAGGTGTTCGCGCGCCTCGGCCACAGGCTCGACGACTCCTGGCGTCATGTCGTGGTCGGCGGTCCCATGACCCGCAGCGCGGGTTTCCTCATCGAGGCCACCGGAGCCGACATCACCCTCGCCGAGCTCACGGTGCTGCTGAACGACGGGTTCGAGGACCGTATCGGCCGCGCCCTGCCGCTGATGCCGGGCGCCGCGAGGCTGCTCGCCGAACTGGTCGCGCACGAGATCCCCACGGCTCTGGTCTCCGCCTCGCACCGCCGCATCATCGACCGCGTACTTACTTCGCTCGGCCCGGGAAACTTCGGGCTGACCGTCGCGGGGGACGAGGTCGAGCGCACCAAGCCGCACCCCGACCCGTATCTGCTCGCGGCAGGCGGCCTCGGCGCGGACCCGGCCAGGTGCGTGGTCATCGAGGACACCGCGACGGGGATCGCGTCCGCCGAGGCCGCGGGCTGCCATGTGGTGGCCGTACCCTCCGTGGCACCGATCACCCCGGCCGCCCGGCGCACCGTCGTGCCCTCGCTGGAAGAGGTCGACCTGTCCTTCCTGCGTGGTCTGCTGACGATGTGAGCACTGCTCGCGGACGCGAATGTGACGGGCGCTCACCCTGGGTGAAAGTTGAATACGAGATAAAACCATAATCAACTACGTGTGCAGGCCATCTGAGTAATTCAATCTTCGCCAAATGGCTGAATCGCTATGCCACTCGACCCGGTGGATCCTGTGACGTTTACCACCCGCTAACACGGTCGACATGGGTCCGGCGATATGCCGTAAGCCTCTTACCGGCAGTACGGGACGTGACCTTGTGTCCCGATTGATGGAGACGTGCGCGAATCTTCCGGTGTCGGGTTTTCGGTGCGTCCACGCCCGGTTTCGCAGCGTGACGGGGAGTCAACTCCGTTAACGGCGAGATGTCCTGGTGGTGCGGACTAATCTCATGGCGAGAACATCGCCGTAACACCCGTGACCCGCCTGCAACACCCCGGCTTGCCGGTTCACGGATCGAAAGCTCTGGAGAACGTCGAGCATGAACCGTAAGACCTTGGTGCTGCCGGCCCTGATCGGCCTGCTCGCCCCGGTCCTCGCCGCATGTGGCGGATCCGGCAACGGGGGCGGTAGCGACGACGCCATCGTCGTGGGCACCACCGACCGGTTCGCCTCCTCGAAGGAGGCCCCCGCGCCGCTGGACCCGGCCTACGCGTACGACGTCGGCACCTGGAACGTGCTGAGGCAGACCCTCCAGACGCTGATGACCCTGCCCGATGGCGGCGGCGACCCCCAGCCCGAGGCCGCCCAGCGCTGTGGCTTCAGCGACTCCGGTAACGAGCGGTACGCGTGCACCCTGCGCGAAGGTCTCAAGTTCGCGAACGGCGAGCCCATCACCGCGGACGATGTGAAGTTCTCCATCGAACGTGCGCTGCGGATCCAGGCCGACAGCGGAGTCTTCGCCCTTCTCTCGAACATCGACACCATCGAGACCAAGGGCGACCGTGAGGTGATCTTCCACCTCAAGACCTCCGACGCCACATTCCCGTTCAAGCTGTCGACGCCGGTCGCGGGCATCGTCAACCCCGACGACTACGACAAGAACAAGCTGCGCGACGGCTTCGCGGTGGACGGCTCCGGCCCGTACACCCTCGAGGCCGAGGTCAAGAACGACGAACTCGTGAACGCCGTCTTCACCAAGAACCCCGACTACAAGGGGAACTTGAAGGTGAAGAACGAAAAGGTCGAGTTGCGCTCCTTCGACAGCGCCGAGGCCATGGGTACCGCGCTCGACAAGGGCGACATCAGCGTGATGACCCGCACCATGACGCCCGCTCAGATCAGGAAGCTCCAGAACGCCAAGTCCACGAGCATCGACCTGATCGAGCAACCCGGCCTGGAGATCCGCTACCTGGGCTTCAACACCAACGACCCGTCGGTGAAGTCCAAGGCCGTCCGCCAGGCGATGGCGCAGGTCATCAACCGCGGTGAACTCGTCTCCGATGTGTACGGCACCGGCGCCGAACCGCTGTACTCCATGGTGCCGACCACCGTCACCGGCCATGCCAACTCGTTCTTCAACAAGTACGGCGAGCCCGACACCGCCAAGGCCAAGGCCCTGCTGTCCGAGGCGAACGTCACCACGCCGGTGAAGCTGACCCTGCACTACACGGACGACCACTACGGGCCCGCCACCAAAGAGGAGTTCGAGCTGCTGAAGAAGCAGCTGAACGACAGCGGACTGTTCGAGGTCGACATCAAAGGCGAGAAGTGGGCGACGTACCAGCCGAACGAGCGGAAGGGCAAGTACGAGGTCTACGGCATGGGCTGGTTCCCGGACTTCCCCGACGCCGACAACTACCTCGCGCCGTTCCTCGACAGGAACAACACCATCGGCTCGCCCTACGCGAACCCCGAGATCCGTAACACCCTGATCCCGGAGTCCCGTCGGCAGGCCGACCGGCTCACCGCGTCGCGGAGCATCGAGGAGATCCAGAACATCGTCGCCGAGGACGTCCCCATGCTCCCCCTGTGGCAGGGCAAGCAGTACATCGCCGCCCGGGACGATGTCACCGGCGCCGAACGGACCCTCAACTCCTCCTCCTCGCTCCAGCTTTGGGAGCTGGGCCGCGGCGCCGGCCGCTGACCCACCGCGCCGTCAGCAGCCCGCCCCACGCGACGATGGCGGCTGACCGGGCTTCTCTCGATTTCGCAAACCCTCGATTTCTCAGACCGACGACAAGGCACACGTACGTGAACATGCGCACCACATGGCCGGTTCTGTCCATAGCGACAGCGCTGGCAGGCACTCTGCTGACCGGCTGCGGCTCCCAGTCGGGTGACTCCGGCGGCACCGGCTCGTCCGTCGTCATCGGGATGACCGACGAGGTCCTGGCCACCGACCCCGCCTCGGGCTACGACCCGGGTTCCTGGCTGTTGTTCAACAACGTCTTCCAGTCCCTGCTGAGCTTCCCCAAGGGCGGCACGGAACCGGAGCCGGAAGCCGCGAAGTCGTGCTCCTTCACGGACGGGGACACCAGGGTCTATAAGTGCACCCTGCGCGACGGCCTGAAGTTCAGCAACGGTGACGAACTCACCTCCGAGGACGTCAAGTTCTCCTTCGACCGCATGATGAAGATCAACGACGCCGACGGCCCCGCGATCATGTTCCCCATGCTCGACAAGGTCGAGACGCCGGACGAGAAGACGGTCGTCTTCCAACTGAAGGTCCCCGACGCCACCTTCCCCAGCAAGATCGCCTCCGGCGCCGGCTCGATCGTGAACCACCAGGAGTACGACGCGGACGGGCTGCGCGAGGACGGCGAGGCCGTCGGCTCGGGCCCGTACCAACTCGACTCCTTCAGCGAGGACGAGGCCGTGTTCTCGGTCAACGAGAACTACGAAGGCAACGCCGACGTGCAGAACTCCGGCGTGACCCTCAAGTTCTTCCATGGCGACCGCTCCCGCCTGCGCAAGGCCCTCACCGACACCAAGGTCGACGTCGCCTACCGCGGGCTCGCCGCCCAGGACGTCGCGGACATCGAGAACGACACGTCCACCAGCCAGGGCATCGACGTCATCGAGGGCTCCAGCGCCGAGGTGCAGCACCTGGTCTTCAACACCCAGGACCCGGTCGCGGGCAAGCTGAGCGTCCGCAAGGCGATCGCCCACCTCCTCGATCGCGAGGCCCTCGTCGAGGAGGTCTACGACTCCACGGCGACACCGCTGTACTCGATCATCCCGGCCGGCATCACCGGCCACAACACGGCCTTCTTCGACACCTACGGCGCCCGCCCCTCGCGCACCAAGGCCGAGGACGAGCTGCGTGCCGACGGCATCACCGAGAAAGTGAAGCTGACCCTCTGGTCGACGCCGACCCGCTACGGCCCGTCCACGGACCAGGAGTTCGAGGCGATCGCCGAGCAGCTCAACGCCAGCGGCCTGTTCGACGCGAGCGTGAAATCGGTCGCCTACGACCAGTACGAGAAGGACATCGAGGCCGGCAAGTACGGCGTGTACGTGAAGGGCTGGGTGCCGGACTACCCCGACCCGGACAACTTCACGGCCCCGTTCTTCGGCGAGGGCAACGTGCTCGGCAACGGCTACACGAACTCCAAGGTCACCGGGCAGCTCATCCCCGAGACCGCCGCCCTGAGCGACCGCTCCTCGACCGAGCAGCAGTACGGGCAGCTCCAGGACATCGTCGCCGAGGAAGTCCCGGTCCTCCCGATCTGGCAGGCCAAGCAGTACGCGGTCGTTCGCGACAACGTGTACGGCCTGGAGTACTGCCTGGACGCGTCGACCGTGTTCCGGTTCTGGGAGATCAGCAAGGACTGACGGTCTGCCGGTTGTGCGTATACGGCGATGGCCGCCCCTGTTCTTCGGAAAGGGGCGGCCATCGCCGTATACGGGTGCGCGGTCGGTCACTGCGCGCCGGGGCGCACCAGTCCGCTCTCGTACGCGTACACCGCCGCCTGTACGCGGTCACGCAGGCCCAGCTTGGTGAGGACGTGGCCCACGTGTGTCTTGACCGTGGTCTCGCTGACGAAGAGGTCTGCGGCGATCTCCGCGTTCGACAAGCCGCGGGCCACCAGCTTCAGCACCTCGACCTCCCGATCGGTCAGCGTGTGCAGGGTGTCCGGCACCGGCTCGTCACCCGAGGGCAGATGCCCCGCGTACTTGTCGAGCAGCCGGCGTGTGATGCTCGGCGCGAGCATCGCCTCGCCCGCGGCGACCACGCGGATCGCCTGCACCAGCTCGTTGGCCGGGGCGTCCTTGAGCAGGAAGCCGCTGGCGCCCGCACGCAGTGCTTCCACCACGTACTCGTCGAGGTCGAAGGTGGTCAGCACCAGGACCTTCGCGGGTCCGTCCCGGCCGGGGCCGGTGATCTGCCGGGTCGCCTCGACACCGTCCATCCGCGGCATACGGATGTCCATCAGAACCACATCGGGCTGCAGGGCACGTACCTGGTCGAGTGCCTGGAGGCCGTCTCCGGCCTCGCCGACGACCGCGATGTCCTGCTCCGCCTCCAGGATCATCCGGAAGCCGGTTCGCAGCAGCGGCTGGTCGTCGACCAGTAGGACACGGATGGCCACGTAAGTCTCCTTCGCTAGTCCGGCCCCATTCTGCCCTGTTGGGCTCCGCCAGGGTCGGGCGCCCTGACCGGCAGCGGCTACGTCTCGCGAGGGGCGGCCCCCGGACCCCCGGCCGAGTCCGGGTCCGGTGCCCTGACCGGGAGCGACTGCGTCTCCAGGGGGGCGGCCCCCGGACCCCCCGCCGAGTCCGTGTCGGGCGCCCTCACCGGCAGCGGATAGGGCGGGGGAGTGCCACCGAATTCCGGGCATACCGCCTGGTGGTCGCACCAGCCGCACAGTTTGGTGGGCCGCGGTCGCCAGTCGCCGGTCTCGGTGGCCAGCCGGATCGCGTCCCACAGTGCGTGCAGCTTGCGCTCGACCCGCTCCAGGTCGGCGACCAGCGGGTCGTACGTCAGGACGTCACCGCTGCCGAGATAGACGAGCTGGAGGCGGCGCGGGACGACCTTCTTCAGGCGCCAGACCACCAGGGCGTAGAACTTCATCTGGAACAGCGCGCCCTCGGCGTATTCCGGTCTTGGCGCCTTGCCCGTCTTGTAGTCCACGATCCGCACCTCGCCCGTCGGCGCCACATCGACCCGGTCGATGATGCCGCGCAACTTCAGGCCCGAGTCGAGCTGGGCCTCCACGAACAGCTCGCGCTCGGCGGGTTCGAGGCGGGTCGGGTCCTCCAGCGTGAACCAGCGCTCGACAAGCTGCTCGGCCTCGGCGAGCCAGCGAGCCAGCCGCTCGCCCGCCGCCTGCTCGTCGGCGTCGGTGAACAGCTCGGCCAGCTCCGGCTTCGCCGTACGCAGCCGGTCCCACTGACCTGGGATCAGCGACTTCGCGCGTGGCACCGTGCGCTCGGTGGCCGGGGCGTCGAAGAGCCGCTCCAGGACCGAGTGGACCAGCGTGCCGCGCGTAGCCGCCTCGCTGGGCTTCTCGGGCAGCTTGTCGATCACCCGGAACCGGTACAGCAGCGGACACTGCATGAAGTCACCCGCACGCGACGGCGACAACGAGGCCGGGGGCACGGCCACAGTGGCCTTGGACGAGGTGCCGGAGCCCATGCCGCTGTCCGGTCGCGCGACACCTTCGTCGGTACTGGTTTCCATGACGACAGACCTTACGGCGCGCCACTGACAACGCCACACACAGTGACCTGCAGGATGTGCACAACGGGCGGGAAACAGTGGGGGTGCCGGGGCGAAACGCACCGCGACGGCCGCATACCATCGACGGCAGAACCTCTCGCCCTGCATGATCGTGAGCGGGAGACGCGTCGAACGAGGGGACATCGTGGACGAGAGCGGCGGGAGCGGGCAGCCGCGATCCGGAACGGACGGAGCGACCGAGCACCCCGCGATGCCGGACGCCACCACCGCACACCCGCGCCCCGATGGGGACTCGGCCAACGACGACCGCCGCCCGGACCCCACCGACACCACCGCCCCCAACGACCCGACGGACACGATGGCTTGGGAGAAGCAGCCCTCATCCACCCGCCGCTCCGGCAGGACGGGGGACGCCGCAGGCCCCTCGGCTGCGGGCGTCCCGCCCGGAGAGCAGGACGGCTCGATGGAGTCGGCTGTGGCCCGCCGAGGTGGCGAGGGCACGGATGGTTCCGGCCCCGACGGCGGTGGCCCGGACGCTCGGCCCCCTGCGGGAAGCGGCGGCTCCGGACCCCAGCCGCCACCGCGCCGCAAGGGACCCGGTGGCGGGCTGCTCATGGGCCGCCCGTTCGGGGTGCCCGTGTACGTCGCGCCCAGCTGGTTCCTCGTCGCGGCACTCATCACCTGGGTCTTCGGCGGCCAGCTCGAGCGCGTACTGCCCGAACTCGGCGGCGCCCGCTACCTCGTGTCCCTCTTCTTCGCGGTCGCCTTCTACGCCTCCGTACTCGTCCACGAACTGGCCCACACGGTCGCCGCCCTGCGCTTCAAACTGCCGGTGCGCCGCATCCAGCTGCAGTTCTTCGGCGGCGTCTCCGAGATCGAGAAGGAGTCCGAGACCCCGGGCCGCGAGTTCATCCTCGCCTTCGTCGGCCCCTTGCTCTCCCTCGTCCTCGCCGGCCTCTTCTACCTCGCCCTGCTGACCGTCGAGCCGGGCACCGTGCCGGGCGTACTGCTGGCCGGCCTGATGATCTCCAACCTGATCGTCGCCGCGTTCAACCTGCTCCCCGGCCTGCCCCTCGACGGCGGCCGTATGCTCCGCGCCGTCGTCTGGAAGATCACCGGCAAGCCGATGAGCGGCACCATCGCCGCCGCCTGGGTCGGCCGCGCCCTCGCGATCTCCGTACTGATCGGGCTGCCCCTGCTCACCCAGTCCGGCGCGCTCGGCGCCGAAGCCGAGGACATCGGCGGCATGGACACCGTCATGGACGCCCTGCTCGCCGCGATCCTCGCCGCGATCATCTGGACCGGCGCCGGAAACAGCCTCCGCATGGCCCGGCTCAGGGAACACCTCCCGGAGCTGCGCGCCCGCTCACTCACCCGCCGTGCCGTCCCCGTACAGACCGACACCCCGCTCTCCGAAGCGCTGCGCCGCGCCAACGACGCCGGCGCCCGCGCCCTGGTCGTGGTCGACGCCCACGGGGAACCCCTCTCCCTCGTCCGTGAGGCCGCCATCGTCGGCGTACCGGAGCACCGCCGCCCCTGGGTCGCGGTCAGCGGCCTCGCCCAGGAACTCACCGACGGCATGCGGATCTCCGCCGAACTCGCGGGCGAGGAGCTCCTCGACGTCCTGCGGGCCACCCCCGCCACCGAGTACCTGGTGGTGGAGGAGTCCGGCGAGATCTACGGTGTCCTGTCCGCGGCCGACGTCGAGCGCGCTTTCGTGAAGGCCATGGCCAGACCCAGCTGAACTCAGGCGCACGCGCGCGTGGTCCGCGGCCCGCGCCCAGGCCGGTAGGCTGGTCACATGTCCGAACCGACCGGTGCCGCCCGCCGACGCGGGCCCTTCAAGGTCGGGGACCAGGTCCAGCTCACTGACCCCAAGGGACGCCACTACACGTTCACGCTCGAAGCCGGGAAGAACTTCCACACCCACAAGGGGTCCTTCCCGCACGACGAGCTGATCGGCGCCCCCGAGGGCAGCGTTGTCCGCACCACGGGGAACGTCGCCTACCTCGCGCTGCGCCCCCTGCTCCCCGACTACGTCCTGTCCATGCCCCGCGGCGCCGCCGTGGTCTACCCCAAGGACGCGGGGCAGATCCTGTCCTTCGCCGACATCTTCCCCGGCGCCCGCGTCGTGGAAGCCGGTGTCGGCTCGGGCTCGCTCAGCAGCTTCCTGCTACGCGCCATCGGCGACCACGGCATGCTGCACAGTTACGAGCGCCGCGCCGACTTCGCCGAGATCGCCCAAGCCAACGTGGAGCGCTACTTCGGCGGCCCGCACCCCGCCTGGCAGCTCACGGTCGGCGACCTCCAGGACAACCTGTCGGACACGGACGTCGACCGTGTGATCCTCGACATGCTGGCTCCCTGGGAGTGCCTGGAGGCCGTCTCCAAGGCACTCGTCCCCGGCGGCATCCTGTGCAGCTACGTCGCGACCACCACCCAGCTCGCCCGGACCGTCGAGTCCATCCGCGAGATCGGCTGCTTCAACGAGCCGACCGCCTGGGAGACGATGATCCGCAACTGGCACATCGAGGGCCTCGCCGTCCGCCCCGACCACCGCATGATCGGGCACACCGGGTTCCTGCTCACCGCCCGCCGCCTCGCCGACGGCGTCGAACCCCCCATGCGCCGCCGCCGTCCCGCCAAGGGCGCATACGGCGAGGACTACGCCGGTCCTAACGCTGACGGAGGCGCCGGCCGCTGAGGCGGCTGCGTGCCGCATACAACGCGCAAGCGCCGTGGGGGGGGTGGCCCCGCCCCCCCCCCCCCCCCCCCCCCCCCCGTTTTTTTTTTAACCCGCCCCAAACGCCCCCCCCCCCCCTGCCCCCCCCCGGGTCGGGATGGGACCATCAGGGGCCCCCCCCCCCCCCCC